>CAMBHL010000003.1 GCA_945867155.1 uncultured Eubacteriaceae bacterium | reverse complement strand
AGGTCTTGATCCAAAACGTGTTAAGCGCAAAAATCTCTATGTTGTTTTGAGTGACTTATAATTCAATTTAATAAGCAAAAAGCACTTGCAAATTAATTTGAACTATGTTACCATATGAAAAGTTAATAATGATTTCGTGACAATAGCAGAGAGGACACACCTGTTCCCATCCCGAACACAGAAGTTAAGCTCTCTAACGTCGAAAGTACTTGGCGGGCAGCTGCCTGGGAGGATAGAAAGCCGCGAAATCTTATTGTTCCTCAGTAGCTCAACGGTGGAGCACTCGGCTGTTAACCGATAGGCTGTAGGTTCGAATCCTACCTGGGGAGCCATTGCAAATTAGCGGATATGGAGTTCATTCACTTCCATATCCGTTTTTTAAATCATTTTAAGGCCCCTTGGTCAAGCGGTTAAGACATCGCCCTTTCACGGCGACTACGGGAGTTCGAATCTCCCAGGGGTCACCAATTTTTTGCGGCCAGGTAGTTCAGTTGGTTAGAATGCCAGCCTGTCACGCTGGAGGTCGTGAGTTCGAACCTCATCCTGGTCGCCATTTTGCTGACGTGGCTCAATTGGCAGAGCAGCTGATTTGTAATCAGCAGGTTGGCGGTTCAAGTCCGCCCGTCAGCTCCATTCGAATGTCTGGGGAAATGCCCGAGTGGCTAAAGGGGGCGGACTGTAAATCCGTTGACTTAGTCTACGATGGTTCGAATCCATCTTTCCCCACCATATTTATTTATGATCCATTAGCTCAGTTGGTAGAGCATCTGACTTTTAATCAGGGTGTCCGGGGTTCAAATCCCCGATGGATCACCATTTTTAGGTAGGGGTATAGCTCAGTTGGTAGAGCAGTGGTCTCCAAAACCACGTGCCGAGGGTTCAAATCCTTCTGCCCCTGCCATTTTTGTAAATATCAAAGCTTGAAAGCCTTTTGGCTTTCGAGCTTTTTTATTTTATTTATATTTATTTTTATGTAAAGTAGTCAGAAAGTAATCAGGACGATAAGCAGTTATTAAATAAATAAAGTGATCATCGTGACTTGCAACAATATGAATAGGATTATAGTGGCAGTCACATCCTAAAATTAAGCAACTTGGTAAGGGCTTATCGTCCTCATATTGTTTAATAATTTCACCATTATTTATTGCTGCAATAATATCATCAATAGAAATATTTCTTTCAAAAGGCGATCTTTAGCGTGTTTCGTAAGCGCAATTGATTCAAGATCATTTAGTTTTTTGAAATCTAAAATATCTAACATTAGGTCATTATATCCTTATTTTTTTCTATTATTACAACATGATTTGCAAACAGAAGAATTAATTTGTTCACCGTAAAAATCACATAAAAACTTAAAATATTCTTGAACTCTTGTGCCCGATCTTATATTATATTTATAAAACATCATAAAGATTAAAGGAGCTTACGACCATGTATCCCAATTATTATTCTTATCTCGGAAGCCTAAGTGCGGGTCTCACCGTTGTCATCCTGATCGTCGCTGCGCTGATCATCGTCGCGAACTGGAAGATTTATGAAAAGGCCGGCGTGCCGGGGTGGGGGTCCCTCATTCCGTTTTACAACGCCTATTTGCTGTACAAGATCACCTGGGGCAACGGCTGGTACTTTTTACTCAATCTTTTGGTCATTATCCCGTTTGTAGGCCCGATTGTGGTGCTGGTGATCACGATCATCACAGAATACAAGCTGGCTCAGGCTTTCGGACAGGGCGCCGGCTTCACAGTTGGACTGGTGCTTCTGCCCTATATTTTCACGCTGATCCTCGGATTCGGCGATTATCGTTATAACGGCATGTACTACGACAATCCCTATCAGCGGTAAGGTCTCAAAAGCAAAACAATCCCTCTGGCGGATCACCGTCAAAGGGATTGTTTTTTTGCCGTCTGATTTTTTTATCTCAGATAAGGAACCAGCACGTCATAAAATTGCTTCGACCACTTTGCATGGAAATGGGCCATCTGGGGCCAGTCGGTTTCATTTTGGACGCTGACGTTCTTCAGCTTGATGCCAATGGTGGAGAGTTTATAGTTATCGCCGCGGTCCCAGATCAGGGGCTGGCCGATTTTGGCTTCGATTTCGGCTTTCTTCTGGAAGAGCTGGTCAAAAGCAGCTTTATTTTCTTTTTTCTCAGATTTGGACAGCACCAGGTCAACTCTGGCCTGATCGTAATTGGCCACGCAGTCTAAATAAAATCCGCTGATGCCGAATGTTCCGGCGATCCAGTTGCTGTTGCTCGGATGAACATTTTTGAATGTGTCGACGTTGGCTTTCTGAATCACCGGCAGGGCGTAGGTCCAGTATTTCCGGCGCAGTTTTTGCAGGGGATCGTCGTCGGCATTGTTCTGGTTCCGAAGATAAAAGACCAGATCCTCAGGATTTTCGCCGTAGCGCTTAAAAAGCCGTGATAGATTTACAAGCTTGCTATGGGTGTCGGTATTGGTCAAGACGTAAAGGCCGTCGCCGATTTCTTCACTTTTTCTGAAAATCTTGGCGTTTGCGGAAAAATGTGCGGCCAGGCCGTCTTCTTCGGAATAGGCGAGCTTGGTGATGATCGATTTATCTTCTGAGTACAAAATCTGCAGGACGTTCACGTA
Organism: uncultured Eubacteriaceae bacterium; assembly: GCA_945867155.1. Classification (GTDB taxonomy): domain Bacteria; phylum Bacillota; class Clostridia; order Eubacteriales; family Eubacteriaceae; genus Pseudoramibacter. Next base: position 267,320 of record CAMBHL010000003.1, on the reverse strand, counting down.
CATTTCAACCCAGCTTTTGACGGGCTGTTCGGTATTTTTGTAGGTAAATTTCGCAATGAGCCGCCCGGTCATTTCGTCGCTGTCTTCGAGGGTGCAGGTAAGGTATTACGCAATAATAAATGGTAGAAAGAGATAAATTTTGAAAAATCTTATATTTCAATAATGAAATATTATATTTTAAGTTGACAATTTCATATTTGCAATTTATAATCTTAAATATGAAAAAAAGGAGGAATTCATCATGGCAGATTGGAAGGGGAAAGTATTTTTGCTTATGCAAGAACGAAATATGACGCAAAAGCAATTATCGCAGCTTAGTGGCATATCTGAAAGTTCTATGTCGCGTTATTTGCATAGTAATAAAAAGCCACGTATTGACATTCTGGTAAATATCGCAAAGGCTTTACATGTTGAAACAGATTATTTACTAGATGATGAGGAAAAGTCTGAATCAGCGTATAATGCTATAGCAACTGCTATTGCCAGAAAGGGCAGTGAACTAACGCCCGAAGAAAAGAATCGGTTAATCGCGTTGATTTTAGGTCAGGGGAAAGATGTATAGAAAAGGGAGTGAGTATGATAGAATCGCAAAACTTGCGATTGACCTTTATTTAGACTACGGGTTTGTTACATTTCCACTCAATGAAGAAGATGTATGTCAGAAACTTGGGATTTCGCTTGTTCCATATTCAGCGTATAAGCCGGATGATCGAAAACTCTTTATCAAGCGATCACAATATGGATTTTTTAATCCTCTGACAAAAGAGGCTCCGCCGACCATTTTTTATAACGATGATCCGCAGCTGCCGCGAGGGTGTCAAAGACAAACGATTTTTCATGAAATCAAGCATTACGTTGATGAAGATTGTGAAGAAGATCCGGAAGATGACGATCTTGCAGAATATTTTGGCAGGTTTTTTCCTGCGCCAATACCGCATCTCATTGTCAATGATATTTCAAATCCGATTGAAATCATTTCAAGATTTGGGACAAGTTATACTATCGCCAGTCATATATCATCGAATGTCATTAATCGGATGCAAAAATACGGTAAAAGAATATTTGATTATGAGAAACCACTGGTTAAACAACTTGATCCAATTTATTATAGTATTTTTCTTAAAGATGAAGGGAGTGATGCCTAATGAAAGTAAAAATAAAGTGCATTGAAAGGTTGGCAGACCAATCAATGCACTGGGTGAATGATGATATACATTCACTAGACTGTTGCTTCAGTATATCATGTTTGCCCTTTCGATACTATTAAAAATTAATATAAAATTTATAAGATTCGCCACTAATAGTGGTTAGAAAGGGAAAGAATTAACTTATATGAATAGTAAAGAGATGCGGTTCGATCCTTTATTTATGCGAAATACATTTTCTGGTGGTGGCCGTTGGGAAATACCGTTTATTAAAAAACAACCGTTAATCTCGGATAAAATTGCATTAATAGCATATTCTGATACGAGATTGCATGATTTAAAAGAAAATTGTCAAAAAGGTGTTCATTTCTTTCTTGATGATTATCGGTTTAATGTTGTTTATAATCAGCCAAGAAGAGTGATTCAACGATTATCACAGTATACTTTTCTACTAACACCTGATTATTCAACTTACGCTGATATGCAGCCATGGCGGCAGCTTGAAAGCGTTGCACACAGCCGCTGCACACAGCCGCTGGTGCGGTGCGTATTGGCAAAGTTTGGGATTTGTTGTATATCCTACGATAACGTGGAGTACTCCATGCAGTTATTATTATTGTTTTGACGGTATTGAACGAAATGCAATTGTAGCAATCGGCATGAATGGCGCGACACAAAATAATCGAAAACCTTTTGTTCGTGGATATGATGCCATGTTGGAACATATCTCACCTGAAGCAATTATCTGTCTTGGCACGCCATTTCCAGAAATGCGTGGTCACATAATTTGTGTTGATTATCATTATCCAAAAGGAGTGAAATAATATGGGTGGACGCGGTACTTTCGCAGCTGGCAATCCAGTTCCCTATTCATACAAAAAAGTAGAAGAAATTGAGGGAGTGAAAGTTTTAACTGGTATAAATGGAAAACACGCTTTGCCGGAATCGTCTCATTCGAGCAATGCTTATATTAAATTAGATCAAGACGGCAAATTTCGAGAAATGCGTTTTTATGATAAAAACCATGTGCTTCGTTTTGAAATAGGATATCACGCAGAAAAATCACTCACCGGAAATAATCACCAGCCAGTGCTTCATTATCATATTTATGATGAACGGTTTAGTAAAAATGCATCAGGAAACTTTTATCGTTCAAAAGCTATGAAAATGACAAAGGCTATGAAGAAAAGATACAAAAAATACTTTAAAGGACTTAATTTATGATCAATGGAAAACCAAATGATTTCCTTGACACAATTTATTCTTGTCAAGATATTAATTATCTTTATCATGGTATTCAGTATTGGTTTCAAGGATATATGCCAGATGAAGATACCGTACACATGGAAATCTTTCAATACAAGCCACCGAAAGATGATTACATATGGGAATTTGACGGCAGAACAATTGAAGAATGCATGAATGCTTTTTTAAAAGCCCCTATTTTCGATGGGAAAACATTTTGGCAGGCTGAACAGGATATTGAGTGGACAGATGATTAAGATCTCCTCATATAACCAAAAGCCGGGCGGCATCTACCGCCCGGCATATTTTTTTATTTTTCCGTCAATTCCTGATACATTTTCATCAGCGCGGCCACGGTTTCGCTTTCGGTGTACCATTTCGACGCCGCGTCCTTGTCCTTATGGGTGAAGCCGTAGGCGAGCATCACCGCGCGGTCATTTTGCCGGTGCGCTTTCCGAAGCTCCTTCGGCATCGTCGTTTCGTCATACAAATCCGCAAGCGATGAATCCGGATACAGCGCCCGGGCATCGAGAATTTCCTGAGCCGTTTCTTCAATCCGTGCCTTTTGCTTATTATCAGGCGACGGCCAGGGGAAGTTGTTGTAGACAATAGTATTCGAATAGCTGTAACTTGGCCCATAATAACCGCATGTAGTTCGCATCCAAGCATTTTGTACATTTGAGGTCATAATTCCAAATTCATAAAGAGAGGCATTTTCAATTATATATATCTTGTCGCCAACTACAGTTTCAGGTGTCATAAAATCCATAGGAACATATTTTCTATTTCCAGATGAAACTTTTGGAATCGCCACAAAATTGGTATTGGGTTGTTGATTTTCATCAAATAATTGGGGTGTTTCAGCTTTTTTTCGTGTGGCAGCTTTGCTGCTTTTTTCTCGGAATTCTTTCACTTGCTGGACTCTGTTAAAAATAGTTTTGCCCTTTTTTATTTCTCCAGGAGTGACTCCTACAAGCCATAAACAATAACGCGGTTTCCGTTCGATAAAATCTTTTCCCATCATATATTTTCTGAAGAAAGGCTTTGTAAAAGGTTCTTTTTGAATTTGAATTTTATATTCCTCTTCTGAGAAAATAAAGTATCCATGATCAGTAGGTTGACTGCCACGGTGCATTTGTGAAACATCACAGATTGGAGTCCTGCGTTTTTCGATAAATACATCATCAGCTTCAACTAAGTAAGCATTAATGTGTTTAACAGAACGTTTCATATCTCCAGAAAAAAGCCAATGTTTTTCAGATTCTTGATATGAAAATCCGACAATAACAACTTTAACAGTAGCAGAATCTGAAGCTTCGGATTTCCACCAAAAAGATTGATGTGCAAAGTTAATTTCAATCCCATCATCAAATAATGGTTTCCATAAAGGCTCTGTTTGCTGACCTTGACAAATAGAATCTGTGGCTACAAAAGCTACTGCTATTTTTGTATCTTTCATATAAAGTGCGGCTTTTTTAAACCAGCAGGCAACATAATTTAAATTTCCACCCTTTTTACCGAATAGATTCATTTTATCTTCTTTTTGTTCGCTCGTTTGCATACCTTTAGAACTTGCTTCGGATGATTTTACACGACCTGCATTTGCAACAAACGGCGGATTTCCCATAATATAGTCAAGCTTTTCTTTTGGCACAACATCGTTCCAGTCGATTCTCAGGGCGTTGCCTTCGACGATGTTAGCGTTGGTGGTCAAAGGCAGAAAATCGAGGTCGCCCTGGATAATTTCTTCGGTGGCCTGGAGCATCTGGGATTCGGCGATCCACAGGGCGGTTTTGGCGACGGACACGGCGAAATCGTTGATTTCGATGCCGTAGAACTGGCCGATAGAGACTTTGATCGGGTTCAGGATCTTTTCGTCGTACATGATCGTCTGCCCGTGATGCAGCTCGGCGATGACGCGGTTTTCGAGCTTTCTCAGACAGCGGTAGGATTCCGTGAGGAAGTTGCCCGAACCGGCGGCGGGGTCCAAAAACGTGAGGGACGCCAGCTTGTTTTGATAATTTTTCAGGGCGCTGTCCCGCTTCTTTTCGCTGGTGATGGCGAGAATGTCCTTGAGTTCAGCCTTGAGATCGTCCAGAAACAGCGGATCGATGACCTTGTGAATGTTTTCGATAGAGGTGTAGTGCATGCCGCCCTTCCGGCGCATTTTGCTGTCCAAGGTCGATTCGAACACGGCGCCGAAAATGGTCGGGGAAATGTCCGACCAGTCGAAGTCGTCGGCGTCGAGGAGTTCTTTCTTGATTTCTTCGGTAATCGGCGGAATGGTAATGGGCTGATTTTCGTCCCGGAACAGTCTGCCGTTGACGTAAGGGAAGGCGAGGAGTTCCGGCGCGGCGAAAGGATCCCGGTCCGGTTCCGCGGTGTCGAGGATCGCAAATAAATCCTTGAGCCCTTGCTGAAGGTGGTGGGGATTGAAAGAGTCGAGATAATCCCGAAAACTGTGGGCCGACTGGAACAGCCCGGCGTCTTCGGCGTAGTAGCAGAACACCAGGCGCACGCAGAGCACGTTGAGGCTGCGGAGGTCGCTCGCCGTCGGTTCCCGCACCGCTTCGAACTGCTTTAGAAAAGCATCGTAGATTTTGCCCACGAGGGCGCCGGCGCCTTTGGAAAGTTCTTCTTCGCGCTTTGTATTCTTGTTTTCCAAGTCGATTAAAAAGGTCAGCCGTTCATATTCTTTTGGTAAGTCTTTCAGATAGACGACCTGGGGCGCGTCGTTGGGACGGTCCATGTCGTGAATGTGGAAAGTTTGAAAATTACAGGTCACAATCCATTTTGGATATTCTGATTGTTTCAAGCCGAGAATATAGCGGCGCCCCTGCTGGAAAGGGGTGAGCATCTGCCCGTCGGATTGGCGTTCAGCCTTGTTGAGGTCGATCTTCGCGCCCTTCTGTTCGATGAGCACCTTTGTCGCCGGAATGTAGCCGTCGATGAACTTCGTGTCCTTGTCGATTTTGGCCCGCTTTTCGTATTTGATGTACTCTTCGGTGTTGTCGACGCCGTAGACCGTGCGCAGGAGTTCGTTCCAGAAAGACTGGGTGTCCTGCTTTTCATCGCCGCGCCCGGCCCAGCGGTCCGCAAAGGCCTTGGCGGCGGCTTTTTGTTCAGTTTGATTCATAGGATTCTCATTTCCAATCTTAAAAAATAATTAATGGTATTATACCATTTTTTATCATAAATTGAAAAAACGGCGGAGCGAAGGAAGCGCTATATAAGAAAAATGAAAATTATTATATAATTGAGCCACAGGAGGGCGAAATCATGAAGATTTATTCGAAAAACACAGATAAGGATTCTGATAAGGCGCGTATGATCGACGAAGCCAGGGCGATTACTGAAGGCTTGCAGGATGCAGAAGCCGGACGAGTTGTCGACGGCGATGAAGCGCTGAATCGAATCAAAGTAAAATACGGCATAAATTAAAAAGTGTCTCTTTGAACAGAGACACTTTTTTGATGTCGGATGTTTAATTTTTATAAGGCGGATGCACGTACTGGCCGTGGCCCTTGGTCTTAAAGCCGTACTGAATGGCGAAGACCGGGCAGCGGTGCAGGCAGCGCAGGCACATGGCGCATCGGGTCTTGGTCCAGACCGGGCGGCCCCGGCGCAGGGTAATGGCCTGATCCGGGCAGGACTTGGCGCACAGGCCGCAGCCGATGCACGCATCTTCGACGCGGAAGTGGAAGGTCTGGCGCAGGCCCTCGTAGATGGGGTGGGTCACGATGCGGACGCCCCGGGGCATGGCGCGGGATTGGAAATTGCCGTGTTCTTGTTTTTGGATTTGTTTGATGATCGCGTCGAGGGCCTGGTCGGCCTTGGCGTTGACCGCTGCGTTTTTTGCCGGGTCGCTGAGATCGAAAATCGGCGTCCAGGTGTCGGGCATCTGCACGCTGAACAGGGCGTCGGCGGCAATGCCCCGCTTATTTAGCAAATGCTTCGCTTCGGCGCCGGACGCGCCGGGGGTCACCCCGCAGGTGGAGACGATGAAGACGTAGGCATCTGCCGGAATTGTAAAAGCGCCGCGTTTTAAAAAGTCCCGGCACAGGCTGGGCAGTTCCCAGGCGTAGGTCGGCGTCACGAAGCCGAATTGGTTTGGATTGCCGGAACCGCCGCCTTTGGCGGTAATGAACCGGGCCATGTCCCCGGTGGCCGCCGCGATCTTTTCGGCGGCGTACTGGCTGTTCCCTGTGGCTGAAAAATAATAAATCATCGTGTCCCTCCCAAAAAATATGATTTTATGATTATCATTTGAATATAGCACATCTGCGGCCGGAGAAAAAAGGGGATGTGCTATAATTTGGATAAAATTTTATTTTTGAAAAGAGGCAGACTGTTGAATCCCAAGGCACATTATCATCTTCCGGGACTTTTTGAGCATTATGCGTTTTACAAAGCATTTCTTGAGCTTTACCGCGGACATCCCGAATATTTTTATGATTGGTGCGGCATCGGCTCGGTCTATGGCGCGCCGGCAGGGTGCCTCTGGGGCGGCGGCCGGATTGAACTCGGGGACGCCGAGCCGGCGGACGTGTTCGCGCTGATGGAAAGTTATGACATACCTGTCCGGCTCACGTTCAGCAATCTTTTATTAGAGGAAAAACATCTGGACGATCCCTTATGCAACCGCCTTTGCCGAATGCTCACCAAAAGTCAAACCCAGCAGGGGATCATCGTCGCGTCGGATCTACTAACGGCTTATCTTCAAAAAAACTTTCCGGAACTTTATCTCGTGTCGTCGACCACGAAAGTCATCACGGATTTTGATAAATTTAGAAGAGAACTGAACCGGCCCGAATTTGCTTACACTGTGCCGGATTTCAGACTCAATCAAAAGCTGACGGAATTTTCTAAATTATCTGAAAAAGAAAAAAACAAAGTCGAGTTTTTGTGCAACGAATGCTGTGATTTCGGCTGTACCGAGCGGGCGGCGTGCTACCGGGACGTGAGCCGGAAAGCGCTGGGCCTGCCCGGAGAAGATCACGTGTGCCGCGCCCCCGGCGCGAAGGACGGCTACCGGTTTTCGAAAGCCATGGCAAATCCGGGCTTCATCGGCGTGAAGGACATCGAAAAAACTTATGTGCCTTTGGGCTTTTCGAATTTTAAAATCGAAGGCCGGGGCCTCGGCAGCGCTTTGCTCTTGGAAATGATTTTGTATTATATGGTAAAGCCCGAGTATCACATCCACGTGCGGGAAGCCTTGTATCTGGATAACGAACTGGATTTATTTTAAAAACAGAGGATGATTGAACAAAAAAATAGCCATATGATGCAAAATATTTTCCAAAATTGGACGAAGAGCCTGTATAATGAAAGCAAAACAACGAATAAAGGAGGAAGTGTTAATGTTTAAGAAAGAAGTGGACGCGGCGGCCAACGCGGCGGCGGCGAAGAGCGGGATGCTCGGCCGGAATCCCGGCGGGTATTTTGTGCTGTCGATGCTCGCCGGGGCGTACATCGGCTTTGGGAATATCTTGATCAACGTCGTGGGTGGCCTTATGAACGGCGCGCCGGGGACGAAAGTGATCATGGGCGCGGCCTTCGGCATCGCCCTGAGCCTCGTGGTCATCGCCGGGGCGGAACTCTTCACCGGCAACAACCTCGTGATGTCCCTCGGCGTCATGAAAAAGACCATCACCCTCGGCGACGCGGTCAAGCTCTGGATCGTGTGCTGGATCGGCAACCTCGCCGGATCTTTTCTGCTCGCGGCCCTGTTTCATTTTTCAGGACTCAGCATTCCGGCAGTTGCCACTTTTTTAGCCACAGGCGCCGCAGCGAAAATGGCGGCCCCCTTCGGGCAGCTGGTCATCCGCGGCATCTTGTGCAACATCCTCGTCTGTCTGGCCGTCTGGTGTTCTTTCAGAACCCAGAACGACGCCGCAAAGCTCATCATGGTGTTCTGGTGCCTCTTCGCTTTCATCATCTGCGGCTTCGAACACAGCGTCGCCAACATGACCCAGCTCAGCGTGGCCCTGCTCGATCCGGCAGGCCAGGCCGTTTCCGTCGGCGGTTATTTCTACAATCTGGCAAGCGTCACCCTTGGCAACATGATCGGCGGCATCGGCTTTGTCGCTCTGCCCTATTACGTGGCCCAGCTCAAAGATCAAAAGGCGTGATAAAAAGCATTGGGATTTACAGTTTAAAAAGATAAGCTTTTCAAGTATAATATAGTTAAACACTAATACTTATATTAATTATGGAGAGAAGGACTTATCGTTGATTGATCAGAATATTTTAGAGGCGGTGGGCCATACGCCGCTGGTTCAGTTAAACCATATGACCGCGCCGGAAGACGCGCGCATTCTCGTGAAAGTGGAAGCCCTCGGGGTTGGGGGCTCCATTAAAACCCGCACGGCCCTGAAGATGATCGAGGCTGCGGAAGAACGCGGCGATCTGAAGCCGGGGTCGGTGATCGTGGAGCCCACCAGCGGCAATCAGGGGATTGGTCTGGCCCTTGTCGGGGCCGTGAAAGGCTACGAAGTGGTGATCATCATGCCCGACTCTGTCAGCGAAGAACGGCGCAAGCTCATCACGCAGTACGGCGCGAAGCTGATCCTGGATCACGACGACGGGGACATCGGCGCCTGCATCGACCGCTGCATCCAGAAGGCAAAGGCCATGACCGCAGAAGATCCCCGGTACTACATGCCCAACCAGTTCGCCAACACCGACAACAGGCGGGCCCATTATGAAGGCACTGGCCGGGAAATCGTCGAACAGGCAGACGTCCCCATTGACGCCTTCTGCTCGGGCTTTGGCACCGGGGGCACCATCTCCGGCATCGGCAGGGCCCTCCGGGAAGCGTATCCGGATGTGCACATCTGCGCCGCAGAGCCGGAACACGCGGCCCTGCTTTCCGGCGGTGAGATCGGCTCCCACCTCCAGATGGGCATCGGCGACGGCGTCATGCCGCCGATCCTCGACAAAGATCTCATCGATGAAATTGAAATTGTCACTGACGAACAGGCGATAGAAACGGCCCGGGAGCTGGCTCAAAAGGAAGGGCTGCTCTGCGGCATTTCATCCGGCACCAACGTCTTCGTCGCGAAAAAACTCGCCAGGCGCCTGGGACGGGGCAAGACGGTGGTGACGGTGCTGCCCGATACCGGGGAACGCTATTTCAGCACCCCGCTCTTTGAAGATTGACGATTCTAAGGCCGCAGCAGTGGCCTTTTTTAAATTCGGTGTAAAATCCCGGTAAGAAGCGCATCCATCGCATTGAAATCGATTATTTCCCTTGACAGCTAAAATTATATGGAATAAAATAAAATAAAGGCAGTATGTTTGAAAACATATGATACAGGAGGCAAATCTATGAGACAGGCACTAACCGCTAAAGGGCAATTGGATGCCTGGATGCGTTCGTCAGAAGCCGCCCTGACCAACATGGGCGTTGAAGATATCATGGTGGACGAAAACAGCCTGCATATCGAAGGCAAGCATCCGGAACACGGTCCCATTGGCATTGACTATATGATTCCAGAAGCGGGCAAGACCCGCATGGTCATCCAGGTCGACGATCCCCAGATGATCACCGCCTTTAAGCGCGCGGTCACGCCGGTCTTTAAAAACGTGATCAAAGAACTCAAGAAACTGGAAGCAGAACAGGCCGAAACCGAAGCAACAGAAACAGCCGAAGAACAGGCGCCGGCAGAGGAAACCCCGGCAGCCGAAACCGAAGCGCCGGAAGCTGAAGGTTCAGAAGCCGAAGCTGAAGCCGCACCGGCGGAACAAAAAGTCTACGAAGCGCCTGAAAAACCTCAGACCGAAGAAACGCAGACCGAAATGGCACCGCCGAAGAAAGCCAAAAAGGGAAAAGGCGGACTCATCGCCCTGATCATCATTCTCATCGTCGTCGCGGCAGGGGCAGCCTCGTATTTCCTGTATTTCAGAAATCACGGCGGCATCCCGTTCTTGAGCAAGAGCAGCACCACATCGAGCAGCCAGAGTTCCAACAGCTCGAGCAAGAAGAGTTCGTCGGGCAGCAGCACAGCCAGCACTGACAACAATACGGCGTCAACGGATACCAATACAGCGAACACCGCGAATTCGACGGACGCTACGGCTCAGGCAGGGACCATCACCCAGGCCCAGTACAATCAGATCAACAACGGCATGACCTACGATCAGGTCAAGCAGCTGATCGGCAGCGACGGGACCAAGCTTTCCGAATCGACCTACAAAGACGCCCAGGGCAATACGATCAACGTGCAGATTTATTATTGGAAGGGCAACGGCAGTTCGGATTCCAACGCGAACATCACCTTCCAGGGCGGCGCAGTGGCGTCGAAGAGTAGCTACGGCTTGAAATAAATTTAAAAACCGAATCCGAATGCGGGCATTCCCATTCGGATTTTTTTGTATATTTGTATAAAGGAGAAAAAATGTTAGGACAATACGTGACCAAAACCCGAAAAACGCACCCGCTGATCCACTGCATCACCAATTACGTCACGGTCAACGACGTGGCCAATATCATTCTGGCATGCGGCGCAAGCCCGATCATGGCCGATGAAGTGGACGAAGTGGAAGACATCACCGCCATCTGCCAGGGCTTAACCCTAAACATCGGGACCCTCAACCACCGGACGGTGCAGAGCATGCTCGCCGCCGGGAAGAAAGCGAAGGGCCTGGGCCATCCTGTGGTGCTGGACCCCGTCGGCGCAGGCGCGAGCCCTTTAAGAACCCGGGCGGCGGCCCTGATCCTAGAGGAGCTGGAACCGGAGGTGATCCGGGGCAACATCTCGGAAATCCGCGCCTTGGCGAATCAGTCGGGCAAAGCCAGAGGGGTGGATGCCGACGTGCAGGACGCGGTGACGCCGGAAAACTTGGACGCGGCCCTTGCATTTTTAAAAGCCTTTGCGAAAAAGACCCACAGCGTCGTCGCCGCGACCGGCGCGATGGACGTGGTGTGCGACGGCGAAAACGCCTACGTCATCCAAAACGGCAGGCCGGAAATGAGCCGCATCACCGGCACGGGCTGCCAGCTCTCGGGAATGACGGCGGCCTTTGCCGCATCGGCGCCGGCGGCCGAACGCCTGGACGCCGTGGCAGCGGCGGTGTGTACCATGGGGGTGGCCGGGGAAACCGCCTTCGGTTATCTGGCGCCCTACGAAGGCAACGCGACCTACGCCAGACGCATCATTGATGCGGTGGACCATATGGATGAAAAAACGCTGGATCAGGAGGCCCGGTATGCACGCAGATAAATTAAAACCTGAAGATTTAAGACTTTATGCCATCACCGACCGGCGGTGGCTCGGTGAAAAGACCTTGGCCGAAGACGTGGAAGCCGTGCTCAAAGGGGGCGCGACGATGCTCCAGCTTCGGGAAAAACATTTGGACACGGAAGACTTCAGAAAAGAAGCTGAAGCGATCAAGAAGATCTGCGCGGCGTATCGCGTGCCCTTTATCATCAACGACAATGTCGACGTCGCCAAAGCCATCGGTGCCGACGGCGTTCATGTGGGGCAGAGTGACATGGCCGCGATGGACGTGCGGACCCGGCTCGGCGATGACAAGATCATCGGCGTGTCGGCCTCGACAGTAAAAGAGGCGTTGGAAGCAGAGCGGGAAGGCGCCGATTATCTCGGCGTCGGCGCGGTTTTCGCGACCGGGACCAAAGACGACGCCAGCGCGGTCAGCCATGAGACCCTCAAGGCGATCTGCGATGCGGTGGCGATTCCAGTGGTCGCCATCGGCGGGATTACGGCGGACAATCTGCCCGAACTTTCCGGCACCGGCATCTGCGGCGTTTCGGTCATCTCAGCGCTGTTCGCCCAGGCCGATCCCTTCCAGGCGGCAAAGACCCTGCGGACCCTCTCAGACCGCTGCTTTTCGCAAGCTTGAATTATTGGGCCGGATTTGCTAAACTGAAAAGCACACTTTAAAGAAAAAAATTAGGAATTGGGAGGATAATAAGAGACAGATGAATTTGACAGAAGCTCAAATTCTCGTGATCAAGATCGGGACGACGTCGCTGACTCACGAAAACGGCACCGTCGATCTGCACAAGATGGACCAGCTGGCCCGGGTGCTGACAGATCTGGAAAACGAAGGGAGACGGTTGATTCTGGTTTCGTCCGGGGCCATCGGCTGCGGCATGTACCGCCTGCGGATGAGCGAAAGGCCGACGACCCTCGAAGAAAAACAGATGGCCGCATCTGTGGGCCAGGGGCTGTTAATGGAGCTGTACCACCGTTCTTTTGACAGCTACTATCAGAACATCGCGCAGATTCTTTTGACGAAAGACGTGTTTTACAATAAAATCAAGCGCCACAACGCCATGCACACCTTTGCGGCGCTGCTTCGGGAAGGGATCATCCCCATCGTCAACGAAAACGATGTCATCTCGACCGATGAAATCGAAGAAGAACGTTTCGGAGACAACGACCGGCTGTCGGCGATGACCGCCAATTTAATCGGCGCGGACGGCCTCGTGATTCTGTCCGATGTGGATGGGCTGTACGATAAGGACCCTTATAAGAACAAAGACGCCGTTCGGATTGAGACGGTCGACACTATTACGCCGGAACTCATGGCCTTAGCCGACCACTCGGCATCGGACCTTGGCACCGGGGGCATGATCACGAAACTGGAGGCGGCGCGCTACGCCGCAGACCGCGGCATTCCGACGCTGATCACCTCCGGCGACGATTTGAACGTCCTGTACCAGATTGTTCAGGGCGAACGCGTCGGCACATTATTTAAAGCCCGCCAAAAAAAAGGCGGGGAAAAATCGAATCAGACAAAAAAGCAAACCCAAGAAGAACCTAAACAGGAGGACGGACAATGAAAAAGTTTTTTGCAGCTTTCGGAGCAGTGATCGCAGGACTGACCATCGGCATCGGCATGGTTTACGGTTTGGAAAAACGCCGGGAAAAGAAAGTAGGCGGCAAGCTCATGCGTGTCAATTACCGATTTTCAAAGGATTTTGACGATTAATTGACAGCATGGGCCATCGAAACATCGTATTGATTTTTACCGCTTCGACGGGCGGCGGCCACAACCTGGCCGCCCAAAGCCTTCAGAAAAATCTGAGCCGCCGGGGCTACGACGTTCGCATCGTCGACACGTTTAAGGCGTCATCGAAAATCTTAAACAAGATGATCACCGGCGGGTACGAAAAAATGGTCGGCATGACGCCGAAGCTTTACGACCTGCTGTACCGGAAATTCGACAAGATGACGGCGTTTCAGCGGGGCATTTTCCATGTCGGCACGGCCCTGATTTCGCCGGAGATCATGTCCCTCATTCTCGACGATTCGCCGGTGCTGCTCATTTCGACCCATCCCTTTGTGACCAACGTGCTCGGGCGTCTCAAGGGCATGAAAGCCTTTCACATCCCGCTGCTCTCCATTGTGACGGACTACAAGTTTCACGGGGTGTACAGGAGCCAGAACGTGAACGCCTACGTCGTAGGCAGCGCCTACACCAAGGCGGATATGATCGAACGGGGCATCGACCCGGCTATCATTTACCCCTACGGTATTCCGGTGCGGGAGGAATTTGAGGAAAAGAAAGGAAGCAGCTGCAGCACAGACAGGACATGCGGCACGGTGCTCTTAATGGGCGGCAGCCTCGGCGACAAGCACATGTCCGTGGCTTTTGAAGCACTGCTTCAGACCGAAGTCCCCATTCATCTGCTGGCTGTCTGCGGAAAAAACGAAGCGATGGCCGAGAAGCTCTCCGCCGCGCCCTGGCAGACGCTGCGGAAAAATCCCAAAACGACGGCTGAAGTGTTCGGCTATGTGGAACAGATTTCAGATTTTATGAGCCGCTCCGACATCATCGTCACTAAACCCGGAGGCCTCACGACGACTGAGGCGATTTTAAGGGGCATCCCCATGCTCATTCCCTACACCTATCCGGGTCAGGAAGAGAGCAACGCCGAATTTTTGGAAGAAAGCGGCATGGGCCTTCGGGTTCAGGATATCTCGGAACTGCCGGGGGTCGTGGACCATCTTATCAAACACCGGGGCATCGTCGAAGAAATGGCGGACAACATGAACACGGCCGCCCAGGACTACGCGCCTGAAAAAGTGACGGCGCTGTGTGAAAAACTGATTGCGGATTATTTGGCGGAAACTTCCGAAAATTCCGGTCAATAAGGCTTTACAAACCAAATTTGAAATGATAGAATACACACATTCAAGCCTGCTCTTGGTTTGGCGAATCACTCCGACGGCATACTAGGAACAGGGAAACAAACAGAAGGAGTAGAAGTTATGATTTCAAAAGAACAGAAAGAACAGATCATCAAAGAATACGGCACCCACGAAGGGGATACCGGTTCGCCGGAAGTTCAGGTCGCACTGTTAACCTACCGCATCAACGACTTGAACAAGCACTTTGCAGTTCATAAAAAGGACTTTCATTCAAGAAGAGGCCTGCTCAAAATGGTCGGCCAGCGCCGCAACCTGTTAGGCTACTTGAAGAAAAAAGACATCAATCGCTATCGTGAATTAATCGCGAGATTAGGATTAAGAAAATAATTATTTTGATTGGGCGGAGTGTTCCGCCTTTTTTGTTATGTTAAAAAAGATTAAATTGACATTTGGTCGTATCGTTTAGAGGAGGTACAATGAAAATTTCTGCGAAAGCCCAACCGAGGGAACCGAAGGTGTTTAAGACCGAAATTGCCGGACGCCCTTTCCAAGTTGAAATCGGTGAAGTGGCGCGTTTAGCCAAAGCGTCGGCGATGGTCCGCTACGGGGACACCAGCCTGTTGTGCAATGTGGCGGTCTCAAAGGAACCCCGGGAAGGCACTGATTTCTTTCCGCTTTCCGTCGATTACGTCGAAAAACAGTACGCGGTCGGCAAAATCCCAGGGGGATTTTTGAAGCGTGAAGGCCGCCCGACCAATCAGGCGATTCTGTTTTCAAGACTCATCGACAGACCGATTCGACCCCTTTTCCCGAAAACTTTCAGAAATGACGTGCACGTGGTGACGATGGTGATGTCCGACGACACCGACTGCGCTTCGGAACTGGTGGGGATGATCGGTTCTTCGATCGTGCTGTCCATTTCCGATCTGCCCTTTGATGGGCCGACGGCCGCCGTGCAGGTGGGCCTCATCGACGGCGAATTCGTGCTGAACCCGACCTGGGAACAGAAACAGACCTCAGACTTGAATCTGACCGTCGCCGGGACCCGCAACGCCGTGATGATGGTTGAAGCCGGCGCCAACGAATTAGACGAAGAAACCATGCTGGACGCGATTTTGTACGCCCACGAAGAAATCAAGAAGATCATCAGCTTCATCGACGAAATCGTCGCAGAAGTCGGTGTGCCAAAGGCGGAATATCCCCTTCAGGAACCGACCCCGGAACTGAAGGACAGCATCAAAGTCTACATTGGCACCCGCATGCACGACGCCGTCCACATTGAAGATGCGGACGAACGCATCGACGCGATCAACGCCCTCATCGACGAAACGGCCAAGCATTTCGCCGAACTGGACCCGGATCATCAGGCCGAAGCCGACATGGTGATCAACGGCATCAAGCGCGAAGAAGTGCGCAGCCTGATTTTAAACGACCATATCCGTCCGGACAACCGGGAACTGACTCAGGTGCGGCCGATCACCGCGAAGATCGACTATCTGCCCCGGGTGCACGGCTCCGGCCTGTTCACCCGCGGGGAAACCCAGGTTTGCTCGATCGCCACTTTGGGCCTGTTAAAAGAAGCCCAGGTGCTCGACGGTCTGGAACCGGAAACCGAAAAGCGCTACATGCACCAGTACAATTTCCCGAGCTATTCCGTCGGGGAAACGAAGCCGAGCCGGGGCCCGGGAAGACGGGAAATCGGCCACGGCGCACTGGCCGAACGGGCATTGCTGCCGGTGCTGCCCTCGAAAGAAGAATTCCCTTATGCGATCCGCGTGGTCTCTGAAGTGTTGAGCTCCAACGGCTCCACGTCCCAGGCCTCTGTCTGCGGGTCCTCTCTGGCTTTAATGGCGGCAGGGGTGCCGATTAAAAAAGCGGTCGCCGGCTGCGCTATGGGCCTGATCAAAGAAGGGGATCAGGTCGCCATCCTGACCGATATTCAGGGCATGGAAGACTTCCTCGGCGACATGGACTTCAAAGTGGCCGGGACGAAAGACGGCATCACCGCCATTCAGATGGACATCAAGGTGCATGGCATCAACCGGGCGATTCTCACTCAGGCGCTGAAACAGGCAAAAGACGGCCGCATGCACATTCTCGGCATCATGAACCAGGCGATCTCCGAACCGCGGAAAGAAATTTCACCCTACGCGCCGCACATCACGACCGTGCACATCGATCCTGAAAAGATCCGCGACCTCATCGGCAAGGGCGGCGAAACGATCATCGGCATCCAGGAGGCATCCGGCGCCAAGATTGAAGTGGAAGAAGACGGCACCGTCTACATCGCGGCCACAGACCGGGCTTCTTCTGAAAAGGCTGAAAAGATGGTTGACGATGTGGTTCACGAAGTGCAGGTTGGCGAAGTGGTCACCGGGAAAGTCGTCCGGATCATGAAGTTCGGCGCTTTTGTCGACATTCCGGGCAACAAGGACGGTTTGATCCACATTTCGAAACTGGCGAACCACCGGGTCAACCGCGTGGAAGATGTGGTGAACATCGGCGATGAAGTGACCGTGAAAGTCATTGAAATTGACGATCAGGGACGGATTAATCTGTCCAGAAAGGCATGCCTGCCAAAAGATGCAGATTAATTCAAATTCAGAATGGACTGCGATGCACACCGGTCCATTCAGATTGGATGGTGAGTAACGATGGCAAGGACAAAAAAGACAAAAGGCAGAAAAAAAACCCAGTCGGCCACTCAAAAGGCGAAAGCTAAACGTACCGGACGGGCGTCAAAAAATGAAAAAAGAGAACTGACCGCCGGCCAGATGCGCTTCATCGGCATTTTGGTGATCGCCGTTGCGATGTACAGCGCCTACGCGTACTCGACGGCAACCCCGACGCTGTTTGACCGCATTTGGGGCAAAGGCGTCGTGCGCTATTTGTTTGGCAATGTGTCCGTGATTTACTGTATGTATTTTATTGTGGCTGGGGTGATCATCTTCACCCAGAGCTGGAAAAAGTACGCCAGAGTGATGGGTTATGTGGCCCTGCTTCTGGCCAATTTACTGATCATCTTCAGCATGAGCGTGCCCAGCATGATGCAGTACACACTGCTCGACATGTTCACCCTGCCCCTGAAAGGCAGCAATGCCTTCGGCGGGATCTTCGGGCTGGTGCTGGCCTACATTTTCCTGACGGTGATCAAAAAGCCCGGGACAATCATTTTGCTCCTGTGCCTGCTGGCGTTTGAAATCTATAAAATCATCACCATTGTTTCTCCAGGGTTCTTTGGCCGTCTGAAAGACCAGAGCCAGGAAGCGATGGAAGAACACATCAAGACCCTGAAAGAAGAACGGGAACTGGCCAAGATGCGCAAAGAAGCCGAACTGAAGCGTCAGCAGCAGGAAGAACTGGAAGACCAGAACTACGACAGCCTGTTCAATCCCAGCGATGTGGGGAAGGTCTCCGTCAATACCCAGTATGTCAACATTGACGACGTCATCGATCAGCTGGACGATGAAGATCTGAAGCGCAAAGCCAAATCCGAACGGGAAGAACGGGTGCGCGAAGCCGAACAGGCGGCGCAGCCTGCCCCTCAGCCGGTCCAGAACGACGAAGAGTCGGTGCCGGAAGAGGAAGATGAAGGAGATGATGATCCGGGGGAGATAAAGGCGGATACGCCGGCCCGGGAATATCATAAGCCGGATGTGGCCCTGCTCAATCCAGGCAGCCACAACGGCGGCGGCAAGAAAGAAGACGTCATCAAGAAGGCCCATCAGATCGAAGACACGCTGAAAGAATTCAAGGTCAACGCCAAAATTGTCGGCGTCGATGTGGGACCGTCGATCACCCGCTTTGAAGTGCAGCCGGCGGCCGGCGTCAAGGTCGGCAAAATCGTCGCCCTGTCTGACGATCTGGCCCTGCGCCTGGCGACGAGCGACATCCGCATGGAAGCGCCGATTCCCGGCAAATCCGCAGTGGGCATCGAAGTGCCCAACGCCGTCAGCGAAGTGGTCGCTTTGGGCGACATCATCAAGACGCCGGTGTTTCAGAAATCGGAAGCCAAGCTGCCTTTCGCGCTGGGCAAAACCCTGTCGGGTCAGAATGTCATCGGGGACATTTCGAAGATGCCCCATGTGCTCATCGCCGGCGCCACCGGCTCCGGGAAATCGGTCTGCATCAACACAATGATCATTTCCCTGATTTACAAGCTCGGTCCTGAGGATCTGCGCTTTATCATGATCGACCCCAAGATGGTTGAACTCAATGTCTACAACGCGTTGCCCCACATGCTGATTCCAGTGGTAACCGATCCGAAGAAGGCCGCCTTTGCCCTGAACTGGGGCATCAAGGAAATGACCGACCGCTACCAGCTCTTTAAAGATGCCGGGGTTCGGGACATTAAAGGCTACAACAAGAAAGCCCTCCAGAATGGGCAGAAAAAACTGCCCCGCATCGTCATCATTATCGACGAATTGGCGGATTTGATGATGACCTCGCCCAAAGAAGTGGAAAGCGCCATCTGCCGGATCGCCCAGCTCGCAAGAGCCTGCGGCATTCATCTGGTCATTGCGACCCAGCGGCCTTCGGTGGATGTCATCACCGGGCTGATCAAGGCAAACATTCCGTCGCGAATCGCGTTCTCGGTGGCGTCCAACACGGACAGCCGCACCATTCTCGATCAGGTCGGCGCCGAAAAACTTCTGGGCAAAGGGGATATGCTCTACTTCCCGGTGGGCAAATCGAAGCCGCTGCGGGTTCAGGGCACCTTTGTGTCAGACAATGAAATCAATCGGGTGGTCGCGGCCGTTTCCCAGGGGGAAAAGCCGACCTTCGACGCCCATATTGAAGAAGAAATCCAAGCGGCGGAAACCGCCAAGGATGAAGAAAAAACGGAAGAAACTGTGGATGAGCTGTTCCCGAAAGCAGCGGAACTGGCCTTTACCAACGGTCAGATTTCGACGTCCATGGTGCAGCGCAAACTCAGAGTCGGTTATGCGAGAGCCGGACGGATCATCGACGAGCTCGAAGACCGGGGCATCATTTCAGGTCCCAATGGCAGCAAACCGCGGAAATTATTGATGTCAAGGGAGAACTATCATGGCTGACCAGAAGGTCTTTGTCCGGACCATGGGGTGCGACAAAAACACGGTGGACAGCGAAACCATGCTCGGCGGCCTGCTGAGCCACGGCTATGCACTCACCGAAGTGCCGGATGAAGCGGACCTCATCGTTGTGAACACGTGCTGTTTCATCGAAGCGGCGAAAAAACAGTCGATCGACGCGATTTTCGATCTGTTGCCCTACCGGACGCACGAAGATGAAAAATGCAGCGCCTTTGTGGTCGCAGGCTGCATGGCCCAGC
The DNA here is from genome assembly GCA_945867155.1 of uncultured Eubacteriaceae bacterium. GTDB lineage: Bacteria > Bacillota > Clostridia > Eubacteriales > Eubacteriaceae > Pseudoramibacter. Next base: position 247,494 of record CAMBHL010000003.1, on the reverse strand, counting down.
GCTACGCCGAAGAACTGAAGGCGGAACTGCCGGAAGTCGATTATTTCGTCGGGGTCAATCAGCTCGAAGATCTGCCTGAAATTCTCGGGCAGCGCGAACAGAAAATCTATGCCAGCCCGGAAATTCACGATGAAGCTCAGGGCCGGTACGTCAAAAAAGGCCGTGTGACGGAATACCTGAAGATCAGCGAAGGCTGTGACAACCACTGCACCTACTGCGCGATCCCAAATATCCGGGGGCGGCACCGCAGCCGTAAGCCTTCAGAGATTGTAAAAGAAGCGCAGATGCTTTATGACAACGGCGTCCGGGAACTGATTCTGGTGGCCCAGAATCTGACCCAGTACGGCGTCGATTTAGAAGAAGATTATGAACTGGCGGATTTATTGGACGAATTGGCCGGTACGATTCCCTTCAAGTGGATCAGGCTTTTATACATGTATCCCGAAGGGATCGACGAACGGCTGTTGGACGTCATTGCAAAACACAAGAACATCTGCCAGTATTTCGACATGCCCATTCAGCACACCGAGGACGAAATTCTGCGGCGCATGGGCCGTCACATTGACAAAAAAGAAATTTATGGTAAAGTGAAATTAATTCGGAAAAAATGCCCGGACGCCGTCTTGAGGACGACGGTGATCGTAGGATTTCCAGGGGAGACCGAAGCCCAGTTCGAGGCCATGTGCCAGACCCTCAAAGCTTTAAAGTTTGAGCGGCTGGGCGCCTTTGCCTATTCCAGGGAAGAAGGAACGCCGGCGTCTGAAATGCCGGACCAGATTGACGAAGCGGTCAAGGAAGAACGGGTCCAGCGCATTTACGAACAGCAGGAAGCGATTTCCACCGCATGGAATACGCGCTGGATCGATCAGGAAATCCCGGTGCTCATCGACGAAGTCGACGAAAACGGCATCGCCATCGGCAGAACGCGTGGGGACGCGCCCGAGATCGACGGCGATGTGATCATCGAGACCCCGGGGCCAAAGCCGGGACATTTTTATCAGGTGAGAATCGTAGATGCGATTGGATTTGATTTAATAGGGGAGGTAATCAATGAATCTACCGAATAAAATTACGATTTTCAGAATGATCTGCATTCCGTTTTTTGTGGCTGCCATGGAAATCTCTTTCCCGCAGCACCAGCTGATTGCACTGATCATCTTCTGTGTGGCTTCTTATTCCGACCATTTGGACGGTCACATTGCGAGAAGCCGGCATTTAATTACGGATTTTGGCAAATTCATGGATCCGCTTGCGGATAAGCTTTTGACGGCGTCGGCTTTCATCTGTCTCGTCGAAGCCCATGAAATCATGGCCTGGATTGTGATTGTCATCATTGCCAGAGAATTTGCGATTACAGGGCTCAGAACCCTGGCGGCGTCTTCGGGCATCGTCATTGCAGCGGGCAAGCTGGGCAAGGCGAAGACCGTGTCCCAGATGGTTACGATCATTCTTTTGATCCTGTACACCTGGCAGCCCCAAGTCCAAACGCTGTGGCTCCTTGGCAACATCATGGTCTATGTGGCTCTGGCCCTGACCATTATTTCTGGAATTGAATATTTCGTCAACAACAAGAATGTCATTCAATCCAAATGATTTATTTTAAAAACGTCTGCTTCCACAGGCGTTTTTTTGGCTGTAAAAATAGATGAAAGAAGGCAAGCACAATGGATTGTGAAATTATCTGTGTCGGGACGGAGCTTTTGACCGGCGAAACCCTGAACACCAACGTTCAGTACGTTTCGGAACAGCTGTCGCGAATCGGCGCGGCGGTGCACTATCAGACGACAATCGGGGACAACCCCGGCAGACTTCGGGACTGCGTGGACATCGCCGCCCACCGGAGTCAGGTCATCGTCGTGACCGGAGGCCTGGGGCCGACCCAGGACGATCTGACGAAGAAAACCATCGCGGATTACTTCGGTATGCCCCTGAAACGCGACGAAGGACAGGTTGCAAAAATGAAGGCCCATTTCGATCGCTACAATTATAAACTCACAGAAAACAATTTTAGACAATGCGACATTCCCGTAGGCGCAGAAGCGATCGACAACACCCGGGGAACGGCGCCGGGCATCCACATCGAGAAAAACGGTGTGAGCGTCTTCATGCTGCCGGGGCCCCCTGAAGAAATGAAGGCCATGCTCGACCTTTCTGTGCTGCCGGTTTTAAAAGAACGCACCCATCAGCTGGTCCTTTCACGGTTTTTCAATATCTGCGATATGGGGGAATCCATGGTGGAAGAAGCCATTCTCGATCTGGTCAAGGATCAGGACAATCCGACGATCGCCACATACGCCAAACCGGGAGAAGTCCTCATCCGCGTGACGGCCAACGGCACCGACAAAGCCCAGGTCAACGCTCTGCTGGATCAGGTTTCACAAGCGATTGAAGCGCGGTTTGGCCGGCATATATTTGCCCATTCATCCGATCCCCTTTCCAAAGCGGTGGCGGATCTTTTGATGAAGAAGGGCATGACCCTGGCCATTGCTGATTCCGGCACCGGGGGTATGGCCGGCGAGATCCTGTCGGCGATCGACGGCATGTCAAAAGTATTCAAGCTGGGACTGGTGCTCAATGACGATCAGATGAAGGCCAAGCTTCTCGGCGATGATGCCGACGAGGTCGGCGCGATGGCCAGCCGGCTGTTTGCCCTTTCTGACTGCGACATTAACGTGGCGGTGTCTGAATTGTCCCAGACGCCGGACGATCCGCTGTCAGCAGGCGTGCAGATTGCCATTTGCGCCGGCGGCAAAACCAAAACGGAAACCTGCCGGTTTAAAGGCACCGGCCGGATGATTCAGACCCGGGCCGCGATCAAGGTGTTCGGGATGATCCGGGAAGTGCTGCTGTAAAACAAAATTAAAGGAGGAATGCACATGGCGAAAAAAGATAAACCTTTAGAACCGGTTGTCCCCATTACGGACGATAAAGAACGGAAAAAAGCCCTGGACACGGCTTTGAAAAATATCGAAAAAACCTTTGGAAAAGGCGCCGTCATGCGCCTTGGAGACAGTGCCCAAAGAGATGTGGATGTGATCTCCACCTCTTCTTTGAGCATCGACCTGGCTCTTGGAATCGGTGGGATTCCCAAGGGAAGGATCACGGAAATTTACGGCCCTGAATCTTCAGGAAAAACGACCCTGGCCCTGCACATCATTGCGGAATGTCAGAAACAAGGCGGCAACGCGGCGTTTATCGACGCCGAACACGCTTTGGACCCGGTGTACGCGGCCAATTTGGGCGTGGATATCGATAACCTGATCATTTCCCAGCCGGACACCGGCGAACAGGCCCTGGAAATCCTCGAAGCCCTGCTGCGAAGCGGCGCCATCGACGTGGCCGTCATCGACTCGGTGGCCGCTCTGGTGCCCCGGGCTGAAATCGACGGGACCATGGGCGAATCCCACGTGGGGCTGCACGCAAGACTCATGTCCCAGGCGCTGAGGAAGCTGACCGGGGTCATTAAAAACGCGAACACCGCCACGATCTTCATCAATCAGCTCAGAGAAAAAGTCGGGGTGGTCTACGGCAATCCGGAAGTCACCACCGGCGGCCGGGCGCTGAAATTCTACGCGTCAGTTCGGATCGATGTGCGCCGCATCGATTCGATCAAGAAAGATGGGGAAAACATCGGCAACAGAACCCGGGCCAAAATTGTCAAAAATAAAATGGCGCCGCCATTTAAGACCGCGGAATTTGACATCATCTACGGCAAAGGTATTTCCCACGAAGGGGATGTCCTCGATCAGGCGGTGGACCTCGATATCGTGAAGAAATCCGGTTCCTGGTTCTCTTACGGAAACGAACGCCTGGGCCAGGGCCGGGACAAAGTGCGCCAGCTCTTTGAAGAACGGCCGGATCTGTGCGACGAAATCGAACAGAAAGTCCGCGACGAAATTCTCAATCAGGGAAAAGACGACGACGAATCCAACGGTCCAGTCTCTGAAAAAGACGGCGAAGCGGGCGATCAGGAAGCATTTGAAATGGGGACATTTAAAGAATAAAACCTTGAAATTTAAGGCGCATCTGCGTATAATAATGTAGACTAGATCAGATGATCGCGGAGCATGTCTCTGAGGAAAGTCCGAGCTCCACAGGGCAGGATGCCGGATAACGTCCGGTAAAGGTGACTTTAAGGCAAGTGCAACAGAAAGCAAACCGCCGATTTTTCGGTAAGGGTGAAACGGTGAGGTAAGAGCTCACCAGTGGCTGAAGTAATTCGCCAGCTGGGTAAACCCCATTTGGAGCAAGACCAAGAACGAGCGCAAAAAGGCGGCGGCCCGTCGCTGCTCAACAGGTAGGTCGCTTAAGTTTGCTGGCAACAGCAAAATCAGATAGATGATCATTTAAACAGAACTCGGCTTACAGATCTAATCTAAAAAAACTCAGTCTTCGGACTGAGTTTTTTTATCGCTTGAAATAAGTCTCTTCCTGATGCAGGCAGTACACGACCCGCCCGATGATCTGCACGCGGTCCTGCTGAATGTGGTAGCTGACCGCGTCGACGTTGGGGTTGACGGGCTGGGCGATGAGCTGTTTGCCCTGCACGATGACTTTTCTGATCTTCATGTTTTCGCCGTTGGCGTGAAAAGCTACGGCGTTTCCCGACTGAACCTCTGTGTCCAGACGGATGATGACGAGATCATCGGGCTGGAGAATCGGGGACATGCTCTCGTCGGGGATGCGGTAGCCGAAAACGGGCCCCCATTTGGTGAGCTGATCCAGGGGCATCTGCAGTTCTCGCTTGATGCGGTGGTTGGAGAAAATGGGCAGATCGTAGCGGATTTCGTCGAAAACGGAGACGCTCACCAGGCTTTTTTCGGCGCCGATGTCGCTGTCGTCCAGGACATCAGATTGATACATGGACACCGGTTTGCCCATGAGCCATTCGGGGTTGACGCCGAAATAGTCGGCCAGGGCGTAGAGGGTCGTCATTTTTGGCGCCATTTCGCCCCGGGTGTAGCGGGAAATGCTCGGTGGCGATAATTTAAAGTGGCGGCCGATGGAATACGTAGTCTCGCCGTAAGATTTCATGAGTTGTTTTAATCGGGTTCCGAAAATGGATTTGTTAATGTTCATCTTTTTTCCTATCTGTCTCTTAGTGATTATTAACCAGTATAATATAAAAGCTAAGGTTTTTCTTTAATATTTTTGATTACAATAAATATATAAAGCATTAAAATGTCAAAAAGTGGAGTATCTTCATCGAGATTTCATTGCATCCGCAAAAAGTTTGCGATATAATACAGCGATAAATTAAAATCAACTATTAAATAGCGAAAATAAATCAACCGATACAGTTTACAGAAAGAAGAGCAAAATATGAGTGAAACATACCGCATGGGCCTCGATGTAGGCTCGACGACCATTAAAGTTGTGGTTCTCGATCAGAACGATCAGATCCTTTTTAGTGATTACCGCAGACACCGCTCGAATATCCAGCAGAGCATGAGTGCGCTTTTCAAGGATATCGCCGATGCTCTGGGAGATTTCAAAGCCCACGTCTCTGTGACCGGCTCCGGGGGGATGCTCGCGGCCAACTGGCTGAAGATTCCCTTTATTCAGGAAGTGGTGGCCGGCACCCGGGCTGTCGAAGAAAAAATCCCGGAAACCGACTGCGCCATTGAACTCGGCGGGGAAGACGCAAAAATTACGTTCTTCGGCGCCAGCGTCGAACAGCGGATGAACGGCACCTGCGCCGGCGGAACCGGCGCCTTTATCGATCAGATGGCCTCCCTGCTCAAAACAGACGCCGGAGGCCTCAACGAACTGGCCAAACATCACACGACCATTTATCCTATCGCGTCGCGCTGCGGCGTCTTCGCCAAAACGGATATCCAGCCTCTGATCAACGACGGGGCAGAACGAGCCGACATTGCGGCCTCGGTGTTTCAAGCGGTCGTCAATCAGACCATTTCAGGCTTGGCCTGCGGCCACACGATTTCCGGGCACGTCGCCTTCTTGGGCGGCCCGCTGTACTTCCTCTCCGAATTGCGCCAGCGTTTTATCGAAACCCTGAAGCTCAAGCCGGAAGAAGTGGAATTTCCGGAACATTCCAATTTGTTTGTGGCCCTCGGGACGGCCTACGCCAGCGAAAAACAGCCGGTGGTCAGTTTTTCGGAACTGATCTCCCGGATGGACAAGCCCTTTACGGACGAAATCGGCCTGGGCCATCTGGACCCTTTGTTTAAGGATCAGACGGAACTGGATGAATTCATGGCACGCCACAACCGGGACAAAGTCAAGCGCGGCCAGCTGACTGCGTATAAAGGCCCGGTCTTTCTGGGCATCGACGCCGGGTCCACGACGACGAAGGCTGCTGTCATCGGCAAGGACGGCGAACTCCTTTACAGTTTTTATTCCAGCAACGAAGGCAGCCCCTTAAAAAAGGCCATTGAAATCTTAAAGGACATTTACCGCAAACTCCCCGAAGGCGCCTACATCGCCAATGCCGCATCTACCGGATACGGGGAAGGGCTCATCAAGTCAGCCCTCAAAGTGGATATCGGTGAAGTGGAAACCATGGCCCATTTCAAGGGCGCCAGCTACTTCAAGCCGGACGTGGATTTCATTTTGGATATCGGCGGCCAGGACATGAAGGCCATGCGCATCCGCTCCGGGGCCATCGACAGCATCATCCTTAACGAAGCGTGTTCGTCGGGCTGCGGCTCCTTCCTGGAAACTTTCGCCAAGTCATTAAACCTGCCGATCAGCCAGTTCGTCGAAGAAGCGCTGACGGCCAAGCGGCCGTCCAACCTCGGCACCCGCTGCACCGTTTTCATGAACTCTAAGGTCAAACAGGCCCAGAAGGAAAACGCGACGGTGGGCGACATCTCCGCCGGCCTCTCTTATTCGGTCATCAAAAACGCCCTCCAGAAAGTCATCAAGGTTCACAATCCCAAGGAACTGGGCAAGAACATCGTCGTCCAGGGCGGCACCTTCAACAACAATGCGGTGCTGCGCGCCTTTGAAAAGATCACCGGGCGCGACGTGATCCGCCCGGACGTTGCAGGCCTTATGGGCGCCTTCGGTGCGGCGCTGATCGCCAAGGAAAGATGGCATGAAGGCACGGAAAGCACGGTCTTAAAACTCGAAGATCTGGACACGTTCACGACGACGGTCAAGCACAGACGCTGCGGCGGATGCAGCAACAACTGCCAGCTCACCATCAACATCTTTGAAGACGGCAGCCGCCATGTGACGGGCAACCGCTGTGAAATCGGCGCCGGCGGGGTCCGCAACAAGGATCACATGCCGAATCTCTACCAATATAAATACAAGCGGCTTTTCGACTACGAACCCCTGCCTGAAGATCAGGCTCCGAGGGGGACCATTGGCATTCCGAGGGCGCTGAACCAGTACGAAAACTATCCGTTCTGGTTCACTTTCCTGACTTCCCTCGGCTACCGGGTGGTCCTGTCTTCAAAATCGACCCGGAAGATTTACGAAAAGGGGATGAGCAGCATTCCGTCGGAATCGGTGTGCTACCCGGCCAAACTGACCCATGGCCATATTCAGGATCTCATCGACAAAGGCGTGAAAAAGATCTGGTACCCGTGCGTCGCCTACGAAGAAAAGGAATTTGACTCAGCGGACAACTGCTTCAACTGCCCCATCGTCATGTCTTATCCGGAAACGATCAAGTATAACATGGACAGCCTGAAGGATGCCCATGTCAAATTCATGAATCCTTTCCTGGCCCTGGACAATCACAAGCGTCTCGAAGAACACCTCACGGAAGTGTTTGCCGACGAAGGCGTCAGCGCTGAAGAAGTGTCGGAAGCTCTGAAAAAGGCCTACGTCGAAAAATATCAGGTCATCGGGGATCTCCTGCAGAAGGGCAAGGAAACGGTTCAGTGGCTGCGCCGCAACCACAAAAAGGGCATCGTGCTGGCCGGACGGCCTTATCACGTCGACCCTGAAATCAACCACGGTCTGGACAACGTCATCACCTCTCTGGGCATGGCGGTTTTGACCGAAGATTCCGTCGCCGAATTGGCTTCAAGCAAGAGCGAACAGCCCCTGCGGGTGCTGGATCAGTGGAAATACCACAGCCGGCTGTACCGCGCAGCGGAATTTGTCGCCGATCACGACGAACTGGCGCTGGTCCAGCTGACGTCCTTCGGCTGCGGACTGGACGCGGTCACCTCCGACCAGACCCAGGAAATTCTCGAACACAAGGGCAAGATTTACACCCTGATCAAAATCGATGAAGTCAGCAATCTCGGCGCGATCCGCATCCGCCTGCGTTCCCTCAAGGCGGCGCTTCTGGAACGGGATGCCCACCACATCAAAGTGCCGGGCAAAACCCTGACGAAAAAGGTGCCGTTCACCAAGGAAATGCGGAAAAAGCACACAGTGCTCTGTCCCCAGATGTCGCCGATTCACTTCGACCTCTTTTCTACGGCCATGAACGCCAGCGGCTACAATTTTGAAGTCCTGCCGGCGGTGGACCAGAAAGCCGTCGACGCCGGACTCAGCTACGTCAACAACGACGCGTGCTACCCGAGCATCTTGACCGTCGGGCAGATCATGGCGGCCTTAAAATCCGGCAAATACGATTTGAACAACGTCTCCGTGATCATGTCCCAGACCGGCGGGCCCTGCCGCGCCTCCAATTACGTGGGCTTCATCCGCAAGGCCTTGAAGGAAGCGGGCATGGAACAGGTGCCAGTGGTGTCGATCAACACCGTGGGGCTGGAAGACAACCCGGGATTCAAGATTACCCCGAATATGGCCCACCGCATCATCGTGGCGGCTGTCTACGGCGACCTTTTCCAGCGGGTGCTGTACGCGACCCGTCCTTACGAAAAGGTGCCGGGCTCAGCCAACGCTTTGTACGAAAAATGGCGGGAAAAGGTGAGGAGCAACATCATTCATCCCTTTGGCCGGACTTTCAAGAAAAACGTCCGGGACATTGTCCGGGAATTCGACGAACTCCCGAGAGTGGACAAAACAATCCCGAAAGTGGGCATCGTCGGTGAAATTCTGGTCAAATACCATCCGACGGCCAACAACAATCTGGTCAAAGTCCTGGAAAAAGAAGGATGTCAGGTTGTTTCCCCGGATATCATTGACTTTTTCCTGTATTGTTCGTACAATGCCATATATAAGCATGATGTATTGTCTGGCACGGCTAAGGCAAAGACGGCCAATGAACTGGCCATCAAGGTGGTGGAACACTACCGCAAGAACATGAAGCAGGCCCTCAATGAAAGCCGCCACTTCAGTGCGCCGTCGACGATTCAGAAAAAGGCGAAGAAGGCCACGGAACTCATTTCCCTGGGCAACCAGGCCGGTGAAGGGTGGTTCTTGACGTCGGAAATGATGGAACTCATCGAATCCGGCGTGGAAAACATCGTCTGCGTGCAGCCCTTTGCCTGCCTGCCGAACCACGTCATGGGCAAGGGCATGATCAAGCCGATAAGGAGACGCTATCCTTACGCCAATATCGCGCCGATCGACTACGATCCCGGCGCCTCTGAAGTCAACCAGATCAACCGCATCAAGCTCATGGTCGACACGGCATGGAAGAACTTGGAAAAGAAAGAAAGGGGCAAAAAGGCCGAAGCGTAGGCTTTTAGAAACACATGGAGATAGATGGGTATACGATTGATGAATCGCGGCTGCCACGCCACGTCGCGATCATCATGGACGGCAACGGCAGATGGGCGAAAAAGCGGAAGATGCCCCGGATTTTCGGACACCGCACGGCGATGAAAGCCGTGCGCCAAGCCATTACGACGGCGTCGGATCTGGGCATCGAAGTGCTGACCCTTTACGCCTTTTCCACCGAAAACTGGAAGCGCAGCGCAGAAGAAGTGTCAGGGCTCATGAGCCTGGCCATCCGCTATTTTCTCAATGAAATCAAGTCGATGAACGACCGGGACATCCGCGTGCGGGTCATCGGCGACATCTCGGGCCTGCCGGAAAAGGTTCAGGAAGCGGCGCATAAAATGCTTGCGGACACAGCCGACAACCAGGGGATGGTGTTAAACCTGGCCCTCAATTACGGCGGCCGGGAAGAGCTCGTTCACGCAGCTCGAAAAATGGCAGAGGCTGGTCTTTCGCCGGATCAGATCGACGAAGCGCAGATCGAAAAATATTTGTACACGGCCGGCCAGCCGGACCCGGATCTTGTGGTCCGGACGAGCGGCGAAAAGCGGCTGAGCAATTTTCTGCTGTGGCAGATTGCCTACGCGGAATTCATTTTCGACGACATCCTGTGGCCGGATTTTGATGCGTCCTGCTTTTACAAATGGATCGTTGAATATCAGCATCGAGACAGACGATATGGAGGGGTCAAATAAATTATGGCAAAGCGAATTATTACGGCAGTGATTTTTGTTCCGATCCTGGCCGCCCTGCTGGTACTTGGCGGCTATTTTGTGTTCGGACTGACACTTTTTCTGACTTTGGTCGGCACTTACGAATACGTGCACGCGGTCAATAAAAAACTGGATCAGCCGATTCACTATCTGCTGTCTCTGATTCTCTCGGCGCTCTTGGTGATCGTGATGAAATTCGATTATCAGTACACAGTGCTGGCATTTTTGATCGCCTTTATCGTCGTGTTCATGGCAGAAGTGCTCGCGAAGGAACACAGTGTTCACCGGGCCATTGCGACGGTGTTCGGCCTCGCGTATCTGCCTTTGATGCTGGGTCATCTCCAACTCTTTGACGCCATTCCCCAGGGCCTGTACTACCTGTGGCTGGTGTTCATCATCGCCTTTGTGACCGACACGGGGGCGTATTTTATCGGCAAATTCTTTGGCAAAACGCCGCTGATTCCGGAAATCAGCCCCAACAAGACCGTCGCCGGCTCCGTCGGCGGGACGGTGGCCGCTGTCATTCTGACCGTCGCCTACGGCATTTTGATGCGGGCGAAGTTCAGCTTCGATCTGCCCCTTTACGCCTATGGGATTTTAGGCGCGGCCGGCAGCATCGTGTCCCAGTTCGGCGATTTGACCGCATCTCTGATCAAGCGCAATACAGGCATCAAGGATTACGGGAAGCTTCTGCCAGGGCACGGCGGGGTCCTCGACCGTTTCGACAGCGTCATTTTCGTGCTGCCGATCGTCTACCTCTTTGCCATGCTCACATTCACCTTACTTTAAGCTTATGAATATTGCACTCATGATTATTCTGACCCTCGCGATGCTGACCGTTTTGGTGGTGGTTCACGAATTCGGCCACTTCATCGCGGCGCGAAAAGCCGGGGTCTACGTGTTGGAATTTTCGATTGGCATGGGGCCGCTTCTGTATTCCCACAGGGGGAAGGAAACGGTCTTTGCCGTCCGCGCTCTGCCCATTGGCGGCTTCTGCCAGATGTGGGGAGAAGACGACGCCGACGGCGAGCTGGCTGAGGCCTATGACCTCCCTGAAGATCTGCCGAGCAGCCGTTCTTATTTGAATGTCTCCAAAAGACGGAAGCTTTTGATCTTGCTGGCGGGCCCCCTCATGAACATGGCCCTGGCGCTGGTGATTTTGTGGGCGGTTTATCTTTTTAACGGCCATGGCTTTTTGAATTCGATTGTCAGCGGGACGAAACTCTGTGTTTCTTTCAGCGGCGCGATTTACCAGAGCCTGCATCAGCTGATCGTCGGGAAGGCTTCTCTCAACGATTTCGCCGGTCCGGTGGGTATGGTGGGGATGGTCGGACAGTTTGCCCGGTACGGCGTGCTGTCTTTCCTGCTGTTTTGTTCCCTGATTTCGGTGAACCTGGGGATTATCAACCTGCTGCCCTTTCCGGCACTGGACGGTGGCCAGATTTTGGTGACTTTGGCGGAAATGCTCGTGCGCCGGGATCTTTCGCAGAAGGCTGCGATGATTTTAAACGGCATTGGCTTTGCGTGCCTCATGGTCTTTTCGGTCGTGATTGCCGTGAATGATGTCTTGAGATATTTGCATTGAGGAAGTAGAATGAAAATAAACAGGCGAAAAACGAGAACGGTTAAAATTGGAGATGTCGCCATCGGCGGCAGTCATCCCATTGCCATTCAGTCGATGTGCAACACCGATACCTGCGATGTCGCTCAGACGGTTCAGCAGATTCAGAAACTGACGGAAGCGGGCTGCGACATCATCCGTGTGGCCGTACCAGGCGAAGAGGCGGCGGAGGCCTTAAAAGCCATCAAAGCTCAGATCGCGATTCCCTTGGTCGCCGACATTCATTTCGACTACCGTCTGGCCCTAAAAGCCATCGCAAACGGTGTGGACAAGCTGCGCATCAACCCGGGCAATATTGGCGGGCGGAAAAAAGTCCACGAAGTGGTCTGCGCGGCCAGGGACCGGGGGATTCCGATCCGCATCGGCGTCAACGGCGGCTCTTTGGAAAAAGATCTGCTGGAAAAATACGGCGGCCTGACGGCAGCGGGCATGGTGGAAAGCGCCGAACGCCACATGGCCTACCTCCTCGATGACGGTTTTTCGGACATTGTGGTGTCTTTAAAATCGTCGGACCCGCTGATGACCATTGACGCCTACGCCTTGTTTTCTGAAAAATACGACTTCCCCGTTCACCTCGGCGTGACGGAAGCGGGCATTTTAAAAAGTGCGGCGATCAAGTCCGCGGTGGCGATGGGCCATCTGATCTTAAGCGGCATCGGCGACACCCTGCGGGTTTCCGTGACCGGCGACCCGGTGACGGAGGTGGAAACGGCTCAGGCGATTCTTCAGTCCTGCGGCTGCCTGAATCAGACCGCCCGCCCGGTAACCGTGGTATCCTGCCCGACCTGCGGCCGGACCCAGATCGACCTCATCGGCATTGCCGAAGAAATGAACCGGCGTCTCAAAAATGTGAAGAAGCCGATTAAAGTCGCGGTGATGGGCTGCGTGGTCAACGGTCCCGGGGAAGGCCGGGAAGCGGATATCGGCGTCGCCGGAGGCAACGGCAAAGGGGTCTTGTTTAAAAAAGGACAGATCTTCAAAACCGTGCCCGAAGATCAGATTGTGGACGCGATGATGCAGGAAATAGAAAAGATGTGAAAATGGACGCTCTGATCAAAAAACAACAGGCTTATCAAAAATTATGTGCCGATTATCATCTTATTTCAAAACGAGTGGAGATTTCAGAAAGTCAGCGTGAGCTGACTTTTGTTTTTCAGGCGGAAGATAAAACACCCGACGCGGCCGGCATCCAGCAGGCATTGTCTGCGATTTTCGATTTTGCCAAATCCGTGGCAGCGGTCTTTGAAGCCAAGCCGGCGGTCCGCCCTATGCCAAAGCTTTCTGAAGATTCACAGCCGGCTCCGGAAACGGCACCGGTTCAATCCGAAACCTTGCCTGCCGCCCCGCAGGCAGGCGCTTCAGAAGAGAAGCAGCCTGAGCTGTCAGCTTTGGATCTGCGTCTCCAAAAGGCGCTTGCGGACAACCGGGAAATGGCAAAAAAAGCCCCTGCGCCCCAGGCAAAATCCCCTTCAGACGAAGGAGAAATTACCGGGCCGATGATACTGGGCAAAAAGTTTACGGCGGAAGTTGAAAAGATGTCCGACATCGATTTTGCCGACACCCTGACCCAGGACCGAGACCGCCACGGCTTCTGCGGTGAGATTTTTAATTTTACGAGCCGGGAGCTGCGCAATGAAAAACAGCTCTTTGAGTTTTCCGTCAGCGACCACACCAGTTCCATTTCCTGCAAGATTTTTGCGGGAAAACAAGCAGAGGCTTTAAAAAAACGCCTTAAAGACGGCACCTGGGTGCACGTCGAAGGCACGATTGCCTACGACGAGTACGCCCACGAAAAGCTTTTGATGCCGAAAGTCATCGAAGAAACCGACCGGCCGAAACGGACGGACGACGCGCCGGAAAAACGGGTGGAGCTGCACATGCACAGCCAGTATTCAGCAATGGATGCGGTGAGCAAAGTCAAGAAAATTGTCGCCCAGGCAAAGGATTTCGGTCACGACATCATTGGCATCACCGACCACGGCGTCGTCCAGGCCTACCCGGAAATCATGAAGGAAACCAAAGGCACCGGCATCAAAGTGCTTTACGGCCTGGAAGGCTATCTGGTCAACGACGGGGTTAAAATTACCACAGGGGATCAGGAAGAACCCTTTGACGGGGAATTTGTCTTTTTCGATCTGGAAACCACAGGCTTCTATCCCGGCCGGGATAAAATCATCGAAATCGCGGCGGCGCGGGTCAAGAACAAGCACATCCTCGACACGTTCCAGACCTTTGTCAATCCCCACCGGAAAGTGCCGGCGAAGATCACCGAGCTGACCAGCATCACTACCCAGATGGCCGAAGGCGGCCTCGAAGAAGAAGAAGCCGTTCGGAAGTTCCTGGAATTTGCCGGCGGTCGGATTCTCGTGGCCCACAATGCCAATTTCGATATGGGTTTTTTGAGTCTGGCGATGACCCAGTACCAGATTCCCAATCACATCACCTTTATCGACACCCTGGCCATGGCCCGGACTTTGATTCCGACCATCGCCAGGCACAATCTGAAGAAGCTTGCCAGCTATTTCAAAATTGACATGGGCCATCATCACCGGGCCATCGACGATGCGGTGTGTTCGGCGAAAATCTTCGTGCGGCTCATGAATCTGGCCGAAGAACACGATGTGCACACCTCGACGGATCTCAACAGCCTCATCGACTTCAAGCAGGTGATCAAGACCGAAAGGCCGTATCACGTCATCATTTACGCCAAGGATCAGGAAGGGCTCATCGAGCTTTACAAACTGGTTTCGGCCAGCCATGTCGATTATTTCTACAAAAAGCCCCGTCTTCCCAAATCCCTGCTGAACGCCCACCGGGAACACCTGATCATCGGCTCAGCCTGCGAAGCCGGAGAACTGTACACGGCTGTGAAAGAAAATGTGCCGAAGCACAAACTCGATCAGATTGCCGATTTCTACGATTATTTTGAAGTGCAGCCCCTGGGCAACAACGCCTACATGGTTCGGGAAGGGGATCTGACCCGGGACGACCTCATTGAAATTAACAAAGCCATCATCGCGCTCGGAAAAGAAAAGCACAAGCCCGTCGTGGCAACCGGGGACGTGCACTATGTGTCGCCGGAAGATGCGGCGTTCCGGGCCATTCTCCAGGCGGGACAGGGCTACAAGGATGCGGATTACCAGCCGCCTTTGTATTACCATTCCACAAAAGAGATGCTTGAAGAATTCGACTACCTCGATTCCGATGAAGCCTACGAACTGGTTGTGACCAACACCCGGAAAGTGGCGGGGATGATCGGCGACGTCAAGCCGGTGCCCGACGGCACTTACCCGCCGGTCATCGAAGGCTCCGACGAAGAAATCCGCAATTCCGTGCATGAACGGGCCAAGGAAATTTACGGCGACCCGCTGCCGGACATTGTGGCGGACCGGATTCACCGGGAGCTGAAGTCGATCATCGGCAACGGCTATTCGGTGCTGTACCTGATCGCAAAGAAGCTGGTCCAGCATTCCAGAGAATGCGGCTACCTTGTCGGGTCCAGAGGGTCAGTCGGCTCGTCCCTCGTGGCGATGCTCTGCGGGATCACGGAAGTGAACTCCCTGCCGCCCCATTACGTCTGCCCGAAATGCAAGCACACCGAATGGTTCGACAGCACCAAAGTCGGGGTCGGGCCGGATCTGCCGGACAAAAACTGCCCGGAATGCGGCACCCTGATGAACAAGGACGGCTTTGACATTCCTTTTGAAACCTTCTTAGGTTTCAAGGGCGACAAAGAACCGGATATCGACTTGAATTTCTCGGGAGACAACCAGGGCGAAGCCCACAAATACACCGAAGTGATTTTCGGGAAAGGCAAGGTCTACCGCGCCGGCACCATCGCCACCCTGGCGGACAAGACGGCCTTTGGCTACGTCAAGAATTATCTCGAAGAACGGGGCAAAACCGTGAGCCGCGCGGAAATGGACCGTCTGATTTCGGGCGTGGCCGGCGTGACCCGGACGACGGGCCAGCACCCGGGCGGGGTCATGGTCGTGCCGAGAGACAAGGAAATTTATCAGTTTACACCGATTCAGTATCCGGCCAACGAAAAAGAAAGCGGCACCCTGACGACGCACTTCGATTATCATTCTATCGAAGGCCGGCTTTTAAAACTTGATATTCTCGGTCACGATGACCCGACGATGCTGCGCATGCTCAAGGATATGACCGGCGTCGATCCGACGACGATTGCCCTGGACGATGAGAACATCATCAGCCTGTTCGAAGGCACCGATGCGTTGAAACTTGTGGACAAAAGCTTTGACATTCCCCTGGGCACCTGCGGGGTGCCGGAATTCGGCACGAACTTCGTTCGGAAAATGGTGCTGGACGCCAAACCTTCGTCTTACGCCGATCTCATCCGGATTTCAGGACTGTCCCACGGGACCGACGTGTGGATCGGCAACGCCCAGACCCTGATCGAGAGCGGCCAGGCGACGATCAAAGACGTCATCTGCTGCCGGGACGACATCATGCTCGGGCTCATTTCGATGGGCCTCGCGCCGGAACGCTCGTTCTGGATCATGGAACACGTCCGGAAGGGCAAGGGTCTTTTGGACGACGAAGAACCGTACATGCGGGAAAACAACGTGCCGGACTGGTACATCGATTCCTGCAAGAAGATCAAATACATGTTCCCGAAAGCCCACGCTGTGGCCTACGTGATGATGGCTTTCCGCATCGCGTACTACAAGGTGTATTATCCATTGGCGTACTACGCGGCGTATTTCAGCATCCGGGCCAAGGAATTCGACCTGCGGGTCATGACTTCGGGAAAAGAAGCGGTGCACCGCAAATTAGAGGAAATCCGGGCTCAGGGCAATCAGGCCTCCAACAAAGACCAGCAGCTTTTGGTCTCTTTGGAACTGGCCTGGGAAATGTACTGCCGGGGCTTTAAATTTGCCAATGTCGATTTGTACAAATCCCATTACAAATATTTCCGCGTCGAAGGGGATGCGCTGATTCCGCCGCTGACCGCCGTTGACGGCCTGGGGGAAGTGGTGGCGAAGAACATTTACGACGAGGCGCAGAAAAAGCCCTTTATGTCGATGGAAGACATGCAGAACCGCGCCCACGTCAACAAGGCCAATATGGAAAAACTCAAGAGTTTCGGCTGCCTCGGCAACCTGCCAGAATCAAATCAGATGTCGTTTTTGTCGATGATTGGCTAGAGAAGGGGACAGCATGCAGAAAAAAGATTTTTTGCTCAAACGCTATCAGTGGCTGCTCATCGGATTTTTGGTGCTCATCGTCTGTCTGAGCACCGCGAGCTTTCACTTTATTCAAAATCAAGAGCAGAAGAAAACCCATCAAAATCGTAAGACCAAAACAGCACATTACACGACCTTAAAAGAAAAGGCCGCCCAAAGCGGCAGTTTGGAGCAGCTGGTCAACAAGACCCATACTTTAAGCCGGGACTACGTGCCCCAGGATCTGGTCACTCTGAACGTCAAGAGCGTCCGGGCGGTTCAGCTGCGAAAAGAAGCGGCAGAGGCCCTGTACCGGATGTTTGACGCTGCCAGCAAAAACGGGGTGACCTTCGTCGCCAATTCGGGCTACCGTTCCTACGGGGATCAGGAAAAGATTTTCACCCAGCACGTTCAGACCATGGGCGAAGCCAAAGCCAACGCCATTTCCTCGAAGCCGGGGGAAAGCGAACATCAGCTCGGCCTGGCCATCGATCTGACCTGTGCCGAAATGAGCGGTGATCTGCAGCAGTCCTTCGATAACACGGCGGAAGGAAAATGGGTCCAGGCCCACGCTCAGGATTACGGCTTTATCATCCGATTCCCCAAAGGGGCTGAAGCCCAGACCGGCTACGAATATGAGCCGTGGCATCTGCGCTACGTCGGGGTGTCTCTGGCTCAGAAGATCAAAAAAAGCGGCCTGTGCTACGAAGCTTATCTGAAAAAATATGGCGCAGACCGCGTCAAATAAAAAAAGGCCAGCTTTCGGCTGGCCTTTTTGCTGACACATTTATTCCCCTTCGACGAGGCTTTGGATAATCGATGCGTAAATGCTCTGGGTGTGGCGCTTCCATTGGTCGCACAGGGCCAGAGCCTGGGCCTTGTCCGGACAGGAGAGGGTCAGATGCATCAGGTTGATGTTGTTTTCCACAAGGCTTAAGGAAACCTGATAGTCGTTGGGGCTGACTTCCTGATAAGTGGCCTCGGTCCGGGTTTCTTTAAAGATTTTGGATTTATTGTTCTTGATGAAGGCCGAGAGCATTTCCTGAGTGAACTTGGGAATGCGGGAGCCGAGCTGTTCGACCATTTCGCTGCCTTCGGGCGTAATAAAGAGTTTGGCGCCGTTGTGACGGTCTTCCCGGATCAAATGGTCGTTGACCAGCTGATCGATGTAAACCTGAATATCCATATAGCGCATCTGAAGGTTTTGGACGATAATGTACGCGAGCTGTTCGCGGCTCAGTCCGATTTTGATTTTATTGAGCACATATAATATAATGAGTTTATCTTCTGTTTTATGTTGAAAACTTCCCATATTGTGTACGCTCCTTCAATGGCATTTGGGCACTTGCTTATTTTGCTAACCTATTATAACATACATGCGGAATCTCGACACGAAACATTCGAATCAAAAATTCTATCAAAAATACAAAAACAAAGGAGCCAGGAATGAAATACAAGATACCCGGAATTATGCCAGATTCCGTTTTTGACGAGATGGGGGTCGAACCTGGCGATTTTCTGATCTCCATCGACGGCAAGCCGGTCATCGACGAATTGGATATTGAATTTTTCCAGGCGGACACCCAGCTGACCGTCGTCGTCGAAAAGGCGGACGGCGAAGAGTGGGAACTGGATATTGAAAAAGATCCCGATGAACCTTTGGGGGTAGTGGAACGGCAGACGAATCAGATCAGGCGGTGCACCAACCAATGCGTGTTCTGCTTCATCGATCAGATGCCAAAAGGCATGCGGGACACGCTGTACGTCAAGGACGACGACGAACGGATGTCTTTCCTTTACGGCAATTACATCACCCTCACCAATTTAAGCCCAGAGGAAAAAGAACGCATTGTGCGCTACCACATCATGCCCATCAACATTTCGGTCCACACGACGGAGCCGGAGCTTCGGAAAAAGATGCTTCACAACCGCTTCGCCGGCAACATCATGGAGGAACTCCAGTTCTTTGCCGATCATGACATCGCGATGAACGCCCAGATCGTGCTCTGCCCAGGCTGGAATGACGGCGTGCATCTGAAGAAGACCTTAGAAGATCTGGCATCTTTTTACCCGGCGATGCGCACGGTGTCGGTGGTGCCCATCGGGCTGACGAAATTCAGACAGGGCCTTGCGGCCATGCAGCCGGTGGATCAGCGAGAAGCAGAAGAGACGATCGCCATTGTCGAAGCCGTTCAGGAAAAAATGCTCTTGGCCCATCACTGCCATTTCGCCTACCCGGCGGATGAGTTCTTTTTGAAGGCCGGACAGGCAATGCCGTCCGCTGATTATTACGAGGGGTTTAACCAGCTTGAAAACGGCGTCGGCATGATCGCCGCCTTTAAAGCAGAAGCCCGAAAGACGATCGAGGTCCTGGCGGCCGATAGGCCGGTTTTAAAGCGCACGATCGGCATCATCACGGCCCATCTGGCGGCGCCGATGCTGGAAGCGCTCTGTCATGAAATCACAGCCAAATGGCCGGCAGTGGACTTTCATATTTTTGACATCGAAAACCGCTTTTTTGGGGAGGCCATTACAGTCGCAGGACTGATGACCGGGCGGGATATTCTGGCACAGAAGTCCGGGAAGATTCAATGTGACACCTATTTTGTCCCGGACAACGCATTGAAATACGGCACTCATTTATTTCTCGACGATGTCACGGTTGAGGATCTCGAACAGAAGTGGCAATGCCCGGTGCAGGTGGTGCCGGCGGACGGCGGACAGTTTGTCCGCTGCGCCCTTGGTCTCCCTGTTGAATCAAACAAAGACAGCGAAGAAAA
The DNA here is from genome assembly GCA_945867155.1 of uncultured Eubacteriaceae bacterium. Lineage (GTDB taxonomy): Bacteria > Bacillota > Clostridia > Eubacteriales > Eubacteriaceae > Pseudoramibacter. Next base: position 227,576 of record CAMBHL010000003.1, on the reverse strand, counting down.
ACCAGGTTACGAACCAGAAAGAGGATAGAAATCAACATGAAACCCATTGTAGCGATTGTGGGCAAGCCCAACGTGGGCAAATCCACATTATTTAATCATCTCATCGGCGAGCGCGTCGCCATTGTCGAAGACACGCCCGGCGTCACCAGGGACCGCATCATCGCCGACGCCGAATGGCAGAATCACCATTTTACCCTGGTGGATACCGGCGGGATTGAACTCAAAACCAACAACACCATCAAGCGGCAGATGCGCGCCCAGGCGGAAATCGCTGTGGACATGGCAGATCTCATCGTCATGGTGGTGGACGGAAGAGAAGGCATGACCGCCGCCGATGAAGACGTCGCCGATATGCTCAGAAAAAACAGCAAAAGGGTTGTGCTCGCGGTCAACAAACTGGATTCGGTCCGGCTGGAAAGCGGGCTCTACGAATTTTATAATTTAGGATTGGGAGAACCCATTCCGATTTCAGCAGAACAGGGGCTGGGCCTTGGCGACCTCCTTGACGTGATCGTCGAACGGACTGAACCGGTTTACGCTGAAGAAAAAGAAAAAGACGACAGCCTGAAAGTCGCCGTCGTCGGCAAGCCCAACGCCGGAAAATCGACTTTGGTCAACCAGCTCATCGGTGAAGACCGCATGATCGTCAGCGACGTGCCGGGCACGACCCGGGACGCCATCGACAGCAAGGTGGTCCACGACGGGGCGGCCTACACCTTTATCGACACGGCGGGCCTTCGAAAAAAGAAGAAAATCTACGACGACGTGGAACGCTACAGCATCATCCGCGCCATCGCAGCCATCGACCGGGCCGACGTGGTGCTGATGATGATCGACGCTCAGACGGGCATCACGGAGCAGGATGCCAAAATCGCCGGCATCGCACACAACCGTTTCATCCCGACGATTTTTCTCGTCAATAAATGGGACGCCATCGAAAAAGACGACAAGACAGTCTTAAAGATGACGAAAGAAGTGCGCAATACCTTGAGCTTTATGACTTACGCGCCGATTTTGTTCATCTCTGCGAAGACAGGCCGGCGCACGGCGCAGATCTTCTCGACGATTGAGCACGTGGTGGCCCAGAGCCGCAAGCGCATCCCGACCCCGAAATTCAACGAAGCCCTCGTCGATTTCGTCGTCATGAAAGAACCGCCGTCCCAGAACGGCAGACGCCTGAAAATTTATTACGGTTCCCAGACGGGCATTCAGCCGCCGACCTTCGTCATTTTTGTCAACGACGGCTCCCTGATGCACTTTTCATACAAGCGCTATCTGGAAAATCAAATCAATACCACTTTCGATTTTGAAGGGACGCCTTTTAAGCTCATTATCCGGGACAAAAAACAAGAAGAAGCGTAAGAATATAAAAAAATAATGCGCTGCAGTCGTGCAGCACATTATTTTTTGAAATTTTTCGGAAGATGGGGCAGCAGCTTCGTGAAAATCAGCCCGGTCAACAGCCCCACTGGAAGGGCGGCGAGCATGAGAAAGGGCAGATAGGTCAGGATGAGGGACACGCTCTGAAACACGACGAAGGCCACAGCAAGCTGACCGATATTGTGGAACAGCGCCCCGAAAATAGAGATGCCGTAATAAGAAAACAGCGGTTTTTTTGAATTCCGGTTCAAATGAAAGAGCAGTCCCATGACGGCGCAGCTTAAAAGGCCCCCAGCCAGAGAATAAAGAATAGTAGAGAGGCTGCCGAACATAAAGCCAGTCAACAGCACCCGGGCGGCGACGATGCCCAGGGCGACTGGCAGATTGAAAAGGGCCAGGGCCAGCATTGTGGCGATATTGGCCAGGCCCAGCTTGATGCCGGGGATGGGAATGAACGCCGGAATCAAAGACTCGATGTAGCTCAAGACCGCTGCGACGGCCGTTAACAGCGCGATGAGGACGATCTGGCGGGACTTACTCACGGATCTGTCCTTTCGGCACGACGGTTAAAATCAATTTGTGGGGCAGACACACGATGGTCTCGCCGTTTTTGGAAATCTTCCGGCTGTTGACGCAGATCTGGTTGGCGCAGTCGGCTTTGGTCACATCGGCCTTACCGTCTTTGATGACGATGGTGTTCGAGCCGTATTTGGAGCGGATCGTTTCTTTGTGATCTTTGGACATCGGCAGAACCCGGATGACTTTGCGGTCCTCTTCGACGCGGAGCACCAGGCGGCGGTTGTCGATGGCGCGGTAAATGCCCAGGGCGGCAAAGACCAGAACGGTGATCACAATGATCCAGCGGATGATGTGTTTTTCAAGTTGGGTCATAAATCCTCCTGTTTTTTAAAAAAAGTGATTGACAATTTAAAATATTAGCACTATAATAAGGAAGTCGTCGATGCGAGAGTGTTGGAATAGGCAGACAAGCACGTTTCAGAGGCGTGTGTACTTCGTACGTACGGGTTCGACTCCCGTCTCTCGCACCATTTTGAAATCAAACAGACTGAAAAGTCTGTTTTTTTTATGCACGGATGACGGAAGTGGGCACGCCGAGGCATTTGACTTTGCTTTTCGGATAGCTGACCGATTTCGGATCGAGTTCATTGCGGTCGGTCAATTTGACTTTTTTTGCGCCGAACTTGATCTGTTTCAGGCAGACCGATTCGTCGGGGAGGAGCACCAAAGCGTCGCCGACCACAGAGGTTTCAGGATTGGCGTTGAGTTTGATGATGACCAGATCCCCTTTCATGTAGCGGTCGTACATGGTGTTGTCTTTGACCGAGACGTAGACGTAGTCCTGTCCGTTTTTATGGATTTTCGGGATTTCGTCCCAGGTGGTTTCTTCCTTGTCCACCAAATAGGGATTGGACGGGGCAAAAGCTGTGACATTGTGAATCCATTTCATTGTGAGCATCTCCTTTTGTCAACAGAATGATATCCCCGATATTATAACATAAAGATTTTTTAAGGAATGGTGTTTATACTAAAAAAATTGGGATCGCTGTATCCCGTATTCAAAACAAAGGAGAACAGGTTGGATCAGTTTTCAAATGAAGATCAGAAGGCGCGTTTTTCTTCAAAACTGAGAGCCCATTGGAAGACGCTGCTCATTGTCATCGTGGCGGCAGCTATCGCGGTGACAGTTGCGATTGTCGTGGCCGTTCTGCGCAACGACCGCGAGATGGTCCGGGGCATCGATGTGTCTGCCTATCAGGGGGACATCGATTGGGAAAAAGTTTCGGATCAGGGCTTCCGCTTCGCCTACATCAAAGCGACGGAAGGCACGAACTTTGTGGATAAAAAATTCAAGACCAACTGGCGCGCGGCGAAAAAGGCCGGACTGTACCGGGGCGCTTATTGTTTTATTTCTTTAAACAAAAGCGGTGCGAAACAGGCGGAACACTTCCTCAAAACCGTGCCTGACGATGACGACGCCCTGCCGCCAGTCATCGACTTTGAACTGTACGGGGCTTATCTGAGCAATCCGCCGACCCAGGCTCAGGTGGATCAGATCTTAAAGCCGGTGATTCAAAAACTCAAAGCCAAGACGAGGAAGACCCCGATCATCTATACCAATTACAATACCTACAACCAGTACATCAAAAACGGCTACAAGGGCATTGCCATCTGGATCTGCGACTTGTCCAACACCTCGCCGAAACTTTCGGGCGGCCACCATTGGGTTTTCTGGCAGCACACCCAGAGAGCTTTTATCGGCGGCATCAGCGACAGCAGTGAACGTCAGTTTGTCGATCTGGACATTTACAACGGCAATTTCAAACAATTTAAACAATTTGTTAAATAGATAAATAAAGGAGAGAAAAATGGACTACTCAAAAGAAGCGTTAAAAGTACACCGCGAACATCACGGAAAAATTTCAGTGGAATCGAAACTGCCCGTCACCAATCAGGATGAACTGAGCATTGCCTATACACCGGGGGTCGCTGAACCCTGCCGGAAAATTGCAGCCAACCCGGATGACGTGTACACCTACACGGCCAAAAGCAATCTGGTCGCCGTGCTGTCCGACGGTTCTGCCGTTCTCGGCCTGGGCAATATCGGCGGGGAAGCCGCCATGCCGGTCATGGAAGGCAAATCCGTTTTGTTCAAGGAATTCGGCGGCGTTGACGCCTTCCCGATCTGCCTGTCTACGCAGGATCCTGACGAAATTGTCGAAACGGGTATTCGCATCGCGCCGACCTTCGGCGGCATCAACCTCGAAGACATCTGCGCGCCGAAATGCTTTGAAGTGGAAAAAAGACTTCAGGACGCCTTGGACATTCCGGTCTTCCACGACGATCAGCACGGGACGGCTATCGTGGTCGCTTCTGGACTGATCAACGCGATGCGCGTCGTGGACAAACGCCTGGAAGACGTCACTGTGGTGATCAACGGCTCCGGCTCTGCCGGGACCGCCATCGCGAAGATGCTCATCAATATGGGCGTCGGCGATTTGATCATGTCCGATATCAACGGGATTCTGACCCGGGACAACGACAAGCTCAATCCGTACATGCGCTGGCTTGCGGAACATTCCAACAAAGAAGACCGCCACGGCAGTTTGGCCGACGCCATGAAGGGCGCAGATGTCTTTGTCGGCGTCTCTGCACCGAACATCGTGACCGAAGAAATGGTCGCGTCCATGAATGACGACGCGGTCGTCTTTGCCATGGCCAATCCGGTGCCGGAAATCATGCCCGACCTCGCAAAAAAGGCCGGCGCCCGTGTCGTTGGAACCGGCCGTTCGGACTTCCCGAACCAGATCAATAACGTGCTGGCCTTCCCGGGCATTTTCAGAGGGGCGCTGGATGTGCGGGCCAAACGCATCACAGAACCGATGAAGCAGGCCGCGGCTTACGCCATTGCCGGCATCGTGAGCGATGACGAAAGAGACGAAGACCACGTCATTCCGAACCCCTTCAATCCGGCTGTGGCCAAAGCTGTAGCCAAAGCCGTCGGCGAAGCCTGGCTTAAAGACCATCCGGCGAATGACTGAGGGCGATCATGCGGACATTGGTTATTGTAGAATCGCCGGCGAAGGCGAAGACGATTAAAAAGCAATTGCCAAGGGGGTACCAGGTCGAAGCGACCATGGGCCATGTGATCGATCTGCCTAAAAGCCGTTTGGGCATCGACGTCGAACACGATTTTAAGCCGGACTACATCACGATCCGGGGCAAGGGCAAACTCCTGGCCCAGCTCAAAAAGGACGCCAAGAAAAGCGACCGCGTCCTGCTGGCCACTGACCCTGACCGCGAAGGAGAAGCTATTTCCTGGCATGTGGCCAACACGCTGGGGATTGATCCCAAAAGCCCGTGCCGGATCGAATTTCACGAAATCACGAAGCGGGCGATTAACGATGCCATTGATCACGTGCGCTCGGTGGACATGGATCTCGTCAACGCCCAGCAGACGAGACGTCTCTTAGACCGCCTCGTGGGGTATTCCATCAGCCCGTTTCTGTGGAAAAAAGTGCGCCGGGGCCTCAGCGCCGGGCGTGTACAGTCGGTGGTCACGCGGATCATCGTCGACCGGGAAAAGGAAATTGAATCCTTTGTGCCGGAAGAGTACTGGAACCTCAATCTCGACGTTTCCAAAATAGAGGACAGCCGCATTTTTCTCGCGGTTTTCCACTCTGAAGACGGACAGATCAAGAAAATCCCGGACGCGAAGGAAGCAGACCGCCTGGAAGCCATCGTCAAAGCCCAACCGGACATGACGGTTCAGAAAGTCCAGAAGCGCAAAAACGAACAGCGTCCGCCTCTGCCCTTTACGACGAGTACCCTCCAGCAGTCGGCTTACAAAGCATTGGGCTTTACCAGCCGCAAGACCATGAGCATCGCCCAGCGGCTGTACGAAAGCGGCCGGGTGACTTATATCCGGACGGACTCGACCCGTCTGGCACCGGAAGCCATTGACGAAGCCAAATCTTATATTCTCGAAAATTTCGGCGAAAAGTATTTGGGTAAACAGCACCGAAAGGCGAAGAAAAGCAAAAACGTCCAGGATGCCCATGAAGCCATTCGGCCAGCGTCATTGTATGCGACACCGGATTCCCTGAAGACGCAGCTTGAAACCGACGATTACAAACTTTACAGGCTGATCTGGCAGCGTATGGCCGGAAGCCAGATGGCCCCGGCGGTGTATGACAGCATCCGGGCCGACATCGCCTGCGACACCCTGATTTTCAAAGTCAAAGGGGATACGATGCAGTTTGACGGCTTCACCAAAGTGATGCCGAACTCGGCCCGCAAAGACAACCCCCTGCCGCCCCTTCAAGAAGGCGACGCCATTCATCTGGAAAAAATCCATAAAGAACAGAAATTCACGAATCCGCCGGCGCGCTATAACGAAGCGTCTTTGATCAAGCTCCTCGAAGAACGGGGCATCGGCCGGCCGAGTACCTACGCGCCGACGATCGCGACGATCAAAAGCCGCAATTATGTGGAAGTCGAAGACCGGCGCTTCAAGCCGACAGATCTCGGGATTACGGTGACGAACATGATGGAAGATTATTTTCCGGACATTGTAGACCCGCAGTTTACCGCCAAAATGGAAACGGAACTGGACAACGTGGCCAACGGCAGCGAGGACTGGGTGCACGTCATGGAAGGGTTCTACGGTCCCTTTAAACATGAACTGGAGCACGCACAGGAACACGCGAGCAAAATCGAAATCAAAGAAGAAGTGACCGACGTCATCTGCGACAAGTGCGGCGCGCACATGGTCGTCAAAGAAGGCCGGTACGGCAAGTTCCTGGCCTGCCCCAATTATCCGGAATGCAAAAACACGAAGCCTTATTTTGAAAAGACCGGGGGCATCTGCCCGAAATGCGGCGGAGACCTCGTGAAGCGCAAATCGAAAAAAGGCCGGACGTTCTACGGCTGCAGCCGTTATCCCGACTGCGACTTTGTGACCTGGGACAAGCCGGTCGCAGATAAGTGCCCGAAATGCGGGAACACGATGTTCCAGAAAGGGCTCGGCAAGCGCAAGCGCATTTACTGCCTCCAGTGTGAAGGTGAACCGGGAAAGAAGCAGTAAGCAATCAGTAGCAATCAGATAGAGGAGAGTGAAAAGACATGTTAAGAGCAACAACGATTGTTGGCATTCGGCATAAAGGCAAAGTCGCCATCGCAGGCGACGGCCAGGTCACCATGGGCGAAAGCGTCATCATGAAGGCGACCGCCCGGAAGGTGAGAAAGCTTTACAACGGCAAGGTGCTGGCCGGATTTGCCGGTTCTGTGGCCGACGCCTTTACTTTGTGCGAAATGTTTGAACATAAACTGGAAGAATACAACGGGAATCTCAAGCGCGCCGCAGTGGAACTGGCTAAGGACTGGCGCCAAGACAAGGTCATGCGCAAGCTGGAAGCCCTGCTCATCGTCATGAACGCAGACACCCTGCTGATTCTGTCAGGCAACGGGGAAGTGGTGGAACCGGACGACGAAATTGCGGCCATCGGTTCCGGCGGCAACTACGCCCTGGCTGCGGCCAGAGCTCTGAAACAGCATTCAGATCTCGATGCGGCCCAGATCGCCGAAGAAGCGCTGAAAATCGCGTCGGGCATCTGCGTTTACACCAACGATCACATCCGGGTGCTGACCCTGGATGAGCCGGAGGAAAAGGATCATGAATAAAAAGAGAACCCAGGCGGAACTGACGCCCCGCGTCATCGTTCAGGAGCTCAACCGCTACATCATCGGTCAGGACAAGGCTAAAAAAGCTGTCGCCATTGCCATTCGCAACCGCTACAGACGGTCCCTGCTGCCCGAAGACATCCGCGACGAAATCACGCCGAAGAATATCATTTTAATGGGCCCCACCGGCGTCGGCAAGACCGAAATCGCGAGACGTCTGGCCAAACTGGTGTCGGCGCCTTTTATCAAAGTCGAAGCGACGAAGTTCACCGAAGTCGGCTACGTGGGCCGAGATGTGGAATCCATGGTCCGGGATCTGGTCACCACCTCCATCCGCATGGTCAAACAGCAGAAAATGGACGAAGTTCAGGAAGCCGCCGACAAGCGGGCCAACGAAATGATTCTGGACTGCCTGGTGCCGAAACAGCGCAAAAAGAAGCGGGAAGAAAAACTGGTCAACCCCTTTGAACTCTTATCTTCCGGGCAGAATCCTTCGAATCCTGTTCAGGACAACCCTGAAGACGAACAGGAAGATCAGACCATCACCACCCGGAGAAACGAACTGCGGGAACAGCTCCTCGCTGGCAAGCTTGAAGACGAACGGATCGAAGTGGAATTGGACGACGACGCGACCAAATCCATCGGCGTCATGGCCGGCATGAGCGAAGACATGAGCATCGAAATCGGCAACATTTTCGATGGGCTGATCCCCGGTGGCAAAAAGAAGAAAAAACGGACGATGAAGGTGTCTGAAGCTCGGAAGGCCTTTGCCAATCAGGAAGCCCAGAAAATGATCGACATGGACGAAGTCAACGAAATCGGCATTCGCGAAGCGGAACAGAACGGGATCATCTTCATCGACGAAATCGACAAAATCATCGACAACGGCGCCAGCCACGGCGGACCGGACGTGTCCCGGGAAGGGGTTCAGCGGGATATTCTGCCCATCGTCGAAGGCAGCACTGTGAACACCAAATATGGTCCGGTCAAGACGGATTTCATGCTCTTCATCGGCGCCGGCGCCTTCAATGTGGCCAACGTGGAAGACATGATTCCGGAACTCCAGGGCCGTTTTCCAGTGTCGGTGCACCTGGACAGCTTGACCGAAGAAGATTTTGTCAAGATCCTGACCCAGCCTGAAAACGCGATCGTCAAACAGTACACTTACTTGATGCGCACCGAAGGCATTGAAATGAAATTTGAAGAAGACGCTCTGAAGGAAGTGGCGGCCATCGCTTTCCAGCAGAATGAAGAAGACGAAAACATCGGCGCCAGACGCCTGCACACGGTCTTCGAAGAACTCCTCGAAGAAATTTCCTTCTACGCCAGCGATTACGACGAAGACACGTTTACGATCACGAAGCAGTACGTGGATTCGGTCTTCAAGCCCAAAGACACGGAAAAAAGCTACGAAAAGTTTTTGATTTAACTTGAAAAGCGTTAAAGATTAAGATATACTATTGAAGTTGTGAATATACACATTTTCAGAGGGACACGCCGGTGCTTTTACAGTCGCGGGTCCTGACGAAGAAAATGGAAGAAAAACCAGGAGGTATGAAAATGGCTATTGTCACAATGAAACAATTATTGGAAGCCGGTGTCCACTTCGGTCACCAGACTCGGAGATGGAACCCGAAGATGAAACCCTACATCTTCACTGAAAGAAACGGGATTTACATCATCGACTTACAGCAGACGGTCACCATGATCGGGGATGCTTACAACTTCGTCCGTGATTTAGCGGCAGACGGCAAACACATTCTCTTTGTCGGCACGAAGAAACAGGCCCAGAACAGCATCGAAACCGAAGCCAAACGCTGCGGCGAATTCTACGTCAACCACCGCTGGCTCGGCGGCACCCTGACAAACTGGGAAACCATCAACAAGCGCATCAACCGTCTGAAAGATCTCAAGCGCATGGAAGAAGACGGCACCTTTGATCTGCTGCCGAAAAAAGAAGTCATCGGTTTGATCCGCGAACGTGAAAAACTTCAGAAATTCTTAGGCGGTATCGAAGACATGGACGGCATGCCAGGCGCTATCGTTGTGATTGACTGCAAAAAAGAAGCGATCGCCATCCGCGAAGCTCAGAAACTGGGTATTCCAATCGTCAGCATCGTCGATACCAACTGCGATCCGGACGATGTCGACTACATCATCCCGGGCAATGACGACGCGATCCGCGCCATCGCTTTGATCCTGCGCATCCTGGCCGACGCGGTCGTCGAAGGCAAACAGGGCCAGACCCCGGCTGAAGAACAGGAAGAAGATGTGCCGATTTCTGCAGCAGAAGCAGAAGCGGAAGAAACAGAAGCTGAATAATTCGATTGATACTGGAGGAGACAATTCATGAAAATTACAGCACAGATGGTCAAGGAACTGCGTGAAAAAACCGGTTCCGGTATGATGGACTGCAAAAAAGCCTTAACCGAAGCAGACGGTGATATGGAAAAAGCCATCGTCATCCTTCGCGAAAAGGGCATGGCAAAAACAGCGAAAAAGGCAGACCGCATTGCCGCTGAAGGCGTTGTCGCTTCTTACATCCACATGGGCGGCCGCATCGGCGCAATGGTTGAAATCAACTGCGAAACGGACTTCGTCGCGCAGACCGACAAATTCCAGCGCTTTGCCAAGGACGTCGCGATGCACATTGCCGCATCCAATCCGAAATATTTAAGCGAAGAAGATGTCCCGGCAGAAGAAGTCGAAAAAGAAAAGGAAATCCTGAGAGTTCAGGCTTTGAACGAAGGCAAGCCGGAAAAAATCGTCGACAAGATGGTGACAGGCCGCCTGAAGAAATTCTACAAAGAAATCTGCCTGCTGGATCAGCCTTACATCAAAGATCCGGACATGACCATCGGCGATTTGGTCAAAGAACAGATCATGGACATTGGCGAAAATGTCAAGATCCGCCGTTTTGCTCGTTTCGAAATGGGTGAAGGCCTCGAAAAGAAACAGGAAAACTTTGCTGAAGAAGTTGCCAAACAAATGGGCGAATAATTGACATCAAAAAACTCCGAGGCGATGGCTTCGGAGTTTTTTTGTAATGACAGGAAATTCAGAATACAGGAGATCAAGCGATGGGAAAATATTTTGGAACAGACGGTTTCCGCGGGGAAGCCAATGTGACGTTAAGAGCAGAACACGCTTACGAAATCGGCCGTTTTCTGGGCTGGTACTACGGTGAAATCCGCCGCCAGAAAGGCGATGCGACAACGCCCCGGATTGTGATCGGCAAAGACACGAGACGATCGAGCTACATGTTTGAATCCATGCTCGTCGGCGGCCTTGTGGCCTCAGGCGCTGACGCCTACATTCTTCACGTGACGACCACCCCTTCTGTCGCTTATGTGACCCGGGTGGATCAGTTTGACTGCGGCATCATGATTTCCGCGAGCCACAACCCCTATTACGACAACGGAATCAAGCTCATCAATCACAACGGCGAAAAAATGGACCCGGAAGTGATTGATCTCGTCGAATCCTATATTGACGGCCATTTAACCGCTTTCGGCAAAACCTGGGGCGGCAAGCTGCCGAAGGCCGAACGGGATAAAATCGGCCGCTCCATCGACTACGCCTCCGGACGCAACCGCTACATCGGCTATTTGATTTCCCTGGGGGTTTATTCCTTCAAGGGGATGAAGGTGGCGCTGGATTGCGCCAACGGCTCGGCGTGGAACATTGCGCCGTCGGTGTTCAACGCTTTGGGCGCGACCGTATCGGTGATCAACGCCGATCCCGACGGCCTCAACATCAACGCGAACGCCGGCTCGACCCACATCGAAGGGCTGCGGCAGTACGTCGTAGATCACGGCATGGACGTGGGTTTTGCCTATGACGGAGACGCCGACCGCTGCCTGGCTGTGGATGAAAAGGGCAACGTGGTGACCGGAGATCACATTCTCTACCTGTACGGCCGCTACATGAAGGAACGGGGCAAACTCGTGAACAACACCGTCGTCACGACCGTCATGTCCAATTTCGGTCTGTACAAGGCCTTTGACCAGCTGGGTATCGGCTACGCCAAGACGAAGGTTGGCGACAAATACGTCTACGAATACATGTCGGAACACGGCTGCCACCTCGGCGGCGAACAGTCGGGCCATATCATTTTCTCGAAATACGCGTCCACCGGCGACGGCATTCTGACCAGCCTCAAGGTCATGCAGGCCATGATCGGCCAGAAAAAGAGGCTGTCGGAACTGACTGAACCTCTGTACATTTATCCCCAGGTGCTCAAAAACGTCCGGGTCGCAGACAAGGAAGCTGCGCAGAATGATCCCGACGTGAAACAGGCCGTGAAACAGGCGGCGGACACCCTTGGCGATACCGGCCGGATTCTCGTGAGACCTTCGGGCACAGAACCCTTGATCCGCGTCATGGTGGAAGCGGAAACCAAGCTCCAGTGCGAAGAATTGGTAGATTCGGTCATCCGCGTGATTCGGGACAAAGGCTACGCTGAAGCCTGAGACTTAATAACAGATTAACCCCAAAAATTGATGCTTTTTGAATTTTATGCGAGCCGTGATATAATACACGCATACCATCAATAAAGTCAAAACCTGAGATTGGAGTATACATGTATAAAAGAAAAACGAGCAGCTGGGTCAAGCATCTGGATTTTCTCCTGCTTGACCTGGTGTTCTTTGAACTCTCTTTTTTTATTGTTTACGCCTATAAAATCGGCGTATTCATTCCGTTTCCGCCGCTGTACAAAAGAATGGCGATCGCCATTGTACCGGCGCACATCATCGCGGCTTTCTTTTCGTCCACCTACAGCAATATCATCTACCGGGACCGGTACGCGGAATTTAAATCCGTCTGCATCCACACCTTTGTGACGATCATGCTTTTGATCTTCTGGATGTTTTTGATGCAGAATTCCTACTATTATTCCCGGGTACTCATGGTGTCCATGATCCCGGTGTCCATCGTGCTCAATTACACAGAACGGGTGCTGTGGAAGCGGGTGGTCCGCCATCGCCTCAGAGTCTCCAAAAAAGAACGGCAGATGCTGGCGATCGTGACCAGCGACAATGCCGAGTCCGCTATCGCAAATTTGCAGCGGAATTTCTACCGTTCTTTTAACATCTGCGGACTCGTGCTCTACGATCTTCAGGATCAGGTGGGGCAGACTTATCGCGACATTCCCGTCGTCTGTGAAATGCGGTCGGTTTTTGAATACGTCCGCAAAAACATCGTCGATGAAGTGTTCATCGACATCGACGTGCGCAACAAAGCGACGGAACATTTGATCAAGATGTTTGTGGAAGCGGGGCTGACGGTGCATCTCGCCCTGCCGGAATTCAACAGCGATATCCCGAACAAGGCGATCCAGAAAATGGGCAGCCTGACGGTTATGACTGCCAGCATGAGCGCTGTGCCCCAGTGGAAGCTCATCGTCAAGCGCGCTGCGGACATCGTCGGGGCTCTCATCGGCCTGATTTTCACCGGTATTGCCCTGATTATTTTCGGACCGATCATCAAGCATCAGTCCCCGGGGCCGATTTTCTTCGCCCAGGAACGGGTCGGCCGCAACGGCAGAACCTTTAAGATCTACAAATTCAGAACCATGTACCCCGACGCCGAAGAACGCAAGAAAGAACTCATGGCCCAGAACAAAATGTCTGGGCTCATGTTCAAGATGGACAACGACCCCCGGATCATTCCCATCGGCCATTTTCTGCGCAAGGCGAGCGTTGACGAGCTGCCACAGTTTTTCAACGTCCTGAAAGGCGATATGTCCCTCGTGGGGACGCGGCCGCCAACTGTCGAAGAGTACAAACAGTACGACATGCACCATTTGAAGCGCCTGGCCGCGAAACCCGGCCTGACCGGGATGTGGCAGGCCAGCGGCCGTTCGGAAATTACCGATTTTGAAGAAGTGGTGAAGCTCGACGCTTATTACATCGAAAACTGGAGTCTGGGATTGGACTTTAAATTGATACTTAAGACGATCAAAGTGGTTTTTACGGCAAAAGGCGCGGAATAAATTGGAGAAACGAATATGAAGGACATAAGCGGGCGGATTCAAATCATCGTCGCGACACATAAAAAATACAGAATGCCGGAAGACCCGATGTACCTGCCGCTGCACGTCGGCGCAGAGGGCAAAACGGACGGGGAGGGCCATCCCCTCGATTTGGGCTATGTCAAAGACAATACCGGCGACAATATTTCCCTAAAAAACGACGGCTACTGTGAGCTGACCGGCCTGTACTGGGCCTGGAAGCACGTCCGGGCCGATTACATCGGGCTGGTGCATTACAGACGCTACTTTGTCAAAAAACCGCTGCACCGTGACCGCTTTCAGTCGATTCTCACTTATCAGGATCTGGCCCCTCTGCTGGGACAATATCAGGTTTTTGTGCCGAAGAAGCGGCGCTACTACATCGAAACTCTTTATTCCCATTACGCTCACACCCATTATGCGGTTCAACTGGATGCGACCCGGGATATTATTGAGCAGTTTTATCCGGATTATCTTGAAGATTTCGACCGCATCACGAAACAATCTTCAGGGTACATGTTCAACATGATGATTATGGCCCGTCCCTTAGTCGGGGAATACTGCACCTGGCTGTTTAAAATTTTAGGTGAGCTGGAACAGCGGGTGGATATGGCTGAGCTCAGTCCGTTTCAAAGACGGTATTTCGGTCGCATCGCAGAAATCATCTTCAACGTCTGGCTGGCCCATCAGGTTCGGGCCGACAGATTAAAGGCTTCCGACATTAAAACCCTGCCTTACGCGAACATGGAAAAGACCAACTGGCTAAAAAAAGGCTTTTCTTTTTTGCGGGCAAAATTTTTTCACCGAAAGTATGAGGGCAGTTTCTGATGAAATGGCAGAGAAAACATCCCGTTGCCGCTGTGGTGGTGACCTACAACCGAAAAGACATGCTGAAAGGGTGCCTGGAGCATCTGCTGTTGCTTGAAAAAGAACAGTGCGACATCATTTTAATCGATAATGCCAGCACCGACGGCACAAAAGAAGCGATTCAGGACCTCATTGATCGCCAACAGGTTTATTATTTTAATACGGGCGAGAACATTGGCGGGGCCGGCGGATTCCGGGTCGGCTCGGAAAAGGCCGTTCAGCTGGGTTACGATTACGCCTGGCTCATGGACGACGATACCTATGTGACGCCCTTGGCTTTATCCGAACTGCTCAAGGCCGACCGCAGACTGGACGGACGTTACGGCTTTTTGTCCGGCATCGCGTACTGGACCGACGGCAGCATCTGCAACATGAACCGTCAGCGCACAGGCCTTCACAAAAAGTTAGAGGATTATACGAAAGATCAAGTCCCTGTCATCATGGCGACCTTTGTGTCGTTTTTTGTCAAGGCGGACGTGATTGTCAAATACGGTTTGCCGATTCAGGACTTTTTCATTTGGTCAGACGATCTCGAATATTCGAGACGGATTTCCAGACATCTGCCGTGCTACGCTGTGCCGGCCAGCCGTGTGGTGCACCGTATGGGCAGCAACCAGAAAGTCGGCATTGAACAGGACAGCCCGGACCGTCTGTGGCGCTACCGCTATATGTACCGCAACGAAGTGGTGCTGTACCGGAGAGAGGGTCTCAAAGGCTATCTCTATTTGTACGCCCGAACGGCCTTCCATTTGCTGAAAGTTCTGTTTAAAGCGAAGACAGCGAAATCAGAGAAGCTTAAGGTGATCAAAACCTCTTTTAAAAAAGGCTTTCATTTTCATCCACAGATTGAATACGTAAATTTAGAAGAAGGGAAGGCGGATCATGACGAAAGTGCTGGAGGTTAATGTCGACGACAACGGCCACGGCGGTGTTTACAGTCTGGTGAAAAACGTCATCGAACACAAGCCTGAAGATCTTCACATCGACATTGCCTGTCAGGAACCCTTTGAAAAGCAGGCCAATATCGACACCCTCAACGCTATGGGCACCCAGGTTTATTACGTGGGACGCCCCGGCAATAAAATCGTCAAGCAGCGCCATATTTACAAAGCGCTGAAACAGCTGATGACGGAGCAGGACTACGACTACGTTCACATTCATTCCGACGTGGCCAATAAAATCTGGGTCGCGGCAAAAGCGGCGAAAGATGCTGGTGTGAGACATATCATCATGCACTCCCACGCCGCCGGCGTGGACGGGGCTCATCAAGCCTTTAAACGCAGGGTGCACTATTTCTTCCGTACTAAATTAAAAAATTACGGCACGCGCTTTGTCGCGTGTTCAGATCTGGCCAGGGACTGGATGTATCCCAATATCACTCCGGCTCAGGTTCAGCTGATTCACAATGGCGTGGACTTGAAAAAATTTCGCTATAATGCAAAAGCACGATCCGATATCCGCAGCGAACTTCATTTGGAAAATGCTGTGGTGGTGGGCCATGTGGGCCGTTTTGCCTATCAAAAAAACCATGGCTATCTTTTGAAAATTTTTAAAGCCTTTAAGGCTTTGGAACCCCGGGCTAAACTGCTGCTTGTTGGAGAAGGGGAGCTCAAAACTCAGACTGAAGCTCAGGCGCAGGCGATGAGCCTTGAAGATGCTGTGATTTTTTACGGTGCCAGCGGCCGGGTGCCGAAACTCCTTCAGGCCATGGACGTTTTTGTGTTGCCTTCCCATTTTGAAGGTCTGCCGATCGTCGGGGTTGAAGCTCAGGCCGCAGGCCTGCCAGTGCTATTTTCTGACCAGATCACCCGGGAGGCGAAACTGACTGAGACGGTCCGTTATCTGCCCATTACTGAGAACGAAGTGCCGGTATGGGCGCAGCAGATCCAGCGGATGGCAAGTCAGCCCCGGCAGGATACCTATGCAAAACTCAACAAGGCGGGGTACGATATCGCGTATACGGTTCAGCAGTTTTTGGATTTGTACACAGGAGGGGTGCATTGATTTATATCGCGTCGCACAAAGCTTTCGAACCGCCCCAGCTTGACGGGTACTGCCCCCTTCAGGTTGGAGCGGCCGTTCATCCTGAACTGCATTTGGATTTTCAAAAAGACAGCACCGGCGATCAGATCTCCGAAAAAAATCCGAATTTCTGCGAGTTGACCGGCTTGTACTGGATCTGGAAAAACACGAACGATCCGTACAAAGGCCTCGTGCATTACCGCCGTTATTTTGGCAAAAGCAATTTTGCACGGACGTACCAAAGCGTTTATGCTTATCAAGCCTTAGTTGATCGGCTGGACGGCAGCGATATCATTCTGCCTTACGTCGAATATTTCAAGCAGAACGCCAAAGATGAAATCATGATCCGCTGCTGCACGCCGGAAATTTTTGACCGCCTGCGCCAGGTGGTGGGGGAACTTCATCCCCAGTACCTTTCAGATTTTGACCAGTTTTTCTCGGACAACCGCTGCTGCCTGTTCAACATGCTGTTCTGTAAAGCCGAATGGTTTGACGCCTACTGCGGTTGGCTCTTTTCGATTCTGTTTGAGCTGGAAAAAGACGTCGATCTTTCCAAACTCGACCCTTACCGCAGGCGATTGTACGGTTTTCTCGGAGAGCGGCTCCTCAACGTCTGGGTCATGCATCAACATTTAAAAGCCGATCACTTGCCAGTCGTGAACACCGAAACCCCTTTCAGTCAGACCTTGACCTACGCCAGGAGGCGGGTGACGAACCGATTGTATTTTGCAGCCCACCGCAGAGCGTAAAAAAAGGACCAAGATGAACTATCAACCAGCAGTATTTCAAATGCACACCCGGCGGTGGACCCAGAAGGATTTTCTGTTTTTTCTGGCTTACGGTCTGTACTTAATCGGTTCAGTGTGGGATATTTCTTTTTTTCAGATTCAATACGGCGGCATTGCCTACAAATGGGTGCTTTTTGCTGTTGCGGTTATTTTGATTTTAAAAGAATGTTTTCCCGTCGACGATATCCGGCGCAGCGTCATCGTCGGCGCCGTGACTTTTGCGTGTCTTGCCGCCGTTTTTTTGAGTCACAATCACGATTTGATCTTAAATCCGGTGACCTGGATTATGATTTTTGTGTTTACGGCGCGGGATGTAGAATTTCGAAAAATCGCCGATTTTACTTTGAAACTCGGCAGTCTGCTTTTCATCATCACGGTGGTCTGCAGCGGCATCGGCATCATCCGAAATTACGTTGAGATAGGCGGTGGGCGCACGCGGCATTACCTTGGGTTTAAATACGCGCTGTACCCGTCGGTTTTTCTCTCGAATCTCACGGCGTTGGCGATCTGGCTTAAAAAAGATCAGATGTCTTGGCGCGGACTTATTGCCTTTGCGGTACTCAATCTGCTTATTTTCAGCTTAACTGACGCCAGACTCGCGGTTATGCTGTGCCTGCTCATGATCTTCGGCGCGGCGGCTCTCAAATGGCGGCACGCCCGAAAAAGCAAAAAGGCGCCGAAGCGGCACGGGCGCATGCTGGCCTTTGCGTTTGTGTTTTGCATGATCTTAAGCGTCGGGGCGACGCTGGTCTATTCGAACAACGTGCCCTGGCAGTCCAAATTAAATTTGAAACTGGGACATCGTCTGGAACTGGGCCAGGATTCTCTTCAAAGCCACGGCGTGCGGCTCTTTGGCGAAGCCATTAAGATGAGCGGCAATGCCCTAAACGACAAGGGACATCGGGATTTGTCCAAAACCCATGGCGTCTACAATTACGTCGACTGCATGTATATCCAGATGCTTCAGAATTTCGGCTGGGTGCTCACAGCCCTGCTCATCGCGATGATGACCCTGGCGCTGTGGCGGGCTTACCAAAAGGGCGATACTTATCTGCTCATGATTGGCGGGGTTCTGGCTCTTCACGGCATCATCGACGATTTGATTTTAAATGTTTATCAGAATACGTTCTGGCTGATCCTTGCATTTCTTGTGATACGGCCGTTGGTTGAAAGCGTCCGGCACGCTCGGCAGGCGAAACAGCAATAGAAAGGTGACTTATGCCCAAACAAAAATCCATCAAGAAAAACTTTATCATGAACGCGATCCTGACCATGTCGCAGTTCATCTTTCCGCTGATCACCTTTCCCTACGTCTCCCGGATTCTCCTTCCGGCCGGGACCGGACGGGTGTCTTTTGCCATTTCAGTCATCACGTATTTTACGATGTTTTCCCAGCTGGGGATTCCGACCTACGGAATTCGAAAGTGTGCCCAGGTGCGGGACGACAAAATGAAACTGACCCGGGTCACCCACGAGCTGTTTTTCATCAATTTTACGATGAACATTTTGGCTTATGTGATTTTGTTTTTCTGCATCGCTTTTATTCCAAGGCTGCAGGCGGACCGGACGCTGTATCTGGTTGTTTCCTTGAACATCATCTTCACGTGCGTGGGGATCGACTGGATGTACCAAGGCCTCGAAGAATACACGTACATCACGGTGCGTTCCATCGTGTTCAAATTTATCGCGTTGGTGGCCATGTTCCTGTTCATTCACCACAAAAGCGATTACGTGATTTACGGGGGCATTTCGATTTTTGCCGCTTCGGCTTCTAATGTTCTGAATCTGATCAACGCCCGGAAGCACATTTACATGCATCCGGTCGGGGGCTACTGCATCTGGCGCCACCTCAAGCCGATTCTCGTCTTTTTCGCGATGTCCGTGGCGACGACAGTCTACACGAATTTGGACACGGTCATGCTCGGCTTTATGAAAAACAACACCGAAGTGGGTTATTACAACGCGGCCGTGAAAATCAAGACGATTCTCGTGAGTATTGTCACGTCTTTAGGTGCAGTGTTATTGCCCCGAGCGTCCTACTACGTCGAACAAGGCGATTACGAAGACTTACGCCGGATCTCATCCAAAGCCTTGAATTTTGTTTTAGACATCGCCTGTCCGCTGGTTTTGTATTTTATATTATTTGCCAAAGAAGGCATCCGTCTGCTGTCGGGGCCGGCCTACGGCGGGGCCGTGCTGCCGATGCAGTGGATTCAGCCGACGATCCTTTTTATCGGCCTTACCAATATTCTGGGGCTTCAGATTCTCGTGCCCCTGGGCAAAGAGAAATACGTTTTATACTCAGAAATCGCCGGCGCCATTGTCGATTTTGTCATCAACTGGTTTTTAATTCCTAAACTGGGTTCGACAGGCGCTTCGATTGGAACCTTGGCCGCGGAATTCGTCGTGCTCGTGGTCCAGTATCACGTGCTGAGAGATCAGGTCTCGGGTATTTTCAAAAAGCTGCCCTATGGCAAAATTGTCCTTGCTCTGGGACTTGCGACGCTGGCTTCTCTCTGGGTCAAGCGCCTCGGCCTTCACGTCTTTTTCGTGCTGGTGATTTCTGTGATCCTGTTCATGGGCGTTTACGTGCTGGTTTTGACGTTCACAAAAGAACCGATGATGCTCGAAATGGTCGGGACGGTTCGCAGTAAACTCGGCAGCGTCCGAAACAAATCGAAACAATAAAGGAGAAAAAATGAACGCAGCTATTCAGAAAAAGTATGATGATGCGGTGACTTTGGAAGCCCGAACGCTGTGGTGGATTCTCGGCCGCAACTGGCTGGTGATTCTCGCGTTTGCTGTGATTTTCGCCATGGTGGGCTTCGGCGCAGGTCGGGCCAGAACGAAAGTGACCTATACCGGAAAACTCGATTTTGTTGTCAACGCACCCTATGGTCCAAATCAGCCTGGGGTTGACGCCGACTCCCAGGCCGACAGCATCGAAACGCTGATTCAGGATCCAACGTACTACTACAAGGAAAAAGTGACTCTGGGTTCAGTCAAAACGTCTCAGCTGGCGGATTTCCATGTGTCCTCTGCACACGGTGACAACAATAACGCCTACACCCACGTGCTGACGCTGAACTACGAAGGCAGCAGCAGAAAAACCGTCAAAAAAGTCATGCAGGTCGGCCGGAAAGCGGTGCTGAATATCCCGATTCAAAACCTTAATACCGTAGATTCGATTCGGACCCAGCGCTATACGGTCAGCCGCGATGTTCATTCGCCGGCTAAAAAATATGCGGCAGCCGGTGCGCTGCTGGGACTGGTGCTCAGCGCTGGCTATCTCTGCATTCGGGTGCTCGGCGATTCTCATTACCGCAATGTGCGGCAGTTGGAAGAACATCTTGAAGTGCCGGTCTTAGGGGATATTCCGACAGCGTCTAAGAGAAAGCAAAAATAGGAGGAAACGCGATGGGATTATTTAAATGGGGCAAGGACCGCCCGGTGAAAAATGCGTCGTTGGGTCAGATCCAAGATACGGCTTACCGGGAATCTTACCGGCGTTTGTGTTATAATATACTCACTTTATCGATGGCTGAAGCCAAACGGCCGAAGGTGCTTTTGCTAAACGGACCGAAAGCTGGGCAGGGAACGACGACGGCGGCCCTCAATATGGCCGAAACTTTAAGCGCTTTGCACCAGCGTGTGCTGTTGATCGAAGCCGACTGTCGGAAGCCGCAGCTTGAAAAGCGGCTGCACTGCAGCAGCGAGAAATCCTTCAATGCTTTCTTCGACCGTCAGGCGGATATTTCACAATGTATCGAAAGGCGGGTATCCCATCCTTTTGATTTTATCTTAGCTAAACCATCAGACGCGTTACAATTTCCTCAGGACGCCCTGATGCGGTTCAAACGGGAATTGTCAGAACTGCCTTACGATTGGATTCTGATCGATACACCGCCGGCAGACCAGAGTGCTGACGCCTTGGCCTTGTCTCAGATCGTCGATGGCGTTCTGCTCGTCGTCCGAAAACTGGACGCCACACGCCAGGCGACCCGCTCACTTCTGGCCAATTATCAGCAAAATCACGTTTCAGTTGTCGGCAGCGTGCTGACTTTTGATAATCCTTACTAATAAAAATAAAACTATAAGATGAATCAACGAGAAACCATCAAACAATCCGTTAAAATTCAATATCCAGAGATCGACATGCGGGTCTTTTTCTATTTGCTGGCCCTGAGTTTGTACATGATATATTTTATATTGTGCGTGTCGTTCTATCAAAATTACGTCGGCAGTTTCTACGAAATGGTCATGAAGTTCAGCTTTGCGCTGCTCATTATCGCGGAATTAACTGATTTTCATTATACGCTTTCCGATTGGCTCGGCATCGCATTGATCGCGGTCGTGATGCTGGCGACGTTTTATTTAAGCAGCGATGTTTGGGGACGCCCGTTATTGTGGATTCTGCTCTTCGCTTTCGGGGCCCGGCACATTGAATTTAAGAAAATTGCGCGGTGGGCTTTATTTTTAAGTACTGTGCTGTTCTTGTTTATCGTTTTGAGCAGTGTGACTGGCAAGATTCCGGATTATCTCGATACCGTGACCCATCCCGGCGTAACCCGGCATTATCTTGGCTTTTTGTATTGCCTATTCCCGCCGACGGTGTTGTTTAATATTGAAGCGCTGTACTATTATCTGCGGAAAGACCGGCTGCACTGGAGCGAACTTGTTTTAGGCTTGGCCCTGGCTTATCTTTTTTACAAGCTCTGCGACGCCCGGCTCAACTTTATTCTCAATGCACTGATGATTTTGGGCATTTTTGTGGTGCGGTACCGTCAAAAATGGCCGAAGGCATTCCATAAAGTATTTTCTAAAATTGCGGCGGTCTTGCCCTGGCTGTTTATCCTTTGCGCGGTTTTCAGCATTGCGTTGTCCTTTGGGTACAATCCCCACATTTCTTGGATGGCAAAAATCGATACCGCTTTGGGCGGCCGTCTGCGAATGGGACGTTTAGGCTTTAAGCGCTATGGTTTCAGTGCTTTTGGTCAGAATATTGCCATGCTTGGCAATGGGCTCAGCGGCAGCGGTCTTCGTGGCCGGGGAGAATATTTCTATTTAGATTGTCTCTACGTTCGTTTCTTATTAGAATACGGCGTGGTTTTCAGCGCTCTCCTGCTAACGATATTCACAGTTGCTGCTTATCGGCTGTTGCATCAGAAAAAATACAGTCTATTGGTGATTTTATCGGTTTTAGCCATTCACGCGGTGGTGGATGACTTGATCTTATTGCCGTATTACAATACATTTTTACTCATAATATTTTACGCTGACGTGCTTCCTGTCAATCAATGGTGGGAGCGTTTTGTTTGGAAAAGAACGAAAAGGATAACGGAAACATGCAACACATTTTTATCGTAGGCTGTAAGGGCATCCCAGGACATTATGGCGGTTACGAAACTTTTGTAGATAAGCTTACTGAGTATCATCAAGATAATCAAAATCTCCATTATTATGTCGCGTGCCGGGATGATTTGAACGAAGAACAGCCCGTTTTTAAGTATCACAATGCGACATGCTTTAATGTCAAGACGTCGAATATCGGCTCGGCACGGGCGATTCTGTATGACGTCCGCGCTTTGAAATGGTGTTGTCAATATATTCAGGCTCATCAGATTGAAAAACCGATCGTCTATGTTCTCGCGTGCCGAATTGGCCCCTTTTTTTCCAAATACGTGCGGCGTATTCACCAATTGGGCGGAAAAGTTTTTGTCAATCCAGACGGTCACGAATGGATGCGCGCAAAATGGAGCAAACCGGTTCGCAAATACTGGAAATATTCGGAAAAACTCATGGTCAAGCATGCGGATTTATTGGTCTGTGACAGCAAGAACATCGAAAAATACATTCAAGAAACTTATGCGGATTACAATCCAAAGACGACGTTCATTGCTTATGGCTCCGAAACAAAGCCGTCTTTACTCAAAGATGACGATCCAAAATTTACGAATTGGCTGCAGCAGCATAAATTAAAAGCGCATGAGTATTATCTCGTGGTGGGCCGTTTTGTCCCGGAAAACAACTACGAAACCATGATCGCCGAATTTATGAAATCCCACACGAAAAAGGATTTTGCCATCATCGCGACCACAAACGACGCCTTGCTGGATGAACTGCAGAATAAATTGTTCTTTAGACGAGACCGCCGAATCAAATTCGTCGGTACAGTGTACGATTCGGAATTATTGAAGAAGATCCGGGAAAATGCCTACGGCTATTTCCACGGGCATGAAGTCGGTGGGACCAATCCCAGTTTGCTGGAAGCCCTTGGCAGCACAAAACTAAATTTACTGCTGAAAGTCGGTTTTAATGAAGAAGTGGGTGAAGACGCTGCCCTTTACTGGACGAAGAAACCAGGCAATCTGGCGAGTTTAATTGACCGTGCAGATCAGTTGGATCAACAGGTTTTGGATGCATACGGCGAAAAGGCAAAAAAGCGCATCCAGGACGCTTACAGTTGGCCGTTTATTGCGGATCAATACAGAAAGATTTTTTGCGAATAGAAGATGAAGATACTACACATTTGTTTGGCAGATCCTTTTACCCATAAAGGCGGTCTCAACCAGTACTGCAAAGATTTGCTACTGGAGCAGAAACGCCAAGGCCATGATGCGAAAGTCATGTTTCCTGTCGGTGAGAGAAAAGGCCATCAAGTCAAAGTTAAATCCAAAGGCGAGGATAAATTTATTGTCGTTAATGCGCTTCCTGTTGCTGTGAACCGCGGCATCGACGACCCAGAACGATACATGAAAAGGGTTGATCCCAGCGGCTATCAGCGTTTTTTAACGCATTATCAGCCGGATATCATTCACGTGCACAGCATTCAGGGCATTCATTTAGAATTTTTTCAATGTGCCAAGCAAATGGGTATCAAAATGGTGTTTACGACCCACGATTATTACCCCCTTTGTTTTCGATGTGTACTTTACACCCGCGACAATATGCTTTGCACTGAAAGCACACCTCATAAATGTGCGGTTTGCAATTTTCATTCAGGCATGAGCGCAAAAATGCAGGCGGTATATCAGAGTTATTTTTATCAGGAACATAAAAACAATGCCTTCATCAACAAACTGAAGCATCAGCTGGTTAAACGTCACGATCATGGAGAAGAAGTACAATCAGAGCCCGTACAGGTGTCAGAAGAAATAGTGCGTAAATTTGAAGCGTTGGGACAATATTATCAAAAAATCTTTTCGTATTTTGACTGTATTATGGGAAACAGCCCCATGACCATGGAAATTTATAAAAAAGCCTTTCCAGATGCAAACTATGTCTATCTTCCGATTACCCATGCTGGAATTATTCCCCAGACAAGGCCGGAGTTTAATAAAAATACATTTAATATTGCCTATATGGGCGGATGCCGCAAAGACAAAGGGTATTTTGTCTTTGAAAAAGCGTTGGATTTATTAGAAGAAAACGTATCGAGTCTATGGGAAGCTTGGTTTTACGGGGAAGGGTATTATCCTGAAAACCAGTCCAGTAATAGCCATCGTCATTATGAAGGCTATTTTACTGCTGATCAGGCAAAAACGGTTTGGAAAAATGTAGATATATTGGTGGTTCCTAGCCAGATGCCAGAAACTTTTGGATTTATTGTCATTGAAGCATTGGCTAGAGGAATCCCAGTCATTTGCTCTAATCTTGTAGGTGGCAAAAGTATAATTAATAAAATTGATTCTCAATTAATATTTGATTATCGAGATGCAAAAGATCTTTCAAAAAAAATTGATTATTTATTAAAAACGAAAAATTATCTTAACGTCATTCAGAAAATACAAAATTTATCTTTTGATTTTGATATGACACATCATGTTGAAAAAATAGATGATATTTATAATGAACTCAGTATGTATTATTCGTTGATTTAAGGATAGAAAAATAAAAGGATAAATAGATGATGATTTATGTGATCACACATAAAAACTTTAAGCCAATTGTAAAGTCTAAGTTGTATAAAACTTTGCTAGTCGGAGCAGATAATAATCAAGGTGATAAAGATTACCTAAGAGATAATGATTTCCCTGGAAACATCTCTTCCAAGAATAAAAATTATTGTGAACTGACTGGAGTGTATTGGATTTGGAAAAGATCAAAGGAAGATATTGTTGGGATTTGTCATTATCGCAGATATTTTACTACTTCAGAGACCTTTAAAAAATCACATATTATTGATCAGCAAGAGCAAGTCCAAAAAATTTTGCAAAATTATGATATTATTGCAACGATCAGAAATCCAGACGTATATGATGGTATGACTGCAAAAGAGCATTTTTGTAAAAATCATGACATTAATGTTTGGAATCAATGTAAAAAAATAATTAAAAATGATAAACCAGAATATTTAGAAGACTATAAATGGTTTGAAAAACAAACAACTGGGTTTTGTTTTAACATGATGATTTCAAATAAGGCTATTTTTGATCAATATTGCGAATGGCTTTTTTCTATATTGTTTGAATTGGAAAAGAAGATAGATCTTAGTCAATATGATGCTTATAATCAACGGATGTTTGGTTTTGTTTCAGAACGTCTGTTGAATGTTTGGGTTCATCATCATCATTTGAGAGTAAAAGAATTACCAGTTTATCTCGTAGATAATAGATCCTTTTTTAAAAAAGTTTCTGATAAATTACATCGCATTTTACACAACGAAAAATGAGAGGATTATTGTGTCTAAGATTAACTTAAAGGATTTATTTCGACTAATAAAAAATAATATTATCTTTGTATTAGCTTTTACGATTATTTGTACAGGCATAGGATATGCTTTTTCACATTATGTCATGAAAAAGACTTTTTCAGCGACAACTTCTATTGTGGTAACGACGAAGACGGCAACGTCAGCAACGTCAGACGAAGATCAATACCAAGAAATGCTGCGTTCTAATCGCTTGTTAAGACAGACAAAAGAAGATTTAAAATTATCAACTTCGGTTGGTCAGTTGATAAATGATGTTTCTATTCACGGAAATAAAGAAGATGTGGATAAGTCTACATCTCACACGTATTGGCTGACCGTAGGTGGTGATGACGCAGCACAGTGCCGGAAAACAGCAAATTATCTCAGTATTCATTTACAAAAACAGTTATTGACGCTGAGGAATGTGGAATCTGTTAAATCATACGGTCACAATCAGACTTCTCTCATGCAGACCGCACCCCATTATAAGAAAATTACACTAACCTGGGGCATTGCCGGGCTTTTAATTTCACTTTTGATCGTGGTTTTTGCCTGGCTGTACGATCGTTCATTTAAGCGTAGCAGCGAAATTACAGAAGCTTTAGATTTGCCTGTATTGGGCATTATTCCGACAGAAGAAAGTGCAGCAGTGGTTGACGCCAAAAGAAAGGATAGCCAGAAATGAATTTCATGATTGCGGGAAAACAAAAGGACAGAAACGATCATATTTTATTGCCGGACATTCAATCGGAAACGATCGTTGAAGCTTACCGCGTTCTGCGTTCGAATCTTCTGACGCTCCAGCAGAAACAGGGAATCAAGACGCTTTTAGTGACATCAGCTGTTGCAGGGGAAGGCAAAACGACGACGGCGATCAATTTGGCGCTGAGTTTAAAACAAGCTGGTCAGAAAGTGGTTCTCGTGGACGGCAATTTTAGAACGGGGAACGTCGCAGAGCGCCTGAATCTTCCGAAAGAACAAGCAGGTTTGATTAATCTTTTAAAAGGGGAAACTGATTTGGTGCCGGCAGTCGTTTCTGCTGAAAAATACGATGCTTTAAAGGTTTTGCCAAAAGGCACTTCGGCAGACTTTACTTCTGATGATATCAGCCTTGATTCATTAACAAAAATTTTAAGTGAGCTGAAGGGCGATTATGACTGGGTGATCATCGATTCGGCGCCAGTGAGTTTTTCAGATACACTGCTGATGGCAGGAGCAGTGGACGGCGTTCTGCTGTGTATCCGACAGTACGCATCGGCTCAGGATGAGGTCAAACAGGCATTGCTTCAATTGCAAAATGCTGGAGGAAACGTCATCGGAACGGCGATGACCCGGGTGGATCTGAAAGTAGAGGATACAGCGAAACGCCTGTACGCAAAACAAATCTAAGACATCAAAAAGGGCATGAATGCGGCCCTTTTTTGCTTTATGGGGTGGGTTCAACTTGAAAACCATTTAAATTCTGTATATACTATTAAAGAATGATTTAAAGGAGTTTACAGTGAAAGGAATAATTTTGGCAGGAGGGTCCGGCACACGGTTGTATCCACTGACGACGGTCACTTCCAAACAATTACTGCCAGTTTACGATAAACCGATGATTTATTACCCGCTGTCGACATTGATGCTGGCGGGCATCCGGGATATTTTGATTATTTCAACCCCGGAAGATACGCCGCGTTTTGAAGCTTTGCTTGGAGATGGCAGCCAATTTGGCATCACACTGTCTTACAAAGTCCAGCCGTCACCGGACGGACTGGCCCAGGCCTTTATTTTAGGCAAGGAATTCATTGGTGATGAACCCTGTGCCATGGTGCTCGGCGACAATATTTTTTATGGCAACGGTTTTGGAACTTTGCTTCGGGCTGCTGTAAAAGACGCCGAACAGGGCAAGGCGACGGTTTTCGGTTATTACGTTTCAGATCCCGAACGTTTCGGCGTCGTGGATTTTGATGCAGACGGCAAGGTACTTTCCATCGAAGAAAAACCAGAACAGCCGAAATCCAATTACGCGGTAACTGGGCTTTACTTCTATCCGTCCGGGGTTAGTGCGCGGGCTGAAAAAGTGCAGCCTTCGGCACGGGGAGAACTGGAAATCACAACACTCAACGAAATGTATTTAAACGCGGACGCCCTCAACGTGAAGCTTTTGGGGCGTGGTTACGCCTGGCTCGATACAGGTACCATGGACAGCTTAGTCGATGCAGCTGATTTTGTACGCACCATCGAAAAGCGCCAGGGCATCGCGATTTCAGCACCAGAAGAAATTGCTTACATCAATCATTGGATCGATGAAGCCCAGCTGCGGGAATCGGCAGAAAAATACGGGAAGAGTCCCTACGGTGCGCACTTGAAGCGCGTCGCTGACGGACAGATAAAATATTAAGGAGAAAGCATGAAACTTATTGTCACCGGCGGGGCCGGTTTTATTGGCAGCAACTTTATTTTTCATTGGCGTTCCGCCCATCCGGAAGACCAGATCATTTGTCTCGACAAATTGACTTATGCCGGCAATTTGTCGACATTAAAAGACATTCTCGATGCGCCGAATTTTAAATTTGTCAAGGCGGATATCTGCGACCGTCCGACGGTTTACGCGCTGTTTGAAGAAGAAAAACCGGACGTCGTGGTCAATTTCGCGGCGGAATCTCATGTAGACCGATCCATCGAAGACCCGTCGATTTTCTTAAAGACGAACATCCTCGGCACGTCGGTTTTGATGGACGCCTGCCGGAAATACGGCATTACCCGTTATCACCAGGTTTCTACCGATGAAGTGTACGGAGATCTGCCCCTCGATCGGCCGGATCTGATGTTCACAGAAGAAACGCCGATTCACACGTCGAGCCCTTACTCGGCTTCTAAAGCGTCGGCCGATTTGCTCGTCTTGGCTTATCACAGAACCTACGGTCTGCCCGTGACCATCTCCAGATGCTCTAACAACTACGGGCCGTATCATTTTCCGGAAAAACTCATTCCGCTGATGATCATCAACGCCCTTCACGACGAAAAACTGCCGGTTTACGGCGACGGCAAAAATGTTAGAGACTGGCTCTACGTCGAAGATCACTGCCGGGCTATCGATCTCATCATCCACAAAGGCAAAGTTGGCGAAATTTACAACGTTGGCGGCCACAACGAAATGGCCAATATCGACATCGTCAAGCTCATCTGCAAAGCGCTGGGCAAACCGGAAAGCCTGATCGAACATGTCACCGACCGCAAGGGCCATGACCGGCGCTATGCTATCGATCCAGCGAAGATTCACCGTGAATTGGGATGGCTGCCGGAAACGAAATTCGCAGATGGCATTAAAAAGACAATCGACTGGTACCTGAATCACGAAGACTGGTGGCAGCCGATTATCGACGGGGAATATCAGAATTATTATCAGCAGATGTATGGAAACCGATAAGAAAAAAACCATTTCGGTTGCGATGTGTACGTACAATGGCAGCCGTTTTCTTGAAGAACAGCTGAACAGCATCACGGGTCAGACCTGCCTGCCCGATGAGATTGTCATTTGCGATGACGGATCGTCAGACGATACAATGGGTATTGCCGATAAGTGCCTGGCGGATTGGCCGGGGACGGTGCACATTGAACGGAATGCGCAAAATTTGGGCTTTGTCAAAAATTTTGAAAAAGCGATTGGTCTGTGTCATGGCGATATCATTTTTTTAAGTGATCAGGATGATGTCTGGCATCGGGAGAAGATTGAAGTCATGATGCATGCTTTTGAAGAGCATCCGGAAGCGGCGATGGTCTTTCACGATGCGGCGCTGGTCGATCAGGATCTCAAACCGCTGTATCCTTCTTTTTGGAAGAATACATTAGAATTTGATTATAGGCTGTTTCTCAATCATGATTATAAAAGATTGTATGCGAGCAATGTGGTGCAGGGCAGTGCCTGTGCCTTTAAGAAACAAGTCTATGAAAAGGCTGCGCCGTTTTATGGTGATTTCCACGATGAATGGCTGGCGCTTGTGTCATTAACGATCGGCGAAATTGTACCCATTCCCAAATCTTTGATGAAGTATCGCCAGGCCAGTAATGCACTGGGCGGTATGCCCGTTTCCAGTACGGCAAAGACAAAAGAAGTCATGAAAAATACCAAAGAGCGGTATCTCAGCGATATCAAAAAATATCACAGGCAGCTGGAGCTCATGAACACGCTGATGGAACGCTACCAAATTGAAGAAAAAAGCTATCCCCTTGATATAAAAGGCTATACTCATTTTTTAAGGAAAAGAATTGAATTTTTAGAACACCGGCAATTATCTCAGATTTTTGCTTTTAATCAATACCGCCGATATTTATTTGATTATAAAAAAAGTTATTTCAAAGATATTTTTGAAATTGTATTTAGAAAATAAAAGAGGAAACGATGAAAGTTTTAGTAACAGGCGTCGCAGGACAGCTCGGCCACGATGTAATGAACGAGCTCGCCAAGAGGGGCTATGAAGGTATCAGCTCCGATTTGGCTGAGCAGTATACCGGAATGGATGACGGCAGTCCTGTGGCGAACATGCCCTACGTCAGTCTGGATATTACGAATTCGGCCCAGGTCAGCCGCGTCATTCAAGATTTGCAGCCCGATGTGGTGGTGCACTGTGCCGCTTGGACAGCAGTGGACGCGGCGGAAGACGAAGAAAACCGCGCAAAAGTTGAAGCGGTCAACGTCACCGGTACTGAAAATATTGCCAAAGCCTGCGCGGATGTGGGTGCCAAAATGGTTTATCTGAGCACGGACTATGTGTTCGATGGTCAGGGCACCACACCGTGGCAGCCGGATCAGAAGGATTTCAAGCCCCTCAATGTTTACGGGCAGACAAAGCTGGCCGGGGAAGAAGCGGTTCGAAAATACTTGACAAAATATTTTATCGTCCGGATTGCCTGGGTGTTCGGCATCAACGGCCATAATTTCATCAAGACTATGCTGAAAGTCGGCAAAACCCACGACGAAGTCCGGGTCGTCAACGATCAAATCGGCACACCGACTTATACGTACGATCTCGCACGGCTGCTGGTCGACATGATTGAAACCGACCGCTACGGCACCTATCATGCGACGAACAGCGAACTTGCGGAAGACAACGGTTTTGGCACCAAGACCGGCTACATTTCGTGGTACGATTTCACGAAGGAAATTTACCGTCAGACGGGCTATACGACAAAAGTCACGCCAGTGACGACGGAAGAATATGGCCTTTCTAAAGCAAAGCGGCCCTTTAACAGCCGGTTGGACAAGTTGAAACTCGCAGCGAATGGTTTTAAACCGCTGCCGGACTGGACAGACGCTTTGAGCCGTTATCTTAAAATTTTAAAAGATTGTCAGGAATAGAAATAGAAAAAGGAGCGCAAAATGGGACAGATTAAAGTTGAAAAAAACGTCGGCGGCATTGAAGGCCTGTGCATTATAGAACCCGCCGTTCACGGCGATGAACGGGGTTATTTTATGGAAACTTACAATCAGAATGACATGAAAGAAGCCGGATTTGATATCGACTTTGTGCAGGACAACCAGTCGATGTCAACCAAGGGCGTGCTCCGGGGACTGCATTTTCAAAAACATTACCCTCAGTGCAAACTGGTGCGCGCCATTCGCGGCGACGTTTTTGACGTGGCCGTCGATCTGCGTGCAGATTCGAAGACTTACGGCAAATGGTATGGGGTTGAACTGACCGAAGAAAATAAAAAGCAGTTCTTGATTCCCGAAGGCTTCGCCCATGGTTTCCTTGTGCTGTCAGATGTCGCAGAATTCTGCTACAAAGTTAATGATTTCTGGCATCCCAACGATGAAGGCGGCATGGCTTGGAACGATCCGGAAATCGGCATCGAATGGCCCCAGGTGGTCGGCGAATACCAGGGTAGCTGCAGCGCAGACGGTTACATCTTGAGCGACGGCACACCTCTCAATTTGTCCGACAAAGACCAGAAATGGATGGGGATCAAGGATACGTTTAAGTTTTAATGGATAAAAATTCTATAAAAATAAATTATGAGTGATCAAATAGAAAAAAAGCATGCTTTTTTGATTTTAGCCCATAAAAATATGCATCAGGTTGGCGAAATGCTTTTTGCATTGGACCATCCTAGATGTGATTTTTTTGTGTTAATTGATAAAAAATGCGAAGAAGAATTTTTATGCTTAAAAAATTATATCAGTAAAGGAAATTTGTTCTTTACTGAACGTATTTCCGCTTCTTGGGGCGGAGACACATTAATTTGTGCTGAACTCATTTTGATTGAAGCGGCTACGAGTAAAGGTCATTACGAATATTATCATTTTTTAAGTGGCCAGGATTTTCCATTAAAACCGATTGACGAAATTTTGTCTTTCTATGATCAACATGCCGGAGAAGAATTCATTAGTATTGACAACAATCCTGATTTGATTACTAATCGGGTGAAATATTACTATCCCTTTCAAAATAAAATGGGCCGTGATAATTTTTTGGGTAGAATCGTGAGAAAACTAGGCATAGTTTTTCAAAAAATTGCCGGTGTTAGCCGCATAGACGGCAAAATACAATATGGAATTGGCTCCCAATGGTTTGATATCACCGATACTTTTGCACGATATGTTTTATCTCAAAGAACATTTATTAAAAAATATTTTAAAGATGGATTTTGTGTTGATGAAATCTTTCTACAGACGGTTTTTTTGAATAGCGTAGATTGTTTTAAACGCTATGTGGCTAATCGCAGTGAGAAACATCCCTATATTCAGGATACTTATTTTGATGTTTGCCGTGCGATTGATTGGACGAGGGGATATCCTTATATTTACACTATCGAAGATGTTCCTATGTTGATGAAAAGTGGATGTTTATTTGCAAGAAAGTTTGATTTTGTGAGAGATCCAGAATTATTGAAAGCTTTAAAAGATCGAATAATGGTTATCTAAGATTGTTAATTATCATCTTCTTAATTATGAAAAAGGAGCAATATGGTCAAAATATTATTTGTATTTAATCAGCTATTAATAAAAGGTGGGACAGAAAGTGTTATGCTTAATATTTTTGACAATATTGATCAGGAAAGGTTTCATATTGATTTTTTACTTATGCATGATACACAAAATGAAGATAAAACAGAAGCTTCAAGATATTTAAGAAAAAAGGGAGCGAGTATTTATTATTATACACCACTTAAAAGTGGATTGTTTCAGAGTAGAAAATCACTGGAAGTTTTTTTTAAGTCTCATCATTACGATATTGTCCATACGCATATGAATGCTTTGGGAGCTGAGGTCTTAAAGATTGCCAAAAAGTACGGCGTGCCGGTTCGGGTGGCTCACAGCCACAATACCTGGCATCAGCTGGAAATTCATGGCCTTAAAGATTTATTGCATTATCTTTATTTAGAAAAAGAAAGAAAGCAGATTCGTCGCGTGGCGACCCATTATATCGGGTGTTCTGAAGAAGCGGGAGAATGGCTCTTCGGCAAAAAGCTGTGCCGTACGCCGGAATATTTTACTTTCAAAAATGCTATCGATGTTGAAAAATATCAGTATAATCCGGAGGTGCGGCAAAAGCTAAGGACTGAATATCATCTTGAAGATCAATTCGTCGTGGGACATGTGGGACGGTTTGACTATCAGAAAAATCACGTCTTTCTCATTCATGCTTTTGAACGTCTGCACCAAAAAAATGCCAACACCAAATTAATGCTCATTGGCATTGGGGAATATTTTGAAAAAATGCAGGAGTTGGTGCGTCAGTTAAAATTGGAAGACAGTGTGCTGTTTTTAGGCAAGCGTTCCGATGTGCCTCAGCTTCTGCAGGCGATGGATGTCTTTTTTATGCCTTCTCATTTTGAAGGCCTGCCTGTTTCTTTGATTGAGGCACAGGCGGCGGGTTTGAAGTGTTTGGTTTCGGATCAAGTCAGCCGTCAGGCAGATATTTCTGGAAATGTTCAATTCCTGGGCATAGAGGAAAATGATCTCGATCATTGGGTAAATGCAGCAGTTACTATGATGAAAGATAAAAATGACCGTAGGACGCCGATTGAAGCTATTCAGGAAAATGGTTATGATATGAAATTTAATATTAAGCAGTTAGAGGCGTTTTATCAAAAGGCGTTAAAAAGAAATGGAATTAACTAAAATAAGACAGAGTAAACAAAGAGATATTCGTTTAGATATTGCAAAGGGAATCGGAATTTTGCTGGTTGTGATTGGACATGTCGGTGAAATGAAACATCTGCAGCCAATCATTTACAGTTTCCATATGCCATTATTTTTTATGATTAGTGGATATTTTTTTAAAAAGAGAAAAATTGATGATTTTATCAAAAAGAGAATTAAATCTTTAATTATTCCTTATTGGTTTACTTCTATTTTATTAGCTCTTATGATGCTCATCAAACAGATTTATTATCGGAGTTACCCAGTATCTTTGTCTTTGAGAGATAGTTTCATACGGATCATGCTGGGGTATTCTCAAGACATTAATAAAATGGTGGGGGTTGGACCGCTATGGTTTTTGCTCGCGCTTTTCTTTTCGGAGCTGTTTTATTTATTATTTAGTCAAAAAGAAGCGTTTACCACTTCCTTCGTTCTTGCTGCCTTTTGTTTTGGTATTTGGTCACATCACCATCTGGGTGTTTTTCCGCTCAGTTTGCAACCTGCTTTATGTGCAACTTTATTTCTTCATATTGGTTTTTTGTGCAAAAAGCATCATTGGCTGGACGAAATGAATTGGCAAAAAGCAGTGCTGGCATTATTTATCTGGTTCCTTTCAAGGAAAAATACACTTTTTGTTATGACACTTGATATGGGTGGGACTTTCTATGCTGATCTTCTTCCTACAATAATAGGAAGTTGTGCTGGAAGTTATTTAATTATTTATATTGCGACACATTGTGCACGGCATATAAGGAATCCATTTTCAGCATTGTTGGATTTTTTCGGACGCTATTCGCTGGTTTTTTTGTGTTTTCATTCGCTTGAACAATGCTATATCTGGCCGGTGTGGTGGAAAGTAGTTAAATATACGCCTATATTCAAAACAAGAGTTCAAAATTATTTTGTTGTATTTTTAAAAATTGTTTGGGCTACATCAGGAACCGTTTTGTCTTTGCAGTCAAGAGTATTATGCCGTATTTTTCGAATTAAAAAACCAGACCAACAAAGATCCTTTGATTTATTTTAAAAATTAGTAAAAAAAATAATAAGGAAGAATTTATTAATGTTTTGTCTGTCCTTTTTTAAAGACGAACAATTTACTGAAAACATAATTGCTTACGATAACGACGACTTGAGAAATGAGCTTGGCAATTTTATCGTTCATGCCCATTAAAGTTACACATAAAAACATGATTCCCATATCCATCAGAAGTGTGCTGACTCTGGCTAAGAAAAAGGCAGAGGCTTCTTTGAGGATATGGGGATTTTTGCTTTCAAAAACGTACTTACGATTGGTGAAGTAAGCAAAAAGAACAGAAATAATCCAGGAGATGACGTTGGCTGCCTGAAGCTGAAAGGCATTTCTGGGATTCAAGAAAGTGGAAACACAAAAATAATAAACGGCCAGGCTGATAAGAGTCGTAAGAACGCCGACGATCAGGTAATTGACAATTTCTTTATGGTTTAAATAAAGGGTTTTAATATTCTTTTTCATAAATAACTCCTTGATAATGTTTTTATTTTACACATGCTCACTTTATATTTCAAGAATAAAAAGGTTTAAGAAATTGGAAAGGAGCTTTACTATCCTAAAATTTTCGTTATAATTAAAAGTGAATGATTTTTTTCGAAAGGATGGTTACATGAGCGGAATAAAACGCATAGCGTACAGTTCGATAATAGGTCTTTTTTCTTTTTTGAGCATTTTCTTGTTTGCAATGCTGTTTGCAACAGGAACAGTGAAAGCGGCAGATTTGCCTCAGGATAGTTTTACGGCTCAGATTTTGGTGGGAGACAAGGCAGTTTCAAGAAATGTTAACAACGTGATTATTCTTGAAAAAAATCAGTATAGTCAGGATCAATACTGGGAATTTATTCCAATCGGAAACGGCCAGTACAAAATATTAAACAAGGGGGCACAGAAAGCACTGGACGTCAATGGCGCCAGCGACAAAAACGGCACCAATATTCAAGTGTACGACGAAAATGATTCGGATGCCCAAAAATGGACGCTAAATTTGGAATCGGACGGAACCTACACCCTGCAGCCAGCCTGCTCGAGTACAAAGGTTATGGATGTAGCCGGCGGCAATATCACGACGGATGGCACCAATGTCCAGCTGTACCAGCAGAATAATACGGCAGGGCAGAAATTTACCATCAGTATCGGAACACCTCAAAATTACAGCAGTGACGTAAATACGTCATTAAAAGTGCAGGCTCATGTTCAAAATAAAGGCACCCTCAATGCGGTAAGCGGCGGTCAGGTGGCCGGCACCATCGGTCAGGACCTGCGGCTGGAAGGCCTTTCGATTAAAACAGGTCAGGATACGTCGACCCTCGGTGTCTCGTATTCCGCTCATGTTCAAAATATCGGCTGGCAAAGCGCTAAAAGCAATGGAGAACTCGCTGGGACGATCGGTCAGAGCCTGCGGCTTGAAGCCTTTAAAATTAACTTGACAGGAACAGACGCCAGTAAATACGATATTTACTACTGCGCCTATGTCCAGGATTACGGCTGGGTCAATTGGGCGAAAAACGGGGAAACCTGTGGTTCTGTCGGCCTTTCAAAACGGATCGAAGGGGTCGAAGTCATCATCGTGAACAAAGGGGCGACAGCACCTCAGCCTTTGGGCAGTGCATTCAAACACGTTTATACGGCGTCGGACGTTTCGAATCCCCACGTTCAATACAGTGTCCATCAGCAGAATACCGGCTGGACGAAAACGGTTCAGGACGGGGCTGTGGCCGGCGAAACGGGAAAATCCCTTCGTCTTGAAGCTTTAAAAATTAATTTCACGGCGGACAATTTAAATAATACAGCTACAAGTATTACGTATCGTGCTCATCTTCAAGGTACAGGCTGGCAAAACTGGGTCAACAATAACCAGACTGCCGGCACAACGGGGCAAGCTAGACGCCTTGAAGCGGTTCAAATTAAATTGAATGATTCCCTCAGCGAACAATATGATATCTATTATGCCGTTCATGTTCAGAACTACGGCTGGCTTGGCTGGGCGAAAAACGGCGAGTCGGCTGGGTCAGAAGGCCTCGGTTTAAGAGCTGAAGCCATCGCTATTAAACTGGTGCCCAAAGGCGATGCGGCACCAAATGCCCTCGGAAGTATCTCAACAGCAGAACTTACCCAAGACAATTTGACCAAAGCTTATACGGTGTCATACAGAACCCACGTTCAGAATAAAGGCTGGATGGATTGGACATCCGCAGGACAGACTTCTGGTACAACAGGACAGGCTCTGAGAGTTGAAGCTCTTCAGGTGAAATTCTCAGATCAGGTTTTAGGAGATTCTAATATTTCTTATCATTCATATATTCAGGATATTGGAAGCTCTCAAGATTGGATCAGTAGTAAAGATACAGATAAATTTTCCGGAACTACAGGAGAAAATAAACGTTTGGAAGCGGTTCAGTTGAAGCTTAACGGTTCGGCTGCTTCATCCATGAGTGTCTGGTACCGTGTCCACGTTCAGAATTACGGTTGGCTCGGTTGGGCGAAGGATGGAGACTGGGCTGGAACTTCCAATGGTGGTCTTCGCGTGGAAGCCGTTCAGGTTTGTGTCTTGCCTAAAAACGCATCGGCGCCAGGGGATACAAGTAACGCGTATATCAAAATTAACAATAGTGTAGTCAAGACCAACGGTTTAGGGGTCGACGTTTCCGAATGGCAGGGCTACATCAGTGCTGACAACTGGCGCAAAGCGAAAAACGCGGGCTACTCCTTTGCGATGCTGCGCATCGCCTGGGGCCATGCGGGCAACGGCGCGATGGACAAGCAGTTCAACAATAACTACACCAATGCGACAGCCGCAGGCATGCCTTTTGGCGTTTACGTCTACAGCTACGCGGATGATGAAAACGAAGCCCGCCAGGAAGCGGATTATGCGATCAGCCTGCTTAACGGCCGGAGCCTTAAAATGCCGATCTGCATCGACTTGGAAGACAGCAAGATTGCGTATCTGAGCAAAACCCAGCAGTCGAAGAATGCCATCGCTTTCTGCGAAGAAGTGAAAAAAGCTGGTTATACGCCGATGATCTACGCCAATCAGAACTGGCTAAACAATCATCTGGATTACAGCATGATTAAAAACTACAAGATCTGGTACGCGCAGTATCCGTATTTCTGGAACAGCTCTTCGAAACCATCCTATAACAATCACATCGATATCTGGCAGTACAGCGACACCGGAAGCGTGCCTGGACTTTCCGGCGGTATTGATATGAATAAAACGTATTCGAATTTTTAACTAAAAAATAAATTAAGTATCAAATGAAAAAAGCCCTTTTGCAAATTGTTTGCAAGAGGGCTTTTTGCGGAAATTCCAGTGAAAGGATGTTTATGGAGCGGGTAAAATGGATTGACGATGCCAGAGTTATAGGCATTTTATTGATCATCACGGGTCATACCATTGACGTGACTTTCGGACGAACAATTTTTTATGCAATTTATATCGTAAATGTTTCAATTTTTTTCTTTTTGTCAGGCTATCTGCACCGGCAGAAACCGATCCAAAAAGTCATTTCAGGTGGGTTTGATAATCTTTTACTGCCCTACATCATTACCAGTGTTTTGATGATCATCTTTTCGATGATTGCGGTAAAAAGACCGAATCATTTTTGCAGCCTTATTTTCCAACCTTTCGTCAAGGCGTAATCGCGGCTTGTTACGGTATTGGTACAGCAACAACGGTTATCGGGAAGACACAGGTGAATATTATGGCGATAGGCGCCATTTGGTTTCTGCCGTGTATGTTTGTGGCGAACTTACTGTACACGGGATTGAGGAATTTAACAGATCGGTACCATTTTTCAGATTTGGCTTGTACGGTGCTTTTTGCAGGTTTTTGCGCTCTAGGGTTTGTCTTAACCGAAAAATTTAATCTGTATTTGCCCTGGTCCATCCCAGCCGCCTTGGTCAGCATGTTTTTTTACTGGACTGGCGAATGGATGCACCGCCATAAATTGATTCAAAAAGGAAAGTGGTTTCACGTTGCTTTTGCCCTTATCGTCTGGGGGCTTTCTGCTAGAATCAGTACGTTTTGGCTGAATACGGCGACAGCAGACAATCCAGCGATTGCGGTTATTGGCAGTGTGGCCGGGTGCTATGCGATTTGCTATGTGAGCCTTTGGCTTGAAAAATGTTTTAAAGAATTTACAAAATGGTTCTCAAAATTAGGAGAACTCTCACTCATTGTTTTGTGCACCCATATTCTTGACTTAAATACATTAAAGACGTTTCGCGTTATGGACAAGCTTTGCGGAGCACTTAAAATCAGCAGCATGAAGTTTTATACTACAGGTTTAATTCTTTGCCGCGTCGTTCTGGCAGTTATAGCTATTGCAGTGATCCCGCATATTCCAGTGATTCGGTCGTTTTTCATGTACCGTCAGTATCCACTTATCAAAAAAGATAAGCAAAGGGCATAACAAGAGCCGCTGTGATAACAATCACAGCGGCTCTTGCATTTCTAGAAATTATTTCGCCTAATGCAGCGCTTTCCTTGACGTTTCAGTGAGTTCAACGACCGTCTTGATCAGATCGTCGGTATCGGTGATTTCTTCCCGGTGGAGTACCAGGTACTGGGCGATGAGCAACAGAATTCGGCAGGCTTCGTACTGGTCGTTTTTGTCCGGGATGGTGTCGATGTCCGGGGTCGCGGTGTCCCGGCCGATGCGGCTCATGATTTGGCAGCCGATAAAGCCGACGGTTTCGTGGAAGTAACGGTCGAGAAGATAATCCCGGTAATCGTCAAAGCCCTGGTAAATTTTCCGAACGTCTTTGGCCCAGCAGGCCTTGAAGACGTCGAAATACGTGTTTAAGAAATCCCGGATGCAGTCGAGGGCGTAGGCCCGCATTTCTTCCGGCGTGCTGTCTTCAGTGGCTGGGCAGTAGAACCAGCGGAGGTACTGATAGAGGAAATTGCCGATGAGGTAGCCGGAATCGGCGGAGCACGGTCCCATGAAGGCGTATTCCATGTCGATGGTCTTCATGTGGTCGGCGTCGACCATGATGTTGGATGTGTGCAGATCCGAATGGATCAGGCATTCCGATTTGGCCATGTAGATATGGCGGAGCTTGAGCATTTCCGTGCGGAATGCGTGGTCCTGCCAGATAACATTGGCCATTTCGAGGCGAACCGGATCTTTTTCCTCAGGTGTGGTGATAATGTGCAGGAATAAAATATTTTCGAAAAGGTTGCGCATGGTCGCGTTGTTGAACGTGGCTTCGAGCTTCTGGTGCACTTCGGGCTCTAAATAGAGCTCTGAGGTGTAAAAATTGTTTTTGGCCACGAGTTCGCCGACCATCTTCGGAATTTTCGGATAAATTTTGCCGGCGTCGAGGGCGAAACGCCAGATCTTGAGATTGCCGCAGTCTTCGCAGATATAAAGGTGGTTGGTTTCGTCGACGCGGTAGATTTCTGGGATGTAATCCGGGGTAATAGCCGATTTGATGGCCATGAGCTTCGCTTCAGTCGCGTTGCGTTCGGGAATAAAAGGGGTGTCTCCTTTAAAGGTTCGGGCGTAGTCTCGAGCCTGCTTGAGGATGACGGAGTGATGGGTTTTGGTGCCCGTAATGCGGAAGACAAAGTTGATAAAACCGTCGCCGTCGTTGGCGTTGTTGCCGCCGCTGCCGATTTCGTAGACGTCTAAGTCCGCGTCTTCCGGAAACAGATCGGTTTCGTTTTTGATGTAAGCTGCAGCGCTTTCCGGCGTTAAGTTTTTGTAGTCCATGTTCGTCCTCCATCTCTCTTTCTTATTTTTATATTTTATCATTGTAGCACGTTTACGATTGGGGAAACAAGAGACGAAACAGCACAATCAAAGATAAATATTGCTTGAAGTTGGCACGGAAAGGACAAATGGGGTATAATACAAACGATATTACGATAATCATTAGGAGGTTTCCATGAAAATATTACTTGCTGGCGGTGCCGGCTACATTGGTAGTCATACGGCTTTGGCTTTGCTCAACAGCGGCCACGACGTCGTGATCGCAGATAATTATTACAACGCGTCGCCGGAAGCAGTGCGCCGGGTGGAAAAACTGACGGGCAAGCCGGTGACCTTGTACGAAGCGGACGTCCAGGACCGGGATGCCATGATGAAAATCTTTAAGGAAAACGACATCGACTGCGTCATCCATTTCGCAGGCCTTAAAGCCGTGGGCGAATCGGTGAAAAAACCGCTGTTCTACTACC
The DNA here is from genome assembly GCA_945867155.1 of uncultured Eubacteriaceae bacterium. Classification (GTDB taxonomy): domain Bacteria; phylum Bacillota; class Clostridia; order Eubacteriales; family Eubacteriaceae; genus Pseudoramibacter. The sequence goes on along the minus strand of CAMBHL010000003.1, from coordinate 186,265 downwards.
GCAACAACATCGACACGACCCTGACGCTTTTGGAATGCATGGAAGCGACCGGGGTGAAGAACTTCGTGTTCTCGTCATCAGCGACGGTGTATGGCGCGGAAAACGCGATTCCATACGTCGAAACGATGCACCGGGGCAGCTGCTCGAACCCCTACGGATGGACCAAATACATGATGGAACAGATTCTCACCGACGCGGTGGCCGCTGATCCGGACATGAATCTCGTGCTGCTGCGCTACTTCAATCCCATCGGCGCCCACGAAAGCGGCATGATCGGCGAAGATCCCAAGGGGATTCCCAACAACCTGATGCCCTATATTTCCCAGGTGGCTGTGGGCAAGCTGGATCACCTGACGATTTTCGGCAACGACTACGACACGCCGGACGGCACGTGCCGCCGGGACTACATCCACGTGATGGATCTCGCCGAAGGCCACGTCAAGGCCGTGGAATACATCGCGGATCATCCGGGAACGAATATCTTTAATTTGGGCACGGGCACCCCATATTCCGTCTTGGAAATCGTCAAAGCTTTTGAAAAGGCCAATGACCTCAAAATCAAATACGAATTCGGGCCGAGACGCGCCGGCGACCTGCCGGAATTCTGGGCCAACGCGGACAAAGCGAAAAAAGTGTTGGGCTGGACGGCGACTCGCACCCTCGAAGACATGTGTCGGGATTCGTGGAATTGGCAGAAACAGAACCCCAACGGGTACAGAGATTAAAACAAAACACAGGAGGACAGGATGGCGGCAAAGCAAAAGGCCATATTAATCGACGGCAACAGCATTTTATTCCGGATGTTTTACGGCATTCGCGGCATGGCGAATTCCAAAGGGGTGCCGACCAACGCGGTGTATGGCTTCGTCAAGCTGCTCCAGCAGATTCAGAATGAGATGCGGCCCGATTATCTCGGGGTGGCCTTTGATTTGCCGGAACCGACTTTCCGCCACGAAAAATTCGATGACTACAAGGCTGGCCGGGACAAAATGCCTGACGAGCTCATCACCCAGCTGGATTTGATGAAGAAACTGCTCGGGGAAATGCAGGTGCCGGTGCTGACCCTGCCGGGGTACGAAGCGGACGACATTGTCGGGACCGTGGCTAAGGCCTTTGCCCATCGGGACGAACCGGTGCTGGTCCAGATCATCACCGGGGATCGGGACTCCTTCCAGCTCGTCGAAGACAACATCCACATTTTGTACACGACGACCCGGAGCGGTTCTCAGTTTGTGGAAATGGACCCGGCGGCCATTGAAGACAAGTACGGGGTGGAACCGGCGGACCTCATCCAGGTGAAGGCCCTCATGGGGGATACCTCGGACAATATCCCCGGCATCAAGGGCATTGGGGAAAAGACGGCTCTGAAATTCGTTAAAAAATACAAGACCGTGGACGGCCTGTACGCTCACATCGACGAGCTCAAAGGCAAGCAGAAAGAAAAAGTGGAAGCGGGAAAGGACAACGCCTATTTGAGTCTGTTCCTCGGGCGCATCGACGTTAAGGCGCCGGTCAAAACAGACGACAAAGCCCTGGCGATGAATGATCTCTTTAATCCGGATGTCATGGCGACTTTAAAAGAATTGGAATTTTCGTCGATCATCCGCAGTGTGGAACGCACCAAAGGCCAGCCCCAAACTTTGGGCACTGATGGGGGAGAAGCGGTGCCTTTTTCTCATCTGGATTCAGAAAAGGATCTGTATTTCCTTCAGCTGCAGATCGCAAAATGGGACCGGATCGCCCTGCACCTTCGGGAAGAAGAAGACGCGGCGTATCTGGCGGTCAGCAACTTCAAGACAATCTGGGTCATGGACGATCCCAAGCTCATTCGCCGTTTTATCCATGAATTTGACGATCTGCCCAACGCCGACGACCTGGCCGTCACCGGCCACGACCTGAAGACGTTGATCCACGCTTTTGAAGCCGAAGGGGCATCTGTGGCGAATCTCGGCTTTGACACCTACATCGCAGCCTATCTGCTGGAACCGACGGACCGGCGCTACGCCCTGTCGGACCTGGCCCGCAAATACCTCGACCGCAGCATCCCTGACGAAGAAAGTTTGTTCGGCAAGGGAAAAAAGCGGAAAAAGCTCGGGGATCTCGCGCCGGAAGTGATGGCGCCCCAGATGGCCAAAGAATGCCAGGTTCTCATCGATTTGGAAAAAGAACTGCGCCAATGCCTCGAAGAACAGGGCATGACTCGGCTTTACGAAGACATCGAAATGCCGCTGATTGAAGTCCTGGCGTCCATGGAAAGCATCGGCTTTCAGATCGATGTGGACCAGCTCAAGGATTTGTCAAAAACCTTTGAAAGCCGGATTCACGATCTGACCGATCAGATTTACAACGCGGCAGGCCGCGAATTCAACATCAACTCCACGAAGCAGCTGGGCCAGGTGCTGTTTGAAGAACTTCAGCTGCCGGCCATCAAAAAGACGAAAACCGGCTATTCGACGTCGGTGGAAGTGCTGGAACAGCTGGCCCCTTATCACGACATCGTGCCGGCGATTCTCGAGTATCGGACGGTCACAAAGCTGGACTCCACTTACGGTGCCGGCCTGATTAAATACGTCGACCCGAAGACCCAACGGGTGTACTCCCATTTCAACCAGACGGTGACGGCGACGGGGCGGATTTCATCTTCAGACCCCAACCTCCAGAACATTCCAGTGCGCACGGACCTCGGCCGGGAAATCCGCAAGGTCTTTATTCCTGAAAGCCCGGACCGGACGCTCCTCGACGCGGACTATTCCCAGATCGAGCTCCGGGTGCTGGCCCATTTGACTGGCGATGAAAATCTGATCCAGTCCTTTAAGCGGGAAGAGGACATCCACGCGAGAACAGCTTCTGAAATTTTCGGCGTGTCCCTCGAAAAGGTGACTCGGGAACAGCGCAGCCACGCGAAGGCCGTCAACTTCGGTCTCATTTACGGCAAACAGGCTTTCAGTCTCGGCAAAGAGCTGGGCATCAGCCGCCAGCAGGCCCAGAACTACATCGACATGTATTTCGCCCGCTACCCGAAAGTGCAGGCTTATATGGAAAACATCGTGGCCTCGGCCAAGGAAAAGGGCTACGTCACGACGCTGTTCGGGCGCCGGCGCAACATTCCGGAAATTCAGTCCCGCAACGGCATGATCCGCAAAAGCGGCGAGCGCATCGCGCTGAACACGCCGATCCAAGGCACGGCGGCGGACATCATGAAAATGGCCATGATCCGCGTGTACAAGCGCCTGCAGAAAGAAAGTCTGCGCTCTCACTTGATTCTGCAGATTCACGATGAACTCATCATCGACGCGCCGAAGGACGAAGCGGACGACGTGCTGGCCCTTTTGATCGAAGAAATGGAAAATACGGTGCAGCTGGCCGTGCCGTTGGTGGTCGACGCTCATGAAGGAGATTCGTGGTATGCCATCAAATAAACGAAAATCCATTGTCGTCGGCCTCACTGGAGGGATTGCCTCTGGAAAAAGTTCGGTCTCAAAATTGTTAAAAGAGAAGTATCACTGCCCGGTGGTGGACGCGGACCAGCTGGCCCACGCCATCACCGCCCCGGGCGGAAAAGCTCTGCCGCTCATTGTCGAGCGGTTTGGCGAAGGGGTGCTGACCCCGGACGGGGCGCTTGACCGCGGCCTGCTCCGGCGCAAAATGACGGAAGATCCTGATGTGAAGGCGGCTCTCGAAGCCATTCAGTATCCCATTCTCCAACAGGTCATTTTAGAAGCAATTGCGGATCACCAAAAGGCCGGGACGCCGCTTGTGGTCTATGATTGCCCGATGTTTTTCCAAACCCATCAGGAACGCTACGTGGATCAGATCCTCGTGGTGATCTGCCACACGCCGGTGCGCGTCGCCCGGCTCATGGCCCGGGATCACATCGGCGAAAAGCTCGCGCAGAAGATGTTAAATCTGCAGATGCCGGACGATGAAATGATCTGCCGGGCGGACTGGATCGTCGACAACAGCCGGGACGAAAAAACGTTGGAACAGAACGTCGAAAAATTTATCACGGAAATTTTATAAAAAACACTTGCAATCTTCATAACAGTTCGCTATAATAATATCGTTCTGTTATGAACAACTGGTTTGCGAGGATGGTGGAACAGGCAGACACGCAGGTTTGAGGGACCTGTCGCTCCTTATACAGCGGTGAGGGTTCGAATCCCTTTCCTCGCACCATTTTGCGGAAGTGGCTCAGTGGTAGAGCATCGCCTTGCCATGGCGAGGGTCGCGAGTTCAAATCTCGTCTTCCGCTCCATTTTAAAATTACGCTCTTCTTCGGAAGAGCTTTTTTTTTGAAGATTCAGGAAGCATTAAATAAGATTATCTATAATGCTTAGACAAAGTGAAGATAGGCAGGACAATTGTTATGAGAACCACGAATTTTTTTGCCTTGCTGACGCGGGGCTTAAACGCTTTGGCGGCGAAGCTTGAGCGGACGGATTTGAAAGCCTGGGCTGGCAACGTCTGGGAAGGGTATCATCCCGTCTGGACGCCGAACATGGTTCGGGTCGGCCTTTTGATTTTAACGGTTTCCCTTGTGGCGGGCATCGTCATGTGCTTCCGCCGGCGCATCCGGCCGAGTCAGCTGCTTTTTGGCTGGCTTTTGATTCTGTATCTGTATTTGATGTTCGGCTCGACGGTGTTTTCCAGAGTGCCGACAGCGGCGTCCCAGGCGAACCTCAATTTGTTCTGGGAATACAAGAGCATGCTGGCCCAGCACAGCTGGTATTTAGCCAAGCAGATTTTCCTCAACATCGCGATGCTCATGCCCGTGGGGTTTTTGTTCCCCTTGGCCCGGGGCAGACGCTGTTTCTGGCAGACGCTGCTGTTTGGCTTTGCGTGTTCTTTGTCCATCGAAGTGATGCAGTACGTCTTCCACTGCGGGCTGTTTGAATTCGATGATATTTTCAACAATACCCTGGGAACTTTCGTCGGTTATATGATTTACCGGATTTTCATCCCCAAACGGGCGGTGAGCCGGAAGCGAAGATAAAAGAGGAGAGATGAAAAACATGATCAAAAAAAATAAGATTTGGGCTTTGGGTTTAACGGCATTGATGGTCTTGGTGATGGCCGGCTGCGGCGGGGCGTCATCGGCGAAGACGACAACTTCGAAGAAAACGTCATCCGGCAGTTCGCACCATTACGAAACCACAGCGCTGTTCCAGGACGTGTTCATGAAAGATCAGGGAGCGGCGGCCGAAAATCAGTCTTACGACGATGTCCTTCAGGCTGTAAACGCACTGGATCAATCGGCGTACACGGTGTCAGAAGATTCGGCAAACAACCAAATCACGGTGGTTCAGAAAGACCAGACGTCGCCGTCGGTGGTCTTTGGCTTTGATCAGGACCGCTACTGCACGTCCATCGCTTTTAATATCCGGGGAAAAGGCGTTTTGTCGAAAAACACCAACGGCACACCGAAATATTACCAGGTGAACGGAAATACCAAAAAGTCGGTGTCTTCCATCGACAAACTTAAAGCCTTCGTGAAGACGTGGTGAGCATGAAAGCGGAACTCAAGCGCTTTGTCAACACGGATTTAAACAGCTGGCTGTTCTTCATTTCGTACACGGTTTATCTCTTCGTCTCGATTATCAATACGTCGTTCTTCGTCGTCGACTATCAGTTCGCGATGGGGACGAAGCTGTTGATTTTGAGCATTCTGCTGTTGATCTGCAAGGAAATCATCAACACGCCCCGGTCCACCAAAGAAAAGCTCGGGGTGCTTTTGGGCTTTGCTTTTCTGTTGGTAATCAACTTTACCATCGGGGATGTGGTGACCGATTCGGTCACGTGGATCGTGGTGTTCATCATCTGCGCCCGGGACATCGACTTTGAAAAAGTGGTCAAGCTCACGATCGTGGTCAGTTCCATTCTGCTGGCGGTCATCGTGTTCAGCTCCTTCGCGGGCATCATTCAGAATCATTTTGATTCCTACGTGGCCAGACCCCGGCACTGGGTGGGCTTCCGCTACGCCTCTTTCGGGCCGACCCTTTTGTTCAACATCAGCGCCCTTGTGGTGTACATTCGCAAGGAAAAACTCGGAAAGCTGGAGCTGCTCATTCTCGGTCCGGCCAACGTGGCATTGTTCATTCTGACCAATTCCAGACTGCCCTTTTATCTGACGATTCTGGTCATGGTTTTCGCCTATTTGTCCCAGTACCGCACGATTCCGGCGGACAAGCTGAAGCCACTGTGGATGTTTTTGGTGATTTCGCCTTTGATTTTTGGCGCGGTCTGTCTGTGGGCCGGGTATCATTACGATCCCAATGTGACCAAGTGGGCGAATCTGAACGCGACCCTTTCGGGGCGGCTCCGTCTGGAATACACCTCGCTGACGACCCGGGGGGTCAAATGGTGGCCGCGGGCTTTCCCGATGTCCACAGACGGCGGGGTGTTCAATCCCGGCTACAATTTTATTGACTCGCTGTATATTCTGGTGCTTCAGGAATACGGGATCATCTTCAGCATTTTGTTTATGGCGATCGTGATCTACGGGCTGTGGAAAATGTATCAGCGGGAAGAATATTACCTGCTCTTTGTGTCTTCAGCTTACGCCCTTTTCGCGATCATCGACCAGCTGATTTTGGGCATCAACTACAACACGTTCTGGCTGGCGCTCGGCGTGGCGCTGTTCGCCACCGAACACGATAAAGACTTCCTGACAGCCAACACGCGCCACATCCCAATTTCGGAAATTGAATCCATTATCGGCAGCGCCCCGGCCCGGCCCAGGAGCATGGTTTCAGCGAGAAGGTCGGCGAGCCAGCGGGCCAGGATGCAGTCCACGCCCCTGAAGCCCTATAAAAGGACGACGGTGGCTTCCCGCCCGGTCTCCCGCAACGCTTCCGACACGTCGAGTCAGGCGGCAGAAATCGCCCGCCAGCTCCGCCAGAGCCGGAGCACCCAAAACATTCCGTCTGAAAAAACAACAAACCGCAGTACCCGAAGGTACCGCCGGCATTAGGAGAAAGTGCAATGATAACCATCCAAAATTTATTCGATCTCGATCATACCCAGGCTGCTGATTATTTAAAGCAGTTCACCTATCCCTGGGAAGCCCTGGAAGGTATTCACGATTTGATCTTAGAATTGGGGAAATCCCTTTCTGAAGAAGCATACGATCATCCGAAAGAAGGTATCTGGATTCACAAAACGGCCGAGGTCTTTCCGTCGGCTTACATCGGCGCGCCGTGCATCATCGGCGCCCACACCCAGGTCCGCCACTGCGCCTTTATCCGGGAATCAGCCTTGGTCGGCGAAAACTGCGTTGTTGGCAACTCCGTGGAGCTCAAGAACGTCATTTTGTTCGATAACGTCGAAACGCCTCACTACAATTACGTGGGGGACAGTATTCTGGGATTTCACGCCCATATGGGCGCCGGTTCCATCACGTCCAACGTCCGGGCAGACCGTCAGCACGTCTGGGTGCACGACGGGGAAGACAATCTCGAAACCGGCCGGAAAAAATTCGGCGCCATGCTCGGGGACTACGTCGAAGTGGGCTGCAACGCCGTGCTCAATCCCGGGAGCGTGATTGGACCTCACACGAACATTTACCCGACGACCTGCGTGCGCGGCGTCGTCGCCCCGGAATCGATCGTGAAAAATTCAGGAGAAATTATCAGGAAGCGTTAATCTCGATTTGTGAAAGCCTGAGAAAGTGTTATAATATGAACAATATCATTTCTTACATTGTGGCAGCGATTGTCGCACTGTTGGTGATCAGAATTGAACTGAAGCTGACAGGCTGCCTGATCAGACTGCTGGTGGGACTTTTGGGAATTGCCGTGGTGATCGCGGCGGTTTCAGGCTTGATGCATCTGATTTAGCGTCAATAAACAGTAATGGAGAACAGGATGAAATACGACTATTTAATCGTCGGAACAGGTCTTTACGGCGCCGTTTTCGCCCACGAAGCGAAAGCGGCCGGAAAGACCGTGATGATGATCGACAAGCGGCCGAACATTGCAGGCAATGTGTACACCAAAAAGGTGGAAGGGATCAACGTGCACCAGTACGGCGCCCACATCTTCCACACGAACAACGAAGCCGTATGGCAGTACGTGAACCGTTTTGCGGTGTTCAACCGCTTTACGAATTCCCCGGTGGCGAACTACAAGGGCGAACTGTATTCGCTGCCCTTTAACATGTACACGTTCAACAAGATGTGGGGGGTGGTCACGCCCCAGGAAGCCGCGGCGAAAATCGAAGCCCAGCGTAAGGAAGCGGGGATTACATCCCCCAAGAACCTCGAAGAACAGGCCATCAGCCTGGTGGGGACGGACATCTACGAAAAGCTCATCAAAGGCTACACTGAAAAGCAGTGGGGGCGCCCGTGCACGGAACTGCCGGCTTTCATCATCAGGCGGCTGCCGGTGCGCTTGACTTTTGACAACAATTATTTCAACGCCCTGCACCAGGGCATTCCCGTCGGCGGCTACACGAAAATGGTAGAAAACATGATCGCCGACGTGGACCGCATTGAACTCAATCAGGATTATTTGAAAGACAAGGCGGCTTTCGACGCCATGGCCGACTGTGTGGTCTACACCGGGCCCATCGACGCGTATTTCGATTACCGCCTCGGCCATTTGGAATACCGTTCGGTCCGCTTCGAAACCGAAGTGCTGGATACGGACAACTTCCAGGGCAACGCGGCCGTCAATTACACCGACGCCGAAACGCCGTGGACCCGGATCATCGAACACAAATGGTTTGAATTCGGCAAAGACGAAGCCGGAAACGATCTGCCCAAGACCGTGATCTCCCGGGAATATTCGTCGGAATGGCAGCCCGGGGACGAACCCTATTACCCGGTCAACGATGACAAGAACAGCGCCCTTTACGAACAGTACAAGGCCCTGGGCGATCAGGAAGCACACGTCATTTTCGGCGGCCGTCTCGGCGAATACAAGTATTACGATATGGACGCCGTCATCGCCGCTGCCCTCGATAAGGCGCAGCAGATTTTGGCTTGAATTTAAATAGAAATGAGATAAAGGAAGGTAACACCATGTTAAAAATTTACCCTGCTGTTTACAAACAGGAAGCAGACCGCGTCGTCTGCCATTTCCCGGATCTGCCGGAAATCGAACCGTTCTCAGGAAAAGACAAGGATGCGGTGGCGGAAGAAGCGAAAGACGTGCTCGGCCGCTATTACGTGCACAAATCCCAGATCAAGGAAACAATCCCTGATCCTTCCAACGCGCGGCTCATGGAAGCCGGGGAAGGCGAAACCATCGAATACGTCTACACCGACATCGACAAATACTGGACCGGCGTTAAAGCAAAGGATACATGGATTTAACGGCTCCCGGCCATTGCTGATTTCATTCAATTTGAACAGGCAGGGGTTATGAAAGACGAAATTTTTACCATTGACACATTTAAAGCAGCGCTGATGCCGGATGAGATGCTGTCCGGCAATTTCGGCGTTGAACGGGAGAGTCTCCGGGCCCACGCAGACGGCCAGCTGGCCCTCACGCCGCACCCGGCAGCCTTGGGCAATAAATTAACCAATGCCTACGTCACGACGGATTTTTCGGAAAGCCAGGTTGAAATTGTGACGCCGCCGTGCCCATCGGTGCACGAAGCGTACCAGACCCTCGGCGCCCTTACTGACATGGTCAACGCGGTTCTGCCCAAAGATGAATACCTTTGGCCGAACTCCATTCCCTGTGTGCTGCCCGATGACAAAGACATCCCCGTTGCCCGCTATGCCGGCGCGCCTGGAGCTGAAAAGGCGATGCAGTACCGACAGAACCTCGTGAAAAAGTACGGAGCCAAAAAACAGATGTTTTCGGGCATCCATTTTAACTATTCGCTGGGGGAAGAGGCCGTTCAGAAATTGTTTCAAAGCGTGCGGCAGCATACGCCAACCCTTGAGTATCAGGATTTTAAAAACCGGCTGTATTTGAAAATCGCGAAGAACTATTTGACGTACCGATGGTTTTTAATTTTTTTAACCGGTGCTTCCATTGCGGCCCACGATACGTTTATGCCATCCTGTCTGAAGCTCATGCCCTGGTCTGACGACCGGGGAAGCCATTACTCGAAAAAGGGCATTTCATTCAGAAGCGGTTCGCCCGGCTACAAAAACAACGAAGCCCTGTATCCCCGGTACGACAGCATTGCGCATTTTATCGACGACTTAGAAGGCTTTGTCGCTCAGGGCAAATTGTCGGAACCGAAGGAATTTTACGCCCAGGCCCGGCTCAAACCGGCCCATCCCAAGGAAAACTGGCTGGGCTCTCTCAAGGCAGACGGCATCCGGTACATCGAAATCCGGACGATGGATCTCAATCCCTTTGATCCTAACGGCATCAGCGAATTGGACATGGACATCGTCCACCTGCTGCTGCTCTACTGTCTGCTGAAGCCGGTCATTGGCGAAAACAGTGACCGAAAAGAGGCTGACGACAACGAATGGCGTGTGGCTGAACAGGGACAGGACGCCTTTCTCGTGCTGCATCGAAACGGCGAAGCTATTTTGGCCAAAGAATGGGCCCGGGAAATCGTTCAGGATATCGACTGCATGAACCGGACCTTGAACCTGGGAAAGGACGCAGCCGTCGCGAGCATGCAGGCGCGTCTGGGCGACGTGCGGGACGATCACGCCGCGGCCCTTGTCCGTCTGGTCGAAGATCAGGGCTACGTTTACGGCATGTCCCATCTGGCGAAGCAGTACAAGGCGGGAAGCCTCGAACGTCTTCAGCATCCATCTGGCGCGTATGAAGAAGCGCTGATCCGCTATAAAGCTGCGGTCCCGGATTTAACTTGATATCAGCCGCTGCACCGTTCTGATGCAGCGGTTTTTTGTTACGCAGCGGCAAGGCTGCGACGGAGGAATCAATGAACAAGTCGAATATTTTTTATCAGGATCAGAAAATCTATACCTATGACTGTCTCCAGAATTACTGCGCTTCTCCGGTCAGCGTTCTGAATTACTTTCAGGAAATTGCCCTGGAGCACAGTGCGGCTCTGAAAGCCGGCCCCTATGAACTGGACCGGATGCATCTGGCGTGGATCGTGGTCAAGTATCACATCGAAATCATCGATTATCCCAAATTTCTTCAGACGGTGCGGGTCGGCACCTGGGCAGGCGCGGCCCAGGGCTTTATCGCCAACCGCGGCTTCGTGTTGGAAGACGAGGACGGGAAGACCATGGTTAAAGGGCAGTCTCACTGGATGATGATGGATTTTGATAAAGACCACATCGTCCGGGTCGGCGACAATGAAATTAACAATGTTTATCAATTTAAAGAAGACGGCGACAAATACCGGATTCCGCGGCTCAAGCGTGTCGCCGATTGGGACAGTCATCGCCAGTTTGCCGTGCGCTATTTGGACATCGACTACAACGGACACGTCAACAACGTCCGCTACCTGGCCTGGGCCTTCGAAGCGATTCCGGCAGACTTGATTTCGAAAGTAGAAGTGGCGGATTTCGACATTTTGTACAAGGAACAGGCGAAATTCGGCGACGTGGTGACGGTCTGCTACAAAAAGACAGACGACACCCACTGCCGGATGGATATTCAGAATCAGGACGGCCTGCTGCTGTGCCAGATCGGCATGACGCTGCGTCCGGCGTCCCGGAAACCCAATCACGAATGAGAGGCCTCTCATGATTGAATTGATTATTGCGCTGGCACTCATTATTTTCGCCCTGTTTTCGGGCATTCGGATTTTGGTGGTCGGCGCTTTTATTTTGTTAGCGATTTGGTATTTTCGTAAAGCGAAACGTGAAGATAAAAATGATTCGCAGAAAAAGTAAAGTCGGCCTGATCGGATTTATTTTTGGTGAAAACTTGAAAAATTTCAATTTGCACTTTATTTGTTTGGCGCATTTGATATAATAAACGCCAAGGTTTGTGACTTAAATAAGAAAAAAAGAAAGGGATGCGATGTCAGATTATATTGTAACAGCGACGTCAGCACAGGCGAGCATCCGCGCTTTTGCAATCGACGCAACGGAACTGGTCGAAAAAGCGCGGACCCTGCACGACACGACGCCGGTGATGACGGCGGCTTTAGGACGGCTCCTCGCGGCGGGCGCCATGATGGGCAGCATGATGAAGGGGAAAGACGATGTCCTGACTCTTCAGATCAGCGGCGACGGACCGGCGGGGGGCCTCACAGTGACGGCCAACAGCCGGGGCGAAGTGAAGGGCTATGCCGTGAATCCAGAAGCAGACCGGCCAATTAATGCGAAGGGCAAACTCGATGTGGGCGGCGCGATTGGAAACGGCACCCTGACAGTCATTCGGGATATGGGGCTCAAAGAACCCTACAACGGCATCTGCAATTTGATTTCCGGCGAAATCGCAGAAGATCTGGCCTATTATTTCAATGTGTCGGAACAGACGCCGTCAGCCGTAGGCCTCGGGGTTCGGGTCAAAGCCGATGGTTCGGTGGAAAACGCCGGGGGCTTTATTGTTCAGCTGATGCCCGACGCTTCGGAAGCGACGGTGTCCCAGCTGGAAGCCCAGATCGAAAAAATCGATTCGATCACGGCGATGCTTGAAAAAGGCATGACCCCGGAAAATATTTTAGAGGCCATTCTTGAACCGATGGGGATCGAATGGACGGGCAAACTCCCGGCCGCTTTCGTGTGTGACTGCTCCGAAGATCGGGTCAGCCGGGCGCTTTCAGCGATCAGTCTCAAAGAGCTGGACGCCATGATCGCAGACGGCGAACCCATTGAAGTGCGCTGCCATTTCTGCGGCAAAGCTTATGCGTTCTCGGTCGAAGATTTGAAAAAGATCCGGGAAGAAGCCGCCGGCCAGAAAATAAAAAAGATTCAAGTCCATGACGGCTTGAATCAGTAAAACGGCAGAAATCAGGCAGAAGGTAGATTGTCTTCCGTGGGTTTTTGACCCGAAATAAAGAAATTGAGATTGCGGACGAAAACGTCCGGGTCGATGCCGTGGGCGAGGCAGCCTTCTTCGATATTTTCGTACTGGGCGGCCATGCAGCCAAAACAGGACATGCCGGCCATGGCGAAGTAGCGCTGAATGTCGGGGTGCAGTTTGACGGCCTCGAGAATCCCCATGGATTTGGTGATTTTTGTTTGTTCCATAATAACCTCCAATTTGCTTTTATTATAGCAAAATGCCGGGGAACACTGCAAGAAAAGAAAAGGGAGCTTATGCAAAAAAAAGAAACGGAAGGGTTGACCCAGAGGGAAATGGTGCCGACGGAAATGGGACCGGTCTGTCTATCCAAAACGGAATACGCGGATTACGCTTTGAAAAAGGCGCTCGCCCGGAATCCGGCGCCTTTTTGCGGCGTGATCTTTGATATGGATGGCGTGATTTTTGATTCTGAACGGGAAGTGCTGTACGCCTGGCAGCAAGTGGCCAAGCGCCACAGTATTCCGGATATCGAAAAAGTGATCGTGGCCTGCCTTGGGACTAACTTTCAGGCGACGCGCCGGACCTTTGACGACTATTACGGGAAGGATTTTCCCTTTGAACAGTACGAAGATGAGATGCGGACCATTTTCTTCGCCCGCTACGACGAACGTCACGGTCTGCCCTTAAAAAAAGGCGCCGTCGAACTGCTTCAGGATCTCAAATCCCGGGGTGTACCCGTGGCTTTGGCCTCATCGACTCGGGAAAAGACCGTGCGGAAGGAATTGACAGATGTGAACATCATTCAGTACTTCGACGTTCTGGTCTGCGGAGATATGGTCAAGCGCAGCAAGCCGGCGCCGGATATTTTTCTGAAGGCGGCGGAGGCCATTTCGATTCCGCCGGAAATGGGATTCGTCATCGAAGATTCCTACAACGGCGTGCGCGCGGCCTACGCGGCGGAGCTCAGGCCGATCATGGTACCGGATCTCAAAAAACCTGACGAAGAAATGCGTCAGAAGACCGAAGCGATTTTCCCAGATCTGGAAGTGGTGCAGACCTATTTTGACGCCCTTGGCGTGAAATTGTGAAAAAATTGTCTATACTGAATTAAGATACCCGATTAGACTTGAAATAAATAATGAAATCGTGTATAATCGATTATGACAGAATATATAAGGGGTGGAACAATGCTTACAAAAAATATAGTGGTAAAGAATAAAGCGGGGCTCCATGCAAAACCAGCGTCGCTTTTTGTCGAAACGGCAAATGAGTTTTCAAGCGAAATTTATATCAGCAAAGGGTCGACGCGCGTCAATGCGAAAAGTATCATGGGCGTCATGATTTTGGCAGTTTCCAAGGGCGATGAAATCCTGCTCGAAGTCAACGGCGACGATGAAAAAGCGGCGATGGACCGTTTGACCGCACTGATCGACAATAAGTTCGGGCTGCCGGACGAATAATAACGCAATAGGGCGAATGCAGAAAGACTGAGGGGATCGACCGTCAGTCTTTTGTTTTTTTGCGCCAAAGAGAAAGGATTAGATGTGAATTTTTTTCGTGAATTTTTAATTGGTTTGTCTTTTTACACGCGGATTCCGATTCAGCTGAAGGACGTCAGCGAAGAGGAGTTTTACCGCTGCATGCTTTTGATGCCCGTCATTGGCGCGGTGATCGGCGCGGCACTCTGGGGATTCGGGTGGTGCGTTTCCTGGCTGCGCATGCCGGAAATCGCCGCGATTCTGATTTTGATCTTTTACATCTGGCTGACCGGCGGCCTGCACTTCGACGGGGTTGCCGACACCATTGACGGGGTCTTTTCAGCCCGGGATCACGACAAAATGATGAAGATCATGAAAGACAGCCGGCTGGGCTCTTTCGGCGCAATCGGCCTCGTGCTCTTGATGATGACCCTGTGGATCGGCTACCGGCGGCTCATCGCTGGGCATTTTTTAACCGTGCTGGTTTTCGTTCCGATTGTGGGGCGGTACGCCGCCATTCAAACCTGCTGGCTCTCATCCTACGCGGAAGGGGGCGGCGGCCTCGGCCGGCGCATCACGGAAATCACCAAAGGCTGGCATGTGGCAGTGTACGCGGCGGCAATCGCCGCCGTCTGCGGCTGGCTGTCCCTGCGCCTGCTGGCCGCCTTCGGGATCTCGGCCGTGCTCAACTTGATCATGATGTGGGATTTGAAGCGCAAAATCGGCGGGATCACCGGGGACACCATCGGCATGACCATCGAGATGAACCAGGCCTTTTTTATGATTGTTTTTCTGATTTTGCAGAACATTGGCATACCAAGTATGGTATAATTTGAACATGAATGTATCAAAAATGACGGTTGACGAACGGCTTCCATTTCCGCGAAATCAGAAAGAAATCCAGGCTTTAGGCTGGGACGCCTGCGATTTCGTCTTCGTTTCCGGAGATGCTTTCGTCGATCATTCTGCGTTTGGCCCGGCCATTATCGCCAGGGTGCTGGCCGATTTAGGCTACCGGGTCGGGGTGATCGCTCAGCCCAAATGGGACGACGTCAACGCTTTTAAAGTTTTAGGACAGCCCCGGCTGGCGTTTCTGGTGTCCTCGGGCAACATGGACTCCATGGTCTGTCATTACACGGTTAACAAAAGACGCCGGCACGACGACGCTTATACGCCGGGAGGGAAAACCGGGGCGCGGCCGGACCGGGCGGTGATCACGTACTGCGGCCGGATTCGGGAAGCTTACGGCCGGGTGCCGATCGTGATCGGCGGCATCGAAGCCAGTCTCAGGCGCTTCGCCCATTATGATTACTGGCAGGATCGGGTCCGGCGGCCGATCCTTTTTGATTCCGGCGCGGACCTCGTGGTGTACGGCATGGGCGAAAAAGCGATCATCGAAGTGGCGGAGGCCCTCGACGCCGGCCTGCCCATCGATCAGATCACCTATATCCGGGGTACGGGCGTCATGCTCGACACCGCACCGGACGACAGCATCGTCCTCCCGTCCTTCGAGACCGTTTCAGAACGGAACGGGACAGGGAAACAGGCTTTTGCTCAGATGACCCGCCTCATCGATTTAAGCAGCAACCCCTTTGAAGACCAGCTGGCGGTGCAGGGCTGCGGCGGCCGTTATTTTGTGCAGAACCCGCCCCAGATGCCCCTGACCACCCAGGAAATGGATGACGTCTACGACCTGCCTTACACTGGGCTTCAGCTCAATCCCGGACCGGAGATCACCGGCATGTCGGAAATGCGGTTTTCCATCACGTCCAACCGCGGCTGTTTTGGCAGCTGTTCTTTCTGCGCCATCGCCATGCATCAGGGCCGGATCATTTCGAGCCGGAGCCGGGCCTCCATGCTTCGGGAAGCGGAGCAGATGACCCGGGACCCGCAGTTTAAGGGAATCATCAACGATGTGGGTGGGCCGACGGCGAACTTCCTGCATCCGGCGTGTTCGAAACAGCTGAAAACCGGACCGTGTCCGAACCGGGAATGCCTGTTTCCGGACGTCTGTCCGAATCTCGACGCGAATGAACGGGATTTCTGCGAGGTGCTGAAAGCCCTGCGCGCGGTGCCGGGGGTTCGGAAGGTTTTCGTGCGCTCGGGCATCCGCTACGATTATTTAATGGCTGATCCCAGCGATGCCGCGTTCAAAGAACTGGTGCGCCACCACGTCAGCGGTCAGCTGCGCGTGGCGCCGGAACACATTTCAGACCGGGTGCTCCATTACATGGGAAAGCCGTCCTTTTCGAAATACCGGTGCTTTGTGGACCGTTTCAACGCGTGCAACAAGGCGGAACACCTCAATCAATACGTGGTGCCTTATTTTATTTCGAGCCATCCGGGCTCGACGTTAAAAGATGCGGTGGCTCTCGCGGAATACCTGCGGGATCATCATCTTGAGCCGGAGCAGGTTCAGGATTTCTACCCGACGCCGGGTTCCCGGGCGACGGCCATGTACTACACCGGGCTGGATTTAGAGACCCTCAAGCCGATTCACGTGCCGAAGGGGTACGAAAAGCGCCTTCAGCGGGCGCTGCTCCAGTACCGCGACCCGAAGAACAGAAAATTCGTCATTGAAGCTTTGAAGCGCAGCGGCCGGGAAGATCTCATCGGCCCGGGCCCGCGCTGCCTCATTCATCCCCGGCATGCTGAAAATCATCATAAAAAGACCACGCGCAACCGAAAGAGAGGAAAGAAACATGGTGTATCGACCAGAAGTAAGCGGTAAAACAGGAAAACGCTTTACCGAATCCATCGAAGATTATTTGGAAGAAATTTACTTGAATTATTTGGGCAGCAACACGGGTGTGCGCATCACAGACCTGGCTCAGGCCATGGGCGTGACCAAGGCGAGCGCCACCGATGCGGTTAAAAAAATGGCGGACCGGGGGCTGGTGCGCCACGAACGCTACGGCCGGATCTACCTCAGCGAAGCGGGCCTTGAAACGGCGAAAGAAGTGTATGACCGACATGTGACGATTACGAAGTTCATTCGCAACTTTTTAAATGTCTCGCCGGAAATTGCAGAAAATGATGCCTGCGGGATCGAACATATCATCAGCGATGAGACGTTTTCGGCCATAAAGGCGACCCTTCGCAAGCAGGCGATCCGCACCATGGACAACCATCCCAAAACGGACGAAGACTGATGAAAAAAAAGCACAAACCAATAAACCCTCACCGCGTCGGCGATCACCTTGAGGTGACCATTTCCGACATGACGCGGCGGGGAGAAGGGGTCGGCCACGTTCAGGGGCAGGCCCTTTTTGTCGATGGGGCGGTTGTTGGCGAGACCGTTGAGGTTGAATTGACGGCGGTCAAACAGCAATATCTGAAAGGCAAAATGAGTCAGATCCTTGCGGACTCAAAGAACCGAAAGACGCCGGATTGTCCAGCTTTTCCAAAATGCGGTGGCTGTCAATGGCTGCATTTGACAGCGTCCTGCGAAAATGAGCTCAAACGACAGACGGTGATCAACGCATTTAAACATATTGGTGGGTTGACAGATGCGGCTGAGAAAGTTCGGTCGACAATCGGGATGGAGCAGCCAATCCGCTATCGCAATAAAGCGCAGCTCAAAGTGTCAGATGCGGGAATTGGCTTTTTTCAAAAGGGCAGTCATGCAGTGGTACCCATTGGCGACTGTCTGAATCAAAAGCGGCCTTTGGGACCGGTCTTGGCGGTGTGTCGGAAATGGATGGCGGCACTTAAGCTCACACCTTACGATGAAAAAAGCCGGCGAGGGGATGTGCGCGGTTTTCTGCTCCGAACGAACCGCCAAGGCGACGTGATGGTGGTGCCGGTTGTCAGTCACGATTTATCATCCGAGCAGAAAAGACAGACTGTGCAAATTTTTGAAGGCCTGCCACAATTGAAGAGCCTTATGCTCAATATCCACACCAAGCCCAACAATCGCGTTTTGGGAACGAAGACGGAGCTTTTAGCCGGCGAAGCGTTTATCGAAGAAAGATTGTGCGGCTACACCTTTAACATTTCACCCCAGTCTTTTTTCCAGGTTAATACCATTCAGGCAGAAAAGCTTTATGAAAAGGCAAAAAGGTATGCAGCTTTGACGGGGACAGAAACCCTCTGGGATTTGTACTGTGGGACTGGTACCATCGGTATTTGCATGGCTAAGGACGCCGAACGGGTGCTTGGCGTTGAAATCGTTCCAGAAGCCGTCGAAGATGCACGCAAAAATGCGAAGCGCAACCACATTCAAAATATTTCCTTTATCTGCGGCAAGGCAGAGGACGTGATGCCCGAACAGATCAGGCAGGGCAGCCGCGCCGACGTCGCTGTCGTTGATCCGCCGAGAAAGGGTTGTGCGCGAACCTTGCTCGACAGTTTGATCGCCTGCCGTATCCCCAAAATCGTGTACGTTTCCTGTGATCCTGCAACATTGGCCCGGGATGTGGGGATTTTGAAAAAAGCCGGATATGAACTGATTGAAGCAACACCGGTTAATATGTTTCCGGGGACTGGGCATGTTGAGACGGTAGCATTGATGTCAAGGGTCAGGGACTAAGGAGTGAGAAAAGCCTTATTTTAAGCCATTCCTGCACACCTGACTTTTTGCAAAAGGATGGTTCAATTAAGAAAAAACCCTCTGGGGGAACTTATCGATCGAGCTGTTTTATAGGGTTGAGACTCGTGATTAGATATTTGATAGGTTGTGACTCGTGATTGGTACATTGAACAGATCTTTATCCTGACGCATAATGCTTACTTTCATCAACAGGTCGTATATGATAAAGAGATTACATATGGAAGGCGAGAAAAGTTAATGAAGGTATTTGATAATGTCACGAACATCGTTCGAGATGACATGGAAAAAACGATAAAGCGGAATAGCAAGGTTTCCGTGGCAGCGGCTTGCTTTTCTATGTATGCCTATAGTGAATTGAAAAAGCAGCTCGAAAGCATTGATGAGTTCCGCTTCATCTTCACATCGCCGACCTTTGTAACAGAGAAATCGAAAAAGCAGAAGCGCGAGTTTTATATTCCTCGGCTTACTCGTGAGCAGAGTCTTTACGGCACGGAATTTGAAATTAAGCTGCGTAATGAAATGACGCAGAAGGCAATCGCAAAAGAGTGCGCCGACTGGATCAGGAGAAAGGCCACATTTAAATCAAATACAACTGGCGAGAACATGGCCGGATTTATGGTTACCGACTCTGGAACTGAAAAAATAGCTTACATGCCTTTGAACGGATTCACGACGGTAGATATTGGATGCGAACGTGGCAACAATAGCTACAATATGGTGAACAGCCTCGAGACTCCATTCGCGGCGCAGTACTTGCAGGTCTTCGATTCTCTTTGGAACGATAAAGAAAAGCTGCAGGACGTCACTGATGTTGTTTTGGAAAACATTACGACTGCTTATAATGAAAATTCGCCGGAGCTGATCTACTTCATTACGCTTTATAACGTATTCAGTGAATTTCTGGAGGACGTCTCTGAGGACGTGCTGCCGAACGAAGCAACCGGTTTTAAGAACAGCAAAATCTGGGATATGCTTTACGATTTCCAGAAGGATGCTGCGCTCGCCATAATCAACAAGCTAGAGAAGTACAACGGCTGCATCCTCGCTGACAGCGTCGGTCTTGGAAAGACGTTCACGGCTCTCGCTGTCATCAAATACTATGAGAACAGAAACAAGTCCGTGCTTGTTCTCTGCCCGAAGAAGCTGGCGGAGAACTGGAATACCTACAAGGACAACTACGTCAACAATCCGATTGCCGCTGACAGGCTGCGATACGATGTCCTTTTCCATACGGATCTTTCTCGTGACCATGGCACATCAAACGGGCTTGATCTCGACCGGCTCAACTGGGGAAACTATGATCTTGTGGTTATTGACGAGTCGCATAACTTCCGAAACGGCGGAGAACTTTCCGGTGAGGACCAGAAGGAAAACCGCTATCTAAAACTTCTGAATAAAGTTGTACGCGCTGGAGTGAAGACGAAAGTACTCATGCTGTCAGCAACTCCTGTCAATAACCGCTTTAACGACCTCAAGAATCAACTTGCTCTAGCATATGAAGGAACGCCGGAGTTGATTGATGAGAAGTTGAATACGTCAAAGTCGATCGACGAGATATTCCGCCAGGCCCAGACCGCATTCAACGCTTGGAGCAAGCTCCCAGCTGAGGAACGGACAACGGATAACCTGCTGCGCCGACTGGATTTTGATTTCTTTGAAGTGCTCGACTCTGTAACCATTGCACGGTCACGAAAACATATCGAGAAATACTACAACACGGAGAAGATCGGCAAGTTCCCGGAACGGCGCAAACCAATCTCACTTAGGCCGAGCCTGACGGATCTTCCGAGCGCCATTAACTACAACGAAATATATGAACAGCTTTCTCAGCTTCAGCTGGAGATTTACACGCCTTCTGCCTATATCTTCCCGAGCAAGATGCAGAAATATATTGATCTGACACATCACAAGGGAAACAATCTGACGCAGTCTGGACGTGAAGAAGGTATCCGCAGGCTGATGAGTGTCAATCTCCTCAAGCGGCTGGAAAGCTCGGTCTCATCCTTCCGGCTTACACTGGAACGCATCCGCAAATTCATTATGGAGACAATCGAGGGAATCACTCAGTACGAGAAATATGGAAAAGCCAACATCGACATGTATGAAGCTGATTCCGACGATTTCGACATGGAGGACCAGAACACCGACTACTTCACTGTCGGACGTAAAGTGAAGATTGACCTTGTCGATATGGATTACAAGAGCTGGAAGGACGTGCTGCAAAAGGATGCGGATACGCTCGAACTTCTGATTCTCATGATTGCGGATATTACGCCGGAACATGACACGAAGCTGCAGGAGCTCTACAAGCTCATCTCACAGAAGATTGAGAATCCGATCAACCCTGGCAACAGGAAGGTGCTGATTTTCACAGCATTCTCTGATACAGCGGAGTATCTGTACGACAATGTCAGCCGGTATGTTATGGAAAAGTACGGCCTAAATACCGGTATGATCAGTGGCACGGTCGACGGCAGAACCACGCTGAAGAACTTCAAGGCGACGTTCAACAACATCCTCACATGCTTCTCGCCGGTTTCCAAGGATCGAGACGTCCTTATGCCGGGGAGCAAGAAGGACATCGATATCTTGATCGCAACCGACT
The DNA here is from genome assembly GCA_945867155.1 of uncultured Eubacteriaceae bacterium. GTDB lineage: Bacteria > Bacillota > Clostridia > Eubacteriales > Eubacteriaceae > Pseudoramibacter. The sequence goes on along the minus strand of CAMBHL010000003.1, from coordinate 164,767 downwards.
GCATCTCCGAAGGCCAGAACCTGCAGGACTGCGACTACTGCGTCAACTACGACATTCACTGGAATCCAGTGCGTATTATCCAGCGGTTTGGACGTATAGATCGAATTGGCAGCAGGAACAAGCAGATCCAGCTCGTGAACTTCTGGCCGGATTTGACGCTTGACGAGTACATTAATCTGAAAGCCCGTGTGGAAACGAGGATGAAAATTTCCGTTCTGACATCTACCGGTGACGACAATCCGATCAGCCCGGAAGAAAAAGGAGACCTGGAATATCGCCGCGAACAGCTTAAGAAGTTGCAGACCGAAGTGGTGGATCTGGAAGACATGTCAGGCGGGATATCCATCATGGATCTCGGTCTTAATGAATTTAGACTTGATCTTCTCGAATACATCAAAACGCATCCGGATCTCGACCACATGCCATTCGGTCTGCATTCCGTGGTGAAGAAGACGGAAGACCTGCCAGAAGGAGTGCTTTTCGTACTGAAGAATCGCAACAATGGTGTGAACATTGACAGTCTGAATCGCATTCATCCGTTCTATATGGTCTATATCAGTCTGGAAGGTGAAATCGTCTGCGACTATCTGAATCCGAAGAAGCTGCTTGATGATATGAGGCTTCTGTGCCGTGGAAAAGCTGAACCGATTGTGGAGGTCTGCGACCGTTTTAATAAAAAAACCGATGATGGCAGGAACATGAGTGAAATGTCAGCGCTGCTGTCCGATGCCATCAATTCAATCATAGATACCAAGGAGGAAAGCGACATCGACAGCCTCTTCAAGAGCGGCGGCACATCTGCCTTGCTTTCGGAGGTAAAAGGCATCGATGACTTTGAACTGGTGACCTTCCTCGTGGTAATGTAAAGGAGGAGCATATGCTGGGATTGCCGAAATCCACGGAGTTCAACAAGCGGATCCCTAAACAGAAGTTTTATGACAATCTGACCATCAGCCCGGCTCTGAAGCGCAGCTTTGTTGACCAGATACGGATTATCTACTGGGCGAACAAAATTGCGCCGTCCACTGTCAATCTGGCGGAGGGGAAAGCCGTCACAGAGATTGAGGTATTGCTTGTCCGCCTGAACCAGGACACGCTTGACGAGAATGTGCTCAGGCAGATCGACCGTGAGATACCGTACCACATCTTGTTTGTACTGGAATATGACGGGAAATACAAAGCAGTGATCGGTTACAAGGAAGCCGCAGGTAGCGGTAAAGCCGCGTTCAAGGTTGACCGATATTACCAGACCGGATGGGTATTAGAAAATGAACTGCCAGTACATCTGGACGGCCTGAACATAGATGCTGTTTATGAGAACTTCGTTCGTCAGATTGCGGGCGATACCCTGCAAACATCGACACCGCAGGAAACGCTGAAGGAATCCGTAGCGAGGGATGACCGCCGGGACGAATTGCAAAAACAAATAAGTAAGCTGCAGGCAAAGATTCGCAAGGAAAAGCAGCTGAACCGACAGATGGAAATGAACGCGGAGCTGAAGAAGCTCAGGAAAGAACTGGAGGGACTTGATACATGCAATTAAGCAAGCGTACGCTTGAGGAACTTAGAAAAATAATAAATGGTGACAATACTGGGGATTATCGAAGTGGACCGCAGTTAGTCGACTTTTTCAATGATCTGGGATTTGATGATGTGTATGGTCAAGGATTTCCTTCAAGATGGGTCTATACAGATCAGAAACTTGCTGCCATAAATGGGACGCCAGAACTTGATAAGTGTATTAAGAAGGTATTTGCAGTTATTGATTACATAGAACGGATTGATTACCTCGACAAACAGATAGCACATTTTAATCAGTATCTTGCTTTTGATAAATGGGAGGTTGTTCGCAATAACGATGTAATAACATTTAAAAAGCATGACCGGGTAATCGTGGACTCTTCGAAAAAGCAGACTATAGAAACAACTGATGAGTTCTTAAGTCAGACATTTAATATCAACATAGAAAGTATAGGCCTTTCAGCCGAATTAAATGAACTAATAAAAGAGCGATTGAAAGAAGCAGAAAACTGTGTGGCATCTAATGCACCTCTATCGTCTGTAATTATGATAGGTGGCATTATGGAAGGAATATTACTGGGTGTTGCTACTTCATATCCGCGATTATTTAATCAAGCTAACTGTGCGCCTAAGAGCAAAGATGGAAGCACGAAGAAATTTCAAGAATGGACACTTAGTAACTACATTGATGTTGCTGCTGAATTGGGATTCTTGAAACAAGATGTGAAGAAATTCAGTCATGTGGTTCGAGATTTCAGGAATTATATTCATCCCTATTCTCAATTGGCTACGAGATTTACCCCAGATATGCAGACAGCATTAATATGTTTGCAAGTTCTGAAAGCAGCCATCTACCAAATTGGCGATTATAGAAAGCAACTGCAAGGAGGAAACTGATAATGGATAAAATGAGAATGGAATCCGAAGACATCCAGCAGGAGAACGTCAAGAAGATCGCCGCGCTGTTCCCAAACTGCGTCACAGAGGCACGGGATGAAAACGGGCATTTGAAGAAAGCCATCAATTTCGATTTGTTGAAGCAGATGCTGTCCGACAGCGTGATCGACGGTGACGAGGCCTATGAGTTTACATGGGTTGGCAAAAAAGCATCCATCGTGGAGGCGAACCGTCCTATCCGCAAAACCCTGCGCCCGTGCAAGGAAGACAGCGTCAATTGGGATACGACCGAGAATCTTTATATTGAGGGAGACAATCTCAAAGTCCTGAAGCTCCTGCAGGAAAGCTATCTCGGCAAGGTCAAGATGATATACATAGATCCTCCCTACAATACGGGGCACGACTTTATTTACCCAGATTCATTCATCATGGACAATGAGGATTATAACGAAGGAACGGGGTATTTTGATGAGGATGGGAATGTAAATTATCAACGCGAAAATTCGGCATCTGCAGGGCGATATCATTCTGACTGGTGTTCGATGATTTACTCAAGGCTGATGCTAGCGAGAAATTTGCTGAGTGAGGATGGGGTTATTTTTATTTCGATTGATTATAACGAGAATTTTAATATGCGTTCGATCGCCAACGAGATATTTGGTGAAAGTCATTTTATAGGAGAAATTTATTGGGAGTCGAAAACAAAATCGCAAAATACAAAAACATCCTACAATAAACTCCAACCGAAAGAAGAAATGATTCTTGTATACTCGAATCAAGAAAAGCGGAGGTTTCATTTAATCCAACTTGGAGAAAAAGAATATCCGGAAAAGGATGATAGAGGAGTATATCGCAAATATCCTATCGAGGTCATGAATGCCAATGGCGTTCGCGGTCGGAAAAGCATGATTTTTGATATTACGGATGGAGTTTCCACTGTTTCTCCGCCTGCGGGGAAACAGTGGAAACTTGGTCAAGACCAAGTTGCCGAATACAGGCAAGCAGGAGATTTGTATATCGAAAATGGAAAAGCAATTATAAAAATGCGTCCAGAATATGAAAGGAATGAATCGACGCAGCCGTTCTGGGGATTTTTTTCGAAAGAAATAGGAACAGCGGAAAGTGCAAAGAGCGAACTCAAAACACTTTTGCCAAATAATGGATTTGATACGGTAAAGCCAGTAGAAATGATACGGCGCCTTGTTTACCATGCAACAGAAAAAAATGACATCATCCTCGACTTCTTTTCTGGCTCCGCTACGACTGCCCACGCCGTCATGCAGCTGAACGCCGAGGACGGTGGACACCGCAAGTTCATCATGGTGCAGTTGCGGGAAGAGACGGACGAAAAGAGCGAGGCATTCAAAGCCGGCTACAAGAACATCTGCGAAATCGGCAAGGAACGCATCCGCCGCGCTGCAAAGAAGATTCACGAGGACAATCCTGACGCAAAGTTTGACGACGGCTTCCGCGATCTAAAGATCGATGACTCCAACATGAATAATGTCTATTACGCCGCGGGAGATTACACGCAGGACATGCTCACGATGATGGAGTCCAACGTTAAATCTGACCGTACTGATTTGGATTTATTGTTTGGCTGCCTGCTCGAATGGGGACTTCCGCTGTCGCTTCCGTACACTTCTGAAACCATCGAAGGCTGCACGGTACACACTTACAATGACGGCGATTTAATTGCTTGCTTTGATGAGAACGTGCCGGAGTCAGTTATCAAGACCATTGCCAAACGTCAGCCGTTGCGTGCCGTGTTCCGCGACTCCAGCTTCGCCAACAGTCCGGCAAAGATCAATGTCGGCGAGATTTTCAAGCTGCTTGCGCCGGATACAAGAGTCAAGGTTATTTAAGGAGGTGGCAGAATGAAACTGCAATTCAAGCACCAGAAGTTTCAGGCTGACGCCGCCAAGGCCGTCGTGGACGTTTTCGCCGGACAGCCGTACCTCACGCCATCCTACATGATAGACAGAGGCAGCGAACAAAATCAGATCATCATGGATGCGGATGACTTCACCGGCTGGGCGAACGCCAAAATCGTGCCGGAGCTGTCCGACGGACAGATACTTGAGCATATCCGGAAGATCCAGCGTGACGGTCAGATCGAGCCGTCACAGTCGCTCGAGGGCAAATACAACCTGACCATCGAGATGGAGACCGGCGTCGGAAAAACCTATACCTACATCAAGACCATGTACGAGCTGAACAAGGCATACGGTTGGACGAAGTTCATCGTGGTCGTGCCGTCTATCGCCATCCGTGAGGGCGTTTACAAGTCATTTCAGGTGACGCAGGATCACTTTGCCGAGGAATACGGGAAGAAGATACGCTTTTTCATCTACAACTCCTCTCAGCTTACTGAGATAGACCGTTTCGCTTCCGACAGCTCCATCAATGTGATGATTATCAACTCGCAGGCGTTTAACGCCCGTGGAAAGGACGCGCGACGCATTTACATGAAGCTCGACGAGTTCCGTTCCCGCCGACCGATCGATATCATCGCCAAGACGAATCCGATTCTGATTATCGACGAGCCGCAGTCTGTCGAAGGCAAGCGGACGAAGGAACGTCTGAAGGAATTCCATCCGCTTCTGACGCTGCGCTATTCTGCCACACCGAGGGAATACTACAACCTGATTTATCGTCTTGATGCGATGGACGCCTACAACAAGAAGCTCGTCAAGAAGATCGCCGTCAAGGGCATCACGGAAAGCGGAACGACGGCTACTGAGAGCTTCGTTTATCTGGAAGGACTGAACCTTTCCAAATCAGCTCCGACGGCAACCATACAGTTCGACTGCAAACGCGCATCCGGAATCAAGCCGATGAGCGCTACCGTGACGGAGCGCTACAACCTCTTCGACCATTCCGGCGAGCTGCCTGAGTACCGGGACGGCTTCGTTGTCAAGCGCATTGACGGAAGAGACGATTCCATCGAATTCATCAACGGCATCAAGCTTTACGCTGGAGACGTGATTGGCAAGGTGGACGAGAACCAGCTGCGTCGTATCCAGATACGAGAGACTATCTTCTCCCATATCGAGCGTGAGAGGGAGCTGTTCAATAAGGGCATAAAGGTTCTGTCCCTGTTTTTCATCGACGAGGTAGATCACTATCGTATATACGATAAGAACGGACAGCCTCAGAATGGTATCTTTGCCGACATGTTCGAGCAGGAATATGCGGATGTGGTCAAGAATATGCAACGGGAGTTTGAAGATGATGAATATATAAAGTATCTGGATTCAATTCCTGTAGAAAAGACTCATGCAGGATATTTTTCAATTGATAAAAAAGGACATATGATTAATGGAAAGGTAAAGAAGAAAGAGAAAACTTCAGACGATATAGATGCCTACGATTTAATCATGAAGAACAAGGAATTGTTGCTTGACCGCGATCCGAAGCGTTCGCCAGTGCGATTTATTTTCTCTCATTCTGCGCTGCGAGAAGGATGGGACAATCCGAACGTCTTTCAGATTTGTACACTGAAATCGTCAAGCAGTGAGGTTCGCAAACGTCAGGAAGTAGGACGCGGCATGCGTCTTGCCGTTAATCAGGATGGCGAGCGTCAGGATGCAAGTGTTCTTGGAAATGATGTACAGAACGTTAATGTGCTGACCGTTATTGCGAGCGAAAGCTATGAAAGCTTTGCTAAGGGCCTGCAGTCTGAAATTGCAGAAGACATCATCGATAGGCCTCGTGCGGTCACAAGGGATCTGTTTCTGAACCGTGTTGTCACGGACGACCACGGCAATGAGATGACGATTGATTCTGATATGGCTTCAGCAATCATGTACGAAATGACCGTGAACCGCTATGTTGACCGCAAAGGGGTCCTCACAGACAAGTACTACGAGGACAAGGCGAACGGCGAGCTCAAGATGGCCGAGGAGGTCAATGGTTTTGAAGCCGCCGTCGTGGACATCATCGATTCTATCTACGATCCGAAGGCAATGACGCCTGAAAATGCCCGCAGCAACAACGTGGAACTGCAGGTCGACGAAGAGAAGCTTAACAGCAAGGAGTTCAAAGCACTCTGGTCGCGGATCAATGCAAAGTCCGTCTACGTGGTGGATTTCGATACGGACGAGCTTGTCCGCAAATCTATCGCAGCACTCGACAGCAAGCTGCGCGTGGCGAAGATCTACTTTAAAGTTGAATCCGGCTCGATGGTTGAAATACAGTCCAAGGAGCAGCTGCTGTCTGGCGCGGCGTTTGTCCGGGATTCGTCTTCTACAATCGGCACCAAGCAGGCCATAGTCGCCAGCAAGAGCGTCCCATATGACCTTGTTGGAAGAATCGTTGAATCCACCGAGCTTACTCGGAAGGCTGTCATTCAGATCCTCACCGGCATAAATAAGGCTACGTTTGACCAGTTCAAATACAATCCGGAGGAGTTTATCCTCAAGGCATCGCAACTGATTAACGACGAGAAGGCTACGGCAATCATTGAGCACATCACCTACAGCGTGATGGACGACCACTACGGTACGGACGTCTTCACCGAGCCTACCATCAAAGGCAAGCTCGGCACGAACGCCATGAAGGCAAAGAAGCACCTGTACGACCACATTGTCTACGATTCGACGAACGAGCGCGACTTCGCTACAGAGCTTGATACAAACACGGATGTGGCGGTCTACGTAAAGCTGCCAGACGGATTTTACATCTCCACTCCGGTCGGCCACTACAATCCTGACTGGGCGATTGCCTTCTATGAAGGAAGCGTCAAGCACATCTACTTCGTTGCGGAGACGAAAGGCTCCATGTCTTCGATGCAGCTACGGCTGATTGAGCAGTCGAAGATCCACTGCGCCCGAGAGCACTTCAAGGCAATCTCCGGCGACAATGTTGTCTATGACGTAGTAGACAGCTATAAATCACTGATGGAAAAGGTAATGAAGTGAGGGGCTTGATATGGCAGCGCATGGAAAGAATATAACAGCCGAAATCAGAGGTACAGGATAAAACAACCTGATCGGTGAACGACCAAGATAAGCGACCAAGATACCGACCAGGTTAACGACATACTGGGCCTAGACCTTGCTCATAAAGCGATTGAGCAGAAGAGAGCAGGTCGAGACGATGGCATCCCTCCTGCCCGCCGTATTATAAGTAGAAAAAACACGTGGACTAGTTCCCGCAAACGGAGAGCACCTGTAAAAGCATCGATTTTCGGCTTTGAGCAGTTCCCGCGAACGGACGGAAATGTGCCCGGGATCCGGACATTCAGGTGCTTGTCTCGTGCCATGTGGAGACAGTGGTATTGATGACAAGATAGTGGATCAAAGCACGATGATGAAAGAAGGTTATGATGAGCAAAACGATAAAAGAACGCAAAGACCTGGATCCGCAGTATATGTGGGATTTATCGAGTCTATTTCAGAGTGATGCTGAATGGGAAAAAGCACTCCCTGAGATTGACGCGAACATTCAGAAATTAGCAGCGTATCAGGGAAAATTGAAGGACGCAAAGACGATCAGGGCGTTTTTCGATCTGGATACAGAATTAAGCAGAAAGTTATCAAATTACTATTGTTATGCGAGTTTGAGAAATTGCGAGGATACCCGATCGAATGATGGAAAAGCCATGGAATCTAAGGCGTACATGATCTACGCCAAATACGCACAAGCTGTGAGTTTTGCGGAACCTGAGATTCTCGCTATGGATGAGACGGCTTTAGCGGCGGTTGTGAAAGACGAGGCGTTAGCGCCTTACGCGTTTGTCATGCAGAAGTTATTAGACGAGAAGCCGCACGTCTTATCCGGGAGGGAAGAAGCGCTGCTGGCGGCTTTCACAGAGGTGCTGGGCGCTCCCGGGAAGATCAGTGAAAATCTGCAGGACGCTGATCTCAGATTTGATCGCGCCATAGATAGCAAGGGCGAAAGCCACGAAGTGACGCAGTCCAACTACATCTTATTACAAATGGATGAAGACCGTGTATTGAGAAAACATGCCTTTGAAAGCTTCTACAAGGGCTTCAAAGAACATATCAATACCTTTGGGGCAACCTATAATGCCTGTGTCAAAGAGGCTGTTGCCAGCGCGCAGGTACGCCATTATGCTTCTTCGAGAGCGATGAGTATGGCGGATGAACATGTGCCGGAACAAGTTTATGACGGGTTGATCGAAACGGTAAGAAGGTATATGCCCGCCATGTACCGGTACGTTCAATTGAGAAAGAAAATCTTAGATTTGGATGAACTTCATTATTACGATATCTACACTCCCCTTATTTCGGGCTCTTCTAAGAAATACACCTACACGGAAGCGCAGCAAATGGTGCTCGACGCAGTGCGCCCTCTTGGTGAAGATTATGCAAACCGGGTAAAGCAAGCTTTTAATGATCACTGGATCGACGTGTATCCCAATGTTGGAAAACGCGGCGGCGCATTCTCAAGCGGGACCTACGATTCAAATCCGTACATTTTGACGAACTTTACAGGTACCTTGGATAGTGTGAGCACCATTGCGCATGAAATGGGTCATTCTCAGCATACCTGGCTGTCCAATCACACACAGGCACCGCAGAATGCGGATTATACATTGTTTGTGGCCGAAGTCGCATCAACCGTGAATGAAAATTTATTAGTTGAACAGCTGCTTGCGAAAACAACCGAACCTAAGGAACGGTTAGCGCTTCTCAATCATTATCTTGAAGGGTTCAAAGGAACTGTTTTTCGTCAGACGATGTTTGCAGAATTTGAAAAAGATGCCCATGCGATGGCTGAAAAGGGGGAACCTCTGACGCCAGAAAGTTTGAACAGCCTGTATAAGCAGTTGATCCATGATTACTTTGGCGATGCATTGATCATCGACGATGAAGTTCAGTATGAATGGGCTCGGATTCCACATTTTTATCGACCATTTTACGTTTATAAGTACGCGACGAGTTATTGCGCGGCAGTAGCGTTGTCAGAAGCCATCTTGAATGACGGGCAGGAAGCCGTTGCAAAGTATCTGGAATTTTTATCCATGGGCGGCAGTGCCTACCCATTGGACGAACTCAAGCATGCAGGCGTTGATTTTACAACGACGGCACCGATGGAACGTGCGTTAATGAAGTTCAATAAGATTTTGGACGATGTTGAGGAAACGTTAAAACAGATATAATTGTCGATCCACACCGTTAATTAATGAGTCCAGGATTCTGGGTACATATCAGCTTAGCCGATGATTTTTTGATTTTTCTCGTTTCTCTCGTCAAATCCTTTGCTAAAGCATAATAATAAAAAATGACAGAGAAGCCTAATAATTGTTCTTCTCTGTCATAGTATTAATTAAATAATATCTGCAAGTTTTATACCATCATATTCCCAATATTGAGCGTCTTGATAGGAACCAGAAACATTAAAGACAATTTGTCTAATTGTGACGGATCAGTGTTAAATTGCCAATGGTGTTTACCAATTTTTGATGAATCGATTCATGTTCAGGACCAAATATCTTTTTCCAATCGTCATTTAAAGTTTACGGCATGATGTGTTTGACCTGAAGGTTATGGTCTGTCAAATCGGGTCGACTCTTGGTTATTTTTTCTTCAATATAGTCTATGAAATGACAATTTGTTTTAGAATCTCTCCGATGGCCTCGTGAAAAACCAAATCGGCCATGCCCTCCATTTTGGTTTTCGTCTGGTTGATGATGACAAGATATTTTCCATGATACAGGTGTGCGAGCTGCGCGGCTGTTTTGACTGCTAGTGAGGTTCCGCCGATTATTAAACAATCTGCCGCATGGATCATATCGAGCGCATTTTGAAAGGCTGTCTCCGGCAGATATTCGCCGTACAAAACGACGTCTGGCCGTACTACTTTTCCGCATGTGGTGCAGCGAGGAATGCACATCTTGTTTTCAAAGATGTAATCCGCATCATAGGCCTGCCCGCATGAGGTGCAATGATTTTGATAGATCGTTCCGTGAATTTCCTGAACATGCGTACTTCCCGCTTTTTGATGCAAACCGTCGATGTTTTGCGTGATGATTCCATCCAGTTTCCCGTAAAATTCCAGCTCTGCTAATTTTTTATGCGCGGTGTTGGGGCTTGCGCTTCTGACATCCAGATGTTTTCGGTAATAATTAAAAAATTTTTCCGGTTCTTTTTTCAAACATTGGTGACTTAAATAATACTCTGGTTTTCTTCCTTTATGGCCATGGCGGCGATAAAGACCGTGTCTGCCTCGAAAATCAGGGATGCCGCTTTCAGTGGAAACACCGGCACCGCCGAGAAAAACAACGTGGGTAGAGACTGAAATTATTTGATTAAGTTTTTTAATTTTTTGAGTTACTGAGCTGCTCATTATGGTCCTCTTTTTTACATTGCGGATCTTTTCGTCAATGTGCTGATGGCGTGCCTGCACATTTAGGAACTGCCGTACAGGGTGATCCCAAATTATTAATATTTTATTTTATCATGGACTCGTTTATAATGAGGGGGAATAATTGAATGATCAAAACCAATGGCAATGAAGTGAATGTTGTGAGGATATAAGTAATGCGCAGTGTATGCTATATTTATCTAATTGCTGTCAACACGATCGCCTTTATTCTTTACGGCGCGGATAAACGTAAGGCTGCCCGTGACAAATGGCGAATTCCAGAGGTTGTTTTAATCCTGTTTGCTTGGGCCGGAGGCGGCATTGGAGCGTTTGCGGGAATGGTGGTATTTCATCACAAAACTCATAAGTGGCGATTCCGGATTTTAGTACCGCTGGCGATGATCGTCTGGGGCGTGACTGCGGCGTTTATTATCTATACGGGGCAGTATTATCACGCTGGTCCCGAGGCTGAAAAGTATATTAAAAATGTTTCAGACCTTCCGGTTACGATGAATCATGCCGCAGTGACCGTTACAGAAAAGTCAGGTGTCTATTGCTTTGAAGGGCCCGGCACGGATACCGCCATTGTCTTTTATCCGGGCGCGAAAGTGCAGACAGAAGCTTATGCGCCGGTGATGTATCTGATCGCGCAGGAAGGCTACGATTGTTTCCTGGTAGACATGCCGTTTCATCTGGCATTTTTCGGCATGAATAAGGCAGAAGCCGTTATGGCCAATCATACAAGTTATCAGCATTGGTATATGGCTGGGCACTCGCTGGGCGGCGCAATGGCTGGAAATTACGCCGCAGCACATCCGGATCAGGTTGACGGTGTGATCTTCATGGCGGCGTATCCGACGAAAAGTCTTAAGAAAAAAGGGCTTAAAGCCTTGAGCCTTTACGGGTCACAGGACGGTGTTCTTAATCAAAAGCATTATCAAGACAGTCTGTCTTTGATGGCTGATGATTTTACGGAAATCGTCATCGACGGTGGAAATCACGGACAGTTTGGGGACTACGGCCATCAGAAAGGTGATGGGAAATCAGGGATTCGTCAAGAAGAACAATGGCGGCAGACGGCAGAAGCGGTGGCCCGTTTTTTAGCTAAATGACAATCGAAAGAAGGAGAAAATGCATATTGGATATGTGCTTTGTAAGGGTCAGACTCTGTCTGAACTTGGATCGATCTATGAAGATGCTCAGATCGGCAGGGAGCGCAATTGACTACCACGTTTCCTAAAATCTCTAATTCAGGTAACTCTGGATATACAGATTTATAATCCGTTGCAGAGTACTTTTTATATTCATATTTCCTTCCATCAGGCACCATTCCAAAATACAGCCTTTAACGATTGTGCAGATGTCCATACATATTTCATGGATATTTGCACTTTTTTTGATAATTCCCTGAGCCTGCGCCGCCGTTATTTCCCGTTCGCTGCGGGCCATCACGGTATCCGGCTCGAATTGTCCATTAACTTCAGACATATAGGCTGAAAGTGAACGGTTTCCGGCAGTATAGAAGCTCTTCATAAAGTCAAGGCCGAAATTCATGTATCGGTTTATGAGATGCATATACAGTTCTGAAATGCGCTCATCGATCTTGTTGAGGGGTGTTTTCAGAGAACAGCTTTCAAAGGAAGTCTCACGGATAAAGTACATAAGCAGGTCATCTTTGTCTCTGAAATAATGGTAAAAAGTTCCGATGGAAAGATCTGCTGCGGCGCACACATTTCTCACGGTGATATAATCCGCTCCATTTTTTCGGATCAGGTCAATGGTTGTATCTATGATTCTCTGTTTGCTGTCTACTTGATCTGCACTTTTCGCAGGCCGCCCACATTTTTTTGCCATGTCATTCTCCTTTTAGAACAAGTTCATTTTGACTATTGACATTATAGAACGTGTTCAGTACAATTGCAAGCAGAAGTAAATATAACACGTTCGATTATTTAAAAGGAGTTTGCAACGATGAAAATTACGTATTGGTCAGACTACGCTTGCCCCTACTGCTATATCGGTGAGGCGCGTCTAAAGAAAGCGATTGAATCTATCCCTGAAATGAAAAATGTGCAGCTTGAAATGAAAGCCTTCCAGTTAGACCCTTCCGCAGGGGAACACGCAGTCAGCGACACGCAGACACGTTTTGCTGATAAATACGGAATCTCGTTTGAGGCTGCTGGAAGGCAAATTGAAAACATCTCTCAGATGGGAATTGCTGAGGGACTTGATTTCCAGTACGCCTCTACGCTTTTTACAAATACAATGGATGCACATCGCCTGACGAAACTGGCCCAGAGCAAAGGAAATCCGGCACTGACAGAGCGTATTATCTCTGCACTGTTCAAAGCATATTTTACCGACAACAAAGAACTTGCGGACAAAGCGCTTCTCCAGAGTATCGGTGAAGCGTGCGGACTGGACGCGGCAGAGGTCAGAGAAGTCCTGAATTCAGACAGGTACCGGGATGAAGTGATTTCAGACGAGAATGAGGCTTTCCAAAATGGCATCCACGCGGTTCCGTTTTTTGTAGTAGGAAAGTATGGAATTTCCGGTGCACAAAGCGTAGAGGGCATGAAGGCCACGCTTCAAAAAGCATTGGAGCAGGAGACGGAGGCTGGCATGGAACAGGGGATGAGCTGCGGTCTGGATGGCTGCAGGATTGGTTGAGCTATGATTATAGAGGTTCCGGTAAAAGGATATTTTGAGGAAAACTGCTTCTTTTACATTGATGATAAAACACAGCATGGCTTTTTAATTGATCCCGGCGCACAAGCTGCAAGACTGCTTGAGCTTATCAAAGAAAACGGCTGGGAAATCGAAAAAATACTGCTTACACATGGGCATTTTGACCATACCGGAGCGGCAAACGAACTCCGCCGTGTATTAAATCTTCCCGTACTCGCCTATCGAACAGCAAACGATTATCTGCTGGATGCCAGAAAAAATCTGTCGGCTCTCTGCGGACCTCCGATTACGATACGAGATGCAACATTTATAGATGATGGGGACAATATCACGTTGGAAGCAAACCCGTCTTTTTTCCTGCACGTAATCTATACGCCGGGACACACGACGGATTCCGTCACCTACTACTCCTCCAATGATCACGTTGCATTTGTGGGAGACACGATTTTCAAGGGAAGCATTGGGAACTATCAATATCCGGGCGGGAATCTGATAGATTTACAAAACAGTATCCTCAACAAAATTTTTTCCCTGCCAAACGAGACGGTTCTTTGTTCGGGGCACTCGGCTCAAACAACGGTAGGGCTCGAAAAGCAAAGATACAGATAAAAGAAAGGATGGTGCTTTATCATGATAAAACAGTCAATACAAGTTGGCACGATGGAACTGAACAGCCGAATCATTATGCCCCCGGTTGCCACTTATCAAAGTACGGAGGATGGGAAAGTTACGGATACGATGTTGGATTATTACGGGGAAAGGGCAAAGAGCGGGAATCTCGGAATGATCATCACCGAACACAGCTATATTATGAAGCAGGGAAAGGCAAAAGCAAAGCAGCTCTCCATTTCAAGTGATGATGATATAGACGGCTTGCGAAAGCTGACCGATGTCATTCATCAAAGCGGGACAAAAGCTATGGTTCAACTTAATCATGCCGGTTCCGCCGCACCTAGTTCCGTGACTGGTCTGAAAGCTGTTTCGGCAAGCAGAATAGTCCTTCCGTCAACTCCGATGATAGGCGACGGAACTGCTCCGGACGAGTTGACAAAGAGGCAGATTGCCGAAATTGTGGAATGTTTCGCAAAAGCGGCGGTGCGGGCAAAAGAATCCGGGTATGACGGTATTGAGATTCATTCCGCGCACGCTTACCTGCTGAATCAGTTTTATTCGCCGTTGACAAATCACAGAAATGATGAGTATGGTGGCACTTTGGACAACAGATTAAGGCTGCACAGAGAAGTAATTGAGGCTGTCAGAGATGCCGTTGGTAATAACTACCCCATCTCCGTCCGTTTGGGCGGCTGCGATTATATGGACGGAGGAAGTACAATCGAAGACAGTGTATATGCAGCAAAGGTGCTGGAAAAAGCAGGCGTGGATATGATCAATGTTTCTGGCGGGATGTGTCGTTATTCAAGAAAAGGGCATACTGAGCCGGGATATTTTCAGGATATGTCTTCTGCTATCAAGAAAGCCGTAACCATCCCCGTCATGCTGACAGGAGGCGTCAAGACAAAAGATGATGCAGAAAAGCTCCTGAAATCTGGAGCTGCTGATTTGATTGGAGTTGGACGCGAATTACTGAAAAACCTGCATTGGGCAGATGCGTTGTGATACAGCTAAAAAGGAATGAAAAAAGAGTCTCTCCTCTTTTGGAGGTTGGAAAGTACTGTTCTTGTCTTTATTTGAAAAAATAATTTTCAAAAAAATTGAATACAAAGGTTATCAGACCTCTCACTCAACGGCAAATAGAGTGAGAGGTCTTTTTATACGACTACTCTCTATGGAACCTTGACAATCGAATACCCATTCATCAGGCACATTCCCATTGCTTTTGCCAATCCATATATCGGAGTGGAATCCGGTGATGATGTTGTATTAAAAAATCAACAATGAGATCAAGCCCGACAAAATCCTGATTAATACAATGTCTGCTTTTATGGGGACACAGTTTGATGAAGATATAAAAACAGGAGACTTTACACCTGCGACCGAAAAAGAAAACTAGGAGGAAGAGAGGAGATTTCTTTCACAGTTAGAACTGCCTGAGTGTTATTTCTGGGCAGTACATCCTTTGGATTCTTCTAAGTAGGTAGAAAAAACACGTGGACAAGTCTCTTGTGCAGCGTAAAAAATCTGCGAAAACATGTAATATAACTATTGACAAGTTGAACTGGTGCCGCTATAATAACATGTAATCAACAATATTACATGTTAGAACGAATCAAATTTAAGGAGGATTCTATTATGAAGATTGCAGTAGTAGCAGCAAACGGACGCGTGGCTCAGAAGGTTGTCAAGGAAGCATTGGACAGAGGGTTCGAGGTTAAGGCATTCGGTCGCGGAGCAGAGAACAAGACGGCGGCTTCCGATTATGTGCAGAAGGACATCATGGATCTTACGAAGGAAGATCTGGCTGGCTTTGATGCAGTGGTGGACGGCTTTGGCGCATGGGAAGAGGATAAGTTGGACGGTCATGTGAAGACTTCCCAGCATCTATGCGACATCCTTGCAGGAACGGACACCCGTCTTCTGATCGTTGGTGGTGCAGGCAGCCTCTTCGTAAATCCGGAGCATACGGCTGTTGTCAGTGATGGTGCAGACTTCCCGGCCATGTTCCTCCCGCTTGCAAAGGCACAGGGCGAGGAGCTTGCCAAGCTGCGTGAGAGAAATGACGTGAAGTGGACATTCATCAGCCCTGCTGGAGACTTTCAGGCAGACGGTGAGCGCAGCGGAAAGTATATCCTTGCTGGCGAGGAGCTTACACTGAACAGCAAGGGCGAGAGCATTATCAGCTATGCGGATTATGCCATCGCTATGGTAGATGAGATCGAAAAGGGTGACCACATCCAGCAGCGTATCAGTGTAGTGAGAGAATAATTTACGACAGCTTGTAATATCTGCATTGACAGGCTTTTTATAAAGCGTTATATTACAAGCAGGAGGGCACTATGCGTCCAGTGGACGCATGTTCAGTGCGGACCGGAACGGAGTGGAGAAGAGGAAATGCAGATTACAAGCAGATTTACGATAGCTGTACATATCATTACCGCTATCGATTATTTCAAAGACAGCGAAAAGGTGACGAGCAATTTTCTGGCGGGCAGCGTAGGCGCTAATCCTGTCATTGTCCGGAATGTTATGGGCAATCTCAAGAAAGCGGGGATTATCGACATCAGTCAGGGTAAAAGCGGTATAACGCTCGTTAAAAAACTGGATGAAATCACTTTTTACGATGTTTATAAGGCGGTTGACTGTGTAAATGATGAAGGACTGTTTCATTTCCATGAGAATCCGAATCCACAGTGTCCTGTAGGTAAAAATATCCACGCCCTTTTGGATGACAAATTGAAAGGCATCCAAGCCGCTATGGAGGATGAAATGAGAAAATACACGATAGCGGATTTAAAGACGGGATTGCAGGATATTCTCGCAAAAGAAGCCTGACAAAATGGGACTCCGGAGCAGATTGCTTCGGAGTCCTTTTCTAGGGAGGCATTGAACATGGAAGCAAAAGATTATCTTGACTATATCGCAAATGAAATCCATCGGACGATTGTGGCCACCGTTGATGACGACGGTCTCCCGGTGACGGCAGCAATCGATATGATGGACAGTGATGAAAATGGATTGTATTTCCTTACGGCAAAAGGCAAAGGCTTTTACGACCGTTTGAAGAAAAGAGGGTTTCTTGCCCTGACTGCGATGAAGGGTGAGGATACCATGAGCAGCGTGGCTGTGTCTATTCGTGGAAAGGTTCGGGAGCTTGGATATGAGAGGATTCCGGAACTATTCGAGAAAAATCCGTATATGCGCAAGATATATCCCACAGAGGAGTCTATGCAGGCGCTGACCGTTTTTCAAATCTATGCGGGCAGCGGTGAGTGGTTTGATCTTTCAAAGAAACCGATAGAGCGTGCTTCTTTTATATTTGGAGGCGTTGAGAAAAAGGCAGAGGGATATTTCATTACTGGCACATGTATTGGCTGTGGGAGCTGTGCGGCAGTCTGCCCGCAGAACTGTATCATGACAGACAGTATTCCCTATGTTATCGGGCAGGCACACTGTCTGCATTGTGGGAACTGCATGACGGCATGTCCTGTAGATGCGCTGGAAAGAAGGTAACAGCATGAATGAGAAAATGACACAGGAGCAGCGCCTGGATTATCTCGTAGAGGAATTTAAAGAGGACAAAAAATACCATGAAGAACTTATACGATGAAATGCCGAACGGCTATCAGGAGAGCATTCAGAAGGGACTCGGCGCTGTGCGGTATTTCAGCAGAAATATGTCATTGGGAACAGGCGCTAAGGCGGAACGAATCGCCAGATTAAAGAGAGAAATCGAGGCGGCAGATGCGATCGTGATCGGAGCGGGTGCCGGACTTTCCACTTCTGCCGGACTGACCTATAGCGGAGAGCGGTTTGATCGGTATTTCTCAGACTTCAAGGAGCGATTCGGCATCCGGGATATGTATTCCGGCGGGTTCTATCCCTTCCCCGATGCACAAACACGCTGGGCGTGGTGGGCAAGGCATATCTATTTTAACCGATATATTGATGCGCCTAAGCCTGTCTATCAGGAGCTGCGCTCACTTGTGAAAGATAAGGATTATTTTGTTGTTACGACGAATGTGGATCACCAGTTTCAGAGAGCAGGGTTTGATAAAAAGCGACTGTTCTACACTCAAGGAGACTATGGCCTTTTTCAGAGCGTCAATCCGTCTGTGCAGAAAACCTATGATAATGAAGAATGGGTCATGAAAGCAATGGAGGCACAGGGGTTCACACGGGACGAGAATGGATGGTTTCGGATTCCTGAAAGTGGTGAACTGAAAATGAAGATCCCGGCATCTCTCATTCCAAAATGTCCGGACGATGATTCGGATGTGACGATGAATCTTCGTGCGGATGATTCCTTTGTCGAGGATGAAGGGTGGCACAGCGCGTCCGCGGCATATGCGGATTTCCTGCTTAAGATGGAGCACCTTCATGTGCTTTATCTGGAACTTGGCGTGGGCGCCAACACGCCTGTTATTGTGAAATATCCGTTTTGGCAGATGACGTTTAAAAATGAGAAAGCAGTATATGCCTGCATCAATTATGGCGAGGCGTATTGTCCGGGCGAGATTGCAAATAGAAGCATCTGCATTGATGGGGACATTGGCGATGTATTGATGAAGATGAAATAACAACAGGGCTTTAAAAGAAAAAAGCAGGCTCCCACACTGCCATCAATCGGCGGTGGGGAGCTATCTTTTTATGGCCGGGATTATGAATGTTTGATCTTGTCAACGCCTGCTTCAAGAATTCCTGATATGCAGAGTTTCTTTTGTACCACGTCTCATCATCTTTAACAAATGTGCTGGATGGATGCCCCTCGGAGTCGATCATTCCAACGACGACAGAATGAATCTCGCTGTATAGAATTGATAAAATCTTTGAAGCGTCCATCCTTGCTGTCTCTCCTTACAGCGAATACGCTACAGGCGCTTCAGTGAAAGAATAAACCGTACCCTTACCGCTTACGAATTTGAAAACGGTCATTAGGTTGTCATCCACCGTGTACATTTTGCTCAGGGAAGCAGTGTTGGCATCCATCATAGCTACGCGTGCTTCGCGCCGGGTATCTTCTTCAACCACACCGCTGACGCGGATCCAGGTACCCTTGTACATACCGCAAATTGCCACATTGGGATTGGCCTTCATCTGCTTATAGACTTCCTTCTGATTGTTGGTGACGAAGTACAGCTTACCTTCAAATTCGCATACCGCGCCAAAGGGACGAACCTGTGGTTTGTCACCATCAACGGTAGCCAGATAAAATGTGCCGCAGTTCTTCAGATATTCATAGATTTCCTTCATGATAAAACCATCCTTTCAGTTTGTGTTGTATTTTGGATTTGCACGTGATATTATATCCACGCAGGAGATTTTTCACAAGTACGATATTTTTTGATACTGGTATCGTCAATGATACCGATGGAGGTCATATGGAAAAAAAGCAGCTGTTTGGCCTATGTCCCTACGTCACTTCTCAAAAGGTGCTGACAGGGAAATGGTCTATGTACATTATGTATCTTTTAAAAGATGCGCCGGTGCGCTTTAATGAGCTTCAGCGCCGAATGCCGGAGAATATGACACATACCACTTTATCGCGCCAGCTTAAGGCGTTGGAAAAGGACGGTTTGATCGTGCGCCGGGTATATTCTGAAATACCACCCAAAGTTGAGTACGAACTGAGTGAGATTGGCCATAAATTTGAGAAAGTGCTTGCCGAACTTGAAGTCTGGGGAAATGAATACATAGATTTTATGCATCAGCGACAGGCAGATAAGCCTATCGAAAAATAAGAGACGAAGGCTCCTCACCACCGGCAAATGCGTCGGTGGCGGGGAACGCGGAACAGGCAAAGCGTTTTGCGGCAGCATAGAGGAAGAATTGAGAGCGGGCGTTGCATATCTGTCCGAAGGGATCAGAGCTCGCAATTGTTAATACAGGAGAGGCCATTGGCCGAGAACTGGCTGGTTGAAAGAAGTGAAGGGAGGGCATGATGAGCCATAAGCTTCTTGTCTATTGGGACATTACAAAACCACAACGGCAAAAGATTCATGATATCGCGGCGGCGCACAGCTGGAAGGCGGTTTTTGAAACAGATCTGAAAAAGGCAGCTCAGGAAGCGCGGGATGCAGAGATTTTATTTGGGGCGGATAAGGCGCCTCTGCGCCAGGCTAAGGCGCTCAAGTGGTTCTGCACCAACTGGGCCGGCGTCAACGCGTATCTCAAGGACGGTGTGCTGCCCAACGACACGTGTATGCTGTCCAATTCCGCCGGGGCCTACGGGGTCACCATTTCAGAGCATATTGTCATGACGGCCCTGATGATGATGCGGCAGTATCGCCGCCACGAGGCCATTTTAAACGACACGTCTCAGACATCCTGGAAAGGGGTGGTGCCCATGCGCGCCCTGTGCGGCAGTCGGATCACCCTGCTGGGCACCGGGGACATCGGCAGAACTTTTGCCGCCCGGGTCAGAGGCTTCGAACCGGCATCGGTGATCGGCGTGAACCGCAGCGGCCGGGCGGTGCCAGGATGCGACAGGGTCTATCGAAATTCTGACCTGGCCAAAGTCCTGCCGGGAACGGATCTGCTTGTCATGAGCCTGCCGGAGACGCCGGAAACGATTGGGATCATGAGCCGGGAGATGCTGGCCCGGCTGCCGAAAGACGCCTATCTCGTGAATGTCGGCAGAGGGAGCGCCATCGACGAAGGGGCGCTGGTCGACGCCTTAAATGCCGACCGGCTGGCAGGGGCCGCACTGGACGTCATGCAGACGGAGCCGGTCCCAGCGGACAGCCCCCTGCGAACGGCGAAGCACCTCCTGCTGACGCCCCACTGTGCTGGCAAAATGGCGTTGGATTATACAAGAGAGAAGAGCGTAGCGATGTTTTGTGAAGATCTGGAAAATTACCTGACCGGCAAGCCTTTGAAGCATCGCGTCGACAAAAAGCGGGGCTATTGAGCGGGCCAGAGGATTGAGCATGCTTTCGTTCGCGGCAGGGGGGCACGCGTCGCCAGAAAAAGCCGCGGCTTTGGCGATCGCCTCCGCCAAAGCGAAAAAGATGATAGGGAACAGCAGCAGACCATGATATAATAAGACAAATGTTAGCGTCATGAAATGACGGCGGAGATTTGATATTAAAGGAGGCATTGCCATGGAATTTTCAGAACTGATCAAAGCGCGGTATTCGTGCAAGAAGTACGACGGCCGGCCGGTGGAACCGGCAAAACTTCAGCAGATTCTCGCAGCCGGGCGCCTGGCCCCGACGGCGAAGAACCTGCAGGAACAGAAGATTTACGTGATTGAAAAGCCGGAAGACCTGGCGAAGGTGGATCAGCTTACCCCGTGCCGCTACGGGGCGGGAACGGTGCTCCTCGTCGCCTACGACCAGAACAATATGTACACTTATCCCGGAGAGCGGTACACCTCCGGCATCGAAGACGCGACAATTGTGGCCACCCATCTGCTCCTCGCGGCCAAGGACGCCGGGGTGGACAGCTGCTGGCTCAACCGCTTCGATCCTGACAAAGCGGCCGAGATTTTCGGTTTGCCTGCCAACGAAAAAGTGGTGATGCTGCTGGATCTCGGCTATCCCGCAGAAGGCGCGGGCCCCTTGGAACGGCATACCCAGCGCAAAGACCTCAGCGAAACGGTGACGTACCTTTAAACAACGAGAGACTTGTGTCGATACACAAGTCTCTTGTTTGCGTGTTAAAGTGGATGATCATCTGCGGAGCGCCCACTTTATTTTATTTGTAGGGTCGTCCGCAGCTGCTTAAGGAATCTTTCTGCAATGGGCGTAAAAGTTTGATACCGGTTCCAGACAATAAAGAGTTTGGTCTCAGCTGCAGGTTCCAAAGGGCGGAAGACAAGTCCGCTGTCTTCAGACGTATCGATCAGGTGATCAAAAGTAAGAAGGTAGCCAAGGCCTTCCCTTGTGAAGATGGAACCATTGTAGGCTAGGCGAAAGGAGCCTTCCAGCTTTAATTTTGAAAATGATGCCCCAGCCCATTCTTTGATTTCATGATCCCATGCTTGCTCAGAGCAAAATAGGGGAAGCCCGATCAGATCCGTTACGCGGATCTTTTTTTTCTTTGCCAGAGGGTCATTGGTTGGGATTACAAGTCCCCATTTATCGCTTTCTGGAAATTCAATGGATTCATATTTGCGGCCGTCGGGGTATTCTGCCAGAACGAGGAAATCCAGCAGCCCGTTGTCGAGCTTGTCGGCAATCTGCTCGGTATCGCCGCTTGTAATGTGGTAGTGCAGGTTGGGATAGCGCCTCTTGAATGCTTTGATAACTTGGGCAAGATATTTGAGCTGAGAAGATTCTGCTAAACCGAGATAGAGGTCGCCGCCAGTGATGTCATCAAGGGATATGAATTCCTGCTCGATTTTATTCGCCAGGCTGACCAAATCTTCCGCGCGGTTCTTCAGAAGAATGCCTTCGTCCGTCAGACGGATACTGAAGCTGTGACGGGTAAAGAGTTTTTTCCCCAGTTCGTCTTCCAGGGACTTCATCTGCTTTGAAAGTGTGGGCTGCGTGACATGCAAAAACGCAGCAGCGCGCGTCATGTTTTCTTCTCTTGCAATGGCAAGAAAGTATCTGAGCGTTTTGATTTCCATGAGTGTATTCCTTTCGTTCTGTCTATGATATGCAATAAATGAATATCATGATATTCATTATAATCATTAGCGAGACGGCGTTCAAATACTTATGATTAAGAAAGCAAAGCAATAATTGTCGGAGAAGGAATTAAAACAGGGAGATCATGATGAAGAAAGAAGAATTAAATCTTACACAGGAATGGGATAAAACTTTCCCGAAGAGCGATAAAGTGGTACACAGCAAGGTGACATTTGTCAATCATTTTGGAATCACCCTTGCCGCAGATATGTATGTACCGAAGACGAAAGCGGGCAAACTTCCAGCAATCGCTGTTGCAGGTCCGTTCGGTGCGTGCAAAGAACAGGCATCCGGACTTTACGCTCAGACGATGGCTGAAAGAGGCTTTCTGACGATCGCCTTTGATCCGTCATTTACTGGCGAATCCGGAGGTTTCCCACGGGCAATGCATTCACCGGATATTAATGTCGAGGATTTCCAGGCGGCTGTTGATTTTTTGTCGTGTCATGACCATGTTGATTCGGAAAGGATTGGCATTATCGGTATCTGCGGATGGGGCGGCATGGCGCTGCAGACCGCATGTATCGACACAAGGATCAAGGCGACGGTGACATCGACGATGTATGA
Source organism: uncultured Eubacteriaceae bacterium (assembly GCA_945867155.1). Classification (GTDB taxonomy): domain Bacteria; phylum Bacillota; class Clostridia; order Eubacteriales; family Eubacteriaceae; genus Pseudoramibacter. The sequence continues at coordinate 141,509 of CAMBHL010000003.1, read as the reverse complement.
TATGACGAGAGTTGCAGGAAACGGATATTTTGACGAAGCAGACAATAAAGCGGCAAGAAAAGCGGCAAGGGAAGCCGTCAATCAGCAGCGCATCGCGGATTACGAAAACGGCACCTACGCGTTGGCCGGAGGCGTTGTGGATCCCCTTCCGGAGGACGCCCCCTTTTTCGTGAAGGATTATTACGACTATTATAAGACAAGCAGAGGTTATCATGCCCGTTCACTGAATTCTAATGGGGGCTGGGCCGTACAGGCAGGCACATCTTTAGCCAATACGCGGCTGTTTACCTATGCAGGTGAGATTGACAGTGCGGTGCTGATGATCCATGGGGAAAAGGCCCATTCCTGCTATATGAGCCGGGATGCATTTAAACTTCTAAATGGCAATAACAAAGAATTAATGATCGTTCCCGGCGCCGTTCATACGGATCTTTATGATGGCGGCGGAAAGGATGCGATCCCCTTTGATAAGATCGAAACCTTCATGACGACATGGTTGAAGTAGGGACGCGATATGAAGTTAAAAACGTTTCTTGAAAAAATGGATTCAGGCGAAGAAATTGAAGCGGGGTCGGCATACCATCTTTTTATGCATAGTCTCTCCCAGGAAGCACTGCGCATCACGGCAGAGATGAACAATACTTATCACACGCCGGAAGAACTAGTGGTATTGATGCGGGAACTGACGGGCCAGCCGGATTTTCCGCCTTTCGGTCTCTTTCCGCCGTTCTATACTGACTGCGGCAAGCATATTCACTTCGGGAAGAATGTATTTGTAAATTCTGGCTGCCGATTTCAGGACCAAGGCGGTATTTGGATCGGAGATAATGTATTGATCGGCCACAATGCGGTGTTGGCGACATTGAACCATAATCCGGACCCGCAGAAACGGGGGAACCTCATTCCATCTAGAATTGTAATCGGGAACGGGGTCTGGCTTGGGGCGAATGTGACGGTATTGCCCGGCGTGACCATCGGAGAAGGCGCGATTATCGCCGCCGGCGCAGTCGTTACAAAAGATATCCCGGCCAGAACGGTCGCAGCTGGTGTCCCAGCGAAAGTGATCAAAACGATTAAAGCAACAGAGGCAGGCGTAGAAGTGTAGCGCGAAACAGACGCAAGAATGGAATGTTTTTCCAGAATCTCGTCGTTCATTTTTTTCGCTCACTTTCTTAAGTGTGATATCATTATACATCAGATTTTTTGAAATATGTATCTGTAGATGCAGCATTCCGCCGCTTTTTGGCGTATACTATTAGAAACCATGCGTCAAATCGTGGAGGACGTCAAAAACAGCGCCTACGAAATCATCGCGAAGAAAAAAGCCACCTATTACGGCATTGCCATGTCGGTTGTCAGAATCTGCCGGGCCATTGTCATGAATGAAAAGAGCATTCTCCCAGTCTCTTCCGTGATGCACGGTGAGTACGGCATTTCCGATATTTCCCTCAGTATGCCGGCGATTGTGGGGAGAAACGGCGTGGAAACCCATATTCCCATTGTCCTGAATCAGGATGAACAGGCCAAACTGGAAAAATCTGCGGACACGTTGAAAACAATCGCGGAAAACGCGGGATTATTGTAGGAGAAGGCAAATCTTTCCTATACCAAGAGACTTGTGTCGATACACAAGTCTCTTTTTTGCGTGATTTTAAGGGTCTCGTCCCCTTTAATTTCGTCATTCATTTTTCACGCGTTTTCTTTGGTGTGATGTCATCATACATCAGATTTTTTGAAATATGTATCTGTAGATGCAGCATTCCGCCGCTTTTTGGCGTATACTAGGATCAATCGCAGGAAATACAGGATTATTGATAGGAGTGTAACAATGACCGAAGAAGAATACGAACAAGCGGCGTCCTTCTGGACGCGTAAAGATGAAAAAGAAATAAAGCTGGATCGGGATGCACTATATGATTGGATTGACACGTTTTTGTCTTCCCACAAGGTGCTCGCGTTGGCGGCCGCCTCGGCAGATTTCATCCGCTGTACGCCTCTGGAGTACACCTGGCACGACGGTGCGCTGTGGATTTTTACAGAAGGCGGGCTGAAGTTTCGGGCTTTAAAAGCAAATAAAAAAGTATCAGCAGCCGTTTTCGAACAAAATACGGGATTTGGCAGTTTGAAGTCCGCGCAGATCCAGGGGATAGCCGAAATCGTAGATCTGTTTTCAGAAGCCTACAGCGCAGAAGCAGCGTTACGGAAAATTCCCATCGAAACTTTAAAAAAGCTCCCGAAACCGATGTGGCTGATTAAGATCGTTCCGGACGCGATTACTGTCCTCAATTCGGATTTTAAGAAAGCAGGATACGGGTCACGGCAGACGTGGGAAAATGTGTAAAATGAAGAAACAGTACCTCTTTGTACGGAATGAGGAAATTAAATCAAAACAACATTTTGATTTAAGTCTTAATTTCTTAAAATATCTATGATAAAATGACAATATTATTGATTTGTTGAGGTGTTATTATATGACAAGTTTTCATGCTGTCCTTATAGGGCTCTTTTTTATGGCAATATTTGCTGCTTTTTTTGTAATAGCGTGGCGATTTGGCCAAAATGCAAATGGTGAATTAATAACTTTTAAAGATAAATGGTATAAATGGATATTTTTTGGTTTCGTCTGTGTGGGTTTTTTGTTCTGCCTTTATCTAATTCTACAAAATCATTTTATTTATTTTTGGGATTATAATGGTTATTGGATGGCCAGTTGCAATACGATGCAATCACTTTTTAATGATCCTTCCGGGACGTTAAATGTAGTTTATCAAACGATATTAAATAGTGATTATAATCATATTCTTCCTCTGCTTATAGCAATTCCTTTAAGAATTTTTGGTTATACCTTTTCCAGATATGTGGTTTTAAATTTCCTCATATTTCTCGTGCCGACATGGGTAGTGATTGTTACGATTGTTTGGAAGATGCTTTTGCATGATCAACCTGAACTCTGCGTAGGTAAAAAGCAGTACTTAGTGTTTGTTTTTACACTTTTTATGGTCGCGGCTTTTAATCCGTTTTATTATGCAATGCTTCGGGGCTATATTGACGTGGCTTGTCTAATTCCTTCTTCGCTTGCAGTTTTGCTGTTTATGGATTACGACGCATTAACTTTTAATAAACGGCAGGTGATTCGGGACATTTTGATCTCTGCCTGCCTTTTGATTGCATTTTTATTCCGTCGTTTTTTTGCCTTTTTCGTCGTTGGTTACGGTGCCGCACTCTTTGCTTTTTCTTTGTATGAAGTAATCAAAGATTATGGTGATGTTGCATGGAAAAAAAAGACTTGCAATGCTATTATTAATTTTCTTATTGTAGGAGTATTTGCGCTTTCAGTGCTCCTCATCTTCTTTAGACCTCTTGTTGAGAGAATATTAGCTAATAATTACGCTAATCAGTATGTAGGATACAATGCACCTTTTCTTACGAAATTGAGCAGCACCATTTCGCGCCTTGGACTTATTACAGTAATTCTGGCTTTTGTTGCTGTGATTTTGTCGCAAATATTCAAGAAAGGCAGAAAATTAACATTTTTTTGTTTTATAGCTTCAATGGTAACAATATTTACTTTTTACCATGTACAAAATATTGAAGACCATCATTTATACATTATTGCATCAGAATTCTGTATTTTGATGATTTTAGGCGTGTATCAAATCATTGGCACAATCAAAAGAGTAAAATATAAGCGTCTTGCGGCTGGTGTGGCAGCCGCAGTATTAACCATTGGTACACTGAATTGCTTTTTCCCCTCAGTTCGACCAGTTACGGATCATATTGCAAAATTGTATTCTCAAGAATATTATCCGATGCAAATGAATGATATTGATGAGCTTCGCGATTTAGCGAATTATTCGAACAGCCTTACAGACGGAACGGGAAAACATGTATATGTTTGTGCAAGTGGGGTGATTCTTAACGCAAATATTTTGCAATCTTTGGATTTGCCATATAGCAATGATGCAATTCATAACCTCAATGGGCCTAAAGAAGTTGATCTGCGTGATGGTTTTCCATCCAATTTTCTCCAATCAGATTATATTATTGTAACTAAACCAGTTCAACTTCATCTTGCAAAGGGCACTCAAGAAGTGGTACGGTTTTTGTGTGAAGAAGTACAGAATCAAAGTTCTCCTGTGGGACAGCATTTTGTTAAGCTCGATCGGAGCTTTAAATTGGATGGTGGTGTAACAGCCTATGTTTACGAAAAAGTCAGCGATTTTGAAAAATCGGATTATCAATATTTGGCTAACTATTACAGTAAAAAATATCCAGGTAAAGAGGCTATGTTTGCTGATAGAATTTGGGCTGTAGCAAAACAAAATTAAAAAATAATATAAAACATCCCGATGTCAGAGTTTAAATCTGGCATCAGGATGTTTTTATTTTGCCTAAGCGCGCATTTGATCGACGACAGTCTGGAAGGGTTCGGTTCCGTTTCTTTCGACAAAAGCGTTGAAGCTTTCTTTTTCCTGGCGGTGATCGAGATAATACTGAATCATCTTGGAGACCGTGGGCAGAATATTTTCGATTGTCACTTTGCCATCGAGTTTCTGTCCGAATTTGGCGTTTTTGCCGAGGTTTCCAGCAATCTGGAAAGTCACGGCGTCCTGGAGGCCGTCATCGGTGCGGACCCGGGCGCCGGTCATGCCGATGTCGGCGATCATGGGGTGGGCGCAGGCATGGGGGCAGCCGGTGAGGTTGACCCGGAACGGCGTTTTGATTTCCGGGAAGCGTTGATCCAGTTCTTCGACGATATGCTGCAGCAGGTGTTTGGTTTCAATGGGCGCAAAACTGCAGTATTCGTTGCCGGTGCAGGCCGCACAGTAGCCGCTGAAAGCCTTCGGATGAATCGGGTATTTGGCGGCAAGTTCAGTGTGGGCGGCGGCCTTGGTGTTGGCTTTTGGAATGTTGATGACCAGCAGATTCTGGGAATTGGTGGTGCGCAGCACGCCGTTTCCGTACTGATCCGCCAAGTCGGCGAAGTGAGCTAAGTCATCGCCGGTCATGGCGCCTTCAGGGATTAAAAAGCCGATATAATACAATCCAGGCTGTTTTTGCTGATGAACGCCGTGGAAGACGCCGCGGTTCCATTTGCGCCACAAAGTCCGCCCGCCGCGGAGGAAAAGCGGGGAAGCTGGTTTGCTTGAATCGTCTTTTAAGTCGTCGGCCAGACGGCTGACATTTTCGTGATTGAGAATCTTTTGCGCAGTGCGTTCCAAAACCGCTTCAAATTTTTCCGTGCCCCAGTCGTCGACGAGGAATTTCAGCCGGCAGTGATTGCGCTTTTCCCGGTAGCCGAATTCCCGGAAAATGATGGCAATGGCCTGCATCACCAGCACTGCCTGTTCCGGCAGAATGAAGAAAGACAGCTTTTTGGCAAGCCTTGGATCAGTGGACAGGCCGCCGCCGACATAAACGTGAAAGCCGTCTGCTTTCTGGTCCTTCTTTCTCAAAATGGCCGGCACGAAAGCTAAGTCGTTGATGCCGGCAAATCCGCAGTCCCCGGGATTGGCGGAAATGGAGATTTTGTATTTGCGCGGCAGGTTGGAATATTCCGGGTTGCCCACGAGGGCTTCCGCCGCCTGATGCACGACGGGAGTGGTGTCGAAGAGTTCGTCGGGATCGATGCCCATGAGGGGATTGCCGAGGATGTTCCGCGGGACGTCCCCGCAGCCTTCAACGGTCGTCAGGCCGACGCTGTCCAATGCGCGGAAAATGTCCGGAATTTCATTCAAAGTCAGATTATGAATTTGAATGCACTGCCGAATGGTGATCTGTAATTCACTCTGGCCGTATTGTTCAGCCAGGTCGGCAATGATGTGTCCTTGCGCCGCGTTGAGCTTGCCGGAAGGCAGTTTGATGCGGATTAGAAATTTGCCGTTTTTCGGGCGCTGGCAGTAGATGCCAGCCCATTTCAACCGCTCGATATCGGAGACGTCGATTTGTTCAAAAGGCGTCGTCGAGAGGCGATCCAGTTCTTTGAGAATCTCCAGTCCGTCTTTTTCCAGTTTCCAATATTCATTTTTGCTGAGATCAGTTCGATCGCGCCATGTCTGCGTATAATTCATAGTAAACCTCTATAAGTAATAAAGAATTAGATTTTTTTAGAATATAACACAGAATCGCGTGGCGCGCAAGAAAAGAAGTGCTTGTCCGATCTTGCAAAATACGAGACAATGGATTATCTTATTAAAAAGACGATATGGAACAAGACCAGAATGGTTTTATTGGCTTCGTCTAAGTTTAGAAACAAGGAATACGAAAATGAAAGTAATTGTGTTGAATACAAGTCCAAGAAAAGCGTGGAATACCGCAAAATTATTAAAGTCAGCAGCAGAAGGCGCGAAAAGTACTGGCGCGGAGGTTGAATACATCGATTTATACGATTTGAATTTTACCGGATGTCGCGGCTGCATGCTTTGCAAGAGAAAAAATGTGGAAAGATGTCATTGTTACTGGAAAGACGACTTGTCGCCGATTATTGATAAAATATTTTCTGCCGATACCCTATTGATCGGGACGTGCATCTATTTGGGACGACCGACAAGCGGATACTTCGCATTGATCGAACGGCTGCATTTCTGTTCTCTGTCTTATGATGATTACAGTAATTATTTTAAGGGGAAGATCAACGTTGGCTTCTTCGTCAGCATGAATGCTACGCAGACGTTCTACGATCAATTGTACAAAGATCAATTTGAAGCGTACGCCAAGGAATTGGAAATGTTTAATGGAAAAGTTTGCCTCTATCCCTGTTACGATACGCTTCAGGTGTCGGATTACGCTAAATTCAGTATGGGCAGCTTCGATGAGCGCAAGAAAAAAGCGGCGCATGAAGAACACTTCCCCAAGGATCTGGAAAACGCGTTTCGTATAGGGCAAGCGCTGAGCTAGATTACTGTACGAGAAAGGAAGATGTTCGTGAATAATAAATGGGGTTTTAATATAGCGGGCAAGCAATACAAAAACAGGATCATTGCAGCTGGCGTGCTCATTTTGCTGTTTACTTTAGGCATGGCCATCGATGAAGGCGATTATTTGGCGGGCAAGCATACCAGCGCCGCCGTGTATTTACAAGTTTACACTGCGTTTTTGCTGCTTCTCGTGTATATCGTGCCTTTTTGTATTTTGATGAAACGGCTCTGCAAAAAATACGGGTGCAGTGGATTTGAGTTGTTGATCGCGGTGGCCTGTGGGGCCTTTATCCCGGCGGCCTTCGCTGGAGAAATCAACGACGGGTTTTCTGGCCTGATGCGCCACCTCATGGGCCGGGTGTATTCGGACGCGTGGCTCGGCTCTGCGGAGACCGGCGTAGTCGAGGAGCTGCTCAAGCTGGGCACGGTGGCGCTGCTGGTGTACCTCTTCAGCCGAAAATCGCGGAAAGATTATCTGAGCATTGGTATGAGTGTGGGCATGGGCTTCCAGATCGAGGAAGATTTTTCGTACATCACGGAAAGCGGGTTTAAGCACGTAAGCGAGGCTTTCCCGACGGCGCTCGATCGGATTGTTGGCGCCCTCGGCTCCCACTGGGCTTACACGGGTCTAACAGCCGTCGGCCTTTATTTGATCGTCCGTTCCCGAGGAGATCATCACGTTAGACAAGGCGTGTTTTGGATTCTTTTTGTGATGGTGAATCATTTTCTGTACGACTCGCCGATTGGCAATGTGAACCTCTTCAGCGCGCTGCTGACGGTGGCTGTGCTCTTGCCCGTGATCGTCTTTTTAAAAGATTGCGACGAAGGCGGGGCAGCAGATAACGCGTCAGGCGAATATAGCGGATTAGTAAAATGATGATTGAAGATGATGTATTTCGAAGAAAAAGATTTGTGCCGGTTTCTTTGGCGGAGAAGGCTTTATCATGCAGCGGTATTCCGGACAGGGCATCGTGTTTCTCGAAATCGACGGTTCCGCCGTGACCTATGAACTTGAGGCGGGACAGCGCAAAATCGTGGACACCGGTTATCTTGTGGCGATGGACGCCTCGGTGTCGATGGATATCGAACGGGTCAAAGGGGTCAAAAATGTGCTCCTCGGCGGCGAAGGCTTGTTCAATACGGTTCTCACAGGTCCGGGCAGAATTGTGCTGCAGACCATGCCCATTGCCAAGACAGCGGCCTTGATGAAAATGTACCTTTCGGATAAAAAATAGTAAGTGTTGCAGCCAGCCCCGTATGGGGCTTTTTTCTTTGTACCAGTTTGCCGGCAATGCGCAGCGTGCGGAACTGCCTTATTGTAGCCGTTATCAATATTTGATATAATTTTGATATCAATTTAATTTTATGCAAGAGATGAAGTGACAGGGTATGAACAAAAAAACACAGGCGCCGGCGGTGAGCAAGGGCGCCAAAGCACTGATCGAAAGGGATCATGTGATCAATGCGGCGGACAACGCGGTGTTCCGGGAATGTCTGCCCGTGGCGATTGACGGGGAGACGGAAAGGCTGTTTCGCCTGACGGCGACTTACGACGCGGCTTTCCACAAACATTTAAAAGCGTATGCCAAGGGCGGCAAAAAGCTGAAGCCGGCGAATCTGGCCGATTACACGGACGTGCTGCCCGATATTGAAACCTTCGTGAAGCGGCGGGGAGACCGGATCAAACTGCGCCATTACGGCCAGCTGGTCCAGCAGGTCCGGCAGACGGCGACTTTCGAGAGGGAAACAGCCCTGAAGCCGTTTCTGCCTCATCACAAACTTTTGGGCAAGCTGGTGAACGACACCATTCCCAAGGCGGTGGACGCGGCCATCGATACAATCAAAGTCGTGCTTCAGGAGGACCGTCTGAAGGTCTACAAACGGGATGAAGCCCTGGCCTTTTATCTGCCGAACCGGCCGGGAACGCTGTTCTCCGATTTCAACATTCACGTGCTGATCCAGAACCTCGTGGATCTGCCCAAGGGCAACATCAGTCTGGCCGCCAAGTACATTTCCGAAAAGACGAATTACGCCAATTTTTTATTTCACACGATGATTGACACCTACGCCGAAATTCGGGCGCTCATGGCTGATCCCGACACGGCCTACATCGAAGAAGATCTGTACCATCTCTGCAGACATTCCGCCTTTGACCGCGTCCTGTCGGAGAAAATCCAGGATACCCTGTCCTACAGTGCGCTGCTGACGCTGGTCAAGACGAACGCGGCCTATGCCAAGCGCCTGAAAACCTACGCCTTTAACGAACGGAAAAAGCGGGAGCTGGACAAGGTTCTGCTGGAACACATTCCAAAAAACTATGCCGATCTGTATCCCACCGCCCGGCAGATGACCCGTCATTTCATCGTCCATATCAGGCCGACCAATTCGGGCAAAACCCACGATGCCCTCGTGCGTCTGGAACAAGCGGACAGCGGCTTCTATCTGGCGCCCCTGCGGCTGCTCGCCTACGAGCAGTTTGAGCGGCTGAATCAGGACGGTGTCCATTGTTCGCTGATCACCGGGGAAGAGAAAGTCCTCGATGAAACGGCGCAGATCGCCAGCGCGACGGTGGAAATGGCCGACTTTGAACATTACTACGACGTGGTGGTGATCGACGAAGCCCAGATGGCCGCAGATGAACACCGGGGCGGGGCTTGGACGGCGGCCATTTTGGGGCTCTGCGCCGATGAGATTCATTTGTGCGCGGCGCCGAAGGCCGAGGCCCTTTTGATCCGCATGATCGAAAGCTGCGGGGATACTTACGAAATCGTCCGGCATCACCGGCTGACGAAGTTAGCCATTTCTCATGCGTTTCTCAATTTTCCCGACGACGTGCGCCCCGGGGATGCGCTGATCGTCTTCACGCGAAAGAGCGTGCACGGGGTCGCCCTGGAATTAAAACAGCACGGGATAGCGTGCAGCATCATCTACGGCAGTCTGCCATACGACGTGCGGCATCGGCAGGCGGAGGCCTTCGCTTCGGGGAAGACCCAGGTGGTGGTGGCGACGGACGCCATCGGCATGGGAATGAACCTGCCCATCAGGCGGGTGGTTTTTCTCGAAGAAGGCAAATTTGACGGCACGCGCTGGCGGGGTCTCAGTGCCGAGGAAATCCGGCAGATCGGCGGAAGGGCCGGCCGGTACGGCATGTACGACGTCGGTCATGTGGACAGTTTTGTGAGTTATCGAATGCTCGAGAAAGCCTTTGACCGCGAAGACCGCCCGCTCACCGACGCGGTGGTCTCCATTCCGAGGACCCTCATCGACATCGACGCGGATTTGTCCGAGATTCTCCGCCATTGGATCGCCCTGCCGGTCAGCAGGGGCTATATCAAGAGAGAAGCGGAGCGGGAGCTGATGCTGTGCCGGGAAATGGAAGCCGCCGGCTGTGTGGACAAGCACTTCATCTTCAAGATGATCACCATGGCCTTTGATGAGACCGATGATAAGATGCATCAGATGTGGCGGGCGATGTACACCGACGAGAACAAAGGGAAAACCTTCGACGCCCTGGCAGCGCTGCCCGATCAGTCGTCCGATGAACTTAAAACCCTGGAGCGGGCTTACCGGATCTGCGATCTGTTGTATCAGTACGCAAACAAATGCGGCCACGAGGCTTTCATCGCACCGGTGAATGCCGCCAAGCAGCAGCTGTCCGAAAAAATGATGCAGCTTTTGGACCGCGACCAGCTGGAAAATAAAAAATGTCCCGGCTGCGGCCGGGAGCTGCCCTGGGCCTATCCCTACAGTCTCTGCGACGACTGCTACGAACAAAAGCACGGTCGCCCCAGAAGCGATTTCGACGGGCAGCTGCGGTTGTATTTATAAGAGAGAGGTGCATCTATATGCGAGCCTATCCAATTTCAAAAATCCGATTAACCCTCCAGAATCATTTTTCGGGCGTACAGGAATATTTGGCCGTCTGCGAAGAAAGCAGTTTCCGTATTATCGATAAACCGTTTTTGGGAGAACCACAGGAACGCGCAGTAGACCAAGATACTTTTTTGCAGGCATTCAAGGCATTGCAGATCGATACCTGGAAACCCCATTACGCTTATCCAGACATCGTGATTTCAGACGGCACCTTCTGGCAGCTGACCATTGATTTTGCGGATCAAACGGTCGAAATCGACGGGCATGGGGCAAAACCCCGGAATTTTATGGCGCTGCTCCAGCTCTTTGGGTTGGAAGATGCGGCAGCAAAAGCTGTGATGGCGCGGTATTTCGGGTGAGCTGTGTCCACGGAGGACACCAAAAAGCGGGAGAGCAGATGTAAAATAAAAATATAGATTTAGAATCAATCGATCATAAGGAGGCAATCTGATGAAAGAGAGAGCGGCCTGGGAAGCGTGTTACAATCAATTGACGCAGCAGGCACTGTCCGCATTTTATCGTGAAGACCGCAACTCAAACTGCGTTTTCTCACCCTATTCTGTTTTGGCGCTGCTCGCCATGATGGTACTTTCGTCGGAAGGTTCAACCCGGGAAGAAGTCCTGCAGGCTTTGAAAATGCCGACCGGCGAAGCGTTGATTCAATCTGTTTCAGAATTCGCATCAATTTTGGATCATACTCAATGTTTAATCTCTGCGAATGCGGCGGCGGTTGATGCTGAGTTGGAAAACTGTATGCATCAAGATTTTATTCAAGCATTCGTTCAGAACTTAGCGGGGAAATGTTTTGCCACAGATGATCTTCCCCAAGCCATTAACACCTGGGTTCGCGATCAAACCCATGGGATGATTCCGAAAATCGTCGGCGATTCAGATCTTCTCGATTTTGCTTTGATCAATGCCGTTTCTTTTGACGCCAAATGGCAGGAACCCTATGAGGAAGATGATCTTGAAGAGGGGCGCGTGTTTCGAAACAGCAACGGCACCAAGAGCGAAGTGCGGATGATGAACAGCACCGAAGATCAGTATATCGAAAACGAGGATTATACTGGATTTGTCCGTCCCTATCAGCGGGATTTCTCCTTTGTCGCGCTGCTGCCGAAGAAAAAGGGAAAGCGCGCGATGCAGAAAATCGTCGATACGGTTGATTTTTCCCAAGTTTATCGTAACCGGCGCGAAGAAAAAGTCAATGTGGCTCTGCCAGAATTTCAAAACAGCTTCCGTCAGGATTTATCCGAGTTTTTAAAGACCCAGGGCATACGAAAGGCATTTGGAAGTGGCGCAGACTTTTCGCCAATGACAGATTTGCCTGTGTACGTTTCTTCTGTTCTGCATCAGGCGAAAATAGAGGTCAATCCTCATGGCACAAAAGCTGCAACGGCGACGATCGCAGTGGTTGCTGTCTTTGGCCTGCCAGTTTTTCATCTTGAAGTGGTTTTAGACCGCCCGTTCCTCTATGCCATTGTGCACACGCAAACGGCACTGCCGGTTTTTGTCGGGGTGGTGAATGATTTGAAAGAAGGTGAAGAACCATGCGCGAAAAATTAACCATCAGCGCCTTGGACAGCCTGTTAAAACCCTATGTTCGTAAAAAGCTCTTTGAAGAACCTTATGTCGAGCATTCGGATGTAGGCAAGATTCAAAAGATTCTGTCCCATTATTACAATGTGCAAGTCTCTGTTAAAGACAAGCATTTCGGTTACGCCTATTTGAACATTCAGGTGAGCGGCCTGTTCAGCGGCGGGGTTCGGGAGTACGAAATAAAAGAGCGGGGCCAGCGCAAGCGGCTGGCGGATTCCCTCGGATGGATCGACGAAATCGAAGCCATCGACGCGCTTTTTGATGACCGTTGATTTAGAACAGGCCGCCGCGGCGGCCTATTTTTTATGGGAATCTCCCAAAGATTTGAGCAGCGCTTCGACCTGATGAATGGCCTGGCGTTTCTTTTGTCTTTTGAAGCGTTTTTGCTGCTTTTTATAGTGCTTTGACCCTTTGCGGTAATGATGCTCGTCCCAACGCAGTTTTTTATGATAGATTTCCAGAGGGTTATATTGACGGTAATGGTCGTGCTGAACGATGTACTCCAAATAGCCGAGAATGGTCGGACTGCGAAATTTCTGCGAGTGGTATAGAGGAAAAGGCGATTTGGGATCTTCTTTGTCAAACATATTGCGATGATACAAAAACAATTGGTTTTCTTGACCGTTCACGATGATCTTCCATAGGCTGTGGGGCGTTTTGACGCTCAGTGCCGCCTTTTTGCGGTCGAAATGCAGCGTCAGACCGTTTTCAAAGCAAAAGGACAGGAGTTCGGCAGATTCCCGGCGGTAATACCACATCACGGCGGAACAAGTGCGGCAAGATCGGTAGCCAGCGGCCTGGGCATCCTGGAGGGTGTAGAAATAAAGACGGTTTTGAGGTGCGATGTTTTTCACATGGCTGCACTGTTCAGTATGAAAGATCTTTTTTCGGCTTTTTTTGCTCGCAATATACATCGTTTTCACCTCCTACTTTATTATCATACCATATAAAAAAACCAGAGTCGAAAAGACTCTGGCGTATAGAGGGATGTTTGACTTATTTTTACAGGAGATTTTTCAACTTACCGTCGAGCATCGGTTCCGGCATGGCGCCGACCGCCTGATCCACGACTTTGCCGTTTTTGAAGAAAACGAAGTTCGGGATGCTGCTGACGCCGTACTGGGCCGCCAGTTCCGGCTGTTCGTCGACATTGAGTTTGCCGATTTTGATTTTCCCGTCGTACTGGGCTGCCTTTTTCTCGACCATCGGCCCCATCATTTTGCACGGGCCGCACCAGTTGGCGTAGAAGTCGACCATCACCGGCACATCGCTGCCGAGCACTTCCTGATTGAAATTATCTTGTGTAAATTGTTTTTCCATTTTCGAGTTCCTTTCTTCTCTTGAATTCCTGAATATCTTTGATATACTCATTATACATGGTATAAAAAAATGATCAAGTACGCAAAATAAAGAGACCTGATCAGAAAAAACTGAGTCTTAAGGAGATATTAAGGATGAAAAAAGAAGTTTTATGCGAAACCGTGGGCGGCCCGGGCTGCGGCCTGAAAAAAGTGCTGGATCTCATCGGCGGCAAATGGAAAATTTTGATTCTATGTGCGATTCAGAAAGAAGAAGTGCTGCGCTACGGCGAACTGCGCCGGCGCATTGTCGGCATCACGAACACGATGCTCTCGAAATCTCTCAAAGAGATGGAAGACGCTGAGCTCATTGAACGTCATCAATACAACGAAATGCCGGTGCGGGTGGAATACGCCCTGACAGAAAAAGCGGGCAGCCTCATGCCGATTCTGTTGGAACTGAAGCACTGGGGCGAAGCGAATTTATAAATAAAAAGAGAAGAAGCGAATCGAGTAAAAAGCCCTCCTGTGAATATTCACAGGAGGGCTTAATGTTTTCAAAAATAGCTGAAGGCTGGGACTTAAGCGTTGTGATCCACGGTCTTGTGGACGATTTCGCGCATGGCCGGCCAGGTTTCCATGTAGCGTTCCATGTAGAATTTGTATTCTTCATGTTTTTCCATGTTCGGGCGGTAAGTCTTGTCGACCTGGACCATGGTGTCAGCCGCTTCACCGAAATCTTTGAATAATCCGGCACCGACACCGGCGATAATGGCGTCGCCGAGGCAGCCGGCGCTCTGGTTTTCGATCGTCGTGTAAATCGGCACGCCGATGATGTCAGAGTGCATCTGCAGCCAGAAGTCGGAAGTGGCAATCCCGCCGCAGGCGTAGATTTCGTTGACCTGATAGCCAGCTTTCTTCATGCTGACGATGCAGTGGTTCGCACCGTAGGCGACCCCTTCATACACAGCGCGGGCGAGGGCAGCCGTATCGGTCCCGATGGAGAGTCCCCAGAACATGCCGCGGGCTTTGGAGTCCGAATAAGGCGCACGGTTGCCCTGGAAGTAGTCCATCATGACGACGCCGCCGGCACCGATTGGAACCTTTTTCGCTTTTTCCGTGATGAGATCGTAGATATTCACATCGCGGTTCATCGCTTCTTCGACCCAGGAACCTGGGACGAGGTTGTTCTTGAACCAAGTCAGAATGGCGCCGGATGCCGTCTGGCCGCCTTCGAGGAGGCTGGTGCCGTCGTACATGCAGTTCGGGTAGGTCCCGTTGACGCCGTCGACGTGGAATTCTTCTTCAGAGAGGCCGAGGAGGCAGGATGAAGTCCCGCCGATTAAGGTCATGCCGTTCGGGCGGACCCCGCCGACACCGAACATGCAGGCGTTGCAGTCTGCGGTTCCTTCGATGACGACCGTCTTGGTGGACAGACCGAAGGCAGCGGCTGCTTTTTCAGAAACCTGTCCGACCGGTTCGCCGACTTTGAGGATGGTCTTCGGCACTTTGTCGAGGACATCGTCCAGTCCGACCGCTTTGAGCAGATCGACCGGGAAACCGCCGTTTTTGTCGTCGTAATTCCAGCGGAAAGCGGCGACAGACATGGACAGGGTCTTTTTGCCGGTGAGGATCCAGTTCAGCCAGTCTTCAAATTCGAACATGGTCTTGGTCTTGGCCCAGTTTTCCGGTTCGTGGCGTTTGACCCACATGTTCTTCGGAATCATCGTATCGGCGCGGAAACTCGGTTTGTAGAATTTCGTTGCGTCGTACTGATCGCGGATTTCGTCGATTTCTGCGGCTTCGCCGGCAGCGCGGACGTCCATCCACAGAATCGGTTTGCGCACGGATTTGTCGTCTTCGCCGAGGTAGACAAGGGTGTTGGTTGTCGCGTCGCAGGTGATGGCGACAATGTCTTCAGGATCAACTTGCGCTTTGTTAATGGCGTTTGGAATCGCTTCCCCCAAAGCGACCAGCCATTTTTCATCGTCCTGTTCCGCCCAGCCGTTGTGCGGATAGGTGGTTGGATATTCCTGAACGTCGTACGCACGGTTGCGCCCTTTTAAGTCAAAAATTGCGACGCGGACACTGCCGGTTCCGGCGTCAATCCCCATTAAATATTTAGCCATTACTCCTAACTCTCCTTTATATTAAATTGTATTGAAATTGCTTATTGTTGTTCGTTTTCGTAGTCGACGATGCGCTGAACCTTCGGCATGGAACGGCCGTTGGTGTCGAATTCGCCGCAGGTTAAGTATTCTTTGACCATCATTTCAGCGAGTTTGATGCCGACCACCTGGGCGCCCATGGTGATGATATTGGCATTGTTTGAAAGTTTGGCGCGCTGTGCCTGATACACGTCGTGGATGCAGGCCGCGTAAGCGCCTTTGACTTTGTTGCAGGCGATGGAGACGCCGATTCCGGTGCCGCACACGACGATGCCGCGGTCGAATTCGCCGGCTGCAACAGCTTCTGCGCATTTGATGGCCACATTGGCGTAAATCGGGTCGTCAGAACCGAAGTCGGTCACTTCGTGGCCCAAGCTTTTCACATAATCCATTAACTGCAGTTTGAAATCCGTGGCGTTTGGATCACAGCCAAAAACAATTTTCATTTTTATTCCTCCTAAAATTTGTCAAAAACCATATACTTTTAATGTGTTTTGTGTTTTTATTCCTTTACAAAGCCTATTTTAAACCACGATAGAAATTTAGACAATTTAAAACCACGATTTTTTACAGAATTTCACAATAATGATACAAATTCAACCCTTTACATTGATTTACACTCCCTTTTGCGGACAAATGCTCAGTGTCCTGTGATAAAATCAATTTAATTTAAATAAAGCAAGGGGGCCATCACATGGACACACTTCAGGGGATCATAAACGAAATCGAAAACGACAGCCGCAACCGCACATACACCGAAAGGGGCATTCACCCGCTGTTTCAGATTCACCCCAAGGCCAAAGTGCTCATCATCGGCCAGGCGCCGGGGCAGAAGACTGAAGCGGCCGGGCACTTGTTTCACGACGTTTCGGGCAAAAAGCTAATGGGGTGGCTTGGCGTAGATGACAAGACGTTTTATGGGGAAGAAGTGGCGATTCTGCCGATGGATTTCTATTTTCCGGGCAAGGGGAAGAGCGGCGACAAGGCGCCGCGGGCCTTTATCTGCAAAACCTACCACCCGAGACTTTTAAAATTAATGCCGGATGTGGATCTGACGCTGCTGATCGGCCAGTACGCGGTCAAGCGCTATTTAAAAGAAAAGATGAAGCGCAATCTCACCGAGACCGTGCGGGCTTACCGGGAATACCTGCCGGACGTGATGCCTTTGGTGCACCCGAGCCCGTTAAATTTTCGGTGGCAGGGGAAAAATCCATGGTTTGCAGAAGAAGTGATTCCAGCCCTTCAAAAAAGAGTAGCGGAGGTTTTAAGATGAACAGTGTGATCATTCACGGTCAGAGCCACCGGGGCTCCACCTGGCACATTGCCGAAACCCTGGCAAAGCAGGTGGGCGGACCAGTCACTTCCTTTATGCTGCCCCGGGATTTTTCGGCTTTCTGTGTCGGCTGCAATCAGTGCTTTATGAAAGATGAAAAGCGCTGCCCCCATTATGAACAACTGGCGCCGATCACTGAAGCTTTGAACCGCGCGGATTTAATTATCCTGGCCAGTCCCGTTTACGTCTACCACGCGACTGGCGCGATGAAAGCCTTTTTGGATCATTACGCCTACCGCTGGATGCTGCACCGGCCGGACCCCGAGATGTTTTTCAAGCAGGGCGTCGTGATATCTACGGCGGCGGGCAGCGGCACCCGTTCGGCGAATAAAGACATGGCGGACAGTCTGTCGTTCTGGGGCATATCTCATATCGAAAAGATCGGCGTCAACGTGCGGGCGGTGAGCTGGGAGACGGTGCCCTCTGAGAAAAAGACTGAGATTTCAAAAAAAGTCGGCCGGGCGGCCCGGCGGATTCAAAAAAGAGCCGGACGTGTCAAACCGGGTTTTAAAACCAAGGCGATGTTTAATCTCATGCGCCGCATTTCCCGGGGCGGCCTGTCTGAGACTGACAAGGCGTACTGGCAGAAGCAGGGCTGGACCGGCAAGAGCCGGCCGTGGAAAAAGGCTTGAAATTGATTGAATAAAACTGCCATTGCTTTTCTTTTGGTCTCTGTCTGAGATTTAGCATAAAGCCGTGATATATGAGAAAATTGGGTTATAATAAAAATCTTGTGATTGCAGAAAAAAGAAAGTGAGGAAAAATTTTGAATTCGGATCAAGAGAAATCGAATAATAACGAAAATAAAAATAAAATGCTCGCCATGCCGGTGCCGAAGCTCATGATGAACATGGGACTGCCCATGATGATTTCCATGCTGGGGCAGGCCCTATACAACGTGGTGGATACCTTTTACGTTTCGCGCATTCCGGACACCGCAGGGGTGGTCCACGCAGGGGAAAAGGCAATCAATGCCCTGACCCTGAGTTTTCCGATCCAGATGCTCATCATTGCCCTCGGGGTGGGCACCGGCGTGGGGATCAATGCCCTGGTCGCGCGGTATCTCGGCATGAAGGCCAAGCGACAGGCGGAAAATGCAGCGGGCAACGCTCTTTTTGCCTCCTGCATGTATTTTCTCGCCATGTTCGTCTTCGGGCTGTTCGGTGCCGGCACTTTTATCCGCAGCCAGACCCATGATCCCGTGATTGCCGCTTTCGGTACGATCTACGTCCGGATCATTTCTGTTTTTTCGCTGGGCTCTTTGGCCTACATGAGCCTTGAAAAAGTGATGATCGCGACGGGCCGGACGAAAATCACCATGATGACCCAGATGGCCGGCGCATTGACCAATATCATCTTAGATCCGATTTTGATTTATGGTTGGCTGGGACTGCCGGCGATGGGGGTCACAGGTGCGGCCGTCGCCACCGTCATCGGCCAGTTTGTCTCGTTGATCTGGATCGGCTCTTTCTATTTAAAAAAAGAACGCTTTATGGCCATCAGACGTTCAGATCTCAAGCCGAATGCCAAACTCCTACGGGAATTGTATCAGGTCGGGGTTCCGGCAATCATCATGCAGATTCTCGTGCCGATCATGGCCTACGCGATGAATCTGATTCTGGGCAGCCTTTCCGAAGCGGCCGTGACCGCCTACGGCATCTATTACAAACTTCAAAATTTTATTTTCATGCCAGGCTACGGTCTGAATAATGCGTCGATTCCGATTATCGCGTACAATTACGGCGCGCGGAAAAAAGGGCGCATTGCCAGCGCCATCCGCTGGGCTCTGGTCGACATCACCGCCATCATGGCCATCGGCGTGGTGCTTTTGGCCGGCTTCACCCAGCCGATCGTCTCGATCTTTTCGGTGAGCGCTGAAACCAGTGCCCTCTGCGTTCAGGCCCTGAAGATCATCGTCGCTGGCTTTTTCTTTGCCGGGGTGAATATCATTCTTCAAGGGGTCTGTCAGGCTCTGGGCAATGGCACCGATTCTTTGATCGTGTCGCTGATCCGGTTCATTGCGGTGCCGCTGCCGGCCGCGTATGTCCTGACCAAAACCCTGCGGCCTGCATTTTGGGTCTGGTTTTCGATCCCCATGGGCGAATTGGCCGCGGCTGTTGTGGCGGTTTGTCTGACCCTTTCCCTTTACAAAAAGCGCATGGCGCAGACGGGAATTATCAACGAATAGACGGTCTCAGGATTCGGCCCAGAAGTCGACGGGTTCGTAATCCTGAAGCTTCGCGAGAAAGCCTTTTTTGTCAAGGGCTTTAAGAATGAGATCCAGAATTTCTTTGGAATCCGCAGAAACCGTGTGGTAGTGATAGCCTGATGTCGTGTTTTTGAGCAGAGTGGACGAGCCGTCGGCGATGCGCTTTAAATACTGCTGGACGTCGAGGCGGGAGCGGATATTGAGGTTTGCACGCAGGACGCCGTAAACCCGGTGATAGACAAATACATCTTCCACCCGGCCGCCGAGATCGACGATGGTGTTGAGTTCTTCTTCGGTCTGTTCATCAGAGTGGCGGACTTTAAAGACCTTGGAATAGGCACCGCTGCTCTGGACAGCATAGCCTTTCGTGGTGGACAGGATCGCCGTGCCTCCCCGGCGCATGAGCGCGATGTCCTGGACGATGACCTGACGGCTTACCGAAAGGCGTTTGGCGAGGGCCGAGCCTGAAATCGGGCGGTCACTGCCCTGAAGCAGACGGAAGATTTCCTTTCGGCGCGCTTCACCTTTCATAGGCATCTCCTTTTCCGTCGGGTGACAGGTGTTTGAGGGAAATATCCAGGATCGGGGAAGAGTGGGTCAGGGCGCCGCTGGAGATGTAGTCCACATCCAAATCCTTGATTGCTTCGATTTTCTCTGCGGTGACGTTGCCGGAAATTTCGATCTTGGCCCGGCGGCCGATGATGGCGATAGCTTTGGCCATGGTGTCGTGATCCATGTTGTCGAGCATGATGATGTCCGCACCGGCTTCGACAGCGTCTTTGACCATGTCAAGGGTTTCAGTTTCCACTTCGATTTTCCGCACGAAAGAAGCGTATTGGCGTGCCATGGAGACCGCTTTTTTAACAGAACCTGCGGCGTCGATGTGGTTGTCCTTGAGCATGACGCAGTCAGACAGGTTCGTCCGGTGATTGCGGCCGCCTCCAGTGCGGACGGCGTATTTTTCGAAGATGCGGTTGTTCGGTGTGGTCTTCCGGGTGTCCAGCAGCGTGATGCCGGTACCTTCGAGGAGAGCGCTCATGCGGTGAGCGTTGGTCGCGATGCCGCTCATTCGCTGCAGGTAGTTGAGGGCCACCCGTTCCCCGGACAAGAGGACGCGGATATCGCCGTGAACGACGCCCAGCAGGGTGCCGGCTTCGACGGCATCGCCGTCTTGAACCTTGAAATCCACAGTGGTAGCGGGATCTAACAGGGTAAAGACCCGTTCAAAGACCTGAAGGCCGCAGATGATGCCCGGGGCCTTGGCGATGAGATCGACGTGCCCGGAAACACTTTCTGGCATGACGGCGTTCGTCGATACGTCTTCTTCGGGAATGTCTTCTTTCAGAGCCTGAAGGACAAGGGGATCAATATTTAATTTTAAGGTAATGGGATCTAACATGGTGCGTCTCCTTAGAATCGGTTAAAAGCAAAATTTTCATGGGCGTCTTGATCATCCCGGGCATCGCGCTGCGCCTGGATCGCCTTCTTGACGAGCTGATGGTAATTTTTTTCGACCTGCTTCGTGTTGACGTAATAGTTTAAAGGCAGGGCCTGAACCAAGTTTTCGAAGCTGTCGCCGTCAGGGAGAACGGCGCCGTTTTCGATGATGTCGGCAGCAGCCCTTTTGGCGAAAACGAGGGATTCCAGCAGGGAATTGCTGGCCAGACGGTTTTTGCCGTGGACGCCGTTGCACGCGGTTTCGCCGACAGCGTAGAGATTTTCCATTGACGTTTTGCTTTCATAATTGACGTCAATGCCGCCCATGAAATAGTGCTGGGCCGGCACAATCGGAATACATTCTTCTTCGGGATCGTATCCTTTTTCTTCGCAGTGTTTCAGGATATTTGGAAAATGGCTTTCCAGTTCGTCCTTTGGAATCGGCTTGAGATCTTCCCAGACGTGCTTGGTGTGATCGGCTTCCATTTTTTTGTAAATGGCTTTGGACAGTACATCCCGAGGCAACAGCTCGTAGACAAAGCGCTGCATATCTTTGCCGTACAGTTTGGCGCCTTCACCCCTGACGGACTCTGAAATGAGAAATGAACGCTTCGTTTCATCAGGGTCGTAAAAGGTCGTCGGGTGAATTTGAATATAATCGATGTTTTTAAGCTGAATGTGATGGCGCAGGGCGATCGCGAGACCGTCACCGGTGAGATGGCGGTAATTGGTAGAGTGCTGAAAGAGGCCGCCGACGCCCCCAGTGGCCAAAATGGTCGTGTCGGCCTGAATGATTTCGAGGTGGCTGTTTTGCTTCTGGACGAGCCCGCCGTAGCACACATTGTCTTTTTCGACAATATCAAGGAGCGTCGTGTATTCGTACAGCGTGATATTCGGCTTGGCTTTCGCCGCAGCGAGGAGATGGCGAGTGATTTCTTTTCCCGTGATATCTTCGTGGAACAGGATGCGGTGGTGAGAGTGAGCCCCTTCCCGGGTGAAGAGGAACTGGCCGTTTTCATCCCGGGCAAAGGCCACACCGTAATCCACCAGGTCCCGGATGACGTCCTGGGAAGAACGGATCATGATCTCGACGGATTTTTTGTCGTTTTCATAATGCCCGGCCTTCATCGTGTCTTCGAAGTAGCTGTCGTAATCGTCATCGTTTTTCAGCATACAGATGCCGCCCTGAGCGAGAAACGAATCATTGCTCTCCAAATCAGATTTGGAGATAATTGTGATTTTTCGGTTTTCAGGCAGGTTTAATGCGGCGTAAAGGCCGGAGCATCCGCTGCCGACGATGAGAATATCTGTTTTTTCCATGGGATGGGTAACTTCCTAACTTTTGAGTATTTTTTGAAATTGATAATGAGTATAGCACACCGCTCAAAATCTGACAAGACAGCTGACAAATTAAAATTAACAATGCAATTGACAACAGGATTGACAATCAGAAAGAAGTGTGCGTATAATAAAACGATTATTGAATCGAAAAATATTTAAGGGGGAGAATCCTTTGAAAATTCAAGAGCTTCAGGAAAAAATCATCAAACTTAAAAAAGAAAAAGACGTGTGCATTTTGGCTCACGCTTATCAGAGTCAGGATATCTGGGAAGTGGCCGACTACGTGGGCGATTCCTACGGCCTTGCCGTCCAGGCCGCCAAAGATTCCCACCAGAACATTGTCATGTGCGGCGTGCGTTTTATGGCGGAAACCTGCAAGGTGCTGTCTCCGGAAAAACAGGTCGTGCTGGCCAATCCGCTGGCCGCCTGCCCAATGGCGGCCCAGATGAACCGCCAGGACTTAATCCGTTTAAAAGAAAAGTATCCGGATTACGCCGTGGTCGCTTATATCAATACGACGGCGGACTTTAAACGGGAAACCGATATGATTGTCACCTCGTCTTCTGCGGTGAAGATTATTAAAAAGATGTCCGCAGACAAAATTTTATTTGTGCCGGACTGTCATCTGGGAACCTGGGTGCAGAAACAGGTGCCGGAAAAAACCTTTAAATTTTTCAACGGCGGCTGCCCGACCCACTGCCGCATGACCCTCGACGACGTCAAGCGGGCCCGAAAAGAACACCCGGACGCGGAAATTCTCGTCCATCCGGAATGTTTGACGGAAGTGTCGGAACAGGCCGATTACGTCGGCAGCACCACGGGAATCATGAAATACGCTGCGGAAAGCGACAGCAAATCATTTGTGATCGGCACCGAAAACAGCATTGTCCAGCACCTTCAGTTTGCGCATCCTGAAAAACGGTTCTACCCCTTATCGAAAATGTGCGTGTGCATGAACATGAAGGCCACAACCTTGATGGACGTGTATCACAGCGTGGCAGGCGACGGCGGCGAAGTGATCGACCTGCCGGAAACCACGATCGAAGAATCCCGGGCGGCGATTGACCGCATGGTGGAATTCGGTCAATAAAGTTAAATTTTTGTGTTATAATGGCCCAAATGATTTGAATTTGGAGGCATTATGCACGTACTTAAAATAATATCAGGCCCACTGATCGGGGCACTTATTGGCTATTTCACGAATTTCATCGCCGTTAAAATGCTCTTCTTCCCGAAAAAAGAAGTGCGTCTTTTCGGCCATCGTCTGCCCTTTACGCCAGGGGCCATTCCCAAAGGACGGAAGCGCCTGGCCAGAAAGGCCGGCGATGTCATCGCAAAGCGGCTGATCACAAAGGAGGCGATCGTCAGCCGCATGGTCGAGCCGGAGTTTGAAGACGCTATGGTCGATCAGATCGAAGGACTTTTGAACTGTTCCATCGAAGACATGGCGGTTAAAGCCAAAAAATCAGAGATAGCCGTCCAGGATCTTAAAAGCAGAGTCACTTCAGAAATTACAGCATCTGTTATGCGTTCTCTTGAAGATGTGGATTACGAAGCCCTGATCCGGGAAAAGGGCGTGCCGATGATCCGGCAGAGACTGTCGGGGAGTCTCGTTGGTGCTTTTGTGACGGATAATATGCTGAACAGCGTGGCAGCGCCGATCGCATCGGCCATGCGCACCTACATCGAAGAAGACGGACAGGAACTGGTCGAAACCCGGGTGCGCGAAAAAGTGGATCATCTTTTCGAAAAATCACCGGAAGCACTGCTTGAGCGCGTCGATATTTCCGACGAACAGCTGCGGGCAGCTATCCGGAAAAAATACCGTGCCGCGGTGGACCGGGGCGTCGAAGCCCTGCTGACGAAGATCAGCGTCTCTGACATTGTCGCCGATGCCGTGGACAGCATGAGCGTGGACGAGCTGGAAGACATGGTGCTTTCCGTGATGAAGAAAGAATTCGATGTGATCATCAACCTGGGCGCTTTGATCGGATTTATCCTGGGCCTGTTAAATCTTGTGGTATAAAGCAAAAGGCATTGCTTCGGCAGTGTCTTTTTTATTGGGAACGATTTTGACCAGGACAGCCAAATGCTTGAAAGCTGGTAAGAATATGCTATAATATGGAAATATATAGACTAAAATGGGAAAAATTAGTGATGAAACAGGGGCTTTATCCATGAACACGCCATTCGTACATTTACATTTGCATACAGAATATAGTCTGCTGGACGGCTTTGGCCGGATCGACGACTATGTTCAGACTGCAAAAAAAATGGGAATGGACGCGATTGCCCTGACGGATCACGGGGTGCTTTTTGGCGCCATCGATTTTTACAAGGCTTGTCAGAAGGCGGGCATCAAGCCGATTATCGGCTGCGAAGTCTACATCGCGCCAAGGGGGCTGATGCAGAAGTCGGGCCGTCTCGACAGCCAGTCCCGACATCTCATTCTCCTGGCGGAAACCAATCAGGGTTACCGCAATTTATCGAAAATCGTTTCCAAGGGCTACATCGACGGTTTTTATTACAAACCCCGGGTGGATCACGAAGTGCTCAGACAGTATCACGAAGGCATTATCTGTTTGTCCGCCTGTGTTTCCGGGGAAATTCCCCATGCCATTATCAATGGCCAGATGGACAAGGCCCTCGAATTGATAAAAACCTATCAAGACATTTTTGGCCCGGATCATTTTTACCTTGAAGTTCAGGATCACGGCCTGGTTGAAGAAGCAAAAGTTCGAAATGCCCTTTACCATTTCTCTGAAGCTTACCACGTGCCTTTGGCCGCCACCAACGACTGCCATTATGTCAGACAGTCGGATTACAAGGCTCATGATGTGCTGCTCTGCATCGGAACCGGTTCGACCGTCGACGAAGAAGACCGGATGCGCTACCCCAACGATCAGTTTTACTTTAAATCGCCGGAAGAAATGGCGGCCCTTTTTTCAGATCATCCCGAAGCTCTTGAAAATACAGCGAAAATCGCCGAACGCTGCCACGTCACTTTTGATATGGAAAGTGCACATCTGCCGCAGTTTGAACTGCCTGAAGGGTTTTCCACGGCAGGGGAGTATCTGCGCGCCCTGTGTGAAGAAGGCATTGCCAAACGCTACGATCCGATGACGCGGGCCATCCGGGAACGGATGGAATACGAGCTCTCAACCATTCACGAAATGGGTTTTGACAATTATTTTCTGGTTGTATGGGACTTTATCCACTACGCCAAAACCCACGGCATTCCGGTGGGGCCGGGCCGGGGCTCTGCAGCCGGTTCTCTGGTAGCTTACGCCCTGGACATCACGACCTTAGATCCCTTAAAATACAATCTCATTTTTGAACGCTTCTTAAATCCCGAACGGGTCACCATGCCGGATATCGACTGTGATTTCTGCTACGAAAGACGCCAGGAAGTCATCGACTACGTCATCCGGAAATATGGAAAAGACCGCGTAGCGCAGATCATCACCTTCGGGACGATGGCAGCCAGAGGCGCGGTCCGGGATGTGGGCCGCGTTCTCGGCATGTCCTATAACGAAGTCGACAAGGTGGCCAAGGAAATCCCAATGCGCCCGGGACAGAGCGTGACCATCGAAGAAGCGCTGAAGGAAAATCCGGACCTGCGTAAAATGGCTGAGGATGACCGCCAGGTCAGAGAACTCCTCGACATGTCAGAACAGATCGAAGGACTCGCCCGCCACGCTTCGACCCACGCGGCAGGGGTGGTCATCGCAGACGCGCCCCTGACGGAATACGTGCCCTTGTACCGCAATGGCGATGCAATCACCACCCAGTACACGATGAACCTTCTGGAAGATCTGGGGCTGATCAAAATGGATTTCCTCGGCCTCAGGACTTTGACGGTGATCCACGACGCTTTGGTCAACATCAAGCAGACCGTTGGCCGGAACATCGACTTAGATCAAATTGACATGGAAGATCCGAAAGTGTATCAGCTGATCGCCTCGGGAGACGATCAGGGGATTTTCCAGCTTGAAAGCCGCGGCATGATGGCCTTTATGCGGGAACTCAATCCCCAGCATTTTGAAGACATCATCGCCGGGATTTCCCTTTACCGCCCGGGACCGATGGATCAGATCCCGAGGTACATTGCCAACAAAAAAGATCCGGATCACATCACGTATTTGACGCCGAAACTCAAGCCGATTCTGGATGTGACCTACGGCTGTATGGTTTATCAGGAACAGGTCATGCAGATTTTCAGAGATTTAGCCGGCTTTTCGATGGGACGAAGCGATTTGGTCCGTCGGGCGATGTCCAAAAAGAAAAGCGACGTCATGGACGCCGAAGGAGAAGTCTTTATCCACGGCGAAAAGGATGAAAACGGCCGAGTCACCGTCCCGGGCGCGGTGGCCAATGGCATTTCCGAACCGGTGGCCCGGCAGATCTACGAAGAAATGAAAGATTTTGCCAAGTACGCCTTCAATAAATCCCACGCGGCGGCTTATGCGGTGATCGCTTACCAGACAGCCTGGCTGAAATGCTATTATCCGGCTGAATTTATGGCGGCTTTGATGTCTTCAGTCATGGACAATGAAAAGAAAATTGCCCAGTACATTGACAACTGTCGGAAACGCCATATTCAGATCAAGGCGCCGGATGTCAATGAAAGCTATTATAAATTTTCAGTGAAATACGATGCCGAAGGGAAGCCTTACATTCGTATCGGCTTCGGTGCGATTAAGGGCATGGGGCAGCATCCTTCAGATGAAATCGTCAAGGCCAGAGAAAAAGACGGCCCTTTCAAATCGATGAGCGATTTTTTTGAAAGGGTCGATCTGCATCTGGTTTCGAAAAAAGTGACCCTGAATTTGATTTTAGCCGGCGGCTTTGATTTCCTCGACTACGACCGTTCTCAGATGGTCATGGGCTATCAGAATCTCCTCGATCAGATCTCAGATGAAAAGCGGAACCGGCTTTCAGGTCAGGTTTCTCTGCTGGATATGGGGGCGCTGAAGGCTTATGAAGGAGATCATTTTCCGGACACCCAGCCTTTCAGCAAAGAAGAAAAGCTCATGCATGAGAAAGAAGTTCTAGGCCTGTACGTTTCGGGACATCCTTTAGAGCGGTACACTGGGGTGCTGGCCAGCGAGACCAATCTCAATGCCAGCATGATGGAAAATTACGAGGATTTGGTGGCCAGCGGCATTCGTGACGGCGGCAAGGTCTGTGTCGGCGGTATGATCGACAGCCTGAAAATTCAGCTGACGAAAAATAACGACCAAATGGCCTTTGTTTCAATTGAAGATTTGTTCGGCCGCATTGAAATCGTCGTTTTTCCGAGAGCCTTTGAACGCTACCGCCCGCTGCTTCGGGAAAATGTACCGGTGCTGATTCATGGAAAAATCAACTACAACGAAGAAATGAATGTATCCGTGATCGCAGACCGCATTGAGGAATTGGCCCATGTCAGAGAACAGGGGCAGCCAAAATCACATCAAAATTTTACAATACAGGAACCGCAGTCACGGTATAATAAGAGTATAGACAGGCCGTCCCAGAAGAAATTGGTACTGGCCTTTCAGAATTACAGCGAAAAAAGTAAATTAAACCGGATTAAGCCATTGCTTAAAGCTTACCCGGGAGATACGCCGGTGTTGATTCTGTTCCAGCAGGAACGCAAAAAATTCGGCGCGTCTCGGTCGTTATGGGTAACAGCCAATCCGGGATTGATAAAAAAATTGAAAGGAATCCTTGGCGAGGATAAGGTAAGATTAAGATGAAACGAATCGGGCTCTTGACGAGCGGCGGCGATGCACCTGGCATGAATGCAGCCATCCGTGCAGTTGTGCGGACTGCCATTTATCACGATTATGAAGTATACGGGATCAACCGCGGCTATGCAGGACTTTTGGAACAGGATTTTTATCCGATGAACAGCCGCTCTGTGGCGAATATTATCGACCACGGCGGCACCATTCTGCAGACGTCCCGTTCTGATTTCTTCCCGACAAATGCCGGACTTCACCGAGCCGCTGAAATATTAAAGGAATACGAAATTGACGTATTGGTCGTCATCGGCGGCGACGGCAGCCTGACAGGGGCTCTGAAGCTGCAGGATCTCGGCGTCAAAATTGTGGGCATTCCGGGAACGATCGACAACGACTTCGGTGCCAGCGACTATACTATCGGTTTCGACACGGCAGTTTCAACCGCTATTGACGCGATCAGCAAAATCAGAGACACCACATTCTCTCACAACCGCATCAATGTGGTGCAGGTCATGGGCCGCAGATGCGGTGATATCGCGATGTACGCCGGACTGGCCTGCGGTGCAAAAGGCATGATTATCCCGGAAAAGGAAGTGCCTTTGGAAACCCTCTGTCAGCGCCTCGTTGAAGGCCGAGACCGGGGCAAAATGCACAGCATTATCATGCTCGCCGAAGGCTGCGGCGGCTATCGGGATTACTGCAAGAAGATTCAGGAACTGACCAAAGTCGAAACCAAGGGAACGAACCTGGGCTACATTCAGCGCGGGGGCTCGCCGAGCCATTTCGACCGGAATCTGGCCAGCAACATGGGCTATATGGCCGTTGAAGAAATTGTAAAAGGTCATACGGGTATTGTCATCGTGACACGCGACGGGAAATACGAAGCGGTCGATTTGGAAGAAGCCCTCAATACGCCCAAGACTTTTGATGAAGAAATGTACAAAATGATTCAGATTTTATCAATGTAGAGGATACATTGGCAAAATCAGAAAAGAGGTTATAACGCATGCCAAATCCAGAAGTATTAAAGAAAACAAAGATGATCTGTACCCTCGGTCCTGCAACAGACCGTCCAGGGGTTTTGGAACAGCTGATTACCCACGGGATGAACGTCGCACGGCTGAACTTTTCCCATGGTTCTCATGAAGAACACGCCAAGCGGATCGCACGGCTCAAAAAGGCGCGCAAAGATTCCGGCATCGCCATTGCAATAATGCTGGACACCAAGGGACCGGAAATCCGGACAGGTGTTTTAAAAGACGGGAAAGTCATGCTGAATCAGGGCGATCACATCACCCTGACCACGGAAGACATCGAAGGGGATGCCAGCCGCGTGTCCGTGAGCTATAAAGGCCTGCCTGACGATTTGAAAGAAGGGGTGAAAATCCTGATCGACGACGGCCTCATCGAACTGACGGTTCAGAAAATCGATGGCCAGGACATCGAATGTGTCGTTGACAATGGCGGCGAATTGGGAAGCCGGAAAAGCATCAATATTCCGGAAGTTTCCATCAGCTTGCCGGGACTGACGGAAAAGGACCGGGAAGATTTGATTTTCGGCGTCAAACACGGCATTGATTTCGTTTCGGCATCGTTTATCCGCAAAGCTCAGGATGTCATTGCCATCCGGAAAGTCCTGAACAATGCCGGCGGCGAACACGTCAAAATCATTTCCAAAATCGAAAGCCGCGAAGGGGTCGAAAACATCCACCGCATCATCACGGTTTCCGACGGCATTATGGTGGCCAGAGGCGATCTGGGCGTCGAAATCCCTGCCGAAGACGTGCCGATTGTTCAGAAAAACATCATTCAGCGTTGCAATATCGTCGGCAAGCCGGTCATCACGGCTACACAGATGCTGGATTCCATGATCAGAAATCCCCGCCCGACCCGGGCAGAAGTCGGGGATGTGGCAAACGCTGTTTTCGACGGCACCGATGCGGTTATGCTTTCAGGGGAAACGGCAGCTGGGGACTATCCGGTCGAAGCCTGCAAGACCATGGCGCGTATCGTATTAAAAACGGAAAATTCACCTCAGTACAAGCACCGGGAACATGTGCCCCACGGTGAAATGACTATTACAAATGGGGTCTGCTCCGCCGTTGTCAACATCGTAGAATCTTTGGGCGTCAAGGCCATTATTGCGCCGACGACCAGCGGCTACACCCCGAGAATGCTGTCCAAATACCGCCCGAACTGCTTGATCTTCGCTGTTTCAGACAATATGCGGACGGTGCGCAGATGCTGCATGCAGTGGGGGGCTTACTGCCTGTATGTGCCGAAGATGACAGAACTTGACGATCTGGTGAACGATGTAAACCGTATTCTCGAAACGATGAATGTCGTGAAAACCGGTGATCTGGTGGTCGCGGCAGCCGGTCTGCCTTTCGGCATCCAGGGAAATACGAACACCATCCGCGTGAGAACGGTTGGCAACGCAGTGCTCTCTGGAATCGGCATCGGCGATAAACTGGTGACCGGTTTTGCAAAATTTGTCACACCGGATACCTTGGACGATTTCGACGAAGGGGATATCGTGGTTACCCGCGTCATCACGCCGGGGATCTACGGCGCCATTGAAAAGGCGGCCGCAGTGGTCACCTCTGAAGTCGGCCCGAATTCAGAAGCCGATCATGTGGCGAAGGATTACCACATTCCAGTCATTAAGGGCGTTCAGAAAGCGACGGAAGTCATTACTGAAGGCAAGCTGATCACGATCGATCCGCTCAACGGGATGATTTACCAGGGCGCCGTCCGCAATCGGAAAATTTAAAGTTAGCAGACTTTAATTTTGCTTTAACGCTCACAAAAGACTTTAAAAATATTTTACATTATTGTATAAATAATTGTATAATAAGAAAAAACAAAAGGGTAGACTGCATCAGTTTTGATGCAGTCGCCTTTTTTTGTCCAAAAACAATGGGACGACGGAGGTTGAATGTGAACGATAAAGATGATGTTCAGCATCAAACTGAACAAAAGCAAAATGATAAAGATCAAAATAAGTGGCAGGCGGTCAGACAAAAGCGGGATTATGTCCTGAAGCTGCCTGTCGAAACCAATTACCTGCGCTTAATTCTGGCCGTTGTTTATGTGGTAGTCGGGCTTGCGCTCATGTCGGTCTTCGGCCAGTATGAACAGACCCAGATTCCGTCGCAGTACTGGCCGTCGACGGTCATTGCCATTTTTGTGACGGCTTTGTTCATCGCCGTGACATTTAAATTTGAAGGAAAAGACCGACGCAACTGGCGGATCGCCGTTGGATTGATCTCCTTTTTTCTGATCGCTGCAGCGCATCAGACCGCCTGCGGGATGCCGATTGTGACGAGCAGCCGTTTTGATCCCTTGGGCCTGATTCAACTGGGACTGGCTTTTTTGATCATGGCGGCATTGACGGCGCTGTTTTTCGCCTTAACCAACCGCTTAAGACTCAGCGTGCGCATCGTGTTGGTGATGCTGTTTGTGCTGTCGTGCGTCAATTTCTTTTTACTTAAATTCCGTGGCGATCCCTTTTATCTTGGGGATTTGCTGACAGCGAATACCGGGATGGAGGTCGCGAAAAATTACGCCATTGGCATTTCCGGCACCATTATTGCCGGCATTTATATGGCCCTTGCCGCTTACGCGGTCAGCACCAACATTCCGTCGAAAATCGATTTAGGCGCTAAAAAGAAAAACGGGCTGATGCGCCTGGGCGCTCTGGGAGTTACAGCAGCCGCTTTTGTGCTTATCATGTGTCTGCCCATCGAAGACGTCTACGATTCCTGGACGCCGTCGAGCAATCAGTACATCACGGCCTTTGTGACCAATGCGAAGCTCTTGCATGTTCCGAAACCGAGCGGCTATTCGGCCCAGGCGGCTGCACAAATTGTCAAAACAGGAAGCAAGAAGGCGAGCGCTGAAGTGAAAAAGAATACTAACGCGGGAAAAAAGGCAACAGAAGCGGTCGCCAACGGCAAAAAACCGACGATCATTGCCGTGATGAACGAAAGCTTTTCGGATCTTTCAGTACTCGGAAATTTCCAGACCAACGAGGACTACATGCCCTTTTTCAGGAGCTTAAGCAAAAATACGGTCCGGGGAAATTTGTACGTTGATGTTTACGGTGCAGGAACCTGCAACACGGAATATTCGTTTCTGACGGGAAATTCCACGGCGTTTCTGCCTGAAAACACACGGCCTTATCAGATGTACGTCAATGATAAAACGCCGAGCCTTGCGAAAAATCTGCGCGCCCAGGGGTACGAAACCTACGCCATGCACCCGGGAAAATCGTCGGCCTGGAAGCGCAATAAGGTGTATCCATATCTTGGTTTTCAGCATACCTATTTTTATGAAGATTCCTTCAGCCATTCTGAGCTGACGCGCAACAGTTACGTCAGTGACCGTGCAACTTACCAGAAAATCATCGATCTTTACAAAAAACATGGCAGCAAACCTCAGTTTATTTTCGATGTGACCATCGCGAATCACGGAGGGTATAACGTCGGAACCAACGGAATGGAACAAATCAAAATCACCAACATGCCGAACCAGGTCAACAGCAATGCCACGCATACTGACGCAGAAGAATATCTGACGCTGATTAAAGAAAGCGACACGGCCCTGAAGGAAATGATCAATTATTTCAAGAATCAGGATGAACCGGTGGCGGTCGTGTTTTTCGGAGACCATCAGCCGAGGCTGGATGACTCTTTTTATGCGGATGTCAAAGGCAAGAGCCTCAGCAAATGGAGCGGTGAGGAAACCCAGCAGCGTTACATCACGCCGTACATTATCTGGACGAATTACAACATCGACGCCCAGAGCAATAAAAACTTGTCAGTCAATTATCTGCAGACAGAGCTGCTGCAGACTTTAGGACTTAAAACAACAGAATACAACAAGTATGAACAGGCTATGTACGACAAAATGCCCGTGATCAACAGCAAGGGTGCCATTACCGCAGACGGCGATTACCTGACTTTGGACGATGCTGAAAAGTACAACACAGAAGTTCAGAACTACCGCAAGGTGCTGTACAACAATATGTTTGACAAGAAAGGGCGCAAGCGTTCCCTTTATCTGCTCAAGGGTGCGCCGGACGGCAAATCAGATCAGCAACTCCGCTCATCCCTCGAAGCCTATCGCAAGAAATACGGCAGCAGCAATTTAATGAATGTGGTTAACTAATGTGGATAAAGACGCGTGCACAGCCGCCAGATTTACATCTGGCGGCTGTTTTTTGCGGCGGTATCGGTTATAATAAAACAAAAAAGAGATGGCGGGGAAAAGAAATGAAAGCACAGAATTGGATCGCAAAAGCTGCACATTACCATGCGAGCGATGTGCATTTTTCGGCAGGTGAACGGCCGAAGTGCCGGATCGATGGGATGCTTCGAGATTTGTCTGAGGAGCGTCTTTCGGCTTCAGACTGTGAGACGGTTGTCAAAGCGCTGCTCGGCAGTGACAAAAGGCTTTCTGTAAAGTTGATGCGGGAAAAATCGGTTGACTTTGCCAAAACAATTGAAGGGATTCGCTGCCGAATCAATCTTTATTTTCAGCGCCGCTCGCTGGCAGCGGCTATCCGGCTTTTGCCCCGGCAGGTTCCAGATCTCAAGAAGCTGGGACTGCCGCCGGTAGCCGAACGCTTTAGTACGATTAATAACGGTTTGGTTTTGGTATGTGGCCCGACTGGATCTGGAAAATCGACGACCCTTGCGGCGATGCTCAATCAGATTAACTTGTCTCAGGCGCTCCATTTGATCACGCTGGAAGATCCCGTCGAATACCTTTATCCCGACGGGAAGGCCCTGCTTCACCAGCGGGAGATTGGTACCGATGTCCGGGATTACGCCTCGGGCCTCCGGGATGCGCTTCGGGAGGACCCGGATGTGCTGCTGATTGGAGAAATGCGGGACAGCGAGACGGTTAAAACCGCGTTGGTGGCGGCAGAAACCGGTCATCTGGTCTTTTCGACTCTGCATACGCCAACTGCAGAAGGCGCCATAGACCGCATGCTTTCGCTTTTTTCAGGTGAAAATCAAAGCCGTCAGATGCGCCAGGTCCTGTCGATGAACTTAAGAGCAGTCCTTTGGCAGCAGCTTCTTCCCAAAGCGAATGCCCGGGGACGGGTGTGCGCTTCTGAAATTTTAATCGTGACACCGGCCATCCAAAATCTGATCCGGGAAGGACAGACCCAGCAGCTTTACAATTACATGATGACCGAGAAGAAATTCGGCAGCCAGACCATGGAAGCAGATCTCATCCGGCTCTGCAAAACCGGTCGGATCACACAGCAGACGGCCCTTCGGTCAGCACGCAACAAAAAGCGTTTTAAAGAGGCTTTGGAAAAAATGTCAGAAAAGAATTGAAAATCGGGAAAGCTTTCGCTATAATTTGAGAAAATAGCAGAAATCAAGGCAAAAAAGAGATTAGGAAGGGGCGTTTAAATACAATGAAGATAGACAAAGCAGAGCTCTATACATGGCCGACTTGTCCTTATTGCAACCGAGCCAAAGCATTATTAGATCAGCTGCACATTCCTTACACAGATCACGACATCTGGGGAAAAGATGAAGCCAAGCAGAACCTGATCGAAAAGACGGGACAGACTACGGTTCCGTACGTTTTTTTAAACGATCGCTTTATCGGCGGCTGCGACGATTTATTTGAAATTTATCAGAGTGAAGGCTTGGAATAAGGAGGAAAGGTTATGGCATTTGATTTTGATGTTGTAGAAGAATGCGGTGTGTTGTCTGAAGGCGCAAATGGCTGGCAGAAAGAGCTCAACCGCGTGAGCTGGAACGGCAGAGAACCCAAGTACGATATTCGGGATTGGTCCCCGGATCATCAGAGAATGCGCAAGGGCATCACGCTGACGGTCGATGAACTCGCGGAACTGAAGCGGATTCTCAACGATTTAGATTTAGATTAGCAAAGAGGCACAGCGAAGGCTGTGCTTTTAATTTGCCCTCTAGTGGTGTGTATGATACAATTAATATTCACGAAATGATCTAATATAATTTATATAAAGCGGAGGTAAAATCATGTCAGGACATTCAAAATGGAATAATATTAAAAATAGAAAAGGCAAACAGGATGCAGCTAAGGGTAAAATCTTTACCAAAATGGCGAAACTGATCGCGGTTGCGGCCAGAGAAGGCGGTGGCGATCCGGAAATGAATTCAAAACTGCGTGAAGCAGTGGCGAAGGCCAAAGCATCTAATATGCCAAACGACAACATCGACCGCGCCATCAAAAAAGGCTCCGGCGAATTGGGCGATGCCGTTTTTGAAGAAATTACCTATGAAGGCTACGGCCCCGGCGGTGCCGCGGTTATCGTGCAGGCACTGACCGACAATAAAAACAGAACAGCAGGGGATGTCCGGCACATTTTTGATAAAAACGGCGGCAACCTCGGCACCAACGGATGCGTGAGCTATTTGTTTGAAAGAGCGGGACGCATCCTCATCGAGAAATCAGACGAGGTGGATGAGGACGAGCTGATGATGACAGCCCTCGACGCTGGCGCCGAGGACATGGAAACGTCAGAAGACGGCTATGAAATCAGAACGGCGCCTGCAGATTTTGCCAATGTGTTGGAAAAGCTTCAAGATGCAGGATATACCATTGCGTCTGGTGAAATCGCACAGATTCCGTCAACAGAAACGGAACTGTCTGAAAAAGACGCCCAGAAAATGGAAAAAATGCTTGAAATGTTCGACGACAACGACGATGTTCAGGAAGTTTTCCACAACTGGGCTGAAGCTTAAAACGAGTATTCAAGAAAGCGCAGGTATTTTATGGGACAGGGTGAACACAAGGTACGGGATTTAATCGTCTATTTTATTGTGGCTTTCGCTTTGATTTTACTGATGTCCTCTTTTGTCCTGGGGGATGTTTACAAAAATGCCAATCAAATTGAACTGACCCCGACGGGGATTCAGCACGTCTATCAAGTCAACATTGGCGACAGGACGCTTTCTTCTCTGAATCAGCAATAATTTTCACAAAAAGTAAGGCTATGCCTTGCTTTTTGTTGTTTTATGAGGATTTAATAAAGAAAAGGAGCACAGGCTATGAAGGTGGTTACGCCGTCAGAAATGAGTGAAATGGATCGACAGACGATTGCCCACGGCATTGCCGATTATGAATTGATGGAAAGGGCGGGGGCACGCTGCTTTGAAGTCATCAACCAGGAAATTCCCGAGCATTCGAAGATTCTGGTGCTCTGCGGCTCGGGCAACAACGGGGGTGACGGTCAGGTGATTGCCCGTCTCTGCCGTCATCACGGCCATCAGGCGGAAGTGCTGTTCACAGGCAATCCAGATCATTTTACGCCCAATTCCAGACAGAATTTTAACAGACTTCAGGGAATCGGTCTGCCTTATACTTTTTATTCTGAAATGAATGAAGAGGTTCAAAATAAAATCCAAAAAGCCGACGTCATTGTCGATGCGGTTTTTGGAAATGGCCTGAAAAACCGGCCTTTATACCCCAAGATTACAGCGCTGTTTGAAGCCGTCAACCAATCGAAGGCAGTGGTTTACGCCATTGACATCCCGTCGGGACT
This sequence comes from uncultured Eubacteriaceae bacterium, assembly GCA_945867155.1. Taxonomy (GTDB): domain Bacteria; phylum Bacillota; class Clostridia; order Eubacteriales; family Eubacteriaceae; genus Pseudoramibacter. The sequence goes on along the minus strand of CAMBHL010000003.1, from coordinate 105,051 downwards.
CCGGGGCTCTAACGGGCTGACTGTTGGAGCAGCTGTCCGCGCTGACAGAACATTGGTCATTCAGAACCCGAAGGTCGGTCTTCTGCTCGAAAACGGGCCCGATTTTCTGGGCCGGGCGACGGTTCTTGACGTGGGCATATTAGAAACCTATACGGACTCTCAAAAAATGCTCTTAGAGGCTTCATCTCTTCCAAACTGCATCGAACGCAAAAAGAATTCCCATAAATACGATTACGGAGCCCTTTCGATCATTGCGGGGAGCCAGGGCATGATTGGTGCCGGCCTGATGTGTTCATCGGCCTGTTTAAAAGCCGGCGCCGGGATGGTGAGCACCTGGGTGCCGGAAAATATTTACGATATTGTGGCGGCGCAAATGCCATGGGAGATCATGGTCAAACCTTACCGTTCAAGGGAACTTGTCCCGCAGCTGGCGGACACCCGAGCTTCGGCTTATGTCTTTGGCCCGGGCGTCGGCCGAAAACGGGATGCAAAACCTTTGTTTAACTGGCTGGTTCAGTCGGAAAAGCCCCTTGTCATCGATGCCGACGGCCTGTATCATTTGGCTCAGAACAAATCGATTCTGAAAGGACATCAGGGCGACATTATTCTGACGCCCCACGCCGGAGAATTCTGCCGTTTGTGCGGCATTGACAAAGATGATTACAGAGAAAACAGCATGGAAACTGCGGCTGCTTTTGCAGCAGCCTATCAGGTGATTCTGGTGCTCAAGGGATACCACACGCGCATTTTTATTCCCCACGGTTCCGATCCTTCCCAATGTGAAGTCTGGTTTAATACCACAGGCAACCCCGGCATGGCGACAGCAGGCAGCGGCGATGTTTTAACCGGTGTGATTGCAGGTCTATTGTCTCAGACGCAAAATGCAGGAGACGCGGCGAAGCTCGGCGTCTACCTCCACGGCCTGGCAGGGGATCTGGCCGCGGAAAAATACGGGATGTGCGCCCTGAATGCAACGGATTTGATTCGCATGCTTCCCCAAGCTTTACAAAGGAGTGTTCATGAATAAAACCTATAAAATTATTACTTACGGCTGTCAGATGAATGAAAATGATTCTGAAAAATTATCCGGAATGCTGAAAGCCATGGGCTACACGCCCATCGACGACGAAAAAAGCGCGGGACTCGTGATCATGAACACCTGCAGTGTTCGGGAAAACGCCGACGAACGCTTTTTTGGAAATGTCGGCAATTTTAAACATATCAAAAAGTCAAATCCTGATCTCATTCTGGCCGTGTGCGGCTGCATGATGCAGCAGCCGGCCATTGTGAAGCAGATTAAGGAAAAAAATCCCCAGGTGGATATCGTTTTCGGCACGCACAACATCGACCATTTTCCAAAGCTATTGGAAGCATTTATCAAGACGCACAAGCGAACCGTTGAAATTTATGATGACGATCAGGGGCTGGCTGAAGATTTGCCCGTCGACCGCAAGTATCCTTTTAAAAGCTACGTTTCGATTATGAAAGGGTGCAACAATTTCTGCACGTACTGTATCGTGCCTTATACCCGAGGCCGGGAAGTCAGCCGTCCCCATGAAAAAATCCTTGAGGAAATTACAAATTTGGTCAAGGACGGCTGTATAGAAGTGATGCTTCTCGGACAGAACGTCAATTCCTACGGGAATGACCGCCGTGACGGCTATGGCTTTGCGGAGCTGTTAAAGGACGTTAATCAGATCAACGGTCTTCGCCGGATTCGGTTCATGACCAGCCATCCTAAAGATATGAGCGATAAAGTGATTGAAGCCATCGCTACGTGCGATAAGGTCTGCCCGTCGATTCATCTGGCTATTCAAAGTGGTTCCAGCCGGGTGCTGAAAGCCATGCACCGGGGCTACACCAAAACCCAGATTATCGATTTGGTGCAGAAAATAAGAGACCGCATTCCCCACGTTGCCATTACAACGGATATCATCGTCGGTTTTCCCGGCGAAACTGAAGAAGATTTCGAAGAAACCCTGGATGTAGTGCGCGCGTGTCGGTTCGATTCCGCTTTTTCCTTCATCTATTCCAAACGCAGCGGAACGCCGGCGGCGGAAATGGAAAACCAGATCCCAGATGAAGTGAAACATCAACGGCTGAACCGTCTGCTGGATGTGCTGCACGACATTGGCAACGATCAGAATGCCTGGTTTGAAGGTCAGGATGTCGATGTTTTGGTCGAGGGCAAAAGCGCGCACAATCCAAATCGGCTGTCCGGCCGAACAAAAAACGGCAAGCTCGTGAATTTTAAAGGCGATGAAAAGACCATTGGGACGATTATTCCGGTCCATATCGACCGGGCCAAGACTTTCAGTCTCGATGGAACGGCTTATCATATCTAATAGATAGAAAGAGGGAAAACAATGGGTCTCACGCCAATGATGCAGCAATATTTGAAGATGCATGATCAAGTTCCGGATTGTATCCTGCTTTTCAGAGTAGGCGATTTTTTCGAAACTTTTTTTGATGATGCCCTCACGGCATCAAAGGTGCTGGAAATCGCCCTGACCGGCAAACAGTGCGGACTGGATGAACCGGCGCCGATGTGCGGCGTTCCCCATCACGCGGCAGAGCCCTATATTGCGAAATTAGTCGAAAAGGGCTACAAAGTTGCTGTATGTGAACAAATGGAAGATCCGGCGCTAGCGAAGGGGCTTGTCAAGCGTGAGATCATTAAAGTCATTACGCCGGGAACCATTACCTCAGACGGCGCCTTAAAAGCCAAGGAAAACAATTATCTCGCAGCGCTTTATGGCGGGAAAAACGACATCGGTCTAGCTTATGTTGATTTGACGACCGGTGATTTTCGCACCACGGAAATTCCAAATGCCCCAGGACTCAACGAATTGATGGGGGAAATTGGCAAAATCAATCCAGCCGAAATCATCTTGAGTCCGTCTCTTTACAAACAGTCAAAATTTGTCGAGCAGTTAAAAATACGCTTTAACTGCATGACCTCTCTGTTTGGGGAGGACAATTGGAAACTGGATGCAAGCCGAACCACTGTTAAAACACAATTTCATGTTTTTGCACTGGATGCTTTGGGACTGAAAGACCATGAACCGGCAGTTCGCGCGTCCGGAGCGCTTCTAAACTACATTGAAGAATCCCAGAAGAAAGTCTTAACCCATATTAATCACGTGGTCTTTTACAAAACCAGTGAATACATGCTGCTGGATTTGTCCACGAGGCGGAATCTGGAACTGACGGAGACCCTGCGCCGCGGCGAAAAATACGGCAGTCTTCTGTGGGTTCTGGATCAGACCACGACGGCCATGGGCGGGCGGATGTTAAGACAGTGGATCGAAGCCCCTTTAATTGACCGGGAAAAGATTCAAAAGCGGCAGGATTATGTCGAAGAATTGGTGCAGAATCCCGGGGCACTCCAGGATTTTAAATCGGTCTTGGGCAAAATTTACGATTTGGAGCGAATCTGCGGCAAGATTGCATTCGGAACGGTCAACCCCAAGGACATGCTGTCCCTCAAACAATCCCTTCGCATGTTGCCCGCGGTTAAACAATGCATCAACAGCATTGATGCGCCAAAACTGCAGGCGGCCTTCGGAGGGGAAGATGATCTCGATGATATTTATCAGCTCATTCAGGACAGCATTGCAGACGATGCACCTTTTGTTCTGAAAGACGGCGGCGTGATCAAAACAGGCTTCAACCGTGAAATCGACGATTACCGGGAAGCCCAGCGGAAAGGCAAAGACTGGCTGAGAGATCTGGAAAGCCGGGAAAAGGAAACGACGGGCATTAAATCCCTCAAAGTCAAGTACAACCGCGTCTTTGGCTATTTCATTGAGGTGACCAAGAGCAATCTGGATCTGGTTCCGGAACGCTATATCAGAAAACAGACGCTGGCGAATTCGGAACGCTTCTTCACGCCTGAACTAAAAGAAATCGAAACGAAAATTCTAGGCGCCCAGCAGCGTTTGTCTCAGCTCGAATACCAGATTTTTTCTGACATTCGTTCAAAAATCATGGATGAAATCAAACGCATCCAGAAACGGGCTAACGACGTCGCTTATTTAGATGCGCTTTATTCCCTTGCAGCCGTTGCAGTGGACAATCATTATGTTAAGCCTGAGATCGCAGAGGATGGCGTGATCGAGATGTACAACAGCCGGCATCCTGTCGCTGAAAAAATTATGGAAGCAGGCACTTTCGTTTCAAATGACTGCCTTCTCGATTTGGCAGAAAACAGGATGATGCTCATCACAGGACCGAATATGGCAGGGAAGTCCACCTACATCAGACAGGTGGCCGTGATCACTTTGATGGCGCAAATGGGTTCTTTTGTGCCGGCAGACAGCGCCCACATCGGCATCTGCGACCGGATCTTCACGCGAATTGGCGCTTCTGACGATTTGACGACCGGACAGAGCACTTTTATGGTCGAAATGTCGGAAGTCTCAAATATTTTAAAAAATGCAACGCAGCATTCATTGGTCATTTTAGATGAAATCGGCCGGGGAACAAGCACCTTTGACGGTGTGAGCATCGCCTGGGCCGTGGCAGAATATCTGTCCAATCCCCTTACAATTGGCGCGCGAACGCTGTTTGCGACCCATTATCACGAGTTGACCCAGCTTGAAAATCAGCAGCCGGGTATCAAGAATTTAAGCATCGGTTTGAAAGAAACCCCTGACGGCGTCGTCTTTTTAAGAAAAATCCGGCACAAACCGGCGGATCAGAGTTACGGGATTGAAGTCGCGCAGCTGGCAGGCTTTCCTAAAATTGTAACCCAGCGCGCCAAAGTGATTTTGAGACAGCTGGAAAAAATGTCCGCCAGTCACGGCGATGCGCAGGGGATATCGACGATTCCTCTAGCAGCGGACGGCAGTCGGCAGATGAGCTTTTACGGAGATCTTTCTTCACATTCTTCACCAGTATCCGAATCTGAAGAAGAAAACAGCAAGACGTTAAAGCCCGAAGAAAAAGAAGTCTTGTCTCAGCTCCATGATGCAGATTTGAATGCGATGACCCCTCTTCAGGCTTTAAATCTGCTCAGTGATTTAAAGACGACACTGAATTCTGAGAATGAAACGGACGGAGAGGAAGCAGGATCATGAAAATCAAAATGCTGGCGCCAGCGACCATTGAAAAAATTGCGGCGGGAGAGGTCATTGTCCGCCCGGCTTCTGTGGTCAAAGAACTCACGGAGAATGCGATTGATGCCGGCAGTGACCACATCCATGTGACGATAGAGCAGGGTGGAAAGCGCCGCATCGGCATTCAGGACAACGGCGTGGGAATTGCTTACAATGAAGTGCGGCTGGCCTTTGCCCGCCATGCGACGAGCAAACTTTCTCAAATTGAAGACCTCAATCATTTGGAAACCTTGGGTTTTCGCGGCGAAGCTCTGGCCAGCATTGCCGCGGTCTCCCGCGTGACGATCCGCACCATCTCAAAAACCGAAGAAATGGGCAGTGAGACGATTTTTGAAGGCGGCCGCTGTGTCAATCAGCGGGTGATGCCGTACAATCGCGGCACATCCATCGAAGTCAGGGATTTGTTTTACAATGTGCCGGCCAGACAAAAGCACATGATGAAAGACAAGACTGAGGAGCGGGCGGTGCATCAGATCATGGGAAGAATGGCCCTTTCTCATCCTGAAATTGCCTTTAAACTGACGGCTGATGGACGGGAAGTCTTTGCAACGCCAGGAAATGGAAAGCTGCAGAGTGTCATTGAGTGCCTTTACGGACGAACCTTTTTTAATTCCTTGAGAAAACTGGATGCGCAGAATGAACCCATGGAACTGAAGGGCTACATTGGCGATTTGACGAGTATGCGAAGCACCAAGGACAGACAGATCCTGTTTATCAACGGGCGAACCGTTGAGAATAGAGGACTGTCGCGGTCTTTTGAAGAAGCTTATCAGGGCTATCTGATGAATCATAAACATCCCGTTGGGATTATCTTTATGACGCTGCCTGGCAGAATGCTGGATGTAAACGTCCACCCTTCCAAGATGGAAATCGGGATCTTAAATCAAAGCCTGGTCGATATTCTGTTTCGACAGGAAATCAGGCGGACGGTTCAGCAGATGGATCTGACAGTTGATTTGGGAAAGAAATTAACCGAGCCCCAGAAACCTAAAAGGGAAACAGCCCTTTCCCCGAAACCAGAGGTTCAAACAGAACAGATCAAAGTCGAGGCTTCGAACCCGCGTAAACGGGTTTATCCACAATTTCAGTCCAGGATAGAAAAAACACCGCAGCAAAAAACGGAACCGATGCAGGTGAAAGAAGCAGCGCCGCCTTTGATGAGGGTCTCAAAACCATTGGTGTCAGATGCCGTCAGGAAAGAAGCAGACCAACAGCCGTTAAACAATCCTGCAGCGGCAGCTGCAGGCCGACCGCATCTTGACCTGCATCATGTCCGCATTGTGGGACAGCTGTTTAAAACGTTTATTTTGTTGGAAAAAGAAGATTCGTTGATTTTAATCGATCAGCACGCGGCGCACGAAGCGTTTATGTTTGAAAATCTCAGAAATAAAATGACGAGCGAGAAAGAAATTCCGTCGCAGACGCTTTTGGTTCCCCAGACTGTCGATGTTTCAAGAGAAATGGTCATTCAGTACGAAACCGTCAAAGCCGAATTGTCTCAAAAAGGCTTTCAGTGTGATGTATTTGGCGAGACAACGATGCTTGTTCGCGGCGTGCCGGTTTTGATGGGAGAGCCCCAGCCTGCGGAGATGCTGCCCTTATGGATTGAAAATTTACTGACAGGAGATCCAGCAGTCAAGGAAAAGCAGTGGCTAAAAATTGCGACGATGGCCTGCAAAGCTGCAGTAAAAGGCAATCAGATGCTCACCCAGGAAGAAATTCAGAAACTTTTGGATGATTTGATGACCCTGAAGAATCCCTACACTTGTCCCCACGGGCGCCCGATTATTTTATACCTCAAAAAATACGAGTTGGAAAAATTATTTAAGAGAGTGGTATCATGAAAAATCCAAATCACTTGAGCAAACCCCTCGTTCCGGTTTTGGTTGGACCGACCGCTTCGGGGAAGACCAGTCTTTCGATTCGGATTGCGAAGGCACTTGATGGAGAGATTGTTTCAGCAGATTCGATGCAGATTTATCAGAAAATGCCGATTGGAACGGCTCAGCCAACAGCAAAAGAAAAGCAGGGGATCGCGCATCACATGATTGGCTGTATCGCGCCGGATCAAAGTTTCAGCGTGGCCGACTACAAGGAAAAAGCATTGGCGGTGATTCAGAATATTCTGGACCGCAGGAAGCTGCCAATTGTCGTCGGCGGGACTGGACTCTACATCAATGCGCTGACGCAGAAATGGGGATTTCCGGAAATTAAGACGGACCCTGAAGTCAGAAAACGCCTTGAAAAAAACTATGATTCACATACCCCAGAGGAGATGCACGCAAGACTTCAGCGCATCGATCCCCAGGCGGCTGAAAAAATTCACCCGCACAATAAAAAACGTGTGCTGCGGGCCCTTGAAGTTTACGAGACAACGGGCAAAACGAAAACCTATTGGGAGAATCAGGTGCGGCAGATCGATCTGCCCTACGATTATTTGCTGATGGGCATTCGAATGCCGAGAGCGCAGCTTTATGCACGGATCGACGAACGCGTTGATTTGATGATTCAGGACGGACTTGTTGAAGAAGTGGCCGCGCTTTTAGAAGAAGGCTATGATCCTTCATTGGTATCGATGCAGGCTCTGGGCTATAAAGAAATCATGCCATATTTGAATGGGACTTCCACGCTGGAAGAGCAGGTCCGGATCTTGAAACGGGATACACGCCATTTTGCCAAGCGGCAGCTGACATGGTTCAGAAAAAATCCTGAAATTCACTGGTTTGATGTCGATGAAACCGTGACGGCTGAGACTGTAGCGGATCATATGATAAAATGGATTCAAAAATATCAAAAGGGAGAAAAAAATGGAACAGAATGCCATTGAAAACTATCTGGCAGAGCATTTTCATATTTCAAAAACCGTGATTGACTTTGTCGAAAAATCAGAAAAGCAGATCGAAGACAAGTTGGCACACTGGGATCATTTGGCGGAATATCACCAGTTTAAGGTGATTCAAGCGATGCAGAAAGCCAACCTCAGCGACCGCCATTTCCATCCGTCCACAGGTTATGGTTATGATGATGAAGGCCGGGAAGCGACAGAAGCTATTTTTGCCGATGTGTTTGGCTGCGAAGCGGCCCTTGTCAGGCCTCAGATTACCTGCGGAACCCATGCGATTTCGCTGTGTTTGTACGGGATCCTGAGGCCGGGCGATGAACTGCTTGCCATCAGCGGGGACCCTTATGACACGGTTCGGACGTTTATTGGCGCAAATGGGGAAGAAAAGGGTAAAGGAACGCTGACAGACTTTGGCGTTCATTTTTCGCAAATCGAATTGAAGCCAAACGGCGTATTTGACGATGCGCAAATTATGGCGCATCTTTCTGAAAAAACAAAAATGGTTTATATTCAGCGCTCAACAGGATACAGCTGGCGCAAGGCGATTACCCTCTCGGAAATTCAGAGAATTTGCCAGAAAATTAAATCGAAATGGCCGGAAGTAGTTATTTTTGTCGACAACTGCTACGGCGAATTTTTGGATGAAAAAGAACCCGTGGCCGTCGGCGCCGATTTGATGGCAGGCTCTTTAATTAAAAATCCAGGAGGAGGATTGGCCCCTACCGGCGGTTATGTCGCAGGGCGAAGCGATTTAGTCGCCCTTTGCGCCAATCGGCTGGCCGCCCCTGGCATCGGCGGTGAAACCGGCGCAACCTTAGGGATTACGAGAACCTTTCTCCAAGGTTTTTTCCAGGCGCCTTACGTCGTGTCTCAGGCGATGAAAACAGCACTTTTAGTGGGAAAGGCATATAAAAATTTAGGTTTTCCGGTTTGCCCTGACGTTGATGATTACCGATCTGATATCATTCAAAGCGTCAGGCTGGGGGACCCGAAGGCCGTTGAAGTTTTCTGCCAGGCGGTGCAGAAAGCTGCGCCGGTGGATTCCTTTGTCACGCCGGTGCCGTGGGACATGCCCGGATATGATGTGCCGGTGATTATGGCAGCCGGCGCTTTTATTCAGGGCTCTTCCATTGAACTCTCTGCGGATGCGCCTATGCGCGAGCCCTATATCGTTTATTTCCAGGGAGGCCTGACCCATGCTCACGGGAAATTGGGACTGATGCTTTCGCTTCAGGAACTGATGGATTCGGGGTTTATTCTAAAGGAAAAATTGAACGCGTAAAGCAGGAGAAGAAAGTTGGATCAGAAAACAAAAAAACTTCAAAAATTAAAACAGAAGCAGGCAAAAGGCAAAACTTTGTCAAAAGAAGAGCGCACGGAAAAAAAGAAACTGCACGCAGATTTCAAGAAAAAGATTGAAACGCTCAACTTTGGAAATTTAAAGCCGGAAGAAGACTACACAGATGAAGAAAAACAGCATGTTGCGGCTTTAAGTTCAAAATTGGAGCAGGAATACACACAAAAAAAGGTCACGGAAGAAGGCCATCCGAACTGTCCAACGGGACAGGCTGGAAAAGCAATGCTGACGCGCATGAATGAAAGCCACGGCCCTTTAACACAGTGGGGATTGTCTCAATTGGATTTTGGCAGAAAAGACCATGTTCTGGATATTGGCTGCGGCGGCGGTGCCTGTTTGGCCAGATTGTCAAAGCTGGTTCAAAGCGGCACTTTTGTCGGAATTGATTACGCTAAGACATCAGTCGAAGCGACAAAACAGTTTAATCAATCTTTGATAGAAGAAGGCAAGCTTCAAGTTTACGAAGCGTCGGTTTCTGAAATGCCTTTCGACAATGAGACTTTTGACAAAATCGTGACGGTCGAAAGTTATTATTTCTGGCCTGATTTTGAAAGTGACATGCAGGAAGTGTTCCGCGTATTGAAAAAGGGCGGGCATTTTCTCTTGATCGCAGAAATATATAATCAAGCGGATCTTTCCAATGAAGTCAGAGAAAACATTCAAAAATACAAAATGCGCAATTTAAACTTAGATCAGTTTGTCGAGGTTTTTGAACAAACGGGTTTTTCGGACATTGGTCTTCATGTCAAACCGCATCAGCGGTGGATTGCAGTAGAAGGCGTCAAAGCATAACAGGGAGGTAAATTATGGCAGCACAGAGTATTACAAAAGCACTTGGCAGTCAATTTAAATTAGGCTGGAAGAAACTAGGACCTGGAGAAGACCAGAAGGTCCTGGATTACGGCGAAAAGTACAAAGCTTTTTTAAACGCCAGCAAAACGGAAAGACTGTGCGCAGAAAATGCAGTCGAAATGGCAAAGAAAGCAGGGTTTAAATCTCTTGAAGAGGCAGTGAAGGCTGGTGAACCGCTGCAGTGCGGGGACAAAGTGTACGCCCTGCATCGGGATAAATCCGTTCTTCTGTTCAGAATCGGATCGGCACCCCTAAATCAGGGGATGTTAGTCGTCGGGGCACATCTGGACTGCCCGAGACTGGACCTCAAGCCAATGCCCTTATACGAAGATTCAAATATCGCGTACTTTAAGACCCATTATTACGGGGGCATTAAAAAATATCCGTGGCTCACGCTGCCGCTGGCGCTTTACGGCAGAGTGATTCAAAAAGACGGCAAAGTCATCCGCATCGCCATTGGGGATCAGGCAGACGATCCGGTTTTCTGTATTTCAGACCTTCTGCCCCATTTGTCGCAGAAATTGAATCAGAAAAAGATCGCCGATGCTTTTGAAGGAGAACAGCTGAATCCGATGATCGCGAGCCGCCCCTTAAGCGGCGAAGAAGACGGCACCGCGATTAAAGCGACAGTCCTTAAATATTTAAATGACCATTATGGGATGACAGAAGAAGATTTTGCTTCTGCAGAATTGGAAATCGTGCCGGCTGGACAGGCCCGGGATATTGGATTTGACCGTTCCATGATTCTTTCCTTTGGACAGGATGACCGCATTTGCGCCTACGCTGCACTTTCGGCGATGTTAGACGCAGCGGATAAGCCTCAGAAAACGCAGTGCGTCATTTTAGCCGATAAAGAAGAAATCGGCAGTTACGGCAATACGGGGATGCAGTCCCGCTTTTTCGAAAATGCGCTGGCAGAGTTGGCGGCACTTCAGTCTGATGCTTCGAACTCTCTTGAAGTCCGCCGCTGCTTATCTCGTTCATTCTGCCTTTCAGCGGACGTTACCGCTGCATACGATCCAAATTTCCCGGATACCCACGACATGCACAATGCGACTTTCTTTGGCAAGGGGGTAGCGGTCAATAAATACGGCGGCGCCCGGGGAAAATCAGGCGGCAGCGACGCCAATCCTGAGTTCCTTGCAAAACTCAGAAAATGTTTTGATGACAACGGCGTGACCTGGCAATTGGGTGAAATGGGAAAAATCGATTTAGGCGGCGGCGGTACCATCGCTTATATGCTGGCGGCCTATGATATGGAAGTTGTGGACTGCGGCACACCGATTCTTTCCATGCACGCGCCTTGGGAACAGAGCAGTAAAATCGACGCGTATATGACCTATAAAGCATACCGTGCATTTTTCAATCATTTATCGTAATGATCACAAAGTTAAAGCACGGATATTAAACGGTTTCCATAAGAAGAAAAAAATACTGTTCATTCTTTATTAAGAATGTTAAAATATAAAGGAAATTTTATAAGTAGAGGTGTTTGACTTGCAAAAAACGGAAATATGTTCCTTTAAGGGCGGCATCCATCCGCCTTATAATAAGGAATTGACAAACGCTGTTCCGGTTCGAGAAGCAAAAGAGCCCGCAGTTGTCACCATCCCGATGTCTTTGCATATCGGCGCACCATGTAAGCCGATTGTTAAGAAGGGGGATACCGTTTTGATGGGGCAAAAGGTTGGAGAGGCCACAGGATTTGTCTCATCACCGGTACACGCCAGCGTTTCCGGCACGGTGAAGGCTGTAGAGGAACGACCGCATCCGAACGGCAACAATGTGCTTTCAGTGGTCATTGAATCGGATGGAAACGATACGGTAGATCCTTCAATTAAACCTTATGAAGACTTTACTTCGTATTCTTCCAAAGAAATTATTGACATCATCAAAAATGCCGGTATCGTCGGCATGGGCGGTGCAACATTCCCGACTCATGTCAAATTAACGGTGTCTCCGGATAAGCACGTGGACACGGTGATCTTAAACGGGGTCGAATGTGAACCCTATTTAACCGCCGACGACCATCTCATGCAGGATCATCCGGACCGTGTGGTCAAGGGACTGCAGATTGCCATGCGGGCGCTGAACGTTCAAAAGGGTGTAATCGCCATTGAAACGAACAAACCCGAAGCCATTCAGGCCGTAGCAAAAGCAGCAGAAGGATTCCAGGGGATTGAAGTGCAGAAACTGGCAACTAAATATCCGCAGGGGGCTGAAAAACAGCTGATCACCGCAGTGACAGGCAGAGAAGTGCCTTCTGGCGGTCTGCCGGCAGATGCGGGCGTTGTCGTCATGAATGTCGGCACAGCCGCACAGGTTGCACTCACTTTTGAAACCGGTATGCCTTTGATCGAACGTTATGTGACGTGTACCGGAGATGCGGTTAAAGCGCCGTGTACGATGAAAGTTAAGGTCGGGACGCCCTATCAGGAAGTCATCGATCAATGCGGCGGCTTTTCACAGCCGGCGGCAAAAGTGATTTCAGGCGGCCCGATGATGGGCGTTGCGATGCAGCGGACTGATGTTCCGGTCATGAAAGGGACATCCGGGATTTTGTGTCTGTCAAAAGAAGCCGCGTACATTCCTGAACCATCTGCATGCATTCGCTGCGGACGGTGTGCTTCAGTCTGCCCAATTCATTTACAGCCTTTCTTAATCAGCGCATTTGCACAGAAAAAACGCTGGGATCGCTGCGAAGAATTCCATGCGTTGGATTGTATTGAATGCGGAAGCTGTTCCTTTATCTGCCCAGCTAAGCGAACGATTGTATCTTCTATTCGTGTTGGGAAAAGACAGGTTCAGGCAGAAAGAAAGAAAAAGGCGGTGAAGTCTAATGGATAACAAAGATATGATACTGACAGTTTCGTCTTCGCCGCATATTCGAGCAAAAGCGACGACGTCGAGCATTATGCGGGATGTTGTCATTGCTTTGATTCCAGCATTGGCAGTTGCAGCGTACGTTTTTGGCGTGAAAGCGCTTTTGATTGTCGCTTTGTGCGTGGCCACCTGTGTTGCAAGTGAAGCGATCACAGAAAGAATTATGCATCGCGACGTGACAGTCGGGGACTGGAGCGCTGTAGTTACAGGGATTCTTTTGGCTTTTAACCTGCCGGTTCAGGCGCCCTGGTGGATGTGTGTGGTCGGCTGTGTGTTTGCGATTGTCGTCGTCAAACAATTATTTGGCGGATTGGGCCACAATTTTGTCAACCCGGCTTTGGCAGGACGTGCATTTTTGCTGTCTTCATGGCCGACACATATGACCGGTACGGCTTATATTCCGCTGACGGATACCGTGACATCGGCAACTCCCCTTGGCATTTTAAAAGAAGGCGGCAATTTAGCAAAACTGCCGAGCGACTTAAATATGTTCTTAGGGCTGCACGGCGTTTATGGTGCCATCGGCGAAATCTCCGCATTGGCGCTGCTCATCGGCGGTGTTTACCTGCTTATCAGAAAGGTGATCAACTGGCGGATTCCGGTAATTTACATTGGAACCGTTGCGATCCTTTCACCTTTATTTAAACAGGATCCGATTTTCATGATTTGCTCTGGCGGTTTGATGCTCGGTGCGATTTTCATGGCGACAGATTATGTCACCTCACCGACAACAGCAAAGGGCCAGGTGATTTATGCTGTAGGCTGCGGCTTGATGACCATGTTCATTCGTATGTTTGGCGGATATCCTGAAGGGGTTTCCTATTCTATTCTTTTGATGAATGTGGCAACGCCGCTGATTGAACGGTTCACAAGACCGCGGGTTTATGGCTATGCAAAAGAAAAAAGCGAATGAGAAGGTGTGAATCATGAAAAAAGATAGTTTAGATGTTAAACACGTTATCCATGTCGCTTTGGTGCTCTTGATTATTTCTGCGGTTGCTGCCGCAATATTGGGGTTAACAAACAGTATTACAAAAGCTAAAATTGCGCAGCAGGAAAAGCAGACCAATATAGAAGCACGCCAGAAGGTTTTAAAGAAAGCCGATAAATTTGTCGAAGTCAAAAATATTAAAGCCGTGGCGAAGAAAGCGGCAAAATCCAATGCGGGCATTGTTGTTGAAGCGTATAAAGGCTATAAGAATGGCCAGTTAGTCGGCTATACCGTTAAAGTGGCGCCAAAAGGATACGGCGGTGAAGTTGAACTGCTTTTCGGCTATAACACTTCAGGAAAAACAACAGGCATCACCGTTGTTTCCAACTCTGAAACGGCCGGCCTTGGCGCAAGATGCGTTGAACCCAGCTTCCAGAAACAGTTTTACGGCTTAAGTGCCAATAATACGTATACGGTTGCCAAACACGGCAGCAAGAACAGCCCGAAACAGATCGAAGCCCTCGCTGGTGCGACCATTACGTCTAGAGCTGTTACCCTCGGGTTAAACACATCCGATCAGATTTATAAAACGATTTCTAAGGGAGCCAAATAATGAAAAGAATCAAATATTTTACAAACGGCATCCTTGATGAAAACCCAGTTTTTCGTCTGGTGCTGGGAACTTGTCCGACATTGGCTATCACGACAGCCGCAATGAACGGGATTGCGATGGGTGTAGCGACAACTTTTGTTTTAATTTGTTCTAATCTCGTCATTTCAGCATTGCGCAAGGTCATTCCGGACAACGTCCGTATTCCGGCTTTCGTTGTGATTATTGCCTCATTCGTGACTATTGTCGATATGATGATGCATGCCTTTACACCGGCAATGTACAAGACCTTAGGGATTTACATTCCGCTGATTGTTGTCAACTGTATCATTATGGGACGTGCCGAAGGTTTTGCTTATTCCCACGGCGTTGTTGATTCGATTCTTGACGGTGCTGGAATGGGGGTTGGTTTTACCATTGCAGATACTTTTATTGGCTGCGTTCGTGAATTGCTGGGTGCAGGCACTATTTTTGGCGTTCATATTATGTCAGCAGGATATCAGCCTGCATTGATCTTTATCTTAGCACCGGGTGCTTTTCTGACTTACGGCATTTTGATGGCGATCCTCAATCAGATTGGCATCAGCCGGAAGCGGGCAAAAGCAAAGGAAGAAGAAAAAATAGCAGCTGGCAGTGAAGTTGTTACAGAATAATGTAGAGCAAAAGAAGGAGAAGATTCATCATGCGAATTTTTACAATTTTAATTGCCGGCGTATTTGTCAATAACTTCCTCTTGTCCAAGTTTTTGGGAATTTGTTCTTTCTTAGGGGTTTCCAAAAAAGTCGACACTTCTATTGGCATGGGGATTGCGGTTATTTTTGTTATGACGCTGGCTTCAGCAATTACTTACATCATTCAATATGGGATTTTGACGAGATTTGGACTGGAATACCTTCAAACGATTGCGTTTATTTTAGTCGTTGCTGCATTGGTCCAATTGGTTGAAATGTTCATTAAAAAATCGAGTATGTCGCTTTATCAGGCTCTCGGGATTTACCTTCCGCTGATTACGACAAACTGCGCGGTTTTAGGGGTTTGTACCTTAAACATTCAAAACAGTTATAACTTTATTGAATCTGTGGTGAACGGAGCAGCCGGCGGGATTGGCTACACATTGGCTATTATCTTGATGGCGGCCATTCGTGAAAGAGCAGAAGTATCTGATGTTCCAGAAGCGCTCCAAGGATTTCCCATTACCATGATTGCCGCGAGTTTAATGGCCATTTCCTTCCTCGGATTTTCTGGTATGCTATAATCGAGAGGGGGAAATTAAATGGCAACTCAAATTATTGTCCCAGTTATAGTTCTGGGTGTCATGGCGTTGATCATCGGTGTTGCGCTTGCCGTAGCAGCGAAACGCTTTGAAGTCAAAGAAGATGAACGGATTCCGAAGGTTCGTGCCGTGTTACCAGGTGCGAACTGCGGGGGATGCGGCTATCCTGGATGTGATGGCTGCGCAGCAGCTATTGTCAAAGGTGAAGCGCCAGTGAATGCCTGCCCGGTCGGCGGTGCGGCCGTTGCTGAAAAAGTCGGTGCCATTATGGGCGAAGCCGTTGACAACAGCATGCCGAATGTCGCACAGGTGCTTTGCGGCGGCGATTGTGAAAAAGCACCGCGTCAGACCGAATATTACGGCTTAAAGGACTGCAACGAAGCGGTAGTCGCCAACGGCGGTCCTAAAGGATGCCGTTTTGGCTGTATCGGATTGGGTTCCTGTGTCTCAGTTTGCGAGTTTGACGCCCTGCACATGACAGATAAGATGCTTCCGGAAGTGAATATCAATCATTGTGTGGCGTGCGGCAAATGCGTGGATATTTGTCCTAAAAATGTTATGACCTTGATTCCAAAGGATCAGATTGTGCATGTCGACTGCCAGTCACGGGAAAAAGGCAAATTGGTTCGTCAAAACTGCGAAGTGGGCTGCATCGGCTGCGGCATGTGCGAAAGAACGTGTATGTTCGATGCTATCCATGTTCAGGGAAACCTGGCGGTTATTGATTATTCCAAATGCTCCAACTGCGGGGCATGTGTTAAAAAATGCCCGACCCATGCTTTAATTAAAGAAGGCCGGAAGGTGGCACCTCGAAAGGGACTGAAGCCCGTTAAAAAGGCTGTACCAAAGACAAAACCAGCAGAAGCTTAAAAGCGCTTTCAGATGGCAGAGCCGTCAATTGAATAATTGACGGCTCTTTTTTTTTGTAATATGATAAAGGACAAGTGAAAATATGAGGAGTACCAAATGAATCAAATTTGTTATTTAGATAATGCGGCGACGACACAGCCGGCGCCGCAGGTGATCAATCGGATGATGACAAGCTTCCAGACGGAATACTTCAATCCGTCAGCGATGTATGAGCCGGGGTTAAAAGAAGAAAAACGCATTCAAGCGTGCAAGCAGCATTTAGGACAGCGGATTCATGCCCGTGGTGATATGGACCAGCAGATCATCTACACGTCCGGAGGCAGCGAAGGAGACAATATGCTGATTCGGGGAATTTTGGATCACATGCGCCCAGATGTTCTTAGAAACGGCACCATCGTAACAACCGTAATTGAACATCCTGCGGTTCGGGAAATTTTTCAGGATTATGAAAATCAAGGGGTTCATGTGATCTGGCTTCCGGTTGATCAGGAAGGGTTGGTCAGTCCCCAGGATTTAGAAAAAGCTGTCACCGATAAGACCCTCTTGGTTTCGATCATGGGTGTGAACAACGAGCTGGGAACGGCACAGCCCCTTGAAGAATTTGGCCGGATCATAAAATCCAGACAGCCGAATTGTTTTTATCATTCTGATTTTGTTCAGGGTTTTATGAAGTTCCCTATTGATGTTGAAAAAGCGCAGTTGGACGGCCTGACGCTGTGCGGTCATAAAATCAACGGTCCCAAGGGGATCGGCGCCGTTTATTTGAGAAAGGGCTGGCCGATTAAGCCCTTGATTTTTGGCGGCGGACAGGAACGCGGCTTGCGAAGCGGTACAGAAAATGTTCAGGGTATCGTCGGCTTTGACGAAGCCGTTCGCGTTTGGGAGTCTGATGAAGTGCATCAGTCTATGTTCCGTTACCGGCATTATGTTGAAAAAACATTGACAGAAGCCCTGGACCGTGTGAAAATATTAGGTCCCCATGATGAACAGTCCTGCAGTCCTGCTGTGATGAGTGTCGCAATCGAAGGCATTCGAGGAGAAGTGCTGCTCCACGCGTGCGAAGCAAGACAGGTCTATATTTCCACAGGTTCGGCCTGTTCAACGCACAAGAAAGAGAAACATCAGGTTCAGCGTGCCATTGGTTTATCGCCCAGCTACACGGAAGGGACCATTCGCATTTCGTTTTCAGCGACAACAACTTTTGATGACGTTAAAAACGGTGTCAAGGTGATCATTGAAGAAGCTGAAAAACTCAGAAAATTTGAAAAATTTATTAAATAACAGGATAAAGAGGAAGTTAAGATGGAAAACAAACAACACGTGATTCTCGTTCGTTACGGAGAGATTGCATTAAAAGGTCTCAATCGCCACACTTTTATCGATTTGCTCGTGAAAAATATTCGCGGTGCGCTGAGCCATTTGGAATCAGCACAAGTTGAAAAAATACAGGGCCGCATTATTGTGCACATTGATGACCATGAACTGAACCAGGGAATTGATGCCGTCAGCCGTGTTTTTGGCGTGGTTTCCCTCAGTCCAGCGACGGTGCTTCCAAGCGACATGACAGCGATCGAAGCAGCTGTCGTTGAAGAAGCCGATCTGAGACCTTTTGACAGTTTTAAAATTTGTGTCAAACGCTCAGACAAGCGCTTCCCGATGACCTCACCTGAAATTGCCAGACATTTAGGGGGCGTCGTTTTGAAACATTACGACGGCCAAGGCAAAAAAGTCAAAATGAAGGGAGCAGACCGTGAAATCTGGGTTGAAGTGCGCGAATCAGCGTATGTGTACTCAGACTTTATTCAAGGGCGCGGCGGCCTTCCTGTCGGATGTTCCGGCAAAGCAGCTTTGCTGCTGTCCGGCGGCATTGACAGCCCGGTCGCAGGGTATATGATGGCCAAGCGCGGTGTCAAACTCGAAGCGGTTTATTTCCACAGCTTTCCTTTTACATCGGAAAGAGCAAAAGAAAAGGTCGTCGATTTAGGCCGCATCTTAACCCGCTATACGGGACATTTTGACCTGCACGTTGTGCCGTTTACAGACATACAGACTAAAATCGTCGAAGTTTGCCCGGAAAGACAGACCACGATTATTATCCGCCGCTTTATGATGAGAATCGCAGAGGAAATCGCGAAAAAGACAAACTGCCTCTCTTTGATCACTGGGGAAAGCCTTGGACAGGTGGCCAGTCAGACACAGGAAAGTTTGGCTGCAACCGGGGGCGTTGTCAGCATGGAAGTGTTAAGACCTTTAATCGGTATGGACAAGCAGGAAATTGTTGAGATTGCGCAGGATATCGGGACCTTTGAAACCTCTATTCTGCCCTATGAAGACTGCTGTACTATTTTTGTTCCAAAACATCCTGAAACCCATCCAAACCGCAAAAAAATTGCGCAGGGTGAAACCAAAATGATGGACGATGCAGAAGAAATGATTCAAAAAGCGGTCGAAGAAACTGAAACGATTCACTTGTAAAAATAAATAGATGTATTTGATTTAGCCAATCTATTTTTGTATAATTAGAATAAATTATCGAGGGGATTTACCGGTGAGAGAAAAAGCGGAAAAGAAACGAAATTTGATTCTTGAAAAAGCACAGGAAATTTTTTTGGAGTGCGATTTCGATCAGGTGACCATGACGTCGATTATTAAAGCCTGTGGCATCAGTCACGGCGGCATTTACCGCTATTTTTCCTCGCCGACTGAAATTTTTCTCTCCCTTTTTGAACGCGATACCAATCAATTTTTTGCTGCAGTTGAAATTGCCATTTGGGAACAGCGTTCCGCGCTCACTGTTTTAAGGGAAATTTTTGATATTTATCGAAAAAATGCCTGGCATTCAAAGCCCAATATGTGGGCACAATACAATCTTTTTTTTAAACAGCATCAAGCGGAACGGCCTGTTAAACAAAAGCAGTATGCACATTTGATCCGAAGTATTGAAGATGTATTAAAATACGGCATGGACCGGCAGGAATTAAAACCTCTAAATACAGAACTTTTATCTCATCAATTGGCTTTTTTCCTGGAAGGCCTGAATGCCAATGTCGCGACGATTGGATTAACACAAGAAGAAATTCAAAAACAATTTGAACTTTGGCTTAATACGATTCAGAATTAATGGATATGCATTTCCAGGAGAACTGCCATGGATAGACGTTCTGAAAGTCAAAAACGGCAGAAAACGAAAGCTGTCGTTTGTGTTGCAATAGTTGGGCTGCTGATTCTCGTTTATGGCATTCGCACGTATCGGAAAAATGAACTGCTGCTTTCAAAGTCTGCGGTGCAGTCTGCTCAAAACAGCGACTCAGAAGAGAAAGCATCAAAAATATACGTTCAGGTCACAGGCGCTGTCAATCAGCCCGGTGTCTATAAGTTAAAGACAGATTCAAGGGGAATAGATGCCGTCAATGCGGCGAAGGGATTGACGGGAGACGCGGATGGTGAAGCCGTTAATTTGGCGACGAAGCTCAAAGACGGACAAAAACTAAATATTCCGACGAAGACTCAGACTCAGCAAAGCCAGAACACCGGTGTGACTGCGGGAGGAATCATTAACATCAATACCGCTTCAAAAGAAGAATTAATGACCTTGCCGGGTATCGGAGAAGTTCTGGCACAGAATATTATTGATTACAGAACGAAAAACGGCGCCTTCAGTGATCCCTCTGACATTAAAAACGTCAACCGCATTGGTGATAAATTATATGAGCAATTAAAAGACCGCATCGCAGTCTGAACAACAGCCACTCTTCGGAGTGGCTTTTCTTAACAATAAATAAATTGTAATTATATTTATATAAAATGATTGACAAATTAAATAGAAAGCGCAATAATGTAGGCGAGGTGTGAGAAATGAAGAAAAGCTTATACAGTTTGACATTGTTTGATAATCTTGTCGAGCAAATTGACAGCCTGGCTTTTGCACGGGGAACGAACCGTTCACAATTAGTGAATGACATTTTGGCGAGTTACCTTGGGCTTCAAACGCCGGAACAAAAAATTCGCACTGTATTGGAGTCAGTAGGTGAGAATATGGCAGGCGAGTTAAATGTCAGTCCTTCAAACCAAAATAACAGCATTTACTTTGGGAAAAGTCTCAAGTACAAATACCGTCCAAAAATCATTTACATGTATGAATTTAAAAATGAACAGGATGGCCAGTACGCTGTGTTGAAAATCAGTTCAAGAACACAGAATCAGAATCTTAACGCATTGTTCAACGATTTTTTCCAACGCATCAGCATCATAGAAACCAAGCATCAGCAACCCGATCGAGACTGCGGCAATGAACGGACGCAGCATAAATTTGTCCGCGCCTTTAAGCATGCGGGATCAATCGATCGAGATGAAAAAAATTTGTCAGATTATTTGACGCGTTACCTGAAAATGATTGATTCAGCAATGGATGATTATTTTGGAGATTACGAGGAAGATGATATCAATGAAAGGCTGGACTCGATTTATCAGTATTTTTTAGACAACAGGTAGAAAATATAAAACACAAGCATGAATAACCGGAAAAGAAGGTGAAAAGAATGGATATGAATGCTTTTACAAAAAAATCCTTAGAAGCCATTAAGCAGGCTGAAATGACTGCAGCGCAGCATCAGCATCAGCAGATAGAAGCAGATCATTTAATGCTGGCTTTGCTCACTCAGGAAGGCGGGCTTGTTCCGAGAATTATGAGCAGGCTCAACAAACCAGTCAATGAAATGGTCAGCACCATAGAAAAAGAAATCGATAAGCGGCCGAGCGTTTCAGGCCCGGGAACCCAGCAGGGACAAATATACGTTAGTCCGGAAGTCAATCAAATCTTAAACGAAGCCTTCCAGATTGCTCAAAATATGAAAGATCAATATGTTTCCGTTGAGCATCTGCTGCTCAGCATGTTCAGTCTTTCAGAAAGCAGCGATGTAAAAGCCTTGTTTAACCGATACGGGATCAAACGTTCCGATGTTGAAAAGGTGGTGAGTGAAATGAGAAATGGACAAAATGTAACAAGCGATAATCCTGAAGAAACTTATGAAGCTCTGAAACAGTACGGGCATGATTTGGTGCAGGATTGTATTGACAATAAGTTAGATCCGGTGATCGGACGGGATAATGAAATCCGGCACACCATTCGGATTTTGTCACGGAAGACCAAGAACAATCCGGTCTTGATCGGCGAACCTGGCGTAGGGAAAACAGCGATCGTCGAAGGACTGGCACAGCGTATTGTCGCCGGTGACGTGCCGGAAGGCCTCAAACACAAACGCATCATTTCCCTGGATCTGGGTGCATTGGTGGCTGGTGCCAAATACCGCGGCGAATTTGAAGAAAGATTTAAAGCGGTATTAAAAGAAGTCAAAGACTCCAATGGAGAAATCATTCTCTTCATTGATGAACTGCACACCATTGTTGGCGCTGGAAAAACAGACGGCAGCATGGATGCAGGCAATATGCTGAAGCCAATGCTGGCCCGGGGCGAACTGCACTGCATCGGCGCGACGACATTGGATGAATATCGGAAGTACATCGAAAAGGATCCTGCGCTCGAACGGCGTTTCCAGCCAGTGATGGTCGATGAACCGACAGTTGAAGACACCATTGCCATCTTGCGTGGATTAAAAGAACGGTACGAAATTTTCCACGGTGTAAAAATTTCAGACAATGCCATTGTTGCAGCAGCCACATTGTCGGACCGCTACATTTCAGACCGGTTCCTTCCAGACAAAGCCATCGACTTGATCGATGAAGCCTGCGCCATGATCCGAACAGAAATTGATTCCATGCCGGAAGAAATGGATGAAATCAATCGGAAGATCATTCAGCTCGAAATAGAAGAATCGGCACTGAAAAAAGAAGACGATCAATTAAGCAAAGAACGGTTGGCCAAATTGCAGAAAGAATTGGCAGATGATCGTGAAAAATTCAATGCTATGAAGGCACAGTGGGAAGATGAAAAACATTCCGTCGATGAAGTTCAGAATATTAAAGAACAGATTGATCGCCTGAACCATCAAATTGAAATGGCACAGCGGGACAACGATCTTGAAAAGGCAGGCGAACTCAAATACGGCGAACTGCCGAAACTGAAGGCCAAAATGAAAGCGGTAGAAGATTCGGCGAATTCAAAGAATGACCACGAAGAACATTTGATCAGAGAAGAAGTCGGTGAAGAAGAAATTGGAGAAATCATCTCCAACTGGACTGGCATTCCTTTGAGCAAAGTGATGTCCGGCGAAAGAGAAAAACTCTTAAAATTAGAAGATACTTTAAAAGAACGTGTAATCGGCCAGGAAGAACCGATCAAAAAAGTGACAGATGCGATTTTGAGATCCCGGGCGGGCATCAAAAATCCAAACACGCCAATTGGCTCATTCTTATTCCTGGGGCCGACTGGTGTTGGAAAAACTGAACTCGCAAAAGCGGTTGCGGCCAATTTGTTTGATTCAGAAGACAATATGATCCGTATCGACATGTCAGAATATATGGAAAAATTTTCCGTCAGCCGTTTAATCGGTGCGCCTCCAGGATATGTTGGCTATGAAGAAGGCGGCCAGCTGACAGAAGCCGTCCGTCGCAAACCTTATTCTGTGATTCTTTTAGATGAAATTGAAAAAGCCCATAAGGATGTTTTCAATATTCTGCTTCAGATTTTGGATGATGGACGTGTAACCGATTCCCAAGGCAGAGTGGTAGACTTTAAAAATACCATCATCATTATGACCAGCAATCTCGGCAGTGAATACATTTTGGACGGGATTGATCAAAACGGCAACATCAAACCTGAAACAGAAGACAAGGTTAAAACGCTGCTGAAAGCATCCTTTAGACCGGAATTCTTGAACAGAATTGACGAAATCGTTTTGTATAAACCATTGTCGAAAGACACAGTTGGCAAGATTGTCGATTTGATGTTAAAAGATGTCCGGAAGCGTTTAACAGAACAGCAGCTGGATTTCACGGTCACGGATAACGCTAAACAGGCCATTATCAACCAAGGATACAATCCTTCCTTTGGGGCAAGACCAATGCGTCGGTTTATTCAGCAAAATATTGAAACCCTGCTGGCCAAGAAAATATTACAGGGCAATTTGAGCCAGGGAAGTGTCATGACAGTGGACTATGACGGCCAACATTTCTTTGTTCAATAATTGGGCAGTAATTGAAAGTATTAAGCGTTCGCATTTGCGGACGCTTTTCTTTTTCTTTACTTTAATCCAGCTTTAAGGTAAACTAAAAACATTATGAAAAGAATGGAGGAGTAGAATGGGTTCTGTAAATCCTATTGAGCTGGGAATATTTATTGCCTATTTAGTTGTTTTAATTTTTATCGGACTGAAATTCTATGATGCTTCTTCTGATTCATCAGAAGGATTTTTGCTCGGGGGCCGTGCCCTGGGAAGCTGGGTCACCGCTTTTTCAGCACAGGCTTCCGATATGAGCGGGTGGCTTTTGATGGGCCTGCCCGGTGCCATTTATTTGGGCGGGATGCCTCAACTGTGGATTGGAATCGGCTTATTCGCAGGGACTTGTGTTAACTGGAAGATGGTTTCTGAAAGACTGCGGGTTTACACAGAGGAAGTCGATGCGATTACACTTCCGACCTTTTTTGAAAAGCGGTACAAAGATCCAACGGGTGCGTTAAAAATAATTTCTGCTATTGTTATTTTATTTTTCTTTACGATTTACTGCGCATCGGGGATGGTTTCATCCGGAAAACTCTTTTCAACCATGTTTGGGATTAATTATAATGTGGCCGTGCTCATCGGCGCAGTTGTGATTATTTCTTATACTTTTCTGGGTGGTTACCTGGCAGTCTGCTGGACCGACTTGATTCAGGGCATTTTGATGGTCGTGGCGATTGCAGTGGTGCCGATTATGGCTATTTTTGAAATGCACGGATTCGGCAGCACCCGTATGGCGATGGCCTCTGAACATCTTTCCCTCTCATTATTTGGAAAAGGCGTCACGGCAGCGACCATTATTTCAGCTGTGGTATGGGGGCTGGGCTATTTTGGACAGCCGCATATTTTGGTTCGGTTTATGGGAATTGATTCCGTCAAAGAAATTCCAAAGGCCAGAAAAATTGCCATTACCTGGTGCCTGATTTCATTGACCGGCGCGGTATTGGTTGGACTGCTGTCTATTCCACTGTTTAAAGGACTCAGCGGCGGGAAAGAGGAAACGGTTTTTATTCTGATGATTCACCGCTTTTTCCCTGTTTGGATTGCCGGCATCTTCCTGGCTGCAATTATGGCTGCGATCATGTCGACGATTGACTCTCAGCTGTTAGTTTGTTCATCTGTTCTCTCTGAAGATTTATCTAGACTTCTTTTCAAAAAAGAACTGACCGACAAACAGTCTGTCAGCATCGGACGCTGGTCTGTTATCGCTGTTTCCATTGTCGCTTTGCTCATTGCTTTTAACGGCAACTCAACGGTTATGAGTCTGGTCTCGTATTCGTGGGGCGGTTTTGGCGCTGCCTTTGGTCCATTGGTTTTATTTGGCCTTTATTCCAGAAAAACCAGTTGGCAGTCTGCATTATCAGGCATGATTGTCGGAACCTTGGTCGTGATTCTCTGGAAAGCAACGGGACTTTCTGCTCATTTGTTCGGAACAGGCATTTACGAAATTTTGCCTGGTTTTGTCTGCAATGTTTTGACCATACTTATTGTCAATCGTTTTAAGAAACCGGAAAAAGAAGTCGTCGATGAATTTGATGAAATGATCGACCGTTACGAAAGAGCCAGAGCATAAACTCGTTGAAATCGTTTCTATTCAGGCTGTCTTGTGGTAAAATATAATCAGTTAAGTAAAGCAGGAGGCAAGTAATATGAGCAACGATGCACCTAAGCCAATATTAAAATTCAAAGTAATTCAGGACGGGCCAGATGAGTTCGTCGATATGGAAGTGAAAGATTTCCAATTCAAAAAAGGCGGAACCGGTATTTGCCCGAAATGCGGCGGAGAAACGAAGGCAGTAGGGCACGACTGGACCTGCGAAAAATGTGGACTTCAATTGAACGGTCCTATATTTTAAGAGAAAATTGGTTTTAAAAGGACTTTCTTATGTGTTTCATGAGAAAGTCCTTTATTTGTGTTATATTAATTAGAAATACGACACGAGGGGGTAAAAAGCAGTGCGATTTATTGGACGCAAACGAGAATTGAAACAATTGTCAGAAGCCTGGAAAAAGGAAGATGCCTTAATATTAGTTACAGGACGGCCCCGATTTGGAAAAACACGCCTGATCAAAGAATTTGTTAAAGATAAAAATCATTTGTATTTTGCAGCAGGAAGTCAGTCTGACCGTCTCAATCGTTTGTTGTTTGAACGCGTCTTTAAGTCCCATTTTGGCATTCAGGCACCAGCCTCTAATGCGGCGGCCATGGAATGGCTGGATTTGTTTCGATTGTATTCAGAAAAGACAGAAGATGGCGGAAAAATTCTGATTATTGATAATTTTGATCAGCTTTTTTTTGAAAATCGGAACTTTTTAAAAATATTTAATAAGGCATGGCAAAAGTATTTTAAAGCAAACGGGGTTACCCTCATTGTCTCGATGCGCGATCATAGCTGGCAATGTATTCAAAAGGCGAATCGTGGCGCCAAAAAAATGTGGACCGATGAAATTCATCTTCAATCCATGTCTTTTGCAGAAATGATGGTGGAGTTTCCCCATCACGATTTTAATCAGCTGATGGTCATTTACGCTGTTGTCGGCGGTGTTCCAGGATATTGGCAGTTCTTTAATCACTGTGTCAACATCAAACAAATTAAGCAGTCGATTATTCGCAATATCACCAATCCCTATGGCAAGCTCTTTTCAGAAATCCCGCATTTATTAGAAAGAGAAGTGTGGCGTCCGGATGCTTATCATTCGGTCTTAAAGGTTATGGCAGAAGGCGCCCAGACTGCGGTGCAAATTAAAGGCATAACGGGCTATCGGATGTCTGACGTTCGAAAAATACGCCATCATTTGATGAAATTGGGATATATTCAAGAACAGCCCCTGTTGTCGCCCAGAAAAAGCCGAAAAAAAACAGAACAGCCTTATCAGATTGCCCTTCCTTTTGTTGCTTTCTGGTATACTTTTGTTTTCCCGCATTTTGATGCTTTAAAGAACGATCGTCAACTTTCGAAACAGCAGTCCTTTTCCGGAATGATTCCGTATATACAGCATTGGTTTAATGAAATATTAATCGAAATGCTGGCGATGCCTTCACTTCAGAAAAAAATTGGAATGGAAGTTACTCAGGCAGGGCGGTACATTGAAAATAATCAGATTTTGCCAATTTTCGCATTAGACCAGGAAGCACGTAAGATTTTTATTGCCGATTGTGTTTACGGCACAGAAGCCTATTCTAAAAAAGACTTTGACGATTTTAAAGAAAAAATCAATCAAATGGCAGGATTTAACAAACGCTACAAGAATTATGACAGAGTTTACGGTGTTTTTTCTGTTTATCCTTTTGAGAAAGATCTGCTTGACTATGCCTTGGACGTATCGGATCTTATTTTATTTAATGGCTTAAGCCTTTATGCTTTAACAAAATAGGCAAAAAAATAAAAGTTCTGTGGTAAACAGAACTTTTATTTCATATTGGCGAAACGTTCCACCGCTTTTGTAAAACTGGCAATGGTTTTATCAGCATCGCCATGCTGAATGCCATCTTTGACACAATGCTGAAGGTGGCCTTCAAGAATGATCTGTCCGACTTTGTGCATGGCCGATTTGACTGCATTGACCTGGGAGAGAATATCTTCACAGGGTATATCTTCATCAATCATCCGGTCAATGGCCCGGACCTGGCCCTCTATTTTACTAAGTCTTCTATGTAGATTATTGGAATCCATACATTGCTTCATATTTATCCCCATCATTCATTTTATTTTTTTATATTATAACAATTATCAAAAAGATTGTAAATTGAGAAAGTTAATCCATCATGTTATAATAAAATTTAATGATTGTTCAGGCTATTTGCGTTGTTTTTTGGTTTTATGCAATCGGAGGAGCGATGAAAAATCATTTAACGCTGCGTGAATTAACAAACGATGACAAGCCGAGGGAAAAAATGATGCATTTTGGCCCGGGGTTGTTGAGCAATGCAGAATTGATTGCCGTCATTATTGGCTCGGGACATAAAAATATGACAGCTGTTGAACTGGGACAGAGGCTGTTAAATTTTTATGACAGCGATTTAGAAAGCTTACTTAAGGTTTCAGTCGAAGAATTATGTCAAAATAATGAATTGAAAGGAATCGGTGAGGCAAAAGCCTGTCAGATCATTGCAGCCCTGGAACTGGGAAGCCGGGCGCGGCATCAGAAAAAAACGATGTTCCAAATTAAAAGTCCAATGGATGCGGCGGTTTATTTAAGCCAGGAAATGTTCGGATATGAAAGAGAACATTTTGAAATTTTACTTCTCAACACGAAAAACGTTGTGTTTAAGCAGGAACTTATTTCAGTGGGAACGGTGAATGCATCTCTCGTCCATCCAAGAGAAGTTTTTAATCCAGCCATCCGACACCGCGCAACCTCGATTATTCTGGCGCATAACCATCCATCCGGCGACACGACGCCAAGCAGCAATGATATTGAACTGACGGACCGGCTGGTTCAGGCCGGACAATTGCTGGGGATAGAAGTGCTGGATCACCTTATCATTTCGGACTGTGCCGAAGATTATTTTAGCTTCAAAGAACAGGATTATTTTTAGAAAAAACCAAAAAAGAATTGATTTAATTAATAAAGTGCCATAAAATATTCCAGTGAATCAATACAAAAATTTTAATCAGTATGAATATGTTTGTGAAAATGATACACCCATTATGCTCAAACAATATTTGAAAACAAAATACGCTTATTCCAGCCGATTGATGACCAGAATCATTCGGGAAGGAGAAATGACAGTTAACGGAAAACCCTGCTGGTCGACAGATGAAGTTGAAAAAGGGGATGTTATTTTTATCCGCATGCCGACGGAACATGTAGATTTGCTTCCGGTTTCTGGCCCGTTGGATATTTTATACGAGGATGATGAGATCCTGGCTGTTAATAAGGATCCCGGATTGGTAACACATCCGACAAAAAGTCATGGTGGGGATACATTGGGCAACATTGTTGCAGCTTATTTTTTGCAGACGGATCAGCCTGCCAAAGTCCGGTTTGTGAGCCGTTTAGATATGGATACATCCGGTGTTATCCTGATTGCAAAAAATAAATATGTCCAACATTTTCTGCAGTCTCATTTCATAGTGCCCAAGATGGAAAAGTATTATACCGCTTATGTTCATCATTGTCCGGTGCCATATTCCGGAACGATCAATTTGCCAATCGGCCTGGCGTCAGCGGATAGTATTCGCCGTGAGGTGCGATCAGATGGTAAGCCATGCATGACCCATTACCGCGTATTGAAAGTTTATGGGAAAAAGCAGTATGCCAAAATAAAACTCAAGCTCGAAACTGGCCGTACACATCAAATACGGGTTCACCTGTCACACATAGGCTGCCCGATTATTGGCGATCATTTGTACAATCCGATTCATCAGGATTTGGGAATAGCGAGAACGGCGCTACACGCCAGTGAATTGACCGTTACGCTTCCGAAAAACGGCAGACAAAATATAACAGCGCCATTAAAAACAGATTTACGCGCTTTGGAAAATAGACTAGAAAATCTTTAAAATTGAGGATAAGTATGGAAGAAGATAAGAAAAAAAATCAAAATCCGCAGGAATCATCAGAAAATCCACCAAAACATTTTTCTTTCAGTGGGTTTAAGGGATTGAAGCATTCCAACACTGCATCACCAGAAAATGATGATGTACGTAAAGAAGAAAAAATAGAAAAAGTACTGGATTCTCAAAATATCGAGAAAGCGGATGTAGGCGCCACGATTGAAACCCTTGCGCCGGCCGAATCGCAGAAAAATTCCCAAGATTTATCTAAAAACGGGATTTCAGATAGCGACCCACAGGAACAAGGAAATGTAGAAGAAAATCTTGACGCAGAGGCTGTCAAATCTAAAGCCTCGCAAAATGAGACAATTCCTAAAAAAACGCCTCAGACTGAAGTGAAAAAGGCAACGCCAAATGAAGCTAAACAGACAAATGACAAAATGAGAGCGCCGGTACGCAAATCTCAGGGATTGCCGAGACGCCATCCCCATTCTAATGCATCTGCCCAAAAGGGAGAAAACATTGCAGCTGGCGCTTATGATTCAAAACTTCAGGAAATTGACGATATGCGTTTGAATTCGAAGAAGAAGACAACCAATCGCCGACAAAACCGCAGTGATGCGAAAACCTTAAAGACTGCAAAGAAAAGCAACGGGGGTCTGCCAAGTCGGAAACATAAGCGCAAAAAATTTAAAGCATGGCAGAAAGTACTTATTGTTTTGCTGGTCATTTTTGCTGCAGGGGTTGCAGGCGTTTTTGCGATGTATCAGCGAAACCGTGTGGATATTTCAAACTATACTTACAAAGAAAAACAAAAGACGCAAATTATTTCTTCGGATAATCAAGTTATTGCAGAACTATTTACTGAAAATCGGACTTACGTTTCGTTAAACCAAATTCCGGATAATATGAAAAATGCGTTGATTGCGACAGAAGACAGCCGTTTTTACGATCATGGCGGTGTAGATTATTACGGGATACTGAGATCGCTGGCTTTCAATGCGTTGCATCGCAATACCAGAAGCCAGGGGGCAAGTACGCTGACGCAGCAGTTGGCAAGAACCCTTTTCCTGCCTGATATTTCATCGGAACAAACCTTTATGGATTCCCTGAATCGTAAGTTTAAGGAAATTTCAATTGCACGACAGCTGAATAAGAAGTATTCAAAGAATCAAATTCTTGAAATGTATTTGAACGAAACCTATTTCGGCTCGTCTGCGTATGGTATTGAAGAAGCAGCGAAGACGTATTTTGGAAAAGATATCTGGGACTGCGATTTGGCAGAATGTGCTGTGCTTGCCGGCCTACCCCAAGCACCATCTGGATATGCACCAAATATTCACCCCGAAGCGGCGAAGCGGCGCCAGGGTGAAGTCTTAGATCGTATGGTTAAAACTGGTTATATCACAAAGTCTCAGGCAGACCAGGCTAAAGCTGAACAGTTGAATGTGGTTTCTTGGGATGCCTCTAAACTGAATAATCAGGTAACAGAAGGATATGAAAAATTCGTGAATCGGGCGCTCCAGCAATATGCAGAAGCAGTTGCACCGAACGTGATGAAAAAACAAGGGATCTCTAAAAAAGAAGCCATTAAATACACAAGAACACAAGTCGCTAGCGGCGGATACAAGATCTACACGACAATTAATACAGGCATGCAGAGCAAGGCTTTGGATATTTCTCTGAAAAAATATCCAAAGGGCAGCAGCACGACCAATGCGATTGTCACTTTAGATCAGGATGGTTCAGTGCGTGCTTACTATGGCGGCAATACTGAAGTGGATATGTGCAATACCGCACGGCAGCCGGGATCCAATATCAAACCGCTTTATTACAGCTGTGCCATTGATAAGGGCATTTTCAATGCCAATTCCCAGTTGCATAATTACGGAACTTATGGCAACTGGACGCCAAGAGCCGAAGGCGGTGGATCGACGGTCAGCCTGACCACAGCAATTGTAAAATCCTATAACCCCCCCGCAGCTTATGTCTGGTACACATTAGGCAATCAGACAGCAGTCGATTGGATAAAGACGATGGGAATCACCACGTTTACATCCAGTGATTATAACATCAATACTTGTGTCGGCGGGATGCTGTATGGTATTAAGCCAATTGAAATGGCAGCTGCATTTAATATCTTTAATAACAATGGGATTTACAATCAACCTAAATTTGTTACAAGGGTTCAGAACAGCAATGGGAGCACGATTTTTAAAAGTTCAGATTTGAATCTGGATACGCATCAGGTGATGAAATCTTCAACCGCCTCGACGATGAAGAGCATCCTGCGTCAGGTTGTCACCAGCGGGACTGGGACCAATGCCAATGTCTACGGCACGGCAGGAAAAACTGGGACGACTGACAACGGCAAGGATTTGTGGTTCACTGGGATGACTGGAAATTTAACTACATCTATCTGGACAGGAAATTTGAATAACAAAGCTATTGGTGGTTACGGCGCCACATCAGCAGCAACCTATGGCAGCTACATGAAAGCTCTAGGTTCTGCGAATCTAATTACCGGTCTTAATAGCAGTAATTAAAGTGAATAGACATAGACCCTGCCTGATTGAGGGCAGGGTCTTTTTTAGGGAGAAAAATGAATCAAAAAGAGATCAATCAAACTTTAGAGATTCTTCAGGATCTTTACGGAACGCAAAAATGCGGTTTGGATTTTAATTCGCCTTATGAATTATTAATTGCGACGATGCTTTCAGCACAATGCACCGATGTTCGTGTGAACAAAGTGACAGAAGAATTGTTCAAAACTTACAATACACCAGAAAAAATGCTGCAGTTAACGGAAGAGGATTTAAAGAAGAAGATCAAATCCTGCGGATTGGCGAACACAAAGGCCAAAAATATTTTAAAAACGAGTCATTTGCTGCTTTCAGAATTTAACGGTATTGTACCAAAAACGATGAAAGAACTAACCTCACTGCCAGGTGTCGGAAGAAAAACGGCAAACGTGGTGATGAGCAACGCCTTTGGCATTCCCGCGATCGCAGTGGATACTCACGTTTTTAGAGTTTCAAACCGATTGGGACTGGCGAAGGGAAAGAATGTACTAGAGGTTGAAAAGGGACTTCGGAAAAATATTCCGGAATCCAAATGGTCGGCAGCCCATCACCAATTAATCTGGCATGGCCGGAAGATTTGTTCAGCGCGAAATCCGAAGTGCGATATCTGCCCTTTAAATGATCTTTGTGATTACAAGAAAGCAGATGCCTGATCACTAACTTGAAACCGCTTGAAATTTACGGTAAAATGGACGCGTTGCATTGATTAATATTATTTACGTGAAAGGTCTGGAAAATTAAGCATGAAAAAGGAAATGTCCAAGGTTTACGAGCCTGACGAAGTCGAAAATCGTATTTACGCTTGGTGGAGAGAAAAGGGATACTTTAAGCCAGAAGTTCATCCAAATGGCAAGCCATACACCATTATTATGCCGCCGCCGAATATCACAGGACAGCTGCACATGGGGCATGCATTTGACGACACGCTTCAGGATGCGCTGATTCGCTATAAGAGAATGCAGGGATATGCGGCACTTTGGGTGCCGGGAATGGACCACGCGAGCATTGCCACAGAAGTGAAAGTTCTGAACAGTATTAAAGAAAAGGAAAACCGTTCAAAAAGCGATCTGACTCGTGATGAATTTTTGAAATACGCCTGGGACTGGGCAGAATTTTACCGCAACCGCATTCGTAAGCAGGTGACGAAACTCGGGGCGTCCTGTGATTGGGACAGAGAACGTTTTACGATGGATGAAGGCTGTTCTAAAGCTGTCAAAGCGACATTTGTTCGTTTGTACAATAAAGGCTTGATCTATAAAGGCACCCGCATCATCAACTGGTGTCCGGACTGCCAGACAGCACTGTCGGATGCAGAAGTTGAATACGAAGAAGAACATGGCCATTTATGGCACATTCGCTATCCTTTTGCAGACGGAAGAGGCGAAGTGATCATTGCCACAACCCGGCCTGAAACCATGCTCGGGGATACAGGTGTTGCCGTTAATCCGAATGATGAAAGATATAAGGATATTGTCGGGAAAGATGTGATCCTGCCGCTTCTCAATAAAAAAATCCCAGTAGTCGCCGATGATTATGTCGATATGGAATTTGGGACAGGGGTTGTGAAGATGACCCCGGCACACGATCCCAACGACTATGAAGTCGGAAAGCGCCACAATCTTGAAGAAATCAAGATCATGAACAATGACGGTACGATGAACGACAAATGCGGGAAATATGCCGGCATGGACCGTTATGAATGCCGCAAGGAAATCTTAAAGGATTTAGAAGAACAGGGTTATCTTGTAAAAACAGAAGACCACGTCCATAATGTGGGTCATTGTTACCGTTGCCACACCACCGTTGAAACCATGACCAGCGAGCAGTGGTTTGTCCGCATGAAGGAATTGGCCAAACCAGCAATTGACGCCGTCAGAGAAGGAAAAACACAGTTTATTCCAAAACGTTTTTCAAAAATTTATTTCAATTGGATGGAAAATATCCGTGACTGGTGTATCTCAAGACAGTTGTGGTGGGGACATCAGATTCCGGCATGGACTTGCAGTGAATGTGGTGAAATGATCGTGAGCGAAGAAACGCCGGATACCTGTCCGAAATGCGGCAGTCATCATTTGAAGCAAGAAGAAGATGTGCTGGATACCTGGTTCTCTTCGGCTTTATGGCCTTTTTCAACGCTGGGATGGCCGGAAAAAACGGCAGATTTGGAAAAATTTTATCCCAATGATGTGCTGGTGACCGGGTACGACATTATCTTTTTCTGGGTTGCCCGTATGATCTTTATGGGCATCGACACGATGGGCAAACCGCCATTTTCAGATGTCTACATCCACGGGCTTATTCGGGATGCTCAGGGACGGAAAATGAGCAAATCCCTTGGCAATGGGATTGATCCTCTGGAAGTTATCCGGGATTATTCCGCAGATGCCATGCGTTTTGCCATTCTTACTGGCAATTCCGCAGGCAATGATATTCGCTGGACGAAAGATAAAATTGAATCCAGCCGGAATTTCCTCAATAAAATCTGGAATGCGGCCCGGTTCGTTCTGATGTATATGGACGAAGACGTCAATTTGGATTTGTCACAGGTCTCCTTGGAAATGACAGATAAATGGATACTAAGCCGGATGAATCAGGTAATTCGAGAAGTAACTGCCAATATTGACAAATATGAACTGGGGATTGCGGCGCAGAAGGTGTATGATTTTGCATGGAATGAATTCTGCGACTGGTACATTGAATTCGTTAAACCGCGTTTGAATGGCGATGATTCTGACAGCCGCCATACGGCGCTTACGGTTTTAAATGTCGTTTTGCAGAATATTCTGAAATTGCTGCATCCTTTCGTGCCATTTATTACAGAAGAAATTTATCATTATCTCCCAGGTTCAGATGAAGCGCTGATCATTGCAAAGTGGCCAGCTGCGGATAATCAATTTGATTTTCCAAAAGAAGAACAATCCATCCGCTATCTCATGGGAGTTATCCGTACACTCAGAAAGATTCGAAAAGAAGCGAATATTCCCAATAAAAAGAAAGCCGCATTGTTTGTCACAACCAAAGATGAAGAAAATATCGAAATTTTGAATCATTCTTTGGATACACTGAATAAAATGGGCGGCGTAGAATCCATTCAAAAGATTGATGAAGATCAAATTCGTGAAGATTTTGTCGCTGCAGTTGTGGGAGACTCGACAATCTATTTAGCTCTTAATGATTTGGTGGATAAGGAAAAAGAATTAAAACGCCTGGAACGGGAAAAAACAAAAATAGAAAAAGATCTTGCGAAGACGAGCGGCAAGTTGAACAACAAGAAGTTCTTGGAAAACGCACCGGAAGCGGTGGTCAATAAAGAACGCATGAAGGATCAGGAAAACCGCGATAAATTAGCGCAGATTACGGCACGTATTCAAGCTTTAAATGCTTGACAGAACAGATATCTTTTGGTAAACTACCACTGATTTAAAGGGGAGTAACTCATCCAGTTCAATCGTCATTTCGAGCATAAGCTCCGGTTGAACGCAAATGATTTATTTTGCGAGTAAGACCTTTATTTGGAATACATCCAAATAAAGGTCTTTTATTTTTTTAAGAAAAGGAGATAATAGTGAAAAACAGCGAGTCAACACGTTACGATTTGATGGACGATCAAACCTTCGATCAAACCCTAAAAGTCGACCGCAAAAGTGGTTTGAACGACCGGGAAGTTCGGGCACGTCAAACGGCATACGGCATGAATGAACTGACTGAAGGAAAAAAGGTCAGTATTTTTCAAAAATTCATCGCGCAATTCAAAGACTTTCTCATTTTAGTT
The DNA here is from genome assembly GCA_945867155.1 of uncultured Eubacteriaceae bacterium. Lineage (GTDB taxonomy): Bacteria > Bacillota > Clostridia > Eubacteriales > Eubacteriaceae > Pseudoramibacter. Next base: position 69,283 of record CAMBHL010000003.1, on the reverse strand, counting down.
CTCATTATTGCTGCAGTCATATCAGGGGCTTTAGGTGAAATTTCAGATACCATACTCATTCTGTTAATTGTCGTTTTAAATGCCGTTATTGGCGTGATTCAGGAAAGCAAAGCTGAGTCCGCCATGGCTTCCCTGAAAAAAATGACCGTGCATGAAGCGAAAGTAATCCGCAACGGGGTCCATCAGATTGTCCGATCGGAAGAACTGGTCCCAGGTGATATTGTGTTGCTGGAAGCAGGCGATTCTGTTCCGGCAGACGGGCGGCTCATTGAAGTGGCGGACTTAAAAGTCCAAGAATCTGCGTTAACAGGAGAATCGGTCCCAGTTGAAAAAACGCTTTCTGGAGATTTTGATATCAATACGCCTTTGGCTGACCGGACGAATATGGTCTATATGCATTCAACCGTCAGTTATGGCCGCGGCAAGTTTGTCGTTACAGCCACTGGCATGGAAACCGAAATCGGGAAAATTGCCGGCATGATTCAAAATGCAGAATCCCGGACAACCCCACTGACGCAAAACATTAATCAACTGGGCAAAACTCTGGGCTTGGCAGCACTCATCTGCTGCGGTGTTGTTTTTGTCGTCGGGCTGCTTCGAGGCGGCAATCCTCTGGAGATGTTTTTAACAGCAGTTTCTCTGGCCGTTGCTGCGATCCCGGAAGGGCTCCCCGCTATTGTAACGGTGGTATTGGCGCTGGGCACGACGCGACTGGCTAAAAAGAATGCCATTATCAGAAAGCTTCCAGCTGTCGAAACCTTAGGGTGTGCTTCTGTGATCTGCAGTGATAAGACGGGTACACTGACACAAAACAGAATGACTATTAAAAAAGTCTACGCTAATGAAGAAATTATCAATGCTGAAGAAATAAAAGAAGATGGGTTTATTCCGTCTGAAAAATTTGTGGTCCGTATCGGCGAACTTTGCAATGACGCTCAGATTTCGAAAGATCCAGATCATCCTGTTGAAGTGGGAGATCCTACGGAAATTGCAATGGTCGATTATGCCGATAAATTGGGATTTGATAAAAATATCAACAGCAAAGAGGCCCCGCGTGTCGGGGAACTGCCCTTTGATTCTGGACGAAAATTGATGACGACCGTTCATCATTATCACAATACCTATTTAAGTTTTACAAAGGGTGCGCCGGATTGTCTTTTATCAAAATGCACACATTATTTAAAAGGATACGATATTTTGGAACTGACTCCGGAACGGCGTAAAGAGATACTTTCGGTGAATGAAACGCTGGCTAATGATTCCTATCGTGTGTTGGGGTACGCTTTTCAGCAATACCATGAAATGCCTGAAATCAGTGGCGACGTATTAGAAAATAATCTGGTTTTTGCAGGACTGACGGGCATGATTGATCCGCCTAGGGAAGAAGTCAGGGATTCAGTCAGAGACTGCCATCAAGCCGGCATTAAAACCGTTATGATCACAGGCGATCACAAACAAACGGCTGTGGCCATTGCAAGAGATTTGGAAATTTTCAAAGACGGCGATTTAGCGCTTTCCGGCGCGGAAATGGATCAGCTGACAGATCAGGAGCTGGAAGCAGTCATCGGCAGAACGAGTGTGTATGCAAGGGTTTCTCCTAAAGACAAAGTTCGAATTGTGAAAGCTTGGCAGCATCAGGGAGAAGTTGTTGCGATGACTGGGGACGGCGTGAATGATGCTCCGGCTTTAAAACAGGCTGACATTGGCTGTGCAATGGGGATTACTGGAACGGATGTATCAAAAGAAGCTGCGGATATGATTTTAACGGATGACAATTTTTCAACGATTGTTTCAGCCGTTAAAGAAGGCCGTGGCATATACGATAATATTAAAAAAGCGGTTCACTTTTTGCTGTCGTGCAATATTGCAGAAATTTTAGTTATTTTTATTGCAACTTTGATTGGGCTGCCTCAGCCATTGCTGCCGGTTCATATTTTGTGGATCAATCTGGTTACAGACAGTTTGCCGGCGCTGGCCCTTGGAATGGAAAAACAGAATGAAGATGTGATGCAGGAAAAGCCAAGGAAGAAAGGCGAAAGCATTTTTGCCAATGGATTAGGCGGGCGCATCGTATTCCAGGGCGTGGTTCTCTTTGCAATTTCACTTGTCATTTTTGTTATTGCAGAACAAAACTATGGCATTGCCGTTGGAAGAACGATGGTATTTTGTGTATTGGGGCTGTCTCAGCTGACGCATTTGCTTAATGTGCGAAGTGAAGACCGCTCTGCTTTCCATCGCTTATTTACGAACCGCTATTTATGGGGCGCAATGGGGATTTCAGTTCTTGTTCAACTCATTGTGGTCTTTATTCCGATGCTGCATGCCTTCTTCAATGTCACCGCGTTAAACGGCGCACAGTGGGGAATTGTGATCGCAGGTGCGGTCGCGCCCCTTATCATTGTGGAAATTACAAAACTCATACGCCGGGGACTGGCTAAATCCAAATAATAGAAAATCATGATGAATGCTGTGCAGCGCAGACCGCGCTGCACTTTTTTATTGCTAAAAGAAAAAAATCATTTTATAATGAGAAAAACATAGGCATCTTGTCATTTGTGATTTTAAGACAGGGATTGAACGATGAAAAGGCCGACATTGGGCATCACCCTATTGATTATCCTGGTTATTCTAAGTAAAACTTGTCTGTTTTTTGACCGTTTGAATCCAGATAATCAAAAAGGGATGACAACTGATTTTGTAGGAGTTGTTGATTCGAGAATAGAAAAATCGTCTCGCAAGACGGTTTTTATGATGAAAAATATTAAAGATTCCAACGCTCAAAAATGGCAGGTGACCGCGTCTAATTATGGTCAGGATGCTTGTATTAAGCAATTACAGCCTGGCGATGTCATAAAAGGAACGGGGAAACTGAAGCCGGCGAGCGGCAAACATAATCCAGGAGGATTTAATTATTTTCTATATCTAAAGTCCAAGCATATTGAAGCCTGTCTGTATCTGCCTTCTGGGACGTCTGTCAAAAAAATAGGACGGTGGCATTCACTTTATTATCAGATTTTAAGAGGAAGAGAAAAACTCATCCATACTTGCAATGCTGTTTTTGCCCCTCAAGCCGCCCATCTGATTACCGGGATCTGCTTTGGAGAACTGCAGGGAGATGCAATGCTTCGAAAACAATTTTTAGATGCAGGTGTCGCACATGTATTGGCTGTTTCTGGTCTTCATACAGGCTATTTATGCATGCTCATTCTGGGTATATGCCATATGCTTCATTTAAAAGAGCAGCATCAATTCGGTGTCTTGGCATTGGCCATGATCGGGTATATGATGATGACCGGCTTTGCTCTATCTGTCATCCGGGCATCAGTCATGCTCTTGGCAGCGGAATCAGGGCGTGTTTTTAAAAGGCATGTTGATACGTTGTCTGCTTTGAGTTTATCTGCCGGAATTATCCTGTTAATTTGGCCTTATGCACTGTTTACTGCTAGTTTTCAGATGAGCTTTGGTGCGGTGTTAGCACTGATATTATTCGCAGAGCCTGTTATGTACCGCACTCAGCATATATTTCAGAGTGCGGGGTATCATGAGGAAATACCGTATGGAGCCCAGTCACTGATCATTTCTGCAATTGCACTGGCCGGGACCTGGCCTGCAACCTTGTTTCATTTTCATCAAGTCAGTTTAATTGGAATGATTGGGAATTTACTCATTATACCGATCGTTGGTCTGCTGCTTGTATTTTCGTGGATCGCATTGCCAGTTTTGATTTTGGCGCCGCCGCTTAAAGTTATTGCTGGCATTGTGCCTGCATTGCTGGCAGGAATAACATTGGATTTTACAAAATGGGTGAATCAATTCCAATTTATAAATCTGCACAGCGGCAGTTTATTTGGAATGATTCTTCCCGTTTGCTTTCTCATTTTCATTGCAGTGTTGTTAGCTGCAGGCTACATTGATTTCACGCAAAAGCGGGGACAAATCGTTACGCTGTCCTGCATTGCTGTTTTTGCCCTTTGGATGTTGATTCCTGACTGCCTTCCGCACCCTTTGACGCTCACTTATTTGGATGTGGGGCAGGGAGATGCGGCTCTAATTGAAACACCGAAAGGGCATTATTATATGATTGACGGCGGCGGTTATGAGGATCAAATCCCAGGGAACAACAAAGGGGATCAGACAGGCGAGATTTCTCAATCCGTTTTGCTGCCCGCCCTCTATTCAAAGGGCATCGATCATTTGGAAGGTGTTTTTATCAGTCACAATCATGCGGATCACGCTCAGGGAATTGAAGAGTTGGTGACTGAAATTCCGGTTCAGCATATCTTCGTGAGTACGAAATATAATGGTCCGCTGCTCAAGCAGAAAACCATTCCAGTGACGCAGCTGGGAGATCATGACGCGGTTTCATCGCCAGATCATGTTAAATTCAAAGTATTTTGGCCAGACCAGTGGGTAGAAAGTCTGCCTGATGATGAGCAGAATGAAAACTCTTTGGTAATGCAGGTTTGTTACGGCAAGCGCCGCTTTCTTTTTACAGGGGATGCTGGACAGGCGACAGAACAAATTATTTCAGATCAAAACATCCAGGCAGATGTTCTGAAAATCGGCCATCATGGCTCCAAAACCGCAACGTCATCTTTATTTTTAAAGCGCGTGCATCCGATGTTAGCTGTGATCTCTGTGGGGGCATACAATCGTTACGGGCACCCCAGCCATGAAGTAATCAAACGGCTGCGTCATCAGCATATTCAGTATTTGAGAACAGATCAGAGCGGCGCTGTCACCATCAGGACAAACGGGACAGATATGAAAGTCCGGACTTACTCGCGTTAACCGCCTTTTATGATAAAATAAAGATATGAAGTATCAACAATTAATCAAAGAAATTAAAATAAAGAAATTTTCTCCGCTTTATCTTTTTACAGGTGAGGAACAGTATATCGCGGATATGATGGTTCAAAATCTCATTCGTGCAGCGATACCTGAAGGAATGGAACAATTGAACGTCATGACATTTTCAGAAAAAGAAACGGAAGTTTCAGAAATTGTCGGCATCTGCAGGCAGCTGCCAATGATGAGCCCGTACCGCGTCGTTGTCGTTCGGGAAAGTGCCGGGCTATTGCGCGGTCTGTCAAAAGAAAGCATGGCATTATTTTCAAATTATATTAAAAAACCTGAGAATCAGACCATTCTGATTATTCAAGAGAGAAAACTGGATAAACGGAAAAAAATCTGTAAACAATTGATGCAGAACAGTTCAGTGGTTGATTTTGAAAAATTAACTTTTGTGGAAATCGAAAACTGGATTGCCATGCGCCTGAAAAGAGCAGGAAAAACCATTGGCACCCAGGCTCTGCGCCAAGCGATTGAAAGAAGCCGGTATATTCAAAGCGATCATGTAAATGTCGAAATGATGGACCATTGGACAGCTCAATTGATCGATTATGCCAAAGAGAAAAAATCGATTTCGATCAGAGATGTTGAAACGGTCATCCCAAAAGCCATTGACGATAATATCTTTGAAATGATTAATGCAGCCATAGCCGGCGACACCGGACAGGCGCTGACGATGCTGGATCTTTTTTATCACCAGGGTGAATCGCCGTTTGGCGTTTTTGGCTTATTGTCGAGTCAGATTAGAACCATGACCGAGGTCGCGATGCTTTCAGAAAGGCGTATTTCGCCTTCTCAAATTGCAAGTCAGATCAAGCGCCCTATGTTTATCGTAAAAAAAATGTCAATGAGAAGCCGCCAAATTGGTTTGCCTCGATTAAAGCATTTAATGATGGCATTGGCGGATCTTGATTTATCAATGAAAACAGGAAAAATCGATCCGGAACTGGCAACTTCACTGCTCATCATTAAACTTTCCAATAAAAAAAGGTGATCCTAGGATCACCTTGAGACACGTGTTAGGGAATAAACGAGAATTAGTCAGTGATGGTATTGAGAGCTTTGGCTAATTGGCTTTTCTTGTTAGATGCTTTATTTTTGTGAATAACGTGTTTTGCAACGGCTTTGTCAAGTTGTTTTGCAGCTGCGTTGTAAGCCTGCTGTGCAGTTTCCTTGTTGCCTTCAGCTACAGCGTTGTTGAACTGTTTTTCAGCTGTTTTTAAGCTGGTACGAACCGTCTTATTGCGCATTCTCGCGATTTCATTAGTTTTAGCTCTCTTGATAGCAGATTTGATATTTGCCATGTCTTAACAGACCTCCTCATTTATTGTTTAACGTATGAATTATAGCACAACAAAAGTGCATGTACAAGATAATTATGAATCTTTCTACAAAATGATGATAAGTCTTAGGATGTATGATAAAATACAAAGAAATTGATTGAAAAAAAGAAAAAAGAGGATTAAATGGCAAAGACACAACAGGAAAGAACGCGCAATTTTTCGATTATAGCGCATATTGATCACGGCAAATCGACTTTGGCAGACAGATTAATCGAGAAGACAGGACTGATTTCAGCTCATGATATGGAAAATCAGGTCCTTGATAATATGGACATTGAACGGGAACGCGGCATCACCATCAAGCTTCAGGCGATTCGGCTGCTTTACAAGGCGAAAGATGGAGAGTCCTATATCTTAAATTTAATTGATACGCCAGGCCATGTTGATTTCACTTATGAAGTGTCGAGATCTTTAGCTGCTTGTGAAGGGGCCGTTTTAGTTGTAGACGCTTCTCAGGGGATTGAGGCCCAAACCATTGCCAATACTTATTTGGCATTAGACAATGATTTGGAAATACTGCCGGTTATCAATAAAATAGATCTGCCATCTGCAGAACCGGATCGGGTGAAAGAAGAAATCAGCGATATTCTTGGACTTCCCGCTGATGATGCTCCTCTCATTTCGGCCAAAGCGGATATCAATATTGAAGATGTTCTGGAAGATATTGTAAAAAATGTGCCTGCGCCGGAAGGAGACCCGAATGCCCCCCTCAAGGCTTTGATCTTCGATTCGTATTACGATACTTACCGCGGGGTAATTGTGTCTGTCCGCGTTGTCGAAGGAACCATTAAGGCCGGTATGAAAGTGTATTTGATGGCTGGTGGGCTGGATTTTGATGTAGAAGAAGTCGGATTTTTTGAAAATAAACTTTATCCCGGTGAAAAACTGCAGGCTGGGGATGTCGGCTATGTGGTCGCCGGCGTCAAAACAGTCGGAGATACGGAAGTCGGGGACACGATCACTGAAAAAGAAAGACCGGCGGCAGAACCGCTGCCAGGGTATAAAAAAGTCATCCCGATGGTTTATTGCGGGATTTATCCGGCGGATGGTGCCAAATATGAAGATTTAAAAGAGGCTTTAGCAAAGCTGCAGTTAAATGACGCCTCACTTTTATATGAACCTGAAACTTCTATTGCTCTGGGCTTTGGATTTCGATGTGGTTTCCTTGGACTGCTGCACATGGAAATCATACAGGAACGGCTGGAAAGAGAATTTAATTTAGATCTTGTCACGACGGCACCGTCTGTTATTTACAAGATCATTAAAACAGACGGTCAGACGGTCATGGTCGACAACCCGGCGAATTTACCTGATCCTTCTGAAATTTCAGAAATGGAAGAGCCCGTTGTCGACGCTTCGATTATGGTGCCCAGTGAGTATTTAGGACAGGTTATGGAGCTTTGTCAGGAACGCCGCGGCACTTACATCAATATGGAATACCTCGAAGAAACACGCGTAGACATTCATTATGAAATGCCGTTAAATGAAATTGTATATGACTTTTTCGATGCGCTTAAATCCAGAACCCATGGCTATGCTTCTTTGGATTATGAAATCAAATCTTATCAACCGGCAGATTTAGTCAAACTTGATATTTTGCTCAACGGAGAGGTGGTCGATGCACTGTCGTTCATCTTTCCAAGAGAAAAGGCCATTTCACGCGGGCGTGCGATTTGCAAGAAATTAAAGGAAACAATCCCGCGGCAGATGTTTGAGATCCCGATTCAGGCTGCGATCGGCAATCGCATTGTCGCAAGAGAAACCATCTCCGCTTTAAGAAAAGATGTGTTGGCAAAGTGTTATGGCGGAGACATCACAAGGAAAAGAAAACTTTTGGAAAAGCAAAAAGCTGGGAAGAAGCGGATGCGTCAGGTTGGTAGTGTAGAAGTTCCACAGGAAGCCTTTATGTCAGTCCTCAAATTAGACAGTTAAAGAAATCCCCAATGCAAATCATTTGCATTGGGGATTTCTTTTATTTTTCAGTATAGGGGTTCATGCGCTTGTAAATTCGATTCATTTCAAAAAACCATTGGGTATCAATTGAATCAATGGCGCTTTGGGGGAGCCGAAATGCCCAGTTGCCTTCAGCTCTTCCCGGAACATTGATTCTGGAGTCTGCACCGTATCCCAGCGCATCTTGAATAGGGACAATGGTGAGACGTGCACAGCTCATCCAGAGCAAGCGGATAAAAGCGTGGCAGGATGAACTTTGCGGTCCGCCCTGCTGCCATTCATCGCCTTGACAGTCATAATGGCAGTATTCAAATGCAAATTTTCGAGCCCCCTCATTTAATTCCCACAGATATCCCAGTAAAGTGTTATTATCGTGAGTTCCTGTGTACGCGACGGTATTGGGGATGTAATTGTGGGGCCAGTGGATGCCATCACCCGTATCAATAAAAGCAAACTGCAGGACACGCATGCCAGGAAAACCGGAATCTTTTAGAAGCTGCCGGACGCCGTCATCCTGAACCCCAAGATCTTCTGCAATAATTCGGGGCGTGGAAAAATCAAACGCCTGGAACCAATGCTTGAATAAATCAGTGCCCGGACCAGGGAGCCATTTCCCATTTCTAGCTGTTTTTTCTTTTGCTGGAACAGACCAATAGGCTGAGAAAGCTCTGAAATGATCAATTCTGACGGTATCAAAAAGCGTAAGGGCCATGCCTAAACGGTCGACCCACCATTTGTAATCCTGCTTTTTAAGAGCGGCCCAGTCATAAAGGGGATTTCCCCATAATTGCCCGTCTTCCGAGAAATAATCAGGGGGAACGCCGGCCACTGTTTTAGGTGCACCTTTAGAATCTAAATCAAAACATTCAGGATGAGCCCAGACGTCAGGACTTTGAAGGGCGACATACATGGGCATATCTCCAATAATTTTAATGTGGTGATCATTGGCATAAGTTTTGATTTCATGCCATTGGGTGAAAAATAGATACTGCAGGAAAACTTGAAAATTGATTTCATCTTTCAGATCGTTATTAGCCCTTTCCAAAGCCTGGGGAACGCGGTCGCGAAGTTCAGGATCCCAGTTGATCCAACATGGCTCATGTGTTTTTGATGCAATAGCGGTGTAAAGCGCATAGTCCTTAAGCCAGGGCTGTGATTTTTCAAAACGGCTTATCTTTTCTTTTAAAGACGAGTCAATTCTGGCAAAAGCTTTTTTAAATAAGTCCATTCGCGTCTGGCGGATGAAATTGTAAGCCACTAACCACGGCGTTTCAGTGTAGCCGGCGGTTTGCAGTTCATCATCTGTAAGTAAAGCGTCGTCTTTGAGTTTTTGAGGATCAATAAAAAAAGGATTTCCTGCAAATGCAGAAAGAGACTGATAAGGAGAATTGAAATCGTCTATTGGGCCAAAGGGCAGAACTTGCCAGTAAGTGCATCCTATTTTGACGAGAAAGTCTACAAAATCTTTAGCGGATTGACCAAAGGTGCCAATCCCAAATTTTCCGGGCAGTGCAGAGATCGGCATTAATATGCCGGATGCGCGTTTGAATAGAGGTGAATGACAGATATTTTCAGTATGGTTTGAATTGAGTGATTTTTTCATATATTTTTCTCTAAATGAATCATATTTTTATATCTTGGATAAAAATGCGGATAAGTCTTTCACAGAAGGCGCAACATGTAAGGGATGCCAGACACAGGCTTCTTCTGAATTGTGAAAACCATAACCGTAAGTTACGGCAACAAACGGCATGTTGTTTTCCCAAGCGCCCAGTCCGTCAAATTGACTGTCGCCGATCAATATGGCATCCTGTTTTTCTATTTTTAACGCCTTTAAAGCTCGGTTGATAATGTCTGACTTTCGAGCCTTAAGGTGGTCAGGGGTAACGCCAAAAATGCCATCAAAGTACGAAGTGAGCTTGCCGGCGGAAAGTGTTTTCCTGGCGATTTCTTCTCCTTTTAGCGTCGAAACGGCTAAAATATATCCCCTTTTTTTTAAAGTGTACAGCAGATCAGCCATTCCGGGATAAGCGGTCGATAATTGATAACTGCAGCGCTTTTGGTAAAGACGGTGCAAATGGGCGGCTTCAACAGCCTTTTCTTCAGTTAAATCAAAGGTCTTCATGTAGGAGGAGATGAGTGGCGGTCCGACCAAAGTATGCAGGGTCTTATCGTCTATTTCGTGCCAGCCGTTTTGCTTTTGAACATAACGAAAGGCCGCAAAAATGCCGGGTCCCGTATCCATGAGCGTCCCGTCGAGATCCCATAATATGATTTTATACCGTTGCATGGGTCGAAAGTTTATACTGGGCATTGAGCATTTCTTTGGCAGATTGGAGGATCTGTGAAAGAGATAATGGCAGGCGGATATCGCGAATTTCGATGATATTTAACGGATTATTCAATGCGCGTTTTGTGATGGTAAATCCGTGATCATAGATACGGGGACGAATTTCAACTTCGAAATGCTGATTGGATATTGTCGCACTTTTTCCGCTTTTAATAAGCGCTTCGATGTGTTCTGACATGGTCAACCTCCTATGTAATTTGAACGTGTCACTATTATAACAAAAAGATTGAAAAAGTACATCGTTTTGACTATGATAATACTATGTACGATCGCAAAAATTTAAAAAATATACCTAAAAAACCAGGTATCTATATCATGCATAATTATGCTGGAGATATCATCTATGTAGGAAAAGCAAAGAATTTGTTTAACCGCATTCATTCCTATTTTCAAAATCCTAAGAAACTTCCAATTAAGACGCAAATTCAGGTTTCTCACATTGAATCAATCGAAACCATTGTTGTAGATACTGAAATGGAAGCCTTAATTCTTGAATGCAATTTAATTAAAGAACACCGTCCGCGATACAATATTATGTTGAAGGACGATAAGAGTTATCCCTATATTAAAATTACGACGCAGGAAAAATACCCCCAGATTATCATGACAAGAGACCATCATCGAGATGGCGGAAAATACTTTGGCCCTTTTACAAACAGTACGGCTGTTCGCCAGACCATAGAGGCACTGCAGAAAGTTTATCCGCTGCGTCGGTGTAAACGAAAAATCGAACCGGGAAAAAAATGCGGCAGACCCTGCATTTATTTTCATATGGGACAGTGTCTGGCTCCTTGTCTGGGAAACGTTTCTCCGGAGCAGTATGGGGAGAATGTACAAAAAGATATCGATATTTTAAGCGGTAAAAATAAACCAATTGTCGATCAGTTGATGATTGAGATGCAAAATGCGTCGGAAAAGATGGCTTATGAGCAGGCTGCTGATTTCAGGGATAAAATTCAAGCGATCAATTTTGTGGTTTCACGTCAGAAAATTGTCAGTGAAAATCAGCGAAATCAGGACTACATTGCGTTTTACCGTGTCAAAACAGATGACCAGTCTAAGGATGACGACAGCATTGATACGAATATTGCGTGTGTTCAGGTTTTTAATGTTCTAGACGGCAAATTGCTCGGAAGAAATTCGTTGATGATGGATGGCGTAGAGGATGAGATTGATTCATTGATCATGACGAATGTCGTGAAACAATATTACAACGGTTCCCATTTTCTCCCAAAAGAGATCATTTTATCCTGTCCCTTCGAGGAAGAAGAAATGAATGGGGTGGAAGAATGGCTTTCTGCGCAGCGAGGTTCCCGCGTTCGGCTAACGGTCCCGCAAAAGGGAGAAAAAGAACGCTTTATTAAGATGGTTGAAAAAAATGCGAGACTGACACTAGAACAATATTTTATTGAAAGACATCAAAAGAAGAAACGGCAGGAAAACAGGATCGCTTCATTAAAAAATCTCTTGGACATGGATACCGTACCCAATCGCATAGAAGCTTACGATATTTCTAATATATCCGGAACGGATAATGTCGGGGGGATGGTTGTTTTTGAAGAAGGAAAAGCCAACCCGAAGGCATATCGCCGGTTTAAAATTAAGACTGTAGACGGGCAAAATGATTATGCGAGTATGCAGGAAATGCTTTTCCGGAGAATTGAACATGGGATGAAAGAACAGAAAGAAGGGAAAAATCCGCACGAAGGTTCTTTTTTACCCTTTCCTGAAATTTTTATGATTGACGGCGGAAGGACCCATGTTGAAGCCGCCCAATCTATTCTTTCAATGTATCCGGAGTTGGATATCATTGTATGCGGACTGGTAAAAGACGAACATCATCAGCTTCGGGGTGTGATCTATCAGGATCGGGAGTATCAGTTGACTTATGGTACACCGGTTTGCACTTTGCTCAATGAAATTTCTGAAGAAGTTCATCGGTTTGCAATTACTTACCACAGAAAATTAAGAAAAAAAGGGATGCTGTCATCTGAATTGGAATCTATTCCGGGAATTGGAAAAAAGAGAAGAACGGCATTGATGACGTATTTTCGAACAATAGAAAATATCAAAACAGCGCGTCCGGAGGAATTATTAAAAGTAAAAGGAATGAATCAGAAAGCGGCAGACGCTGTATTTCAGTATTTTAATAAAGCAGGAGAAGAAAAATGACTGAAAAGGAACCATTATGTACCATTGAAGTTGACGAATTTTGCAAATCTTTAAATTTGGAAAAGATTATTGTGCCGATTGACTATTTTGAATTATGGGATTCGGGAACAAATCGCCCGGGACTGCAGCTTCATGGTTATTATGAATACTTTGACAATCGGAGAATTCAGCTCGTTGGAAAAGTAGAAATTTCATACTTGATGTCTTTGGACCCGAGACTTCGTGAAAAACGCATTGATGATTTCTTCAGCCACGATATTCCATGTCTCATTGTGTGCTGGGATTTACCTGAAACCGCTTTGTTTGAGAAGGCTGCAGCGAAATATAAAGTCATTTTATTAAAAAGCAAGGAAAAAACGACATCATTAAATTATCGATTGATTGATTATATCGACAACAAAACTGCGCCTAAGACGGGTATTCATGGCGTTCTCGTAGAAGTACGGGGAGTTGGGGTTGTCATCACAGGTGCCAGCGGCATTGGGAAAAGTGAAACAGCATTGGAATTAATTAAGCGTGGCAACAGCTTTATTGCAGATGATGTTGTGGACATTACGTGCCATCATGGCAATCACCTGATCGGGGAAGCACCGGAAATGCTGCGCTATTATATGGAAGTCCGTGGTATTGGCATCATAGATGTCAGGATGCTTTTCGGCGCTAAATCCGTTAAAAAATCTGTTGATATTGATATGGTCATTCGATTGGAAAACTGGGATGAACATTCACCATATGACCGTTTAGGCTTAGATGATCAAACAACAAATATTTTAGGTGTTGATATTCCTTTGGTGACGATACCAGTATCAAGCGGAAGAAATTTAGCCGCTATTATAGAAACTGCGGCGATTAATAACCGTATGAAAGAAACAGGGTATCGTTCAGCTCAGATTTTTGTCGATAATATTGAAGCTCATAATAAAGAAGAAGATCAGCGCAAAGCAAAAGAGGCAGCACGAAAAAAAGAACGTGAAAAGATGCAGCGCTTAGAAAAAAAAGCAGAAGAAAAAAAAGAAGATTTGCAGGAAGAAGTACAAAACATTCAGGATAAGGAAACGGGGAAAGATTGGTATTAAACCGAGATGATGTTGCGATAAACAGTTCCTTATGGTAAACTTCTAATCAAATATTTTATCTATTTTATTGAAGAGAGAAAAAAATGCACATTCAGATCATTACAGATTCGGCGTGTGATTTGCCGAAAGCGCGTTTAGAAGCATTAGGGGTCAAAGTTCTTCCTCTTTATGTGACGTGCGGCGAACATATTTACCGGGATGGCATTGATATTCAACCCGAAGAAATATACGCAAACATGAAAAAGGGAGTCGTGTACAAGACTTCTCAAATTCCTTATCAGGATTATTATGATTGTTTTAAAACTTATGCTGAAGCGGACCAGCCAGCTTTGCTTTTAAGTTTTTCCAGTGGCCTGTCAGGCACTTATCAGACGGCTTGTTTAGCGCGTCAAGATATCTGCAGGGATTATCCAAAGGCAGACATTCAAGTCGTCGATACAAAAGCGGTTACAGGCGGTCTTGGTATGATTGTCGATGTGGTCGCAGAACAGGCGCAGCAAGGCATGGCAATGCAGGACTTAATCCAATTGACGAACCACTGCAGTGCACACATTCATCATATTTTCACTGTCACCAATTTGGAATACGTCTGCCGCGGTGGAAGGCTGAATCGTCCTTCTGCCTGGATTGGCAATGCGCTTAAAATTCATCCTTTTATGATTGTAGATCGAGAAGGCAAATTGGAAATTACAGATAAATGCCGGGGCGAAAAGCGCCTGGTCAAAAAATTTGTCGATTATATTGAAACGCATAGTTACGATATTTCAAATCAGAAAATTTATTTTGTCGATGCTTATCAGGATCGCTTGGTTGACGCCATTCAAAAGGAGCTGACGTCACGCTACGGCAATACAAATTTCTCAAGAAAGCTGTTAGCGCCTGTAATCGGAACGCATATTGGCCCAGGTTCAATGACAGTCTTTTTCTTTGATGAAGCGCCTCTGTAGCAAAATCCTTTGTCATGCAGCGGCAAATGGATTTAAACGAAAGGTGTATTTATGTTTGAAAAATTAGAATCAGTCGAAGAAAAGTATCTTCAGCTAACAAAGGAGATTGCAGATCCTGAAATTATTTCTGATCAGCAAAAATGGCAGCGCCTGATGAAAGAACATGCGCACATGGAACCGATTGTAAAAAAATACAAGGCATACTGCCAAACGGAAAAAGCCGTTGAAGAAAGCCAGGAAATGTTGATGGACAAATCCATTGATGCTGATTTTAAAGCGATGTGTGAAGAAGAAATAAAAACACAAAGTGCGCGTCAAAAACAGTTGGAAAAAGATTTAAAAATATTGCTGATCCCCAAAGACCCTAACGACGATAAAAACGTAATTGTGGAAATCCGAGCAGGTGCTGGCGGAGATGAAGCTGCACTTTTTGCTCACGATCTTTTTAGAATGTACGTACGATATGCAGAACGGCACAGGTGGCAGACAGAGATATTAAACTCAAATGTTTTAGATCTGGGCGGCATAAAGGAAATCACATTTTCGATTAATGGCCAGGGCGCGTACAGCCGATTAAAATATGAAAGCGGTGTTCACCGTGTACAGCGTGTTCCCGAAACGGAATCAGGCGGTCGTATTCACACATCAACGGCTACAGTTGCTGTTTTGCCGGAAGTTGAGGATGTAGAAGTTGATGTGGACCCGAATGATTTGAGAATTGATGTCTACCGCGCATCGGGAAATGGCGGACAATGTGTCAACACGACAGATTCTGCTGTTCGCATTACCCATATTCCATCAGGGCTGGTCGTAACCTGTCAGGATGAAAAATCCCAAATTAAAAATAAAGCGAAAGCAATGAAGGTTTTAAAAGCACGTCTGTATGATATGGAACGTCAGAAACAACAAAACGCCATTTCAGCAGAAAGAAAGAGCCAAATTGGTACCGGGGATCGCAGTGAACGGATTCGAACTTATAATTTTCCCCAGGGCCGTGTGACAGATCATCGGATTGGGTTGACCGTACATCAGCTGGATTCGTTTTTAGACGGTGAAATTGACGAAATGATTGGCGCTTTAATTACAACGGATCAGGCGCGAAAATTAGAGTTAGCTGAATGATAAAAGCCTCTGATGAGGCTTTTTCTTTTCTTGAAACTGTAATCGAAATCAATAATAAGATAATAGCATATGAAAAAATCAACGCAAATGTCAGCCTTTGACCGTGCGATGAACTATTTGACTTACCGGGATCGAACGGAAGCAGAGATCGTTGAATATCTCCAAAAGAAAAATTATTCTGAAAAAGAAATTGCAGAAGGTTTGGCACTTCTCATTCAATATGGTTATATTGACGATGACCGCTATATTAAAAATGCCTGTGAAGTGAATAAAATAACCAAGTATTATGGGAAAAAAAGGCTGGCTCAGGAATTGCTTCAAAAGGGCATTCCAAAAGACAAAATCGAAGATATGAACTTATATTATTCTGATGAAGAAGAAACATCCTGCTGTCAAAAATTATTGGAAGAGGCTTTAAAACGATATCATCGTGAAGAACCCATAAATCGGGTCCGGAAAATCATGAATTGGATGATGCGCAGGGGGTATACTTATGATTTAGTTCATACACTGCTGTCAGATGAATTAGAAGAATTGCCGGAAAAAACGTCTGAGTCAGATCGAGGAAGCCGTCGTGACAGCCTAGAGACTGCCTATCAAAAATACTTGAGAATGCAGCGTTTAAAGGGGTATGATGGGTATGAACTTCGAATGCGTGTTCAGCGGAATTTAAGATCGCGGGGCTTTTCCAGTTCTGAGATACATGCCTTATTAAATGAAAAAAAAGAAGAGGGAGATTTTGATGAGTAAGACCTCTAGTTCGAGATCAGGGCTAAAGATTGTGATTATGGAACCTTTGGGCATCAGTGAGGATGCTTTTAAAGCTTTGACAATGCTGCTGAAAGCTGACGGACATCAAATTATCGCTTACGCAGACAAGGCTGAATCTACATCAGCTTTAATAGAAAGGGTTCAGGATGCAGATGTCATTGTCCTGGCAAATCAGAAGTTGACGAAAAGTGTTTTACAGTATTGTCATCATTTGAAAATGGTTGACGTTGCCTTTACAGGTGTAGATCATGTTGATGTCGATTATTTAAAAGCACACAACGTTGTGATATGTAATGCTGCTGATTATTCAACACACGCGGTGGCGGAGCTAGCGATTGGATTAATGATTGATATCAAAAGAAAAATTTCTGAATGTCAAAAGCGGCTCATTTGCGGAGAAAGTCAATTTCCAACAGGCAGTGAGCTTTTCCATCAAACGCTGGGAATCATTGGAACTGGAACAATTGGTCTTCAAGTTGCAAGAATTGCAAAGGCTTTTGGAACAAAAATCATTGCCTACAGTCGAAGTGAGAAAAAAGCGGCGCTGGATTTGGGGATTCAATACGTTTCATTGGATCAGGTGATGCGGCAGTCAGATATTATATCACTCCATGTACCACTAACGAAACAGACGGTACACATGATCGATAAAAATCAAATTGCTAAAATGAAGTCCAACGCAATATTGATTAATACAGCCCGTGGCTCATTAGTTGATTATCAGGCATTGACAGATGCACTGAATCAAGGAAAAATTGCAGGAGCTGGGATTGATGTCTTTGAAAAGGAACCGCCGCTGCCTAAAGCTTATCCGTTGTTTCAAGCAAAGAACTGCATCATTACGCCGCACATTGCTTATGCAACTCAGGAAGCGCTCTATAAACGCGCAGAGATCGTATTTGATAATATTCGCTGCTGGCTGGAAGGCCATCCTCAGAATATGATTTAAAAACTTATCTTCAAATTGAAGATAAGTTTTTTTATTTTGATATTGACAATACCCCCTCCGGGGTATTATACTCTAAATCAAGAAATACCCCATAGGGGGTATAAGGAGGCAAGAGATGACAACAGAAAAAGAAAATTGTTGCGTGCGTCATAAAAAAAGATCACCAGATAAATATAAGGATATGATAAACCGGCTCAGCAGAATTGAAGGTCAGGTTCGCGGCATTAAGCGAATGGTTGAAAATGATGCGTATTGTCCGGATATTTTGATTCAAAGTGCCGCAGTGACAGCTGCTATGAAATCTTTTAATAAAGTTCTGCTCGAAGATCATATCAGAACGTGTGTTGTTGAAGATATTCAGGATGGAAAAGAAGGGACAGTTGAAGAACTGGTACGCGTTATTTCGAAATTGATGAAGTAAGAGGCAATCAAATGATAGTTACAATATTAATTGTTTTAGTTTTGGCAGTTGTTGTCATCATTGCAGTTAAAAATGCAGGCAAACGGCTTTCAGGCCGGGGCGGATGCTGTGGCGGCGGAGGTGACGAGCTGCTTGAAGAAAAAAAGGTATTGGAACATCCAGAAATCGCTGAAAAGAAAGTGGAAATTCAAGGGATGCATTGCGCACAGTGTGAACGCCGCATTCAAAGACAGCTGAATCGGATTGAAGGTTTAGCGGCAGATGTTAATTGGAAAAAGGGAGAAGCACTTGTGAAAATGGACCGGCCAATTGAAGATGGTGCGATTAAAAGAACCATCGAACGCTTAGATTATCAGGTCGTTGATATTAAACCGATTCAAGGTTGATTGCACGGGTTAAAAGGGAGAGTGAAATGGAAAAATACAATGTAGGCGGAATGAGCTGTGCGGCTTGCAGTACGCGAGTTGAAAAAGCCGTGTCAAAAGTTCAAGGCGTGACTTCGTGCGCGGTAAGTCTTTTAACCAATTCCATGGGTGTTGAAGGCACAGCATCTCCGGAAACAATTATTAAAGCAGTAGAGGATGCAGGCTACACTGCATCATTTCAAGGAAAAAAAGAAGAGACGAGCCGTCAAAAAGAAGCGCTTGAAGCCTTAGAAGATCACGAAACACCAAAACTTAAGAAAAGATTGATAGCATCTGTTGGTTTTCTTTTAGTTCTGATGTATTTTTCAATGGGTGTTACCATGTGGCACTGGCCGGTTCCAGCGTTTTTCAAAAATAATATGTTGGGAATTGGAATGCTCGAAATGCTGCTGGCTATTGTTGTGATGATCATTAACAAGCGCTTTTTCGTCAACGGGTTTAAATCTTTGGCACATTTGGCCCCTAATATGGACGCACTGGTTGCATTGGGGTCGTCGGTTGCTTTTGGGTATTCCCTTGTTGTTTTGTTTCAAATGACAAAGCAGATGCCTTCTGGGATGCATCCTGGATTTTATTTTGAATCTGCGGCCATGATTTTGACGTTGATTACAATTGGAAAAATGCTGGAAGCAATGTCAAAAGGGAAGACAACGAATGCATTAAAAAGCCTGATTCAACTGTCTCCTAAAATGGCAACTCTTGAAAAAAACGGGGAAGAAGTTCAAGTCCCGGTTGAAGAAGTCCAAAAGGGAGATTTCTTTGTCGTACGGCCTGGTGAAAATATTCCAGTTGACGGCGTAATCGTCGAAGGCAATGCAGCGATTAATGAATCTGCATTAACGGGAGAAAGTATTCCGGCGGACAAAACAGTCGGAGATGAAGTCTCGGCAGCGACCATCAATCAATCCGGCTATATCAAATGCAAAGCCGTTCGTGTAGGAGAAGACACGACGTTGTCCCAAATTATTCAGACGGTTTCGGATGCAGCTGCAACAAAAGCGCCGATTGCTAAAATTGCAGATAAGGTATCCGGTGTATTCGTCCCTGTCGTCATTGGCTTGGCGGTGTTGACCTTTATTATTTGGATGGCTCTGGGGCAGCCTGTTGGCTGGGCAATTGGCCGAGCGATTTCTGTTCTGGTTATTTCATGCCCGTGCGCTTTAGGACTTGCTACACCGGTTGCCATTATGGTCGGAAATGGCCTTGCCGCTAAGAACGAGATCATGTTTAAAACAGCAGAGTCCCTTGAAGAAACAGGAAGAATTCAAATTGTCGCTTTGGATAAAACCGGGACGATTACAACAGGGACCCCTCAGGTGACGGATATTTATCCTTTGGCGAGCGAAATGACAGAAGAAGCGTTGCTTCAAGTGGCAGCTTCACTCGAATACAAGAGCGAACATCCATTGGCGAAGGCCGTTGTTGAAGAAGCAAAAATGAGAAACCTAGCCATAGATTCAGTTCAGAATTTTGAAGTATTAGCAGGATCGGGCGTTAAAGGTACCTTGACGTCTAAAACACTGTTGGCCGGCAACCGCGCGTTCATTTCAAAAGTGGTATCTATTACACCGAAGGCACTTGAAATTGCGGATCGGGCAGCTTCTTCAGGGAAAACCCCATTATTTTTTGCAGCAGACGGTCAATTAATTGGGATTATCGCTGTTGCAGATGAATTGAAGCAAGACAGTCCAGAAGCGATTGCCCAATTAAAACATATGGGTATTCAAGTCATCATGCTCAGTGGAGACAACTTGCAGACGGCAAAAGCGATTGGCAAAAAAGCCGGTGTTGATCATGTGATTGCCGGCGTTACGCCGAACGAAAAAGAAGCGATTATTAAAAAACTTAAAACCTTTGGAAAAGTGGCCATGGTTGGCGATGGGATAAACGACGCGCCAGCACTGACCCGGGCAGATATTGGCATTGCCATCGGTGCAGGGACGGATATTGCGATTGAATCGGCAGATGTTGTCCTGATGAAGAGCCATCTGCGGGAAGTGGCAGAGGCGATACGCTTAAGCCGGGAAACCTTAAAGAATATTCATGAAAATTTGTTTTGGGCATTTTTCTATAATGTCATCTGCATTCCTTTGGCAGCAGGCGCCTACTACTACGCTTTTGGCTGGCTGCTTAATCCAATGATCGGCGCAGCAGCCATGAGTTTGTCCAGCGTTTGTGTGGTGTCGAATGCGCTAAGATTAAATCTATTTAAGCTTAAAGACTCAAAGAAAGATAAACGCATTAAAAATGCGGTTGCTCTTCCGGAAGAACTTTTTGAAGAAAGAATTAAAGATCAAACAGGAGAACAAAACATGAAAAAAGAAACGATTAATATTAAAGGCATGATGTGTGAACACTGCGAAGCAACGGTCAAAAAGGCATTAGAAAAATTCCCTGAAGTGGAAAATGCGGAAGTGAGCCACGAAAAGGGAACAGCGGTTGTTTCACTAAATCAAGATGTAGATGACGAAAAGCTTAAAAAAGCTATCGAAGACAAAGATTATACGGTATTAGGCTTCGTACATTAAATTTTTATTAGATCTTAGTAAAAATTTTATCTTGATCTTGTTGGAAGCGTATGATATTTTAATTAAGCACGTTACATACGAGCGCTAGCCGTCTCGAGTGACGCTGCCTTGGAAATAAAGTGGCGCTTTAAAAGCGCCATTGAGATAGGGCCACTTCAGATAAGGATAAGCCTTGTTTGAGGTGGCTTTTGTATGTAGGAAACCATGTATAATAAGGATAATCTGACGCTAGAACAGAAGTATACTTTTGGGAAAACTGGTACTATAATACCCCTCTAAAAGACAAATTTATGTATTATATTTTGCCTATGGAATGGCCATTTCAAGAGGATTAAAAATCAGACGAATTATAAAAGCTGATTGACAAAAATAATTATATACTATAAGATAGTATCAATTTCATGCATAAGGTGACTAAAATAATCTAGCGTGTTAATTGAAAATATCTAACGCGTAAAAGATAAAAATTAGTATTATATACAACTAAATGTTGTATTATTTTGTTATATTCGCGGATGTGGCGGAACTGGCAGACGCGCCAGATTTAGGATCTGGTACTTCGTGTATGAAGGTTCGAATCCTTTCATCCGCACCATTTTGAAATAAACTGTTTAAGGTAATTTGCTTAGACAGTTTTTTTTAATGGTTAAAATTGATTTATAAACACGGTTTTGTTATAATTATAACAATCATGAGAAATGCACGATGAATTTGAGTTATAAAATAAATGGAGCATCTATGCGAAAGAGTTCAAAAAAGGTATCGATGAGCGTTATCAGGAGACTTCCGAAGTATTATCGGTTCTTGAATGATTTGAATGAGAGAGGTTTTCAGAAAATCTCATCGATGGAATTGTCAAAAATGATGGGTTTGACGGCATCCCAAATTCGTCAGGATCTTAATTCCTTTGGTGCATATGGGCAGCAGGGATATGGCTATCGGGTGCAGGATTTAAGAGATGTTATTCACGATTTATTAGGTTTGGATCGTCCGTACCGCTGTGTTATTGTGGGCGCTGGCAATTTAGGCCACGCCATTTCACATTATGAAGGCTTTAAAAATGAGGGGATCTGGATTCGGGCCATGTTCGATATTGATCCGGAGAAAGTCGGACAGACTCATGAGGGCGTTCCCATTTTTCATATGGACTATTTGGACGAATACGTCCACGAAAATATGATTAATATTGCGATTTTATGTGTCCCGAGAGCGATAGGCCAAAGTGTTGCCAATGAGGTTGTGCGGGCCGGCATTAAGGGGATTATGAATTTCGTTCCAATTGATTTAACCCTTCCTGAAGACGTGGTCATTGAAGATGTCAATATTTCTGACAGCTTGTATACGTTAACCTATATGTTAAGCAGGAGATCATAAAAAGACAAAAAAAAGCATTGAATAATATCGTTTTCACCGTTATAATAAAAACAACAACGTAGAAAGTAGGTGTCTCAAATGATTGAATTTGTATATGGAGCAAAGGGAAGCGGCAAGACGAAAAAAATGATCGACATGGCGAATGCGGAACTTGAAACTTCCAAAGGTCAAATTCTTTTTATAAATGACAGAGATAAATATCGCGTGACTGTTGACACACAAATCCGCTTCATTAACAGTGATGATTTTGGCATCAAAGGAGAAGACGAATTATACGGCTTTATCTGCGGTGTTTTAGGCAGTAATTATGATGTCGACACGGTTTATATTGACAACCTTCTCAGAATCTTGAATGCCGATGGACCAAACGATGCTGAAGGCTTATTAAAGCGATTAGATGCCATTCAAAAACAGCAGGATGTTAAATTTGTTTTAAGTCTGAGCTGCGACGAAAAAGAAATTCCAGAATGGGTAAAAAACTATAAATAAATTCGCGATTCGTTACTTTCAACGGGTTTATGTTATTTAAAACGCCGACTGTGTGAAATCATACATTCGGCGTTTATCTGTTTATAAATTGAGACACGACGATGAATAAAGATCCTTATCAGAATCATTTGCCTTATCAGACATATGCTTCATGGCTGAAAAAAAAATACGGACAAAAAGTTTACAAAATTCCAGTCAATACAGGCGGAACTTGTCCCAATCGTGACGGGACCATATCAAAAGGCGGCTGTATTTTTTGTGGGGCAAAGGGGGCTGGAAACGAAACCTTATCGGCTTCTATTCCCATTGAAGAACAGATTAAGCAAAACGAGGCTTATATCAGTAAGCGTTACCATGCCAATCTGTTTATCCCTTTTCTCCAGGATTTTTCCAATACCTATGTTGATTTTGAAACATTTCAAAAAAATATTGAGGCTTGTCTTGGGAAACATGTCGTTGGAATTGCCATTTCGACGCGCCCGGACTGCATCAGTGATCAGCAATTAGACTATTTAAGCGAAATCAGTGAGCAGCATCAGATTGATATTTGTTTGGAATTGGGACTTCAGACAACCAATTCACATACCTTAATGAAGCTTAATCGCGGTCATTTATTATCGGATTATATTAACGCGGCACTGCGTATAAAAGCGCATCAATTTCAATTATGCACGCATATGATTCTGGATCTGCCTTGGGATGATGAAATAGACGTCATTGAAGGGGCTGAATTGCTTTCGGTATTAAAAAATGATTTTGTCAAATGTCATGCTTTATACGTTGAACGCGGCACTGTATTGGCAAAAATGTATCAGCAAGAAAAGATTCATTTATTAGATATTGATGATTATATTGACCGAGCTATTCTTTTTTTGACACATTTATCTCCAGATATAGCCCTTCAGCGCATTATCGGGCGCATTCCTGAAGAAGATTCCATTCAGACGAATTGGAACATCAGTTGGTGGAAAGTCAGAGAAATGCTGATCGATAGAATGCGAAAAGATCATTTGATGCAAGGCGTCGCTTTCCAGAAAAATTCTAAGAAAGTAATTGGCAAAATGTGTTAATCGGTTATAATATGAGTGAAAAGGTGAGAGATGAAAGCGAAAGATTGGCAGAGAATATTAATGCCATACCATCAGGCAGTTGATGAACTGTTATTGAAATTTAATCAACTGAAAGAACAAAAGGCTCAGCTGGGAGAGACATCTCCGATCGAATCAGTTACAGGGCGAGTTAAATCATTATCCAGCATTCTTGAAAAAATCAATAAATACCACTACGATGTTGATGATGTAGAAGAAAAAATTCGGGATCTTGCGGGAATCCGCATTATCTGCCAGTTTGTAGAAGATATTTATGAAGTGGCCGACATGATTTATTCACGCAATAATAAGGATTTGACGGTCTTTCAAGTGAAAAATTATTTAGAAGGGGAAGATCGTTCCGCTTTTCATAGCGGTGAAGGTCATCCGAAAGCCAGCGGATATCAAAGCTACCACATTATTGTCAAGTATCCGGTGTTCAGCAGTATAGGATACCGGGAGGTTTTTGTTGAAATTCAAATTCGAACCTTAGCTATGAACTTTTGGGCTGTTGTGGAACATTCACTCAATTATAAATACAAGGCGAAGCTGCCGGAAGTGATTAAAAAGCGCTTAACCAAAACGGCCAGCACGGTTCAGTCATTAGATACAGAAATGTCGACGATTCGTGATGAAATTCTTTCAGCCCAGAAGCTTTTTAGAATGAAATCCAGTACAGTTAACGATATCGTAGACAATATTGAAATGCTGCGCCGGCTGCAGCGGCCGGAACTGGCGGATGAGTACAACAAGGAATTTAATCGCATCTCTTCTCAGGAAGATTTGATACAGCTAATTTTACTTAAACGAGAAATCGAGTCAGAAGTTGGCCACATCAAAGAAATGAAATAAAGGAGTATAGGTGGAATGGACATGAGTAACGATCAGAAATTAGAAGATAAGACAATCGAAGAAAAAAGTCAGGAATCCCAGCTTTTCAAACCTCAGGGCGAAATCATTAATGGCGAAGAATATGCTAAAAATACGACAGATCCGAAAGCGAAAGCCATTGTTAAGTATCTGTCATCTATATTGAAGCAGTATCATTTGAGCCATCGGCCTCTTGACCAATTATCAGACCCTTATGAAGTGCTCATGGTAGGAAAAATGCAGCGCACGCAGCTGCGTCCTTCTTTAACCGTGACCGTTAATGGCAGCTCTTTTCCAGACTGGGTGATTGAAGTGGTTTCTCCAGAAGAAGAAGAAATGGTCTATTTGATGAAAACAGGCATTTATGCGGAAGGCGGCGTAAAGGAATATTGGATCATTGACCCGCAGAAACAGGTGATTTTAGATTATAATTTTAAGAAAGATGGATTTATCCCTAAAATATACAATTCACCTCAGCGCATTAAAGTTTCAATTTATCGTGATCTTTTTATTTCATTTTCAAATATTTTTAAAGCGTGAAATTTAATAAAGGACATTCTATTGATTAGAATGTCCTTTATTTTTGGCTGCGGTCATCCAAGGCGAAAACAGATGAGGATTTTGAATAGCTGAAAGAATTTTTCGATTAAAATCAGGGACTTCTGTGCGCATTTTCGATACAAATTCTTTAACTTCTTCACGTTTTGTAAAGCCATCGGCTGGACAGGTTGAACCGATAATAGGCAGATGGCGGCAGTCGGAGTCGTAAATAATGTCTTTTTCGTTGACAAAAACCAAAGGGCGGATTAAAGTGATTTTCTTTCGATTGAGATAAGTCACTGGCTGAAAGGTATTTAACCGTCCTTCATAAAAGAGGCTTAGAAAAAAGGTTTCAATGGCGTCATCTGCATGATGCCCAAGGGCAAGCTTATTGCAATGCAGGTCGTTGCAGAGATTGTGAAGCGCGCCGCGGCGCATGCGCGCGCATAAGGAACAAGGATTTTGTTCTTTTCGAATATTGAACACAACCGCAGCGATAGAAGTTTTGAGGATCGTATAGGGCACATGAATTTGATGGCAGTATTCAATTAATGGCGTATAGTCCATTCCTTCAAGTCCAGCGTCAATGGTTATTGCTTCAAGTTCAAAGTGAACAGGTGCAAATTTTTGATATCTTGCCAGAGCGGCTAATAATGCAATGCTGTCCTTGCCGCCGGACAGACCAACAGCGACACGGTCACCGTCGCTGATCATCTGAAATTGCTGAATGGCACGGCGCATTGGACCTAAAATTTTTTTCATTACGGACTCTCTTTCTTTTTATGAAGTATATAGAAGTAATAATTGTAATTTGTTTTATTTGGTGTACAATATATGTCAAAGTCTTTAACATTCTATCATTAATAACAAAATAACACAAAAGGAGCATTTTTTTTGGCACATTCAATTATTCAGTTTTTTTCTTTTTTACCGCATTGGCTGGAAGTTTTTATTATTTCAATGATACCTATTGTGGAACTGCGCGGCGCCATTCCCGTTGGCACCTTGCTCATGCGTATGCCTTATTTGCAGACCTTTTTACTTGCCTGGGCAGGATCGATTGTCCCGGCGCCATTTATTCTGAAATTACTACCGGCTTTCTTAAAATGGATGAGAAGCAAAAAAGGTGTATTGGGAAGATTTGCTGAATGGCTCCATGAACGGGGAATCAATAAATCAAAAAGCATTACAAAATATAAATTTTGGGGTTTGATGATCTTTATTGCTATTCCTCTCCCGGGGACTGGCGTATGGACAGGATGTTTGGCTGCATCTCTTATAGAAATGGACTTTAAGCAAGGTGTTTTGTCAGCTGTTTTAGGCTCGGCAATAGCAGGTGTAATCGTAACGGCACTTTGTGCATTTGGATTAATGGCAGCTGGTGTATAATGAAACGTACGATAAAGCTGTTAGCATTGGATTTAGACAATACGCTGCTAACATCGAAAAAGATGATTTCCAGTCAGAGTAAGTACATCTTATCTTTATGTGAACAAGCAGGCATTCGCGTGGTCACGGCAAGCGGTCGGCTCTTTCGGTCACAAATTCAATTTACGGAACAATTAAGCCAGAACATTCGAAATAACTGGCATGTTTGTAATGGTGGAGGCGGTATATACGACGGCCGGCAGCTGATATGGAGAGAGAAAAGTTTTGCACCAGAACTTTTTCTTGAACTGTTAAATAAAATTCGGAGAACACCGTTATTTTATTTTATTGATACCATTTCTGAAGTTTATTGTGAAAGAGGTTTTCGCTTTCAACCAAGTCAGACAGCTCAAAAATTGCTCGAGCAGCCCTACATCCATTCAATAAGCGAAGTCCAAAAAATAAAGCACCCAGTGCGCATTATTTTTTATTGTAAAGATGGTGATGAAGTGGCGATGGCACATCAGTTTCAGATGCCTGGAGCTGTTACATATGATGCCGGGGACAGAGTGGTGGAAATTACCCCCAAAAGTTTAAATAAATACAACGCCTTAAAACGAATTTGTGATCATTATCGCATTGATATGGATCAAGTCGCCGCGATTGGCGATGATGAAAATGATATTGGCATGATTCAAAAAGCTGGCCTTGGCATAGCTATGCAAAACGGGACCAGCCAATTAAAAGAAGCTGCAGACATTATTGGTCAATACGATAATGATCATGAGGGTGTTTCACATATCATTAAACAATATTTATTATAGTTTAAATAAAGAAGCATAAAATGACACAAGCATTAACATCAAAATTTTATCAGAAAAAAAGAAAAGCTTTATTGCAGTTGTTGCCGGAACAAAGTGTGGCCATTATCCCAGCAGGCCAAGAAGTCGTCAAATCTCTGGACGAAAATTACAGATTTTATGTCAATAATAATTATTTTTATTTGACGGGTTTGTCAGAACCAGAGGGTATTTTAGTTTTAATTAAAACACAAGATCAAAATAAAAGTGTTTTGTTTATTCGAAAACCAGATCCATTTAAAGAAAAATGGTTTGGCCGGTATATGACCATCGACGCAGCTCATGAAAAATCAGGAATAAAAGACATTCGTTATCTGGAAGAATTTGAACATTTTATCGATCAATGGAAAGAACTCCAATATTTTGAAGACGATACAATTCCGGAACACCAGAAACAAGACTATGGATTCGAAGAAAAACGGCCCTTATCCCAATGGTTATCAGAATTAAGGCTGATTAAATCGGAGGAAGAAATTGCATTAATCCGCCATGCTATCCATTTAACACATTTGGGGATTAATCAAATATTGGCGAATTTGCGCCCGGGCGATTATGAATATCAGGCACAAAACGTTTTTGAATCCACAATTTTTGATTGCGGGGCAGAAGAAACGGCGTTTGATACGATTGCCGTTTCAGGAGAAGATGCGCCGATTCTTCATTATATGACCAATCGCAAAAAAATGCAGAATCAAACGATGATTCTTTTTGATCTTGGTGCGCGGTATCACGGCTATTGCTCAGATATCAGCAGAACCTTTCCAGTTGGCGGCCATTATACAAAAGAACAAAGAGCCTTGTACGAAGCCGTACTTCAAGCACAAGAAAAAATCATCCCTTATTATCAGTCTGGCCGGAATATGAAAGAAGTTCAGGAAATCTCAAAAAAATGGCTTGGCCATTATGGATTCGAAACAGGACTGTTTGACCCAAATAAAACCATTGATGATTACTATTATCACGGTATTGGGCATTCCCTGGGACTTGATACGCACGATCTCTGCGGTGAAAACCGCAGAATTGATTTAAAGCCGGGAATGGTGATTACTTGTGAACCGGGACTTTATATGGCTGACCGCGGAATGGGTGTTCGAATTGAAGATGATATTCTGATTACAGAAGAAGGCCCTGTAGTGCTTTCAAAAGAAATTCCCAAAACAGTGGATGCAATTGAAAGCATGATGTATTAATAAAGAAAGAGAAAAAAGCATGTACGATTTAATTATTATTGGTTCAGGCCCTGCAGGACTTACGGCAGGGATTTATGCAGAACGGGCAGGGTTAAAGGCCTTGGTGCTGGAACGTAATTTTATGAGCGGTGGTCAAATTATTGATACCTATGAAATTGATAATTATCCAGGACTGATGGGAATTAATGGTTTTGATCTGGCTCAGAAAATGCGCGAACATGCTGATCAGCTGGGTGTTGCGTTTAAGATGGCAGAAGTACAGCAGGTGGAAGACTTGGGAGATACAAAAAAAGTCCATACCTCAGAAGAAACACTTTTGACAAAAACGGTTCTTTTTGCGACCGGGGCGCATCACAGTTCTTTAAATATTCCAGGTGAAGCAGAATACGCAGGAAAGGGTGTCTCTTACTGTGCGACCTGTGATGGTGCTTTTTACAAGAATAAAGATGTCGCGGTTATTGGCGGCGGCAATGTTGCCATTGAAGATGCCATTTTCCTGGCGCGGACATGCCGAAAAGTCTATGTGGTGCACCGTCGGGATCAGCTTCGCGCACAGAAGGCCCTTCAGGACAAACTCTTTGAATTTGATAATGTCGAAATGGTGTGGCACCATACACCAGTTAAAATTGTTGGAGAAGATGGAAAGACGAGCGGTCTCTTGGTCCATGACAAATCAATAGGTACGGATAAATGCTTGGAAGTATCCGGCGTATTTGTTGCAGTTGGAATTGTACCGAATTCTAAGGGGTATGAACATATTTGCGCATGCGATCAGAAAGGCTATATAGTTGCCGGGGAAGACTGCAGAACTTCTGCGCCTGGATTTTTTGCAGCAGGAGATGTTCGAACAAAAGAAGTACGTCAAGTAGCTACAGCAGTGGGAGATGGTGCCAACGCCATCGCTTCTGTTGAACGCTATTTGAATACTCGAAAATGGTAAAGTGTTAGGAGGACTATTATGAAAACATTGGTCGCTTTTTTTAGTGCAACAGGAAAAACCAAAAAAATCGCGGAAATGATTGCGAAGTCAACGAAATCAGATGTTTTTGAAATCAAACCGGAAACGCCGTACACAGTTGAGGACCTGGACTGGAAAAATGATCAGAGCCGATCATCTGTAGAAATGCAAGATCCTTCATCCAGACCGGCCATTCAGGGGCAAGTGCCAGATCTTCATGATTACGACCGCATTTATGTTGGCTTTCCCATTTGGTGGTATCAGGCACCTAAAATTGTAAACACTTTTTTTGAAGCAGCGGATTGGAAGGGAAAACAAATCGGCCTTTTTGCAACTTCTGGATCTAGCGGTATTGATGGTGTCTGGGAAAAATTAAAATCATCTGCCCCAGGCAGCGTTTTAGTTGCAGCTAAACGCTTCGCTGATACGGCTTTTCAAGATGAAATTGACACGTGGGTTCGTACAATGTAAGAATATAAAATAAACCGCAATCCAACAGATTGCGGTTTACTTTGTCATGATTAACAGATATTAAGAAAAAGCTTGACCGTCGCGATTCACATACTTGTGAATTTCTTGTGACAAGGTTTCCAAGCCTTGGCCTGAATAAGACGAAACTTCAAATATTTTATTATCTGGGATGCCGGCATACTGGAGATAATGGCGGCTCCTTGAACGGTTCCCGTCTTCACGGTCAATTTTTGTTACAACACCAATGGCAGGAAGGTTAAACATGGTGATGAAATTCGGCCGAATAGAATTTTGCGTATCGATGCATGAACTGACCATGATAATTAATGACGCATCAAGTGAAACGGAAACGGCCTGATGTGCAAAGATCGACATTTCAATGAATTCGCCAGGCGTATCAATAAAGTTGTCTGAATAAGTCACTTGCTGTGTTTTGGCATAGACAAGCTCTTTTTTCTGCAGCGCTTGCATTAAGGTTGTTTTGCCGCTTCTGATTCGCCCCATAAGCGCAACACGATTTTTATTACTAGCCATGGGTTAGGAGTGGGTGATATGGTCCGGAACATCAAAACCGAGTGTGTTGCGCAGAAAATTGATGATTTCCCGAACTGAAGAATTCACATCACTGATTTTTCCTGTAATAACCAGTGAACCGCTGAAACGATCTAAAAATCCGATCTGAACATCCGCTGCTTTCGTTCCGACATCAGCAGAAATAATAGCAGCTTCACTTGGAGTGATGGTTAAAATCCCGATCGCATCATCTCTGTCAGATTCAAGCCCTAATTTTACATAAACGTCGTGTTTGGGATTTGCGATGACATGAGCTAAAGTGACCTGTTTACCGGGAACGTATTCTTGAATGGAACGAGAAATCCCTTCTCTGTCTTTATCTAAACTTGGCATAAATAAAGCTCTCCTTGTTGATTAATAATTAACTATATTCTACCATATTTATTGTAAAATAGGATAAAATAACGGATTTTTGTGGGAAAAGGACAAAATACTCAAGTTTTAGTATGATGCTTTATACAGTTGAAAGGAAAACGATTTATGGATTGGAAAGGCATTGAAATTATTGTTAAAAGAGAAGCCGAGGAAGCAGTAAACAATATTTTGTACGAAGTTGGAATAAAAGGAACCTCTGTCGAATCAGTTGATAATCTGATCGCAGTTCAAGATGATCCGACCATTAATTATTTTGATGAAAAGATATTAAATACCGACCCGAATATTTCAAAAATCACGGGCTATTTGCCAGATGACAGTGACTTTGATGAAAAATGCCAAACGATTAAAACGAGAATAGCACATATCAGTCAATATGGCTTAGACCCTGGAAACTATCAAATTCATATTTACCCAGTAAAAGAAGAAGACTGGGCGACGGCATGGCAAACATTTTATAAGCCAACTAAAATTGGCAAGCGTGTTGTCATTGTGCCAATTTGGGAAGATTATCAACCCTCTGAAAACGAAGTTGTAGTCAAAATGGATCCTGGCATGGCATTTGGAACAGGCACCCACGAGACCACTCAATTATGCACACGTGCCTTGGATCGGTATATTCAACCATCAGATTGTGTTTATGATGTAGGATGCGGTTCGGGCATTCTTTCGATTATCGCAGCCAAGTTGGGAGCAAAGAAAGTCGTTGGGGTTGACATGGACCCCGTTGCAGTTGATGCGGCCAATGCAGATGTTAAACTGAATGATTTGCAGGATAAAGTTGAAATCAAGAAAGGGGATTTGCTTGAAGTCATTCCTAAAGATCAGAATGCAGATCTGATTGTTTCAAATATTTTAGCTGAAGTCATTATCCGGTTGATTCAATCGATTCGAGATTATTTAAAAGATGGCGGGATTTTTATCGCTTCCGGAATCATCAAAAAATATGTCGATGATGTCAAGAATCATTTAATTCACAATGAGTTTGAAGTTCTTGAGGTGAACAATCAAGGAGAATGGTATTCGATTATTGCTAAGAAAAAGGAAAAATAATGCATCGTTTTTTTGTGGCACCAGATCAGATACGAGATCATGAAATTGAAATCAGCGGGGAAAATTATCATCATTTAACAGATGTCCTGCGTATTAGAGAACAAGAAACGTTTGAAGTCTGTGATGGCTTGGGAAAAGATTATATCTGCTGTATTCAAGAAAAGTTATCTTCTCAAAAAGTGATCAGAGCGAGGGTATTAGATACCTATCCTTCTAAAGGCGAACTGCCTTACCGCTTGATTCTTTTTCAGGGGCTGGCAAAGGGAAAAAAGATGGATGACATTATCCAAAAGGGAACAGAACTGGGCGTGTGCGACTTTGTTCCTTTTGACTCGAAGTTTTGTGTTGTTCATTTAAATGAAAAGGCGTCTGAAAAAAAGGTTGAACGATGGCAGAAAATAGCAAAATCTGCGGCTCAGCAGTCGAAGCGTGGAATTATTCCCAAAATTCATTACCCTATACAATTGTCATCAGTTGGCCAATTAAAGGGAACAAGCCTTGTCGCCTATGAGAATGAGCAAAGGACTTCATTAAAAGAAGTTATTCAAAAATGGCAGGGACATCAAGACCGGATCAATTTATTTGTTGGGCCGGAAGGTGGATTCTCTGAAGATGAAATTGAAGCATTAAAAAATCTTGGAGTCGAATGCATTACATTGGGGAGAAGAATATTAAGAACAGAAACAGCTGGAATTGTATGCTGTTCTCAGCTTAATTTTGCATTAGAATAAAAGGAAAATATGGAAAAAAAGAAAGTCGCTTTTTATAATTTAGGATGTAAGGTCAATGATTTTGATACAGAATCAATGTGCGCACTTTTTCAGAAAGCAGGGTATCAAAATGTTGATTTTAACGACGCAGCGGATATCTATGTCATTAATACCTGCACAGTGACGCATTTGGGAGATCGAAAAAGCCGGCAGATTCTGCGGCGCGCAAAACGGAAAAATCCAAATGCGGTTATCGTAGCCACAGGCTGTTATGCCCAAGTTGCGCCTGATGAAGTTGCAGCGGTTGATGAAGTTGATATCATATTAGGAACAACCCATCGTGGTAAAATTGTAGATGAGGTTGAAAAATTTTTAAATGATCATCATCGAGAAAGTTATGTGGAAAATGTATGGGACAATCGTACATTCGAAGATATGCCGATTGCCGAACAGCGGCACCATACACGGGCTTTTATAAAAGTTCAGGATGGCTGCAATCAATTCTGTTCATATTGTATTATTCCTTATGCTCGGGGACCGGTTCGCAGCCGTTCGATTCAATCTGTATGCGAGGAAGTAACAAAATTAGCTGAAGATGGATACCGTGAATTTGTTTTCTCTGGGATTCATATTGCTTCTTATGGCAAAGATTTGCATAAGGAGATTAATTTATTGACCCTGTTAGAAGCCGTATCAAAAATAAATGGGGTGGAAAGAATTCGCTTGGGTTCTATTGAACCTTTACTGATGACAGAGGCATTTGTCAAAAAAATGGCAACTATTCCAGGCATCTGCCCTCAATTTCATCTTTCCCTCCAAAGCGGTTGTGATGCGACATTAAAGCGGATGAATAGAAAATATACCATTCAGCAATTTCAAGAAATTGTGGGTTATATTCGGCGCTATTTTACATTTCCGGCTTTAACGACAGATATTATTGTTGGCTTTCCAGGGGAGACAGATGAAGAGTTTTGTCAGACAAAGGAAACCCTTGAGAAGATTAATTTTTATAAAATTCACGTTTTTAAATATTCCCGCCGAAAAGGAACACCAGCTTACGATTTCCCAAATCAGGTTGATGCAGAAGTACAGCATCAAAGAAGTCAGGAATTGATTGCTTTGTCTAAAACCCAGGAAGAAAACTTTTTATTGGAAAATGATGGGCGCGTACAGCCAGTATTATTTGAACAAATCCATGATAATGGACAAATGACGGGACATACGCCTAATTATATTCCGGTGGAAATGCCCGCGGAATTAAAGAGCTTGGGCAAAATTAAAGAAATTGTGTTACACTATACAAAAGGCAGTGATCTTATGAGAGGCACTGAAATCAAAAAATAGAAAGGAGAACAATTGTGGCAGAAGAATGTCTTTTCTGCAAAATTGTCGACGGTGAAGTGCCGTCTGACAAGGTATATGAGGATGATGATATTTTAGTCTTTAAAGATATCGATCCCCAGGCGCCTATTCATCTTGTCATCATTCCAAAACAGCATTACGATTCTATTTTAGCGGTTCCAGCCGGAGATCCTATTATGGGTAAAGTCCAGACGGTCATTAGCCGTCTAGCCATTAAAATGGGAGTTGCAGAAGATGGATTTCGTGTTGTCAACAATTGTGGACAAGATGGCGGGCAGACTGTTCCGCATTTGCATTTCCATTTTTTAGCAGGCCGCAGTATGAAGTGGCCTCCAGGCTGATTTTATCAGTTTGCGAATAATTACGAGAAAAACGTGGCAGCTAAAAGCTGTCACGTTTTTTGTTTAATCATGATGGCGGTCTGAGTGTGCTTTCGAAACATATTCGTATACGAGTTGAGCAAATCCTTTGTCATCATTGTGTATATATTGATCTGCATTTTCCCGATAGTTGTTCATCATTTCAGTAAAGAGATCGGCAGTATTTGGCGGTGTAATGGTCACAGCATTGGCACCGGCATTAATGGTAGATAAAATATCAGATTTCGTATTGCCGCCGGTAGCAATGATCGGAATATCAGGATGTGTTTCTCTAATGCGGCTTACAATATCACGGGTGTTTTTTCCACCAGCAACATTCAGTATGGCAGCTCCCGCATTGATGCGGGCTTCAATATTTGTTTTCGGACTGACGACTGTAATAATTGTTGGGATATCAATAGAAGATGAGACGGCTTTTAAATTGGCATTTGTAATCGGTGAATTAAGAACGACTCCGAAAGCGCCTTGGCATTCAACATCTTTTGCAAGTGAAATCGTACGCAGTCCTCTGGTTGTGCCTCCACCGCATCCGCAGAAAACAGGAATACTTGACGCTTTAATAATGGCGTCACTAATCGACTGCTGAGGCGTAAAAGGATAAACGGCGAAAACAGCATCAGCATCACAATTTTTGATGATGGCTAAATCCGTTGTAAAAATGATGCTTTTTATTGTTCTTCCATAAATGCGAATGCCGCTTGCTTCTTGAATGATTTCAGGCATATGAAGGATTTGATGCCGCAATTTGGTTTGAATATTTGGCGTTTTGCGAGAAGGAATTTTTTCGTTATCTGGTGAATTTAATAAATTATTTTCAGTCATAATCGCTCCTCAAATCTTGAAAAAGAATTTGATTTATTATAGCATAAAAAAAATAAGATTTAGCATTATAAATTGGCAATTATTTGGAGGCATATATGGAAAATAGTGAATGGCAGGCACGTATAAATCATTATATAAAAAGCGAGAATGAAAAAATTGGAAAGATATTGCCAATTTACCGTATTTATTGTCAAGATGACCGTGACCGCTCAGGAGGAGGACTTTATAATCAAACCGTGACCATCGATACCATAGGACGTTTTGCGAGAGCGTTGGGCGATTCTAACCCTCTTTATACCAATCCCCTTTATGCAAAGAAAAGCCAATGGCATGGGATAATCGCACCGCCTCTACTGGAAAGCTGCATTGTTTCGACTTTTATCAAGGGAGAATATCCCCGTGTTCCGGGAATAAAAATTTATGATGCTGGAACAAAATGGGAGAGATGGGAACAAATCAGACCGGATGATTCCTTTTGGGCGGAAAACCGTTATCTGGGAATTGAAGAGATTTCTCGGCCGGAATCTGAAAACAGAATATTAATGCGGAGGCATTCTATCACGCTGATGAATTCAAAAGATCAAAGAGTCGCAACATTAACCGCGAGAACGATTATTAAATGTCTTTCCCCCGAAAAGTCAAAATCTGAGAAAAAACCTAAAGCTGTGGAAAAACGGCCGCATTATTCAGAAAAAATATTGAAACAACTCTATCATAATCTAGACCAACAATTTGATGGTGATTTTAGAAGAGGAGCAATTCCACGATATTGGGAAGATGTCGAAATCGGCGAAAAAATCTCGGAAGAATGGATAGGTCCTTACGATGAATCGGATGGGATATCATTAATGGCGGCAATTGGTGTGTCTAATGCTTTTTCAACAAAATGGGGTGCTCTTCGAAAATGGAAAGCACGTGGAATCATAGATCCTCAGACGGGAGCATACAGAAATCCAATTGATCGTCATGCGACAGATCTAATTGCACAGACTGAAGGTTCCAAGCGTGCAATTGCTTATGGTATTCATAATCAGGCGATCATAGCAAAGACCATTAGCGATTGGATGGGAGATCAGGGATTTTTGAAAGTGTTGGATTGCCATTGTAGACGTGCATTATATTATGGAGATTTATCCATTCAAAGTGGCGTTGTAGTTGGAAAATTGACAAATGGGAAAGAACATCTTATTGAATTGGATATGAAAGCAACTCGTCAGGATGGCGTTGTGCATACAAATGCAGAGGCAATTGTATCTTTGCCATCCCGGGAAGCATAATCTTATTTACGGCCAGAAAGTAAAAACTTAAACCCATCTTCAAGACCCTGCAGCGTTAAATCATACATATCAATGAGATCTGCAATTTCAAAATGGGTATCGGTCCAAGCATCATGAACAGTAGGCATCGGTGTGGGATTGAGCCAAATCGTATGAGGAAAATGAAGCTTGATTTTTTTTAAGCACGCTATACCAGGTTCTCCAGGCTTATTTGCCACCCAGTCGTATTCACTTCCGGAAAGCTCATAAGGATGCATTTCAGCATCTCCGACAATAATGACTCTGTACTTTTCATTGCATTGAGCAATAAGCTGATCAAGAGAGACTCCCTTTTTCATCGAAAGTGTTGGTTCTTTGTCAATAGCAGAGTAAATGCAGTTATGAAAATAATAGGTCTGCAGTTCTTTTAAATGACGTGAAGCTGTTGCAGCTTGAAAAAGTTCAGAGCACAGTCTCGCATAGCCGCTCATTGAACCGCCACTGTCAATAAACAGCAAGACACGAATACTATTGCGTCTTGGTTTTCGATATTCAACTTTTAACATGCCGCCCATATCGCAAGTACTTTTGATCGTTTGATCAATATCGAATTCCAATTCAGAAGTGTCATTTTGAGTTGAGAGATTTCTTAATAGACGAAAGGCCATTTGAAATTGGCGTGTATCTAAATGATTGTCTTTTCGGAAATCTCTGAATTTTCGTCTGCCCCGAATGGAAGAGCGGCCGCCGCCTGAAGCAGATCCCGGCATCTGCAGTCCTGTTGAATTGATGTTTGTATCTTCACTGTCAGAGCTGTCAATCTCCATTGTGTTCATTTGATCTTTTAATTCCATTTCTAGATCAATAATGTCAATTTGGTTAAGCTGCTGAAGCTCTTTTGGCAATGTCGATTGAGGAGGCAAATTATGAAAATACTCATCAAAGGCAACGTCAAAAAGATCGTATTCACTTTCATTTCTTACCACAATTGAGCGACACAAAATGTAAAAACCATGAAGTGTATTGCAATGTAAATTTTTATGCATTCCGTCCAACAAGACAAGCCATTCTCCAATTGAAACGCGGATACCATGACTGCGGAGAAAAAAGAAAAAATCAATGAACATGGCGGCGAATATTGGGATGGAATTCTTTTTCTACGAGATCAATATCCTGGTCTTTTTTTAGAAGAACACCACTGTATGGAAGTGCTTTCCGGATCACGTCAGGATTAATACCGCCTGCGATGAGTGCGCGAAGCCAGTCAATGAGTTCAGAGGTACTCGGCCGCTTTGAAAGGTTTTTTACCTCTCGAATTTTATAAAAAGTCTGCATGGCCTGATTGACGAGGTCTTCGTCAATATGATCAAAATGAGCGCTGATGATTTTTTTCATCTGATTTGCATCAGGAAATTGAATATAATGAAAAATGCAGCGCCGTAAAAAAGCATCAGGAAGTTCTTTTTCGGCGTTAGAGGTAATAATGACGATTGGCCGATGATTGGCGCGAATGGTTTCGTGTGTTTCTTTGACGTAAAATTCCATTTGATCCATTTCCCAAAGCAAGTCGTTAGGGAACTCCAAGTCTGCTTTGTCGATTTCATCGATTAACAGCACAACCTGTTCGTCTGACATAAAAGCTTCACCCATTTTCCCATAATGGATGTATTTTCGAATATCATCAACATTTTCACCAAATTGGCTGTCATAAAGACGCTGAACAACATCATAAGTGTATAGTCCATCCTGAGCTTTTGTTGTTGATTTAATATTCCATATGAGTAGGGGCTTGTTCATTGATTCGGCAATGGCATGGGCCAACATCGTTTTTCCGGTTCCAGGTTCGCCTTTAATGAGCAATGGCTTTTCAAGCGTAATGGCAATATTCACAACATCTAACAGTTCTTGGGATGCGACATAAGAAGTATTATTATTTAACCGCATATTTTCTGTATTTTCCATATTTTTCACTTTCGTACCGTATAATCAATTAGTTTTTAAACGAATGAATTGGTGCAGGAATTTTTCCACCGCGATTAACAAAAACAGAAGCATCGGATAAGTTAACAGGCATAACGGGAGCTGATCCAAAAAGTCCACCATAAGTGACTTCATCACCAACAGTTTTTCCAATCGCAGGGATGAGACGGCATGCTGTTGTTTTGTTATTTACCATCCCAATGGCAGCTTCATCAGCGATTATCGCTGAAATCGTATCATCGGGTGTATCTCCTGGAATGGCAATCATATCGAGCCCTACAGAACAGACACAGGTCATCGCTTCCAGTTTTTCTATTGTAATGTGTCCGTTCCGAGCGGCACTAATCATACCTTCATCTTCAGAGACTGGGATAAAAGCGCCTGAAAGTCCGCCTACAGAAGTAGAAGCCATGATACCGCCTTTTTTTACGGCATCATTGAGCATGGCTAATGCTGCTGTCGTACCAGGCCCTCCACAATGTTGGATTCCCATCTCTTCGATAATTCTTGCTACAGAATCTCCGATTGCAGGAGTAGGTGCCAGTGAAAGATCTAAAATTCCGAATGGAATATTTAAACGCTTCGCAACAGTTGTCCCGACAAATTGACCGGCCCGCGTGATTTTAAAAGCGGTTTTTTTAATGATTTCGGCTAATTCATCCATTGTCGCATGTTGATTTTTTTCAAGAGCGACTTTTACAACCCCAGGTCCGCTGACGCCGACATGCAACACCTTATCCGGCTGCCCTACACCGTGAAAAGCACCCGCCATGAAGGGATTATCTTCAACGGCATTGCAAAATACTACAAGTTTTGAAGCGCCAACAGATTCATTATCTTTTGTCAATTCAGCACATTGCTTTACAATATGGCCCATTAGTTTTACACAATCCATATTAATGCCAGCTTTTGTCGAGCCGATATTGACAGAAGCACAGACATGTTCTGTTGAGGCTAACGCTTCTGGAATGGACTGGATTAAGATATTATCAGCTTTTGTTGCGCCTTTAGGGACGAGAGCTGAAAAGCCGCCAATATAATTCACCCCGACTTCGGCTGCTGCACGGTCAAGTGTTTCAGCAAAAGGTGCATAATTTTTAAGATCGGTGGCGCCTGCAATTAATGCCATCGGTGTTACTGAAATGCGCTTATTCACAATTGGGATGCCAATTTCAGATGCAATTTTATCCGCTTCTTCAACCAAGTGTTCAGCAGAATGAGTGATTTTATCATAAATACGTGTTTGGGATTTATGCGGATCATGATCAATACAATCTAATAAGGAAATGCCCATTGTTGTGGTTCGAATGTCAAGATTTTCTTTATCAATCATTCGAACGGTTTCCATAATATCTTTAAATAATGCCATAATATCTCCTTTTAAATTGTATGCATTGCATTAAAAATGTCTTCATTTTGGATCCGGATTGTCATTCCAATTTCCTTGCCTAAAGCGTCTAAACGATCTTTGAGTTCAGAAAACTGACAATTAGATTTTGAAAGGTCTACCAGCATGACCATTGTAAACACATCTTGAAGGATGGTCTGACTGATGTCTTCAATATTTACTTTTGACTGCGATAATATTTCAGAAACCCGATAAATAACACCGATTTTATCTTTGCCTATAACGGTTACAACAGCTCTCATATTAAACTCCCTTTTGTATAGATATAATATTTACATTATATTCAAAGCATGGTTAGAATACAAGTGGCTATTCGCGCTTAATATCAGCAAAAAAATGCGGGACAAAATTGTCCCAATAAAAATACAAATAAAAATCATCTAAAGGTAAAAATACTGTAAATAAAAAATAATGATTAAAAAATTCCAAAAAAGTTCAAAAAATTATATTTATTTATAAAAACTCTTGAAATCTGCGAAAAAATTATTTATAATAAGCCGTGAAAGGTGGGAACGCAATTAACCATCTTGTTTACTTATTGATAATCGACATAGGAGATACAGGAGAGTTAGAATGGCCGATAATCATTTGGAAATCAGCAGAAAGCTAGTTGATCTACAACGACTTGTTGTGCCAGAAATCAGCGCATTGATTGAACTTAGGTATGATATTTTATCTACCATAAAAAGCGAAGGCCCTGTCGGAAGAAGAAATCTTGCCTATACTTTAGACATGAGTGAACGACAAATTCGTAATGAAATTGAGTTTCTTCAAGAACAAAAGCTGATAGATGTGGAGCGACAAGGTGTCATTTTAACGGAGTTAGGTGACAGCATCATTGAAGATATGAAGTCTATGCTGTATACATACAATGGCATTGAACAATTAGAAAGCACGTTGTGCAAATTGCTCAATCTCAACAAAGCAATTGTGTGCCCAGGAAATATTGACAAGAATTATCAAGTGATTAATTTCATGGGAAAGTCGGCAGCAGATTATTTGATGACTGTTCTAAAATATCAAGATGTTTTGGCACTTACTGGAGGCGTAAGCACAGCTGCTGTTGCAGACCAGATGAAAGATGCGCTTTATCCGGATCTTTATATCATACCGGCGAGAGGTGGAATCGGGAAAAGCCATGCCACTCAAGCTAATAATGTCGTTGCTGAAATGGCCTTAAAGCTGCACGCTAAGTATGAGCTACTGCACTTACCAGATAATATAGATATACATTTGTTGGATGCGCTTAAGGATTATCCAGAAATCAAACGCGTTTTTGAT
Organism: uncultured Eubacteriaceae bacterium; assembly: GCA_945867155.1. Taxonomy (GTDB): domain Bacteria; phylum Bacillota; class Clostridia; order Eubacteriales; family Eubacteriaceae; genus Pseudoramibacter. The sequence continues at coordinate 27,967 of CAMBHL010000003.1, read as the reverse complement.
AAAATGGAACATATCGATGTCTTTATATTTGGTGTAGGTAGAGCAGATGTGTTGTCTGAATGGCGAAATGTTTCTTTAGAAGAACGTCAAGCCTTAATTGAAGCTGGTGCAGTGGGTGAGGCATTTGGTTATTATTTTGATTATAATGGCCATATTGTAAAACCATCCAGCACGATCGGTGTTGATATCGATGATTATAAAAATATTCCAGAAAAAATTGCGATTGCAGGCGGAGAAGGAAAGGTAGATGCCATTATCGGCGTTTGCAGACTTCAGTCTGGTGTTACGTTAATTACGGATGAATCTGCTGCAAAGAAAATCGTCCGTGAGTTAAATAAATGAGTTTATTATTTTTAAGGAGGCAATTATGTCTGTAAAAGTTGCTATTAATGGTTTTGGTAGAATCGGTCGTCTCGCATTTAGACAAATGTTTGATGCCGAAGGCTATGAAGTTGTTGCAATCAACGATTTGACCAGCCCAAAGATGCTGGCTTATTTGCTGAAATATGATACAGCACACGGCAATTATAAATATGCAGATAGCGTTGAAGCAAAAGAACATTCTATCGTTGTTAACGGCACTGAAATTGAAATTTATTCCAAGCCAGATCCTTCTGAATTGCCTTGGGGTGATTTAGATGTTGATGTTGTACTGGAATGCACAGGCTTCTTTACTTCTAAAGAAAAGGCAAGCGCTCACTTAAAAGCAGGCGCAAAGAAAGTTGTTATTTCTGCTCCAGCTGGAAAAGATTTACCGACAATCGTTTATAACGTCAATCACAAGACATTAACGCCTGATGACAAGATTATCTCTGCAGCATCCTGTACAACAAACTGCTTGGCTCCAATGGCAAAAGCATTAAATGATCTTGCAGAAGTTCAGTCAGGGATCATGTGCACGATTCACGCTTATACTGGCGATCAGATGACACTTGATGGCCCGCAGAGAAAAGGCAATTTGAGAAGATCACGTGCTGCAGCAGCTAACATTGTACCGACTTCTTCGGGTGCTGCAAAGGCAATCGGTCTGGTTATTCCAGAATTAAACGGCAAATTAATTGGTGCCGCACAGCGCGTACCGACTCCAGACGGATCAACAACTATTTTGACAGCAGTCGTTAAAGGTGATGTCACTGTTGATCAGGTGAATGCAGCGATGAAAGCAGCGTCCAATGAATCATTTGGTTATAATACAGATGAAATTGTTTCTTCTGATATTGTTGGCATGCGCTACGGTTCATTATTCGATGCAACCCAGACCATGGTACTGCCATTAGATAATGGTACAACAGAAGTTCAAGTGGTTTCTTGGTATGATAACGAAAATTCATACACAAGCCAGATGGTCAGAACCATTAAATATTTTGCAGAATTAAACTAACAGCTGGATTTAGAACACGCTAAACGGTGTTAGTGGGACGAAGGGCCGTTTTTATTGCGGCCCTTATTTTTTCACAGAGGATAAAAAATGAAGAAAACTGTAAAAGATATCGATCTGAAAAACAAAAAAGTGATCATGCGTGCTGATTTTAATGTGCCATTAAACGAAGCAGGTGAAATCACTGATGATACCAGAATTGAAGCAGCTTTGCCAACCATCAAATATATTCTTGATCAAGGTGCTGCATTGATCTTGATGAGCCATTTGGGCAGACCGGCGAATAAACCGGAAGCTAAGTATTCTTTAGCACCTGTTGCGAAAGCATTATCAGACAAATTGGGACTTTCTGTTATTTTCAATGATGATGGAGAAGTTGTTGGCGATGTGACGAAAAAAGCAGCTGCGTCATTGAAGCCAGGAGAAGTCCTGTTGCTTCAGAATACAAGATTTCGTCCTGAAGAAAAGAAGAATGATCCGGCCTTTGCAAAAGATTTAGCGAGCCTTGCAGATATTTATGTGGATGATGCATTTGGCTCCTGCCACCGTGCTCACGCTTCGACGGAAGGCATCGCGAAATACTTGCCAGCAGTTTCAGGTTTCTTAATTCAAAAAGAATTAAAATTTATTGGCGGTGCGTTAGATAATCCGGAACATCCATTTGTTGCGATTTTGGGTGGTGCTAAAGTTTCTGACAAAATTGGCGTCATCACGAACTTGCTTGATAAAGTCGATGCGCTGATTATTGGCGGTGGCATGGCCTACACTTTTTATAAAGCACAAGGGTATGAAATTGGGACTTCTCTTTTAGAAGAAGACAAAGTGGACCTTGCAGCTGGATTGTTAAAACAAGCAGGAGAAAAAGGTGTAAAACTTTATCTTCCACTTGATAATGTTGTGGCACATGAATTTGCAGCCGATGCGGAACCGACAGTTGTAGCTTCTAATGCGATGCCAAACGATCAAATGGGAATGGATATCGGGCCTAAAACACGGGAACTTTATGCTGATGTTATTAAGAAAGCAAAAACCGTTATTTGGAATGGTCCAATGGGGGTATTTGAATTCCCGACGTATGCTGAAGGCACGAAGGCAGTAGCGAAGGCGATGGCAGAATCCCAGGCAACTACGATCATTGGCGGTGGTGACTCTGCAGCTGCGGTCAAACAATTGGGATTTGCTGATAAAATCAGCCATATTTCAACAGGCGGCGGCGCTTCGTTGGAATTCATGGAAGGCAAAGTATTACCAGGTATTGCTGTGTTAGAAGATAAATAGAGAGGTGTATGATTATGGCAAGAAGACCTGTTATAGCAGGAAACTGGAAAATGAACAAAAATGTGGCGGAAACGGAAGAATTAATTAAGACGCTGATTCCTCTGGTGAAAGATGCAAAGGCAGAAGTTGTTTTTGCACCACCATTTATTGATTTACCGAAGGCTGTTGAATTAACAAAGGGAACGAATGTCGGGATCGGTGCTCAAAATATGTTCTATGAAGAAAAGGGTGCATATACTGGTGAAGTTTCCGGAGAAATGTTAAAAGATCTTGGGGTTCGCTACGTCATTATTGGACACAGCGAAAGAAGACAGTATTTTGCTGAAACAGATGACAGCGTCAATAAAAAAGTTCTTAAAGCATTAAAGCTCGGCTTAACACCTATTGTTTGCTGCGGTGAAACTTTAGAAGAACGTGAAGCGGGCAAGGCTCAGGAAAAAGTAGTTGGACAAATTAAAAAAGATTTAGCCAATGTTGAAGATGTTACAAAAGTTATTGTTGCTTATGAACCGATCTGGGCAATTGGTACAGGAAAAACAGCCAGCAAAGAACAAGCAGATGAAGTTTGCGGCTGGATTCGTGAAGCGATCAGCAAGATGTTCGGTGAAGCGGCGGCAGAAGCAACACGCATTCAATATGGCGGATCAGTAAAACCAAACAATGTTCAATCACTGATGAGCATGGAAAATATCGATGGGGCACTGGTCGGCGGTGCAAGTTTAACAGCTGATTTTGCAAAAATTGTGAACTTCGAATAATCATGAGAATAATAAGGAGCTGTACTTGATGTACAGCTCCTTTATTTTTGGGCTATTTCTCAGCTTGCAATTTACGCTCCGTATGATACAATAAAAAAATAAAAAGTTGGAGGTTAGAGTATTGGATACTTTTTTAGTTGCATTGATGATCATATCGAGCTTTGCAGTGATCATTAGTGTGTTGATGTCACCGGTTAAAACTCAAGGGCTTGGTGCAATTGAAGGCGGTGCAGAAACTCTTTTTGGCAAACATAAAGCGCGAGGATTTGATGCTTTCCTCGAAAAGGTGACCATTATTTCAGCAATTGTATTCATGTTATCAGCTTTTATGTACGCTGTGATTGCTGCATAATATTAAAAAAGATTCCGGGATTTATTTCCGGATTTTTTTTGTATGAAGGGAGATATTCGAAGCTACGATGCAAGCGAGTATTTTTGATTTGTCTTATAAAAAAACTATGAAGCAAAACGAGCCTTTAGCTGCACGAATGCGACCGACAACACTTGAAGAATTTTATGGACAGCAGCAAGTGGTTGGAAAAGGAAAGTTATTAAGCCGGCTTATTCAAAGTGATCACTTGACTTCAGCCATATTTTATGGGCCGCCTGGTACAGGAAAGACAACACTTGCGAATATTATTGCAAATCAAACAAAGGCAGATTTCCAAATTTTAAATGCTGTTACCTCAGGGAAAAAAGAGATTGAAAAAGCCGTTAAGCAAGCGCAGCAAAATATTGTATTGTACAATCGCAAAACAATTTTATTTATAGATGAAATTCACCGTTTTAACAAATCTCAGCAAGATGCATTGCTTCCCAGCGTTGAAAAAGGTGAGATTATCTTAATTGGCGCGACAACCGAAAATCCGTATTTTGAAATCAATTCAGCATTAATATCGAGGTCGACGATTTTCAAATTTTTACCTCTTGAGAAAAAAGATATCAAAAAAGTGATTGATCATGCGATTGCAGACCAAGATAAAGGATTGGGAATGATGCATGTCGAAATCACAGAAGAAGCGAAAGAGCATTTTGCCGAAATGTCTAATGGGGATGTTCGTAAAGCCCTCAATGCCTTGGAATTAGCCGTATTAACTTCCGATAAGGATGCTGATGGGAAAATCCACATTGATTTAAGCACTGCGCAAGAATGCATCCAGAGAAAAGCTTTGAACTATGATAAAAACGGAAATGCTCACTACGATACAATTTCTGCATTCATCAAAAGCATTCGTGGCTCAGATCCTGATGCAGCAGTATTTTGGATGGCGAAAATGCTGGATTCCGGAGAAGACCCTAAATTTATTGCACGCCGAATGATTATTTCAGCGTCAGAAGATATCGGAAATGCGCAGCCTTTAGCTTTGGTTGTGGCTGTAGCAGCTGCTCAAGCGTTAGACCGTGTTGGCCTGCCTGAAGCGCAAATTAATCTGTCACAGGCAGCAACTTTTTTAGCGTCTGCTCCAAAATCGAATGCTTCAAATGTTGCAATTCAGAAAGCAAATCATGCCGTTCGATATGAGTCGGATGGCCAAGTCCCACCTCATTTGAGAGATACACATTATAAGGGGTCAAAAGAGCTTAATAATGGAGCTGTGTATAAATTTCCCCACGATTATCCCAACCATTATGTTGTACAACAGTATTTGCCTGATGATCTTTATGAAAAATCATTTTATTTACCAACAGAAAATGGTTTTGAAAAAAAGATAAAGCACCGTTTGGATGAGTTGAAAAAATTAAAATAAATGTCGACAGGAGAATTCATGAAAGAAAAAAACAATGAAATCGTTCATGGCTTTAGGCTGTGTTACAAGGAGTATTTAGAAGAAATTCATGGGACTGCGTATTATTTTATTTACGAAAAGACGCAAACGCCACTTTTGTATTTATCCAATGATGACAATAATAAGGTATTTCATATTGCTTTTAAAACGCCATCAGACAATAGTACTGGCGTTGCCCATATTACAGAACATTCTGTGTTGGATGGCTCTAGAAAATATCCAGTTAAAGAACCATTTGTTGAACTTGTAAAAGGGTCGGTGAATACGTTTTTAAATGCCATGACATATCCTGATAAGACAGTCTATCCGGTCGCAAGCACAAATGATAAAGATTTTATGAATTTAATTGATGTTTATCTGGATGGCGTTTTTTATCCTAATATTTATAATAATAAAAAAATATTTGAACAGGAAGGCTGGCATTATCAGTTAAATAGCCGTCAGGATCCATTAACGTATAATGGTGTGGTTTACAATGAAATGAAAGGTGTTTATTCGAGTCCAGAGGAAATTCTTCAAAATGAGCTCATGAAACAGCTGTATCCTGATACCATTTACGGAAAGGAGTCAGGTGGATTTCCAGATGAAATTCCAGATCTTAGCTATGAAGAATTTTTGAATTTTCATCGTACATTTTACCATCCTTCAAATGCTTTTATTTATTTTTATGGAAACGGCGATATTCAAAAACATCTTGCCTATTTGGATCAGGAATATTTGTCAAATTATGAATATAAAGCCATTGATTCTGAAATCAAAATTCAAGAACCTTTTTCACATCCAGTAGAATCAAAAGGCTATTATCCATTGTCTGGGCAAAAACAATTAGATCACAAAAATTATCTGACGGTAGGCTGGGTATTAAATGATTTAAAAGATTCCTGGCTGGCATTTGATATTTTAGCAGGTATTTTATTAGGAGAAAATTCTTATCCTCTGAAAAAAGCTTTGCTGGATTTAAATATTTGTGATGATATCAATTATTCTTACACAACATCGATGCAGCAGCCTTATTTTTCAATCACATTGAAAAATGTTGAAACGGGAAGTAAAAAGAAAGTTTTATCGACAATTGATAAAGTTCTTAAACAAATCTGTCAGGAAGGTATTGATCCCCAATTGCTCAAAGCAGGTATCAATTCGACAGCGTTTGCCTTAAAAGAAAAGGATTTTGGCACTTATCCTTCTGGCTTAATGTTTGGTTTGGAATTGATGGATACCTGGCTTTATCATCAAGATCCACTGAACCATTTGAGAACAGATCAAGCTCTGGAACATGTCAATCAAATGGCTCACCATGGCGGATTTGAAAAAATGATCGCTCAATTTTTAATTCACAATCCGCACCAAGCGGTAGTGACTTTAATACCGGATCCAGATTTGGCGTCGAAGAATGCGAAAAAATTATCCGAAAAATTAAATTGTTATCGTGCAAGCCTATCTGACAAAGAAATTGATGCCATCATACAAGAAACGCATGAATTGGCAGCGTATCAAAATCGTGAAGATACGCCAGAACAACTTGCGACTATTCCTAAATTGGAGCTTTCTGACTTAGATACAAAAGCAAAAGCATCCAAATTAACACGGGGATTATTAAATGATCGTTTTGTGTTGTGGCATCCGGTACCGACAAATGGTGTTGTTTATCTTAAATTCTATTTTGATATTCATGCAATTCCGCAAGAAGATTTGCCTATATTAGGAATACTAAATAAACTGCTTTTTAACGTTCGTACAGATTTGTATTCAGTTAATGAAATGGACCAAGCAATTCAAATCTATACAGGCGGAATTTCAACAAATTTGGAAGTTCTGGACAGCGTACAGAAAGCAGGACAGTATCGCGCTTATTTGTCCATTGGTGGGAAAGCATTAATTGATCAATTAGATGTTTTACTTCAATTAATGATTCAGGGGATGACAGCTTCACACTTTGATGAAAAGGACATTATCAAAGCAATTTTGCAAGAACATCAGATCAAATTTGAAAATCAGTTTTTAACATCTGGAAATGTATTGGCTTCTCAGCGGCTTCAGTCATATTATTCACAATCGGCAGCCTTATATCAACAATTAGGCGGTATTGATTTTGGCCGCTTCTTATCTTCAATCTGTCAGCAATTTGACGTAAAGTTTGAACAGCTGTCCACTCAGTTAACAAGCGTCTTCGATCGTATATTTAATTTACAGAATCTGACATTATCTATTAGTTGCGAGGAAGAAAATCAAAATAAAGTTTACCATGCTGTGCGCACAATCCTAGAAAAGCTGAAAAATAACATTTTAGATAATTATGATTATCATTTTGTAACTGAAAAATTGAATGAAGGGATTATGACTTCATCAAAAGTGAATTATGTTGCAAAAGGATTTAACATTCAAGAATTAGGGCATGATTATAATGGAACTTTATTCGTCCTCAAAACGATAATGGACATGGGATATTTATGGAATCGAGTCCGAGTCAAGGGTGGTGCTTATGGAACAGGTCTGTCAATATCAAAATCAGGAGACTTGATTTTCACTTCTTATCGGGATCCACATGTTAAGCAAACAATTCAAGCCTATAATCAAGCTGGTGCATATGTGAAAGAAATGCAAATGAGTCAGAGAGAATTAGAAAAGGCAATTATTGGTTCTATCTCAACCAAAGATCACCCATTATCCTTAGCCATGCAGTCATATGTTGAAGACCGTCAATTCTTTACAGATCAAACGCCGGATTGGATCCAGGAAGAAAGAGATCAAATTTTAGGGACAACAGTCAATGACCTAAGAGACTGCGGAGATATAATTAATGCGGTTGTTGATCAAAATGCCCTTTGCGTAATTGGAAATGAAGAAAAAATTCGACAGAATCAGGAAATTTTTGATGAACTTACATATATCCAAAAAGAATCGAAATAAAATTATCGTTACTTTTCTTTCGTTGTTTTTTGTTTTGGTATTGGCTGGTTCCCCCGTTATGGCTGCAATGCCAGCTTTTAATGGAGATGAAGCTGTATATGCGGTTGATACTAAGACAGGAGACGTTATTGTGCAACAAAATGCATATCAAAAGATGTATCCCGCGAGTACGACTAAAACGATGACAGCTTTAGTTGCCATGCATTATGTAAAGAATAAATTGAATCAGAAAGTTAAAGTTGGAGATGAAGTCAATGAAATTAGCGGAGATTCTTCAAAGGCGGATATTCGTAAGGGCGATGTTTTAACATGGCGTCAATTGCTTTATGGCTTGTTGCTTCCGTCAGGTAATGACGCTGCGATGACTATTGCAACGAATATTGGCCGTATGGATGCACATAATTCAAAATTGAGTACAGACAAAGCAATCGCACGATTTGTGGCTTTAATGAATAAAGAAGCAAAAAAATTAAAGCTGAAAAATTCTCATTTTGTGAATCCGCATGGTTATCACGATGACAATCACTATACAACTGCAGCAGATTTGGCAAAAATCGCCATTCATTTGATGAAATACAAGGAAATTGACAATATTGTTAAAACAAAAGTATATACTTGTCATTTAAAAAGCGGAGATAAAAAGTGGATTAATACCAATGCATTGCTTATCAGTACCGAAGATTTGCCGCAAGTCACAGGGTCTTCCTATGACGGCAAAGAATATAATCCATATGTCACAGGAGTAAAAACAGGTCACACTGATAAAGCGGGACATTGTCTGGTCTTTTCTTCAAAATATAAAGACAAAACGATGATTGCGGTTATCTTGCATGGCGATAATAATCTTTGGAATCAAGCCAATGGCGTGGTGAATACATTTAATATAGACTATCAAAAGGTAAATTGGACAAAAAAAGATGGCACTTATAAAACGGTTCACCTCAAACATGTTCGAATTGCCAATTCAAAAAACTTGACGTTAACGGCAAATAAGCAAATTTCGTCATATGTTGACAAAAATCAAAAGAAAGCTTATAAAACACAATTAAAACTAAACTCAGCAGAGTTTAAAAAAGAAGGGCAATCGTATAAATTGCTGCAGACAGTCAAAAAAAAGCAAAGAGTTGGAAGTTTTGTGGTGAAGAAGAATGGCCGAATTGTGAAACAAGTGCCGCTGTACGCATCTAAAACAGTTCATCGTCGCGGATTTTTTGATTATTTCATCATTTTTCTTATTATACTAATTCCGTGTGCTTTAGTTTTTCGCTATTATCAAGTACAGGCGATTAGAAGACGAAGAAAATAGAAATTCATGGTGTGAGGATAAGTTTTAATCAATGAAAGAATCAAGTCATTTTCCTGAAGTATTAGCACCAGCTGGTAATTATGCTGAAGTGATAGCTGCCATACGGGCTGGCGCTGATGCTGTATATTTTGGCGGTCCATTATTTAATGCACGACTAAGAGCAGAAAACATAGAACTCCGGTCTATTAAGCATATTGTACGTTTGTGCCACCAAAATAAAGTTAAGGCATATATTACACTCAATATATTAATCAAAGATCAGGAATGGGATGATGTGATTCGTTATGTTGATTTTCTATACCATGCTGACATAGATGGGATGATCATACAGGATCCAGGTTTAATAGCCTGGATCAGAAAACATTATCCAGAAATAAAGCTTCAAACCAGCACTCAGGCATCTATTGGGGGATTGGATGGCGTTCGCTTTTTTGAAGATCTTGGTTTTTATCGTGTGGTATTGCCAAGAGAAATGCCTTTGGATGAAATTAAGGAGATCAAAAAAAATACACGCATTGAAATAAAAGTTTTTGTTCATGGTGCTTTGTGTTTTTCGCGATCCGGTCAATGTTTAATGAGCAGTTTAATCGGCGGCCGAAGTGGAAATCGCGGTATGTGTGCACAACCTTGCAGAAAGTACTATCGTTTAACTGATACGAACGGAAAGGTTATCCGAAACGGCTTTTTACTTTCAATGAAGGACTTAAATACAGTTCATCATATCAGAGAACTCATTGATGCGGGAGTTGATGCTTTTAAAATTGAAGGCCGTCTGAAAAGTCCGCAATATGTCTATCAAGTGACGCAAATGTATCGCAATGCTGTAGATGGTAAAGATGAACAAAAAGAGCATCAGGAATTAGCTTCTGTATTTGGACGCGATTTTACGCCGGGCAGGATGTTTGAAACACATCATTTAACAAATATTCATGTCCAAAAAAAACGCGGATCTTATATTGGAAAAATTGTTAAAATCAACAAGGAATGGATGGAGTTTCTCCTGAATGACGACGTTCAATTACGTTGTGGTGATGGTTTGGCTTTTGGTGAAGATGCAGGCATTGGAAGCAATCTCAATCGTTTTTCACAGCGTGGGAAAATCATACGAATAGAAAGAATTCCGAAAGTTAGGGAAGGAATGCCTGTCTTTCGAAATAAAAATATTGAATTAATGCAGTCTCTTACAGAGAAGGCAGAAAGACCATTGCCTTTTAATAAAATTCCAATCTCTATTTATATCATGTTTTCCAATAATTCGCCTGTTACAGGCTGGGTTAAACAAGGGGTGAATGGTAAAAAAAGAGCGTTTAAACTTGAAAATATCATACCTCAAAGTGCAAAGAAACACGCACTAGATAAAGAAATGATTACGCAACAGCTGCAAAAGATGGGCGATACTGATTTTGAACTTTTGCATCTTGATGTCAATCTTGATGGTGGACTATTTTTATCGCGTTCAAATTTAAATCAAATCCGTCGGGAAATCATTAGGATGATAGATCCAGATGAAGACCAGGATACAGTTCAACAAAATATTCAGGAGCTTCGTGCTCGATTAAAAAAACAGCATTTTAAGAGTGAGAATAAAACACCTAAAATATCCATTCAGATAAAAAAATTAAAGCAGTACGAGTCTTATGCTCATATTCCGGCAGATGAGTGGGTTATTCCTTTAGAACATGCCAATGATATAGAAGAATGCAGAAGGATAATAAAACATATTCACAAAAAAGGTCAGCGCGTGCGATTGGCTTTTCCGGAAATTATGAATATTCAGTCAGAGCGGGAATGGCATAATATTTTTGATACTGTCGATTCTGAAGAAATTGACGGCTATCTTGTTCGGAATTATGAAAGTCTTAGGATGTGTCAAAAGCATCATACAAAACATTCAGTTGAGGCAGATACAAATTTGCAAATTTTTAATGCTGTTTCTACACTTGCTTTTAAACAGTGGGGATGTGATCGCGGAGTTGTTTCCCCCGAGTTGGACCGCAAATCATTAAAAAAACTCAATCAGTTGAGTGCATTCCCGTTAACGCTTAACGTATATGGATTTCAAGAAGTAATGGTTTCTGACAATTGTATCATTGATTGTAAAAATCATAGATGCAGATATTGTGAACATGAAGGATTATATTATCTAACAGATCAGACCGATGCTTCCTTTCCAATGCTGTTAGATTCTGGTAAAGTTCATATTTTTAATGCGAGCAAGTTGTGTATGACTTCCCGAGAACTTAAAGGCCTAGAGAGTATTGACACATATCGAATTAATGTATTAAATGAAGATGTAGAAGAGATCATGAAGGTTGTTTTGGCCTATAAAAAAATAGAGAAACAAGACGACCTTATAAATAGTATCAAAAATAAGCGAGTAAGATTTACAACTGGAAATTTTTATAGAGGAATAAAATAATTGATGAACAAAAGAAGTCTTAATATTTTAGAGTATCCTAAAATATTAAATCAATTGGCAAATTTTTGTGTAACAGCAGAAGGTAAAAATAACGCTTTAATGTTAACGCCAATGAATCAATACGAAGATATTGAAAAGGCATTGGATGAAACAGAAGAAGCGGTTAATATGTCTTTAAGAAATGGCAAACCGCCATTGGTTCGAACAAATGAAATTGAAGATATATTACATAAAGCAGAGATCGGCTCTGTTTTAGATATGGGATCTTTATTGGAAGTCGCATCATTACTCCGATTGTCAAAGGATTTAATAGATTATTTTGATCACGATATGGGAAGATCAGAGCTTCAGCGGCTTCTTCCATTTTTTGAATCGCTTGATGATTGTCATGATTTGGAAAAAGAAATTTCAAAAAAAATTTTGGGTCCAAATGAAATGGCAGATCATGCTTCTCTTAAATTAGCAAATATTCGCAAAGAAATTATTGATAAAAACAATCAAATTTCTCATAAATTAAATCGTATTGTAACATCTTCTGCTTATGAGAGTATATTACAAGACCGCCTAGTGACTATTCGAGATAATCGATATGTAATTCCTGTAAAGCAAGAATATCGAAACCGCATTCCAGGGATTATTTTAGATAAATCGTCAACTGGATCTACTGTTTTCATCGAACCATTATCCATCGTCAATTTGAATAACGATCTTAAATTACTAAAAGGAGAAGAAGAAAAAGAAATCTTTAAAATTTTAGAAGATTTAACATCTAAAGTAGCAGCATATCATGCTGTTATCGAACGAGACTGTAAAATGATTTCTAAATTAGATTTTATTTTCGCAAAAGCAAGTTTTGCATTATCAAATGGATATGTACGCGTAAAGATTAATCCTCAAGGCAATATTTCGTTTATTCATGCGAAGCATCCACTGTTAGATCCGAAAAAAGCTGTAGCGAGCAATATTATTTTTCAAAAAAATATTCAAGTTATTGTGATCACTGGTCCAAATACTGGCGGAAAGACGGTTACTCTTAAGACCATTGGTTTGTTAACTTTAATGATTCAGTCCGGTTTGTTTGTTCCCGTACGAGAAGGGAGTTCAACAGGATTGTTTCAAGATGTTTTTGCAGATATTGGGGATGAACAGAGTATTGAACAGTCACTTTCGACTTTTTCTGCACACATGCACAATATTGTTTATTTCATGAAGAGGGCCAAAAAGGGAGATCTTGTTCTTTTCGATGAATTGGGAGCAGGTACAGATCCGACAGAAGGTGCCGCTTTAGCAATGGCTATACTCAATGAACTTCATCGCCGCAGCGTTATCACTGTGGCAACTACGCATTACTCTGAACTGAAGGAATATGCATTGACGACGCCGGGGATTACGAATGCATCTGTTGAATTTGATGTAAAAACACTGCGACCGACTTATCGATTAGTAATTGGAGTTCCTGGCAAATCAAATGCTTTTGAAATAGCAAATCGTCTTGGATTAAGTGATGACATCATTTCACAGGCTAAGCATTATATCGATACAGATTCCAGCCAATTTTCAGAAACACTGGATTTAATCGACCAAAAGAGAAAAGAAATGGAAACAACTTTGGCTCAAGCTCAGCAAAAAGAGCGTGAAGCCGAACGCAAAGTAGAGGCGGCAGAAAAAAAAGTCAGTGAAATTTACAAACAAAGAGATCAAATTCTTCAAAAAGCGCATCATGATGCAGCACATTTAATTGAAAAAACAAAAGACAAATCCGAACAAATTTATCAAGAAATTAGGGCTATTCAGGAAAATACACAGGCTACGATTGATAATAAAAAATTAGAGGCTCTTCGGAAAGAAATTAATCGGCAGTCCAAATTATCCCAAAAGCAGATTCAAAAAGAGCGTCAGGATAAGTATAAGAAAAAGGCAGTTTCATCCAAAAAAATTATGCCTGGAGACACTGTATTAGTTGAAAGTCTGAATAAAGAAGGAGAAATTCTTGAAGTTAATCCCCATGAAAAGAAAGCACTCGTGCAAATAGGCCCAATGAAGATTCAGGTGAAATTAAGAGAGTTGTCTCAAATTCAGCATTTAAATACAGAGAAAAAGCCAATAGCCAAAAAAATAAAGGCATCAGATCGCCATAAAATGAATAATACATTGGATATTAGGGGAATGACAGGTGATGAAGCACGATTTGCGGTCGAAAAATTTTTGTCTGATGCAGTGGTTTCAAAAACCAACCACTTGATAATAATTCATGGTAAGGGAACTGGTGTTTTACAAAAAGTTGTTCGCGATTATTTGAAACAATCTAGTGTGGTTCAATCATTTCGTTATGGTAATCCTTCAGAAGGCGGAACAGGCGCAACATTTGTCAGTTTATCATAATGGATTTTTAAGGATTCTTTATTAGAATATATCTAATAAAGCGCTAGAGGAGATTTTATGGAAGAAAGAGAATATACCCATGAGGAAGTCGCTAGACTCATCCGTAGATCTGGCTTACGAGCTACGCTTCAAAGAACCGCATTATTAAAAATTATCTTAAACTCAAAACGTCACCCCACAGCAGAAATGTTGATGAAAAAAATTAAAGAGCAAGGATTGCATCTGTCAATGGGAACAATCTATAATACGCTGGAATGTTTTGAAAAGCACCATTTGATTATTCGCGTTCACGATGAAAATGATGTGATGCGATATGATGGCAATACAGATTTTCATATTCACCTTGTAGATCATAATCATATTTCTGATTTATTTGACCGTGAGTTAGAGGATCTTATTCGTAAAAAATTAGCAGATAAATTACCTCAGGATATGCAAAGTGCACGGATTGAGGTTACACTTTATAAATAATATGGAGAATAAAAATGGAAAATGCAAAGAACCCTGTTAATATTAAAATCGAAATGAAAGATGGCGGCGTCATTAAAGCAGAATTATATCCGGATGTTGCTCCGATTACAGTTGAAAATTTTGTAAAACTGATAGATGAAAAATTTTATGATGGACTTATTTTTCATCGTGTTATCCCAGGCTTTATGATTCAGGGCGGAGATCCAGATGGAAATGGTATGGGTGGCCCTGGATATTCCATTAAGGGTGAGTTTGCTTCGAACGGCGTTGTCAATAATCTTAAGCATGAACGTGGCGTTTTGTCCATGGCAAGAGCTATGGATCCTAATTCTGCAGGTTCTCAGTTCTTTATTATGGTTGCTGATGCGCCGCATTTAGATGGCGATTATGCAGCATTTGGCAAAGTAACGGAAGGTATGGAAACAGTTGATAAAATTGTTTCTGCAGAAAGAGATATGTGGGATAAACCTTTAGAAGATCAGCAAATTGCAACGATTCGAATTGAAAAAGAATGATAATAGAATTCATATAACCGAAGGAATAAGATCCTTCGGTTTTTTCAGTTGATAAGCGTGTCTTTTTTCGATAAAATAAAAACATTAATGTTATGTATCACAAGGGGGCCTAAAAAATGAATCTGTACCATAGAAATTTTTTGACATTACGGGATTACTCACCAGAAGAAATTACCTATTTATTAGATTTAGCATCAAATTTAAAAGAAAAGAAAAAACAAGGTATTCGCGGACACTTACTTGATGGTAAAAATATCGTCATCATTTTTGAAAAAACCTCTACGAGAACACGTTGTTCTTTTGAAATTGGTGCATATGATGAAGGCGCTAATGTCACTTATCTGACAAATAGTCAAATGGGCAAAAAAGAATCAATCGAAGATACAGCAAAAGTTTTGGGTAGATTTTACGATGGTATTGCATTTCGTGGATTTTCACAGCAGACAGTTCAAACGTTGGCAGATTTTTCCGGCGTTCCAGTGTGGAATGGTTTGACAGATCTTTATCATCCGACTCAGATTTTGGCTGATATGTTAACCATTCGTGAAAACTTTGGTGAACTGAAAGGGAAAAAACTGGTCTTTGTTGGTGATGCCAGAAATAATATGGGAAATTCTTTAATGATTGGATGTGCAAAATTAGGAATGCATTTTGTTGCATTAGCTCCTGAAGCGTTGTTCCCGAGCGAAGAGTTAACCTCTGAAATGAAAAAAATTGCGCAACGAACCGGAGGATCGGTATTATTAACAAGTGACATTGCAGAAGCAGTAGAAGGCGCCGACGTGATTTATACAGATGTTTGGGTCTCGATGGGAGAAGAAGACAAAACTGAAGAGCGAATTAAGTTATTAAAAGATTTTCAAGTGAATGAAAAGATGATTCAGTTGACACATAACCCAGACGTCATTTTCCTGCATTGTTTGCCTTCATTTCATGATTTGAATACAAAAGTTTCACAAGATATTTACCAAAAATATGGCTTAAAAGAAATGGAGGTTACGGATCAAGTCTTTAGAGCTTCATATTCGAAAGTATTTGATGAAGCAGAAAATCGAATGCATGCTATAAAAGCAATCATGGTTGCGACATTAGTGAACGATGATAATTTGATAAAATAAAGAGAGGAAAGATATGATTTTACGGGGCATTGTGGAGCTGCAAAACGGAACGGATGTTCGCGGTGTAGCAGCAAAGGGAGTACCTGGCGAAGAAGTAAATCTTGATGATAATAAAACAATGAAAATTGTTTATACTTTTGCTGAAAGAATTAAAAAACAGACAGGAAAGCAGCATATCAAATTGGCAATTGGCAGAGACAGCAGAGTATCAGGTGAATTTTTAGCACAAGCAGCGTGTGTTGGCGCTGTGTGCTCTGGTGCTATTGTATATGACTGTGGGCTTTCAACGACGCCAGCGATGTTTATGACAACAGTTGATCCATACTTAAAGTGTGATGGTGCAGTGATGATTACGGCCAGTCATTTGCCTGCTAATCGAAATGGGATAAAATTTTTTACAAAACGTGGCGGGATAGAAAAAAATCAATTGTCAAGCCTTTTACACGAAGCAGAAGAAATTGAAACTTCTTTTTTAGGTGGAAAGAGAATAGCTTCAGATTTCCTTAAAGCTTACGCGGCAAACATTGTGGGCATCATTCGAACGACGACTAAAAAGATCAAGCCATTGGATGGTTTGCACATTGTAGTTGATGCTGGGAACGGTGCAGGCGGTTTCTTTGTTGATGACGTTTTAAAACCATTAGGAGCTGAAACAAAGGGCTCTCAATATTTGAACCCAGATGGTCATTTCCCTCATCATATTCCGAATCCTGAAGATCCAGAAGCGATGGCATCTGCAGTAAAAATGGTGAAAAAAAATCATGCGGATATGGGAATCATTTTTGACACAGATGTCGATAGAAGTGCAATTATTGATGAAAAAGGCAATCCAATTAATCGCAATGCATTTATTGCTTTTATTTCTAAAATTGTACTTAAGAAGTATCCAGGATCGACGATTGTTACGGACTCGGTAACGTCAACGGGTTTAACTGATTTTATTGAAAAACTCGGTGGGCATCATCATCGTTTTAAGAGAGGATACCGAAATGTCATTAATGAGGCCATCCGTTTAAATGAAGAAGGAAATCCCGCTTATTTGGCAATGGAAACAAGTGGCCATGGCGCTCTGAAAGATAACTATTTCTTAGACGATGGCGCATATTTAGCGACATTAGCATTGGTTGAACTGTATAACATGAAACAAGAAGGAAAGCCGATTTCAAGTTTTGTGGATGATTTAAAAGAACCACAGGAATCATTGGAAGTTCGTTATCACATTACAGGAGATCACTTTAGAAAAAGCGGAGAAAAGGTTTTAGAAGATTTTAAAGCGTTTGCTGACCAGCAACCAGGATGGTCTTTAGTTCAACCTAATTACGAAGGTGTTCGCGTAAATTGTGACCAAGATCATGGTAATGGCTGGTGTTTAATGCGGCTTAGCCTGCATGAGCCCAAACTGCCTACCAATATTGAGTCAGAAGAAAAAGGTGGCTGTCAAACAATTTTAAGCAAGATTGATGAATTTTTAAGTCAATATAAGATGATTGAAAAATAAATTTTATGATATAACGCCAGCAATTGATATGTACCCTCTTTACTGGACAACCAGTAAGGAGGGTAATTTTATGCGTTATAGTTTTGAGTTTAAGTTGAAATGTGTAGAACTTTACAGATCTGGAAGATGGCCTAAAACGCCAGATGGTATTTCTACTCATAACTTTCATAACACGATTCGCACATGGTCAGAAATTGAAAAAAGGAATGGACCTGAAGCATTAAAGCATTCAAAACACCAAAGAAAGTGGTCCTCTGAAGACAAACTGGTTTTGGTGTCACAGGTGCTTGCCGGGAATTCACTTTGCTCAGTTGCTTGCTTTGCTGGGATTAATAGCGGCATGCTTTGCCAATGGGTGCGCAAATATAAAGAAGAGGGGTATAATGGACTGGTAAACAAACGCAAAGGAAGAAAATCGAGGAAACCGTCCATGACCATGAAGAAAAAAATCAACATCAATAATCCTAGACGACCAATAAAAGAGTCTGAGTATGAGGAACTGATAAGGCTGAGAGCCAAGAACGCCTATATCAAAGCGGAGAACGCAGTCATAAAAAAAGAGATCGCCTTAAGAGAAGAAAAGGAAGCTGCGTAACTCAGGGCGAAAAAGCAGCGATCATCAAAGACCTCCGGGAAAAAGGATTCCAAGAGTTGGTGAATCAGGGCCATAAGGTCAACAATAAAAGGGTCCAGAGACTGATGCATCAAATGAGCCTCTGCGGCAAACGTCCGAAGGAAAAATATCATTCCTATATAGGGACTGTTGGGAAGATTGCCGACAATATCATTGACAGAGATTTCAGCACGAAAGCACCGTTAGAGAAATGGACAACCGATGTCAGCCAGTTCAACTTCTCCTGGGGGAAATGCTGCCTTTCTCCCATTCTTGACATGCACACGAACGAGATCATTGCGTACGATTTATCTTTAAGTCCCAATATAGAACAGATTAAAAGAATGCTACAGCAGGCCTTCAAAAAGTTTCCTCATGTCGAAGGACTAATTATGCACTTGGATCAGGGCTGGCAGTACTAACACTGGTTCTATCGAAAAACTTTAAGAGAGCACGGAATTATTCAGTCAATGTCCAGAAAAGGAAACTGTTATGACAACTGCATCATGGAAACCTTCTTCGGACGATTAAAAAACGAAATGTATTATGGCGAGGAAAAGAAATATAAATCATTTGAAGTGTTCAGCAAGGCAATAAGAAAATATATGCAGTATTACAACAACAAGCGGATTCAGAAAAAAACAAACTGGATGCGCCTGTAAGGTACAGGTTAGCATCCAGTTGTTGAGCAAAGCCGCTAATTAATGTGTCCAGGATTCTGGGTACATATCATGAAGTTGCTGGCGTTATTTTTTTGAAGAAAACAAATTTAAAAAGATTTAAAAAGAAATAACAAGTCCGCCCTGATCTGCATAAACCGTGCTAATTCCGTCTGATTCAAAAATCATAATTTTTTTAAAAGGAATTCTTTTTTTAATCATATCTTTTAACTTAATGGCTTTTTCTGGTGCATTTACATGCGTAATGGCAATATTTTTTAATTCTGCCTCTTTGACGTTTTGTGCGATGATTTCAACTAAAGAACATAAAGCCTTTTTATGGCCTCTGCATTTTTCTTTTAATTCGATTTCTCCGTTTACACCTTCCATAATTGGATTGATTTTAAGAAGTTTGCCAACTAGAGCAACAGAGTGCTTGATTCTTCCGTTTTTTACTAAATTTTCAAATGAATTTAAAATAAAGTAAGTCGACATATGGGTAATATAATCTCTAACCATATGAAATAAATCATTAGGCATAAAACCGCGTTTTAGCATTTCAATAATATAAAGAACAGTTAGATCTTCGCCGCTGACGGCAGAAAGGGAATCAAAAACATAAACATTTTGACCAAACCCTTTTTCCTCAGCCATTTTTTTTGCCAAACAAGCTGAATTGTAAGAACTGCTTAGTTTGCTGGAAATGGTCACAATAAAGTTTGTAGCTTCAGGATCTAATTCGTTAAAAAAAGTCTGTGGGGCAGGGCAAGCCGTTTGAACTTTATTTTTTGTTAAATGCATACGGTCGATCAGCTCTGATCGATTCATACTATGACTATCTATTTCTTCATCATCAATATAAATTTTAAAAGGGACGCGCGCCATTTGGATATTTTCACAGTCAGATTGAAGGGACACTTCAGAGCATCCATCTACAATAATTTTTGAGCGGTAAGATGGGAAAGCATTATGAGTTACAGACATAAAAGAACTCCTATTATTTGATATTGAGGATTTAAAGTGGACAATTTTTATTCAGAGATTGATGAGTAAAATGGGCTTTTCCATTAGCATAATCCGCAACAATTTGTCCGTGCCCGATTAATTTATATTTATAAGTAACAAGCCCTTCCAATCCAACTGGTCCCCGGGCGTGCAATTTACCTGTTGAAATACCGACTTCAGCACCAAATCCATAACGATAACCATCTGCAAAACGTGTAGAAGCATTTTGATAAACGCCAGCTGAATCAACTTCTAATAAAAATTTATGGGCAGTTTCATTATTTTCAGTTACGATTGTATCCGTATGCTTACTGCCATAATGATTAATATGCCAAATGGCTTCATCGACATTATTTACCATTTTTATCGAAACGATACGATCAAGGTATTCAGTACGCCAATCTTCTTTAGTAGCATGATCGCACGAGATAATTTTAGAAATCTGTTCATCGCCGCGAATCGAAATGTTTACTTTTTTTAATGCTTCTTTTAAAGATTTGATAAACGAAACGGGGAGATCGCGATGTAATAAAAAGGTTTCTGCAGCATTGCAGACGGATACAGATTGTGCTTTAGAATCAACCGCTATGCGGAGCGCTTTTTCTAAATCTGCATCTTTATCGATATAGACATGACAAATACCTTCAGAGTGGCCCATAACCGGTATACTCGTATGATCCATAATGTATTGTACAAATTGATTTGAACCTCTGGGGATGATTAAATCAATGTCGTCACGTTGTTTTAACATTTCGTCGACGTCGTCTCGGGTTTCTAAAATTTGTATCCACCCTGAGGGAATGCCGCTTTCTTCGCTAGCTTCTTTAAAAACTTGAAATAGAAATTGATTGGTATTTTGTGCTTCGTGTCCGCCTTTTAATAATACGGCATTTCCAGATTTTAAACATAAAGATGCAATTTGAATGAAAGCATCAGGACGCGATTCAAAGATGACACCGATGACGCCAATTGGGCAGGTTACACGAAATAATTCAAGCCCTTTGTCTAATTCTGTGGCCATTTGTGTGACGCCAACTGGATCGGGCAGTTGAATTAATTGTTTGATTCCATCAACCGCATCATTAAGTTTTTGATCATCTAATTTTAAGCGCTTGAATAATGGCAATGCGAGATGATTATTTTGAGCGTACTCTAAATCTTTCTGGTTGATTTTTTGAAGCTGTTCAGTATTTTCTTTTAAATGCTTAATAATATTTTGAAGTGCTCGATTCCTGGTCTCGATGTCAATAGCTGAAAGTTTAAAAGCGGCTTGGCTTGCCATTTTGCTTTTATCTTTTATTGATATTTTATTCATTTTTTCCTCTAGTATTTAGTTTACATATAGCTGAAACCGTACATTACGATCATCCCGGCCACCAATGCAACAATTAAAATAATAGCGCCAACGCGGTGCCAAGGCTTAATCGTTTGGTGAGACGTTTGATATTGACTCGAATAATTTATTTTTTTCTTTCTTTTTTTGGATTTAGACATCATAATACCCCTTTAATTGTTGTCCTGATTATTGGGCTTGTTTTGCGGCTTCATATGTTCTTTTAAAATTGATTTTCCGTCATTTTTAAAATATTCAGGATGTTGTTCCCTGTATTCCCGGCGCATATCTTCGATCACTTTTTTTTCTTCTTCTTTTGCTTTTCGCTCTTCTTCAGTGACTTTTTCATTATAAGCTCTTAGAAGAGGAGAACCTTTAGCTTCTTCTCCAGGTTTTAATGTTGAGCCAACATGAGAAATGAAGATCATTCGATCTTTTTTAGGACCACCAAAATCAGCGGCAAAAATGCCCTGATGAAGTCCTAATACAAGACTGCCTTCATGAACAGTTAACCGTAAAGATTGTCCGACCATTGCAGCTTTTATGCCAGGAGTTGATGGCCCGGTATACTGCATTCCGTTGAATCTTGGAAAAGCGTGGTCTAGAGCTTTGAGATAATCCTTAGTCATATCTTTATTTTTAGGATCCGCTAAAGTGATCCCTACGCTGTTTTCAGGCGTTTGCAATAATATTTCACCATCTTTTATTCTTTCATCTTCAACATATTGATAGACTTGAGATGTTATATTAGCCATATCTTCAAACTGCTCTGAAGAAAATTTTATAATTTTCATAAAAAACCTCGATAAAAGTACTTGATTTTATTTTCACCTTATTCTATAATAAACATCGTTGATTTGCAAATCACATTATTAATTCAATCGGGGTGTGGCTCAGCTTGGTAGAGCGCATGGTTCGGGACCATGAGGCCGGAGGTTCAAATCCTCTCACTCCGACCATTTGATTTTAAGCTGTTGAGCCTTTAAGCTCAACAGCTTTTTAATTATAACGATAGGAGCGTTCCATGAAGAAGAAGGTCTTGATCGGGATAATTGTTGTTTTGATTGCAGCAGTTTTTGCTGGATATGGGTATTGGCGAACACATCCGACGCACTTTTCTTTTAATATTAATAAATCAAAGAGTGTCAATTCGCCGAATGTAAAAATTCCCAAAAACAAATCGACACAAAAGGCAACAGCAAGTAAAAAAACAACAACAGACTCATTAAATCAAATGAAAACTGATGCAAAGTCTTTTTACGAATTGATTTACGCTGGCAATTATGATCAGGCCAAACAGTATATGACTTCTGATTTTTCAAAAAATTTAGATCAAGCAATTAACAAAAATCAAAACAATGATGCTTCAGTTGCAAAAGATATTGCATCCTATACGACAGTAAAAACACCGTCTTCAGTGGAAGACCCAGTTGTCATTGCAAATGATCTTGAGTATGAAGTAACGTTAAAATTGTCAGATGATTATGAAGCACGAGTAGGTTTTAAAAAAGCGGGAAAATCTTATAAAGTTTTCTCTTTTTCAGCTCAGGATACAAATATGAATAATGGTGGATATGCCGGAAATTCACAAAAGGGCAAATAAATGAAAAAAGCATTGATTTTATAAATAGTTTGCATTATTATGCAAACCAACAATTGAAAATTAAACAATGAAAGAGAGAATGATAATCATTTGCTTACAGAGACAGATCGTTTGCTGGAAAGATCTGAACAAAATTATCGATTCGACCGCTCTGGAGTTAAAGCAAGAAATAATTGTTTTCATGAATGCGCGTTAAGCATTAACAAGCAGACAAATTGTTATTTGTCAAATAGGGTGGAACGGCGTTTTGTTTAAACGTCCCTTTATATCTTATTAAATATAAGATATAAAGGGATTTTTTATTTAGTAGGTATTCTTGTATGGAAATCACATTGTTAGATGGTAGTTCAAGAACATTTCAAGATGGATTATCTGTCTATGAAATTGCAAAAGAAATTAGCATCGGTTTATCTAAAAAAGTCATGGCGGGCATGGTCGATGGTGAAGTTGTCGATCAGCGGCATAAAATTAATGAAGACTGCACTTTAAAATTTTTAACATTTGATGATCAGGAAGGCAAAAAAGCTTTTTGGCATTCTGCATCTCACGTTATGGGGTAGGCCATTAAACACATTTGGCCGCAGGCGCAGTTGACGATTGGTCCAGCTATCGATAATGGCTTTTATTATGATATCGATTTGGATTATACCATTACACCAGACGATTACGATCGGATAGAAGCTGAAATGCGCAAAATTGTCAAAGCAGATTATCCAATTGAATATTGCACAAAAAATCGTAAAGAAGCATTGGAATGGGCTGATCAGCATCATGAAACTTACAAGACAGAACTGATCAACGAATTGCCGGAAGATTCTGTTATTTCTTTTTATAAACAAGGAGAATGGGCAGATTTGTGTGCTGGACCGCATGTCCGCTCCACAGGTCAGATTAAAGCATTTAAGATCATGAGCTTAGCTGGCGCATACTGGCACGGCGATGAAAACAATAAAATGCTTCAGCGTGTTTATGGCGTGGCTTATCCTAAAAAATCGCTTTTAGACGATAACCTGAAAAAACTGGAAGAAGCGAAAAAACGTGACCATAGAAAATAATGCCTTATTGGCTTCCAAAAGGATGGAAATTATTTAACACCTTGCTTGAATTCTGGAGAGAAGAACACGAAAAACGAGGGTATCAGGAAATTTCTTCTCCTCAAATCAATTATAATAGTTTGTGGATTCGTTCAGGACATTGGGATCATTATCGTGAAAATATGTTTGTTATCCCAGTTTCAGAAAATGAAGTATACGGTGTTAAACCGATGAACTGTCCGAATGCTATTGTTGTTTATAAAAGAAAGACAAGAAGTTATCGTGATCTCCCACTGCGGTTGTCTGATTGTGACGTTCTTCACCGCAAAGAAAAATCAGGCGAACTTCACGGCTTACTTCGCGTTCAGATGTTCCGTCAGGATGAATCGCACAATTTTATTAGAGAAGATCAGATCTATGATGAAATTAACAGTATTTTAGATATTGCTGATCGATTCTATGGCATCTTCAATTTAGAATATCGCCCTGAATTGTCTACGAGACCGGATGAATTTATGTGAGATATTAAATTATGGGACAAAGCAGAAGCAGCTTTAAAAGAAATTCTTGATAAGCGTTATGGCAAAGGCGGTTATGATATCAACGAAGGAGATGGTGCATTCTATGGTCCTAAAATTGATATTATGATGAAAGATGCTTTAGACCGGACCTGGCAGATGGGAACAATTCAGGTTGATTTCCAATTGCCGCGGAATTTCGATTTAACCTATATGGACAAAGACGGGGAATTAAAAACACCGGTTAGGGTATAATTGACCGTGAAAATGAGGGGAGGAGTTTAGTCATGAATGTGACAGCAACGACGCGTGGTGATCGTTACACAAAAGAGGCAGCAGGCCAACTAGAAAAGAATCATAACGAACACGATCCAGAGCGTACTCATTCAAACAAAACCATTCAACCAGACGAAACAAAAATGAATCAACATGTGATGGTTAATGGTACATTGGAGCAAACGTTAAATGACGTTTGGGGCCCTGAGATTGACAAGTATAACGATAACTTAAAGTTACAACTTGAAGCCGGAAAATTGTCAACTTACAACTACAAAAATCGGTTGCGTGACGTTGACAGTTATACTGGAGGAACTAAGCAACCGGTGATGGGGTTTATTGGTACCCTGGGCAACGTGGAGACGACTAGAACAATCATGGACCGGCTCAATATCCATTACGAGATGCGTGACTATATTAATGAATTTGGTGACAAAGCATCTGAGCCTCATGTGTTGCCGGAAGATCAAAAACGATGGTCAAAGTTTTGTAATGATTCATTTGATAAATATGTTAATTGGATCAACGACAACACCCGATTCGTGGTTCCACAATATTGGACACATTTAGATGAAGGCGGTGCCCCACATGTTCACTTTGAAGGGGTGTGTGCTGGTCATACGAAAGGTGGCAAGTTGAGCCAAAATTCGAATAATGCAGTACGTGAAACCCTTGAAGATCATAACATTAAACCGACAAAGGATAATCGAGAAAATTTTTCAAAGTTTCGTAAGTTGACTGATAATGCTTTGGTGGATTCATTTAACCAAGTTGCCAAAGCACAAGGTTATGATTTGCATTTGGACTTAATTCGTACTGGTCGGCCAGGTGGTCAATCCATGGCAGATTATAAGAAAACACAAGCCCAAAAGTCCGCTGTTGGCAAGGCAAAACAAAAGAATGATGCACGGAGTGAGCTATTAGCAAAACAAGAAGCTGACTTGGCAGATCGTAAGAAGAAGTTTCAAGATGAGAAGAAAGTTGTTAATAATACTGCCAATTCGTTGATCGAACTTGCCAATCGGAAGCATGGAGCAGAACCAGTTGACAATGTGGAAGATGCTGCTTCTTTGATTGATGATTGGGTTAAGCATAATCACGATTATCTGGTTGATATGGGTAAAGAACATCAGCGACTAGAACAGAAGCTCCAACAACAACGTCAGACGTATAACCAACGGAAAGCACAATTGAGCAAACGTGAGGCACTTGTGACAAGCCGTGAGAACGAACTCAAGACCATTCAACAGCAATTAGATGCATTGACCAAACAACGCAAAGAATTGCTTAAGGACGTCACAGCGGCTCAAAAACAGTTTGAACAGGAGAACCAACGATACCAACAAGTTCGGCGAAATCGTGAAAAGGAAGAACAAGCGGTTGCTAATTTAACTAATCAAAAAGAGGCACTAACAAAGGTTGTTAATAGCTTACAACGTAACTTAACAACACTTGTTAAGAGGGTTACTACCAAGATTAAAGATTATTTTGTTAGTGAACTTAATAAAGTTGATACCGTTGACCGTCGTAACCACCTTAAAGCATTCTATCAAGGCAAAGCACAAAACGATCGGTATTACACTGATGAAGCTAAGAATGTTAGTGCTGAACAATTGATTAGCCACGAGCTCAACCTACAAAATAAGAATGATAGTGGTGGTAAGAATGACGATGGTAGTGATTTGGAACGATAGAAGGTTTTAAGCAATGAATGATAAAAACCAAGTTAAAACCAAAACTAAAACCTATACAACTTCAGAATTAGCAAGCGTTTTTGGCGTGTCTGTTGGTTCTATTTCTACTTTGATTAAAAAGTGGAACTTAAAACCAGTTAAAACCGGAAATAATAACTCAAAATACTATGATATGGCGGTTTTTGAGCGGTTAGAGCGGCATTATGACAAGTCAAAGCAAAAACGTGATAAAACCACCAACACGCAAGATTTGAGAACGCAATTGGCAGTTTCAAACGCTGAGAATGAGTTACTTCGTAACGAACTCGAAATTGCAAAATCAACAATTAAAATCCTGCAAAATGAATTAAAAATTAAGAATTCTCAAATTGATAAGTTGCAGGATTTAACAAACCAAGCCCAACAATTAGACTTAGCAACTCACACGCAACATCAAGAGCTGCTAGAACAGAAGTCACAACCAACAGACGAACCCAAACATAAGCATGGAATTTTCAACTGGTTTTAGAAACTATTGTAGATAAGAATGAGGAGGATAAGTAATAATGGATATTGTTCGTACTGGATGGGGCGAAAACGAATCTATATATGTTTTAGATGCTCGCCAAGTATATTTCTTGAAAAAAGTTGGTGAACAGTTGGATTCAGGTACTTTGCAAGCGTTGAAAGAAGAAAAGGAAGCAATAAAATATTTGACTAACTTTGAGGATAGACAAAACTACCTGGAAGAGGAATATCAGTATCAAGGTATCACACCTCCAAAACTTGACGATTTTGAGGCGTATTCCTATAAAGACCAGCTGAGTTATCTTCGGAAAGGGCATTTCGCTATGAATAACGAAATTCGTCGAGAGATTAAGCGAATGGTGAAGAAACAAGAGCCGTTACCTTCGTTTGATTTAGACTATGGTGGGCTTGCTATTACTGATCTTGAAGCTCGATCGTTGTCAAAATTGTCTGGTCGTGTTTTAATTACTTTTCTGGATAATGCTCTTACTCCTGCAGTGTGGGGCCCATCACTATTTAATGATGTTGCTTATATTCGAATGGCAGACGAAGTGCTAAAACCAGCCATGGACCCAATGAAGTTAAGTGATGTTAAAAATTGGAAAGGTTGTATGACAGGCCGTGATTTAGAAATTGACGATTTAGATCAGTGTGATACTAACTTTTGGAAGCATTACCCACAATTACGAGTATCTTATAATTTCTTGTTTAATCATCCAGATCCTGATTTGAAGACTGTTGATCTTGATCGGTGTGAACCTGAACCGAATGTGGATTTTGATACAATGTTTGGATCTGCAGCTCATAAGTCTTCAAACTGAAAATAAAAAGACTTGAGGTTATACTCAAGTCTCAGACTGTCGACAAACCGCATTCGAAAAATATTCGGATGTGGTTTTTTATAT
>CAMBHL010000002.1 GCA_945867155.1 uncultured Eubacteriaceae bacterium | reverse complement strand
AATATAAAAAACCACATCCGAATATTTTTCGAATGCGGTTTGTCGACAGTCTGACGCCAAAATCGTTAGATTTTGGCGTTTTTATTTAATTGGTAAGATTTAATAATTTTACTTTACACTTGTCTTTTTGCGAATGATGATCGCAGCAGCCCCAACCATCGCGGCCAGCGCCATCCAATCTACGTATTTAGTCCAATTGGTATCATCGCCGGTGAGTACCGCTGCGATGCTCTTGTCATCCATTTTCTTTTGAGCCGGTGCGGTTTGTGTGGTTGGTTTCTGCGTGGTTTCTTCTTTTTTTGGATTAGACTTAAAGGCTCTGGCGGTCGCAATGGTCTTCTTGCCCATAACCGCGCCGACCATATGCTGATAAGTAATTGTCTCTTGAATTGGGGTGTACATCTTCATGGACTTGAGCCAAACCTTGTCGGCCGCCGTCGCGGTGACACTGCCGCTGACCTGTTTATCGGCGACGAGCTTAAAGGTTTCGCCGGCTTTGACGGTAGTGCCGCCATTGGCCGTTTGCACCGATACACCGTCTCCTTCGACACTGAGCTGATAGCTGCCGTTGTAATTTGTCGGTTCTGTCACCGTTAATTCACCGCTGACCCATTGCTTGGTATTTTCATCGTAGTTTAGCGTCGCATCGCCCGAAATACTGATCTGATCATTAGACGGCTCGTGATCCAGAATTTCGCTATTGGCGTCCGAGGCCTTGTACAAAACGTCCGCAAGAGGATTTATCTTATAATCATAGCTGTCTGCAGTGATATTGTTATTAGCAATGCCGTATTCGTCCATTAACCGCCAAACGGCGACTTTCGTCGCGTCATATGCTTGTCCTGTTGTAACATAATACGAATCTGGGTAGAGTTGTGCATACGCCTGAATTGGCGTTTGGCTCGAACTGGCATTTACAATACAATACGCGGCTTTATAAAAAGGCAAATCCAGCAAATCCTGGTACGTGAGACCTGATGGTGTCTTCTTTCCCGATGGAAATGCCATCATCATAACCTCTTGGACAAATTGCTTGAGCTTATTTAGATTTTCTGTATTGTTATTGGTGTAGTCGCTGTAGGTGAACTGGGTATCACCGAGAATATCCTTGAAATCTGATCGAACGTTTTCCGGCACAATCAACAGCTGATTAAACTCAGCGTCACTCAAGGTCTTCGGAGAATCGACAATTTGATACAGCCCAAAACCGTTGTAAGGGTAGCCCGCATACAATATGGTCGTCAGCCGTTTCGTAAAAGTGTCGTAATTGAATTTTTTATAATCATCTTCGCTCTTAAAAGCCGTTGGCGTCGTCAGATCATACCCTTCTGAATACTTCGGCACGTTGTCCCCATGCGGCCAATGCATATTATAATTATTCATGCAATAAATTAGAAATCTTCCATCGGCATTTTCTAATTCCGCAACGTCCGCTGGAATGTAATGCATCCCTGTGCTGTCCTCATATTCAATTTTAAACGACGATTTGCTTACCGTCGAATCACTTGATGCGGCAAAAACGGAGAACCCTGCCGTCAGAGTCAACACCGCCGCCAAAATGGCTGTCACTATTTTTTTCATAAGCTTTCCTTTTTACCTCTATTTTAGAATTGTTCTT
Source organism: uncultured Eubacteriaceae bacterium (assembly GCA_945867155.1). Classification (GTDB taxonomy): domain Bacteria; phylum Bacillota; class Clostridia; order Eubacteriales; family Eubacteriaceae; genus Pseudoramibacter. The sequence goes on along the minus strand of CAMBHL010000002.1, from coordinate 366,946 downwards.
AAGTATATCAAAATGAAATGGAGCTGACAAAATATTTTTGCTGTTTCTTAAACGTTTTTAAGAATTTTGCTGAATAAATAACGTTATAGTTTCTAAAATAAAAAAAATCGGATACGATTCGAACTGATGTAAGAATGGCGCCTATCGCAATTCTTTCCCTTTTCGTCTCCTCCATATACAAAAAAAGAGCGGCTGCCGCCGCCCTTTTGATGAAAATATTTAGTCTTCTTCCAACATTGCCCGTCCAAATTGATCCGCCGCGAGAAGTGCGTTCACCACTTTTTCCGGATTGACTTCCACCGGCAGATTGTGCAAGGTGTCGTCTTCCGCGCAGGCCGCCTCCGCCACTGGCATCAAATGTTCGCGGCTCAAATCGGTGATTCCGAGTTCACCCAAGGTGACCGGCAATCCAATTTCGACCATCCAGCTCAGAATATCCACTAAATCGTCTTCCGGAATGTTTTCGAGCACCAATTGGGTCAAAGTCCCGAAGTTGACCTTTTCACCGTGCTGCATGGCGTGGCATTCCGGCAGCACCGTCAGCCCGTTGTGAATGGCGTGAGCGCCGGCCAGCCCGCCGGATTCAAAGCCAATGCCCGAGAGCAGGGTATTCGCTTCAATGACTTTTTCGACCGCTTCGGTACAGGCGCCGCCGGACAGCGCGAGTTTCGCCTTCAGCCCTTCTGCCCGCAGGGTGTCGTAGCAGAGACGCGCGATCCCGAGGGCCGCTTCGCTGACTTTGCCCGACGCACAGGTGACCGCACCGGACTGATAGCACGCCCGCGCTTCAAAATACGTTGCCATGGCGTCGCCCATGCCGGAAACGGTGAAGCGCAGCGGACTTTTCGCGATGATGTCTGTATCCATCAGCACCACATTCGGGTTAGACGGCAGGAATAAATAACTTTCGAAGACGCCGTCTTCCGTGTAAATGACCGACAAGGCCGAGCACGGTGCGTCCGTGGAGGCAATGGTCGGTGCGATGATCACCGGCGTTCCCGCTTTGTAAGCGACAGCCTTCGCGGTATCGAAAATCTTCCCGCCCCCAACACCGATGACGACATCTGCCGATTCGTCTTTGACAATTTGAACCAGCCGGTCAATTTCACTGTTGCAGCATTCGCCGTTAAAGTGTTCAAACACACATTCCGCCCCTGCTGCTTTAAAACTGGCTTGAATCTGATCGCCTTGGCGTTTCACGCCGCCTTCGGAAATCAAAATCAGCGCTTTGTCACCCAGTTTCTTCGCGTAATCCCCCAAATCGTTCATCGCGCCAGGTCCCTGGACGTACTTCGACGGTGAAATAAATACCTTGTTCATTCGTATTACCCCTTCTTGGCAAGTGCCTTGCCGGATTTTTAACAAAATTATAACTGGTTATGTTTAGATTTATCTTTATTTTATCTGAAAACGTTGTGAAGTGAATGTCAATTTTTTATAAAAAACGCCCGAACCTGAGCGATCAGATCCGGGCGGTGGGCCGCGTTATGCTTTTTTCATATTTTTCTGGCCGTAATCATCGCGGAACCGAACCATCATGCGTTCCATTTCTTCTTCATCGAGAAGTACCGGTTTGCCAATGGCCCGGGCCAGCACGTAAACCTTCGCACATTGTTCGATCTGGTCGGCGATGTTAAAGGCGCCGGCGATGGTTCTCGCTCCGGCCACCATGCCGTGGTTGGCCATCAGCGCCGCCTGGCGGTCCTGCATCGCTTCGAAGGCCACCTCGGCCAGCTCCGGCGTGCCATAAGACGCGTAAGCTGAGCAGCGCACGTCCGGTCCGGCGAAGGCGATGAGGTAATTGGAGGCCGGCAGCCCTTCCCGGAGCGTCGCCAACACCGTACAGTATGTCGAGTGGGTGTGCACCACAGCGTCGATGTCGTCCCGCCGGGTGTAAAAGATTCGGTGCAGGGCGTGTTCGCTCGAAGGCTTGCGCTTGCCCTCTACGACCTGCCCTTCTAAATCCATGACCACCACATCTTCGGGCTCAGTCTCAAAATAGTCCATCCCTGACGGGCTCATCGCGTAGAGCCCTTTTTCGCGGTTCAAAATGCTGATGTTCCCACCGGTGCCGGTGGTCAGCCCTGCCGTGATGAGCTTCTTGCAATATTTCACCACGTCGATACGTTCTTGTTCGAGCAGCATATTCCCTCCTCTTGTCTTTTTCTCTTATGATACCCGATGAAACTGGGAAAAGAAAGCGTGCTATTTCAAAAAAGCCGCCCGTTTCTGCCACGGCTCTGTCATGGCTTTTCGAATTTCGACGTAGATTTCATAAAGCTTTTCATAGCGTTCGGTCTTCTTCGGGTCGGGCAAATAGGTTTTTTCGGCGAAGCAGCACGCCCGCTTAGCCTCTTCAAAATGGGCATAAACCCCACTGGCGATCCCCGCCATCATCGCCGCGCCCTTGGCGCCGAATTCGTTGCCCGCGGAAATGATCGTCTGCACCCCGAGGGCATCGGCGATCATCTGGGCCCAGGCTGCACTTTTAGCCCCGCCCCCGGCGAGATAGACCTTCGCGTTGGCGTCAAGCCCCCGCAGGCAGTCCTTGATGGACAAAGTCATCCCCTCATACACGGCGTGGATCAGATCTGCCCGAGTCGTCTGCGCACTGATGCCGAAAAAATTGGCTCTCGCGTGGGGATCATAAAAGGGCGCCCGTTCCCCGGCCGCGCTGATGTAAGGATGGTAGATCACGCCGCCGCTGCCCACTGGCACATCCTGAATCATGGCTTCAATCTGGTCGAAATCCTGGGTCAAAGCCACTTCATTCAGGGCCCAGTCCAGATTTGGGGTGCCGTTCATCGCAGCCTGGAGGTTCATGAACAAATCCCCTACGGCGTGCTTGAGCCAGCGGGTCTGGGGCCCGCCGAAGTTGCAGTCCGCCTTGTGACGGAAGGTTTCTGTCGCGCAGGTGGTGCCGAGAATCGTGCACACGTCACTGACGCCGATGGCCCCGATGCCCACAGCAGTCGCTGCCACATCGATGGCCCCGGCAATGACCGGCGTTCCCGGATTGAGTCCCAGAGCTGCCGCGGCTTCGTCCGTGAGCGTTCCGGCCACATCGGCCGACGCCTGCACCGGCGGCACGAGGTCTGCGTAGCCTTCAAGCCCCAAAGCCTTGAACACGTTTCGGGCAGGCTGACCCGTCTGGGCGTCAAGAATGGCCGAGGTGGAACCGTCGCTGAAATCGCCTGCGAAAATGCCCGTCATTTTGTAGCGAATCCAGTCCTTGCAGAACAGCATGTGGGCCGCCCGGTCCAGGACGTCTTTGCGGTGGTCCGCCATCCACTTGAGGAGCACCATCTGGGTCCCTGTGAGCGGTGGCGACCCCGTCGTTTTGAATAACAGTTCTCCAATTTCCGGTCGGGTTTCAGTGATCGCCGCCACTTCGTCCACAGCGCGTCCGTCGCACCACAGAATGGCGTTCTGCACCGGCTCGCCGGCTTCATCCACGAGCCAGATCCCTTCCCCCTGTCCGGTGACACCGATGCCGGCAATGTCGTCTTTGGACGCCGGCCCGGCTTCGACCACCTGCTTGATACACACCGCGATTTTGTCCCAGAGCAGGCTCATGTTCTGCTCCACGCCCACATCGCCGACATAAATCGGTTCGTTTTCAATGGCTTCGGTTCGGATTTCCCGGCCGAGGGTGTCAAAAAGCACCGCCTTGACGTTGGACGTCCCCGCATCAATTCCGATTAAATATTGCATGATTTTCCCCCTGATTTTGATGCTAAGATGTGAATGTTTTCATTATTAATTATACGCGGGTGCTTTTTATTTTGTCAATAAAATAGACGCTTATGATCTTTTTCAGATCACAAGCGTCCATTTTTTACAATATTTCTGATTTTAAGGCTTATTTGATCAGGCCTTTGCTTTTCAAAATGGCTTCTACTGCTACCACGGCTTCGTACACCATCCCGTCGCAGTGAACTTTCTTCGGCGTGCCTGTTTTGGCATTCGCGGCGAGAAGATGGGCGCAGTCGATGACGCCATCGTGGCCCGCCTTCATCCGGCGCATAAATTCGTGGGCATCGGCCGAATCTGTTGCCCCGCTGATACCGAGGGCCATGAGCCCGCCGGTGACGGCACCACAGGTGAGGCCACTGCGCATGCCGCTGCCGAAGTGGGCCGCGAGCTTAAAAGCCTGTCCGGCGTCAAGCCCCGCCTTTTCTGCAAAGGGAATGAGCACCCCCTGGGCACAGTTGTAATGAACATTGGGATCTTCCCGAAGGGCCTTCGCCCGGTCTAAAAATTCTGACATCTCTTTCCTCCTTCTCAAATCAATTTTTTATCTCTTTCTATTTTACTACAATTAGTCAATTTTACAAAAAAAGAGCTGATGACTCAGCTCTCAAAATTTATCAATATCTTCCGGCACCTGTGGCCAAAGCCGCAATGCCGCCCACTGCCGCGATGGGCAGAAACAGCAGAAAGCCTAAAACTTTCACGACGACCGCCGCCGCGAACAGCCAGATGAGGAGGCCAAACAGGCCGCCAAGGATGTGTCCGGCGATGCGGAATAAGAAAATCGTGCCTTTAAACAAGAGCACGGCGACAAAAATGAGACCGATCAGCGTCAGCATGATGTCTGCCTTCCTTTCTATCGATTTTCTCTATTCTACCACGGCTGTCAAGGCTTTTGGTGCGCTTTCAGAACAATGCCGGTTTTTACGCTCTAACGACGGAAATCCGTTCCTGAACGTGATCGCCTTTTTCGATTTCGTCGACCAAGGCGATGGCGTAGTCGGCGTAGGAAATGATGCTTTCGCCCTTGTCATTGAGGGTGAGTTCTTCACCGGCAAGGATGTATTTCCCGGTGCGTTCGCCGTCGGCCTGGAAATCCCATGCCGGTGAGATGTACGTCCATTTGACGTCGTTTCTGCCGCGCAGTTCGTCCAGAGCTTTGCCCATTGCCGTGGCCAAGGGCTTAAAGGCGTCCGGGAAATCCGGGGTGTCGACGACCTGAACAGTGTGTTCCGGGTTCACATATAAGCTGCCGGCGCCGCCGACGATCACCAGTCGGATGTCCGTGCCGCTCAAGGCGTCGCACAGGTGTTTCAGAGAGGTGCTGTGCAGAGGCAGGGTGTCTTCGGTCCAGGCGCCGAAGGCGTCGACCACCGCGTCAAAGCCCTTGAGATCGTCTGCGGTGATGTCGAAGAGATCTTTCTTCACGTAGTGCTGGGCCTTGGTGTTGTTGTCATGGCGGCCAAAGCCGGTGACGTCGAAGCCTCGGTTCACGGCTTCTTCGATGACCTTGCCGGCGGTTCTTCCGTTTGCTGCGATGACTGCGATTTTTGTTGTCATGATTTTATCCTCCATCGAATGGTTTTGAATTGTTTTTTGATGTCATGTTTTTTATTTCATCTTGTGATTCTACTATAACAGCCGATGCCTATATTGTCAATATCTTTATTACAATTTTTTAGAAAAAAAAATAAACCGCCCCTTTTTGCAGAGGCGGCTCCAGCTTATAAAATATCGATCATTTCCCCGGCCAAAGCCTTGTTGATGCTCCGGACAGCGCAGAATTTGCCGCACATGCTGCAGGTTTCTTCCTGTTCCGGGGCGCGGCTTTCCCGAACAGCCTTCGCCGTTTCCGGGTCGAGGGCTTCTTGCCATTGGGCTTCCCAGTCCAGCTTCTGCCGAGCTTCAGCCATCCGATCGTCCTGTTCCCGAGCGCCTGGGACACCCTTGGCGATGTCAGCGGCATGGGCCGCGATCCGGCTTGCGATGATCCCTTCCCGGACGTCTTCCACGTTCGGCAGGGCAAGGTGTTCCGCCGGCGTCACATAGCACAGAAAGGCCGCACCGCTCATGGCCGCAATGGCTCCGCCAATGGCCGCCGTAATATGGTCGTACCCTGGGGCGATATCTGTGACCAAAGGCCCAAGAACGTAGAAGGGAGCCCCTTTGCACACGGTCTGCTGAAGCTTCATGTTGGCCGCGATCTGATCCATGGGCACGTGGCCCGGCCCTTCGACCATGACCTGCACATCTTGATCCCAAGCCCGCTGCACCAGTTCGCCGAGCCTGAGAAGTTCGCCGATCTGGCAGCTGTCGCTCGCGTCGGCAAGGCACCCGGGCCGGCACGCGTCCCCTAAGCTGATGGTCACATCGTATTCTCGGCAGATGTCGAGGATTTCATCGTAATAAGTATAGAACGGGTTTTCTTCCCCAGTCATGGACATCCACGCGAAAATCAGGCTCCCGCCCCGGCTCACGAGGTTCATCTTCCGCTTGCCGGCTTTGATTTCGTCGATGGTCTTGCGGTTGAGGCCGCAGTGCAGGGTGACGAAATCCACTCCGTCTTCGGCGTGGAGGCGCACCACGTCGATAAAGTCTCTCGCTGTCAGGGTATTCAGATCCCGCTGGTAATGAATGACAGCGTCGTAGACCGGCACCGTGCCGACCATCGCCGGACATTCCCGACAGAGTTTCCGGCGGAAGGGCTGAGTGTTGCCGTGGCTCGACAGGTCCATGATCGCTTCGGCCCCGAGATCCACCGCGTTGTGAACCTTCTGCATTTCGACGTCATAGTCCTTGCAGTCCCGGCTCACCCCTAAATTGACGTTGATCTTCGTCTTGAGCATCCGGCCGATGCCGTTGGGGTCCAAAGATTGGTGGGCCACATTGGCGGGAATGACCACTTGCCCAGCGGCGACCCATTCCCGAATCTGTTCCGGCGTCCGTCTTTCCTTGGCCGCCACCTTTTCCATTTCCGGCGTGACGATGCCCCGTCTCGCTGCTTCCATCTGTGTTGTGTAGTTTCTCATCCGATTCTCCTTTCTCCAAAGCGCTGAGGCTCCAGCCTCGGCCTGGTTCTCGGAGCGGTTTCATTAAAAAAACGACACTCCGCGGAGTGTCGTTTTACCTGTCGTTTCACATTCCCTCCGTTGGCATTACCCAAATCAGGTCAAAAGGTCGAAGCGTTCCGCTTCCTCTCAGCCGCTATTGCAGCTCCCTTATTTTCTTGCACCTTTATTTTAGGCCTTATCCGGACTTCCGTCAAGGGGCGGTTTTTGCGCCGTGAGGACCACAGCCTTGCCGTGCCCTGCGCTGGATTCGAGCCAGCGGTGGGCGTCCGGCAGGTCGTCAAAGGCGAAAACCCGGTCCGGCCGGACATCGATGCCCCGGGATTCGATAAAGGCCAGCATGGCGCCGAGCTTTTCGGCGCTTACGTTCCCGGAATAAAAACTCGTCAGATACCCGTTGGCGGGCAGGTCCTGAATCGGTTCCAGGTCGATGTTCCAGACGCCGCCGAGTTCCCCGGTGCTGCAGACGATGCCCCCTTCGGCGGTGTGGGCGAAGGTATCCCTGAGGGTCGCCGGCCCGATGAGCTCGAGCACTTTGTCGAAAGTTTGATCCGTCTGGAGCCGGCCGTCCTGATCCAGAATCACGGCGTTGTAACCGGCGGCTTTCAGCACCCCGGCGCGGTTCAGATTCCGGGTGCTGCCGGAAAGGCGCAGCTTCGGATAGGCGCCCCGGAGCAGCTTGGCCGCGGCGATGCCCACGCCGGACGCGGCGGAGCGCACGAGCACCCGGTCATCGGCCTTGATTTTCAAATTCTGAAGGGAACCCCAGGCGGTGTAATAGGTTTCCGGCACGGCGGCGAGTTCCGCGTCGGACAGCCGGGTCTTCACCGGATAAATCTGATCGTTGGGCAGCAGCACGTATTCTTCGTAGCTGCCGTCGTAGGCCCGGCCCATTTCGCCCATGAAAGACAGGACGCGGCTACCCTTGGGCAGGCGCTTCGGATCGGATGACGCGGCGACCGTCCCGGTGCATTCGATGCCGAGGACCCGGGGGAAATGCACCGAGGGCGACAGGCCCTGGCGGGTGAAAATTTCAGAATGGTTGAGGCCGAAGCCGGTCACCTTCACCAGACTCCACCCCGGCTTGATTTCCGGGATCGGCCGCTCTTCGAGCTTTAGCTTCTCCGGCCCGCCGGCTTCATAAATCACATAGGCTTTCATGTTGATTTCCTTTCTGTAAAACGCTCCTGCTTTTGCAGGAACGGGAATCATACAAGTTTTTTCTGCCACACGTCGGTGATGGGCACGATCGCGTAGCGTTTGGGCTTTTCTTCGGGTTCGGGAGCGCCGGTGAGCATGGCGAACATGTCGACCTGGCGGCCGCCTTCGTCGGGGGTGAGTTTGCCGGCGGATTCGGTTTTGCCCGCTAAAATTTCTTCAAAGGTGTATTCCTCCCGGGCGACTTTCTGGCGGCCGTCGGAATTTTTTTTCGGAATGAGCCGCCATTCGCTGAAGATCAGGGGCCGGCCGTTCGCGTCCTGTTTTTTCAGGGTGTCGCCCTGGAGCATATTGGCCTGGATGATGGTCCGGGCGCTTTTGAGGACGTTGGGGTTTAATGGCTTATGGTAGGGTTTGAGGCCTTCCCGGTAGGCTTCGGCGAAGGTGTAGTACAGATTCATGACGAGCATTTCGACGTTGTCTTCCATGATTTCGATGCCGTAGAGGGTCGAGAGGGCAATGAGGCTGTTGTCCTCTAACGCTTCGGCGCTGCCGCTCTGCTTCGCGGCGGCGGCCATTTTCCGGCGCAGGAGTTCGATGAGGAAGGCCCCTTCCCCGGCGGCGGGTTCCAGAAAGGTCGCCGAAAGATCTTCTATTTTCGCCTGAATTTCGGGCTGGTCGAGCATGAAATTCACAATAGGCTCCGGGGTGAAGACCTCGCCGAGGGCTTTCACCCTTTCGTCGGATTTAATGAGATCATTTTTCATCTTAATCCATCGCCTGCACTTTTTCTTCGATAAAGGCGGTTTCTTCGTCCGACAGCCCGTACTTCGCGTACAGCTGCTGATCAATTTCCGCCACCGGTTTCGACCAGTCAATGTCAGAATTTGCTGTAAAGTCCTGCATGGGAATACACTTCCAAGTTGAGACTGGATTGTGTTGTGTGATTTTTAATACTCCCAATAATACTCGAGCAAATTTTGTTTTGATATACTTATCACATGCTTCCGCTTCTTCTCTTGTACTAAAATTTCCTATGCTCATAAAAGTTTCTGTACTACCGATCATCGGCTCGCCGATCATCGGAGTGCTTACGGTTTCACCTAAAGCACCGCTGCCGTTGGCAGCGGGTACAAAAACTTTGTAAGCACCTAAGTTCTCAGTTTCTTCAACATAATCTTTACGGATATATTTAGTTACTCGTTTTGCCTTTTTTCTGCCTACTATTTGAATATATTGATTATTATCGTCTGGTTTTTCTTCAAAAAAAACTTCTGGTAACCTATCAAAAATATTTGAAGAAACATCATATGCATGTCCTTTGCTCAATTTTTTTCTTGCGTTCGGATAATCCTCATGAAGTTTTTCTGTGAATTTATAAATCGTTCTCGGATAAACAATATTACTAAAGCTTTCTTCTTTTTTGTCAAACACCTTATGCATTACACTATGTAATTCTTTAAACGGCACAAAAATTCCAGCCGGTGCATAATTTTTAGATATCGACCCAAAATCTTTATTAGCATCTCTAAGTGTAATGACAACTCCGCCTTTAATATCAGTACAAGGAAATACTTCAGCACTTTTACCTACATAATAAACAATTTTAAAATGAGGATCGTGCAGCATTTTTCTATTCCAATCTTTTGGCGTACTCCCTGCATTAAACAAAAAACGTGCTGGCGTAATAAGTGTTACAAGATCAGATAATTGATACGATAAATCCATAAAACTATTATAAATTGGAGGGGTAAATGTATCATTATCACCTTTGCTTACATCCTGATACGGCGGATTTCCGATGACGCAATCAAATTTCACGGTGTTAAAATCCTCCTTGATCTGTTCTGCTGCCGCCTTCGCGTCCTCCCGGGCGGCTTCGACGATGTTTTCAACGTAATGAATATTCGTCGGCATCGTCTTCTGGTAGCCGGTGAGGGTGCGCTCGGCGATGTGGGCGGCCATAGGCGTTTTCGCGATGACAAAAATGTTGTTTTTTAAAATCCGCTTCCAGATGTTTTCCGCCTGGCGCTCGGTGATTTCCCCGAGGCTGTCCACGATGCCCTTCGCCTCTTTGTGATACAGGCTCACCGCCGCGTACAGCGGGTACAGCCCCGTCTTCGCGTTGATTTCGAGAATCCGGGTCTTCGGCCCGAAAACCCGGTCCGTGTAGGGCGTCGTCACCCAGTGCCGGGCGTCCTTCGCCCCCTCGGTCGTGTGGTGATACGTTTCATCGTAGAATGACAGCCCGCCGATGGTCTTGCCGCACTGGAGATTCACGACCCGCCACGGCGTCAGCACCGTTTCCTTGTCGGGGTTCCGAAACGTCGCGAAAATCTGGGCGAGCTGCTCCGCCCGCTCCACCGGCTTCACATGATCGAGCGCCTGAACCCGGCGCCGGATGATCCGTCCCGCTTCGATGAACACGTCCCCGTCGTAATACTTGATGAACTTTTTGAACATCGCCTTCGAAACCCCTTTGGGCATGAATTCCGCCCAGGACACGTCGTCCACGAGGTCCGGAAACGCCTGAATCGTCACGTCCTCGGCGAGGTCGATGTCCATGCCGTAAATGAGCATCGGGATGCGGATCGAAATGCCCCGGAGAATGGAGATCATTGTCTTGCGCTGAGCCTTGAGTTCCCGTTCTTTTTCGAGCAGTGCTTCTTCTTCTTCCGTGCGGTCTTTTTTGCGCTTTTTCTTCGCGTCTTCTGCAATATCGTACTCTTCGTTCGTTAAACCGATATCGTTGATGCCGATCTGCACCGGCGCCTTTTCCTTTTTGCTCGTGCCGACGATGGCCTTGAGGTCGTTGAAATCCTTGAGATCCCCCTCTTTGAGCATGAGGAGCTCGTCAGAATAAATCGAATCGTCGTCGAAGCCCGTGCGCACCGCCTTTTCCGCGTACACCCGCTTCACCTGGGTCAGCAGCTTATCCACGCTGTAGGGCCGCATGCGGTTGCCCGTTTTGCCGATGATCGGCAGGAAGTTGAGGAGATTGGCCATCTGCCGTTTCTTCTGGGCCGGTATCCGCTTGCCGAGACCCGTGCTGAGCTGGGTCGATTCCGCCATGACCGTCAGTGCCCGGTCCGGCGCGAAGTCGAAGATGTAGCAGATTTCCTTCTGCCCCAAAGATTCACAGGCGAAAGGTGTCTGGGCCCGGAACGCCGCCTGGAGGTACTGCATGGCCGAACTCGTGTTCGACAAAAACACGACGCCGGTCCATTCCGGCACGTTGACCCCGGTGGTCAATTTGCGCACCGTGAGCGTGACGGTCCGGGTTTTCCCCGGGTCGTCCCCGATGGCGGCCCGCACCTTCGCCAGGTCCCCTTCGCTCGCTTCGGCCACGTCGTCCCGCGCGTCGTTCTTCACGACGTTGACGATGTGGTAATGGGGGCCGAACACCGGATGGCGTTTCATGAGCGCCTCTAAAGCCGTCGCTTCCTTCACCCCCGGCAGAATCCACAGGGTGTGGCGCAGACGGTCCCGGAATGTCTCGGTCGAGAACGGATAATGGGTCTCGCTGTTTTCGTCGGTGATGTTGTTGAGGAACTGCCACACGTCCTTTTCGTGGACGAGCTTGCCCGTTTCGTCATCGACTCTGAAAAATTCCCGGAAATTGAAGGATTTCTTGTCGAGGACGTCGGTGTAGCCCTTGTTCTTGAAGTCTTTTCCGATGTCGAAGACGTACATCTCCACCTTCGGCAGCCCGGCGTAGGGATTCGGCTGGCCGGGATGCTTGAGATCCCAGTCGTATTTCGCCTGCTGTTCCATGACGTAGTCCCAGGTGTACACCGCTTCGGGGCTGTCGTACTGGTCGATGAGGTTGAACGGCGTGCCCGAAAGCTCCAGGACTTTGGTGTCCTTGCCCTTGATGCCGTCGATGACGTTCTGGGCCAGCTCCGTCTGGGTGCCTTCGTGGGCTTCGTCGATGATGATGAGGTCCCACGGGATCTGTTCAAATTCCCGGTTCTTGTCCCCGGCCTTGCCGCCGAAAATCGCCGAGCCCCGGAGATCCTGAATGCTCGCGAAATAGACGAAAGGCGTACCGCAGTTCACAAAGCTCTGAATCGGTTCGCCCCTGCCCTTTGAGCCAAAGGCATAGCCCGCTTCGGCCATGTGCATTTTGCCGAAATCGTCGAACCACGAATCCGACACCACCGGCCGGTGGGTCATGATGAGCACTTTTGAAAACTGTTCTTCCTTGACGAGTTCCAGCGCCGTCAGGGTCTTGCCGAAGCGCATTTTCGCGTTCCACAGCATCCGGTCCTTTTTCTTGAAGACCTGCTTCGTCTGGGCCACCGCTTCCTGCTGTTCCGGGCGCAGATGGATTTCCGGCATTTCCGGATGGGTGAGGTTCAGGGCTGACTGGCCGTTTTTCACCGCCGTGATCGCCGCCTTCGCCGTGTCCAGGTCCGTGAGGAGCCACTCGTCCCCGGTGAGCTTTTCGTTGCGCTTGATACCCGAACGGTACAGGACGTTGCGGACGTCGTAGTCCCTAAAATAATGCTTCGTCGCCTTGCTGTAAGCGAGTTCCGCCCATTCCACCTTGTAGGGCACCCCGGACGTCGTCATGTACTGGCGGATGCGTTCCTTCGCCGCCCGGCGCAAGTCGTCGCTGTTGGCCCGGGCGTCGGTTTCCGGGTCCGTCAGGGTCGCGTCGCCGATCTTCCGGCTGTTCTGGTACAAAGGCCAGTCTTCGGGGCTGCCGTCCGCCGTCTGAATGTAGATGAGCTTTTTGTCGAAGGTCTGGTACGTGGTGCGGCGCACCGGCTCGCCGAACTGAGCCATCGCGACCTTCGCGCCGCAGTAGTGGTCCGCGTACCACGCCAGCAGCTGAAAACACGCCCGCAAAAGCTGCAGGCCGTTGTCCTTCGAAAATACGTCCCCCATTTCGTGCGCCGCCAGGTTGCCGATTTTCTTGACCTGATACAGAAATTCCACCATGGCCGGCGGCAGGATGTAGAGGTTTCGAATCGCTTTCAGCGTGTCGTTAAATGTCGCCCGTTCCGGAAGATCCAGATTTTCCCGAAAAGCGATGGTCTTCGCGAGGTTTTCGGCGATTTTCCGCACCGTCACCGCCTCAGGGGCATACTGCCCGTTTGTGTACAGTGCTTCGATGTCCCGCGCTGTGCTGTAAAAAGGCGCCGTGTCGGCGCTGTTCTTTAAAAATTCAAAATTGCGTGTAGGTTCCATTCTCTTTTCCTTTAGAAAATATGATAGGTGATGTTATTATTTTAACATGTGACGGAAAAAGGGACAATAACCGGCATCACTTGCTCTTGTTATTATGATAAAATCGTGATAATTTATAAATATTCCTTAGCATAAAGAAGGTGATTGGATGTTCCACAAAGTAAAAGCTGTTAACCCCCTGCCAGATTGCAAATTAAGCGTACAGTTTGCCGAAGGGATCACAAAAATATACGACGTAAAACCATTATTTGATAAATGGCCGGCTTTTAAATCCCTTCAAACCTCTCCCCAGTTGTTTGACTGCGTTCATACAGATACCGGCGATTATGGCGTAATCTGGAATGACGATCTCGATTTGTCCTGCGATGAATTATTCGAAAACGGCAGATAAAATCAAACAACGCGCCAGCCACAGCGGCCAGCGCGTTTTGTGTTTAAAATGCAAATAAAATCCGTCTTTATTATCATTTACACTACAAAAGCCGCGTTCTTATCGGCGGCAACAAACCGATCGTCACAAAATCCTCATCATTAGCAAGGAAGAAAATGTTCGGTCTATATTTTCATGCTGCTTCTTCAATAATACGCTTCTGTATATTCAAATAATTCTTCAGATTCAAAATAGAGTTATCTGTTGTGATCTTATCCCTATCTGATAAATCAATTTGATTGTCCTCAGCAAATTTAATTGTATAATCATAAATCAGACCTACAATCCCATCCAAATCCTCAGCTGAAAGCTCGATTCTAAATTTCTCATAACGCTTGTGATGTTTCAAGTCATACAAGGCCGCCTTCATTTCATTAATCGTCTCTAGTTTCACTTCTCCCCCGCGGATTTCATCCAAATATGTGCGAAAAGCTGCTCTGAACTTTTTCATTACTAATGGTTCCCTATTTTTCCATTTGCGATAAATAGGTCCTACAATAAATGTTCCGACTGCACCGACTGCCACAACTGCGCCACCAATCCTAATTAACCTTGGATTCGTCTCAGCAAACTGCATCACTCTCACACCCAAACTTTTTATAGGCCCAACTTCTTGAACTTCAACTGAGTCCAAGAACTTAACAATATTTCCTTTATTTGGCCCTGTCGCGACTCTGATAACACCTCCTAACCTGCGGTATTCTCCAGTGAGAATTTTTGTCGTAATATCATCTGGAATATAAAAAGCTTCCTGTACTACTGCCATATCAATACCCCCTCCTATTATCTACAAAATAATTAATGCAAAAACAACGTTTTTATACTCATCAACACCGCAGCGGCGGCGCTGGACAAAGCCGCCAGGGACACATAAAAATTTTTACGATCCGTTTGCTTTGAATCCTCTAAAGGCTCCGGCGCCGGGGCAGTCTGCTTTTGATAATCAGCCAGAATCTGATCTGACATCTCTTTTAAAGCCGTGTAGGCTTTTTTGCAAAAAGCGTCCCGTTCTGCTTTCGGAACCTGGGAATTCGTGTTCCACTCGGAACAGCCGCCGACAAATTTCTTCAGATTTTCGATCGACGTGATGGCCCAGCAGAAGATCTCGTCTTCGGTTTCATTGCCGCTGAGATGGGCTTCGAAATTGCGGTCCTCGATGATGTCGTTGAGATACCATTTGAGCCGGCAGCTGCAGCAGTCGCTGAAAGCGTTCTGTCCGCGAAACAGCGTCAATATCAACTGGCTGTCCATATCGTCAATCGTGTAATTTGCAATGCCGACTTCAGCGATTTTGCGCCGGACGCCGGTCAATGACGCGGAATGCCGGTAGCGCCGATCATCCTCTAAGACCGCGATCAGTTCCTCCCGCCATTCCTTCTCCGTAAAATTCCCCTCGATTTCCATTCGGAAATAATCCTGCAGCATCTGATTCTGCAGAATTTTAATCTCGTAGATTTTATTTTTGATTGCCACTTCTTTTCCTCCTTTCTTATGTATAAACAGCCGTTACCTTCCCATAAATGCATCTTCTAATTCTTCCTCGGTATATCCAAAAGTATAATCTTCATCTTTACCGTTTGATGCCCAGATTTCAGCAGCTTCGTAGACGCTTATATCTTCTTCCTCCTCATCTTCTGAAGCAGCCGCACACCAATCACAACTGTATGTTTCTCCGTCCCAATCACCAAACATATCTCGTACTCTCCGCAACCGATGACCACAAGTTGGGCACATCGCATACCGTGTTGGGATTTCTTCCTCAATTTCAGTAACGTTATTTTCCGTAACATCATTGACATATCCGCACTCTGTGCACGTCCATTCTCCGCTGTCTGTTGAAAAGCCAGGTTGACCGTTCATGATCGTTCTGCAATTATCACAGTACCAAGTGATATAATATCCACCATAATCATTAGACATAATATTTACCTCCCAAAATATTTATCGAATTAAATTATTATTTTCTACATATTATTGCTGTTCATATTGCCATCAGCACCGCCACCGCCCCGACGACCAAAATCACGGGCAGGAAATAAACCGCCAATCCCAGCAGACCGACGGCGAGACCGCCCAAAATCACCCACCCGAGCAGGCTGAAAATAAAGCCCAACACCCCGCCGGCGATGTGAAACAGCACGCCGGTCAGCCTGAATAAGATCACCATTAAAAAAATCACAAAACATAAGGTTAACATCTTTTGCTCTCCTTCTCTTTGGGTTCAGGGGTCCTGAATTTTGAAACGTCCTGAATCCCCAACCTTTGGCTCCGCGGTTCATCTGCCGAAACTTTCATTAAAAGCCGGCTCAGGGCGACCCGCGTGCTGATGTCCGATGCCCGAATCCTCATAAAAATAACACCTCCATTTGAAATTAGTTTCAAATCTTGGTGTTATTATAGTTTCGGTTCGGTTTTCATTAAAGGCAAACAAGTGCGGATTAGACCCCGCTATTCCCCTGACTTTGGCGGATTAGGATTTATTGACCCGCGCCCGGGCTTCTTCGAGCTTGTCCGAGTCGATTTTCCCGGAAGCGATCGTGTTCTGGACCCAAAGGCTCAGGGCATCGGCGGCCATTGAAATTTCCTCGACGCCGTTTTCGATTCTCGCAAAATCGACCAGCTCGTCGTCGACGATTTCGCCATCAGCCGTGATGTCGATCAGGCGGTCTTTCGCCCGTTCCAGAGAATTCATCGACGACAGCATTTTCAGGACGATCTGCTCCAGCCCGCTGAGCTTTACTTCCGGAATGTATTCCCGCCCGATGGCGCATTCGTGGGAACAATAGTAATTGCACAGCGCCGGTTTCTTGTAGACTTTCGCCATTTGCAGCACCTCGTCAGGATGAGGGCAGGTGTCCTTCCTGTTTTCGCACTTTTCAATGCGGCTTTCTGAAATAGACCCCAGGGCCTCGCTGGCCTGAGCCCGGGTCATCCCAGCCTCCTCCCGGCTGATCTGATAGATGTTTTTATCGGTTTTGACTGATTTTCGTCCCATTATTGCGGTTTCTCCTTATAAGCCATTCTTTATATTATTATAGCATTATCCGCATCGCACTGGATTCAAATTGAGGATTTTCAGGCAGCGTGCTACAATAAAATAAAAACCAAAGGGGAATTAACCGATGAAATGCCAAAGCTGTAAATCCGGCAATATGTCGCCATCGACCACCACTTATTTCGCCGATCTCAAAAACTGCATGATCATCATCAAAAATGTCCCCTGCATGAAATGCGAGCAGTGTGGAGATGTGCTTTATTCCGCATCTGTCACAGAACGCCTCTACGAACTTATGGAAAAAGCAGAGTCCCTTGCGAGCGAGTTAACGGTTATTGAATACGACAAAATTGCATAATGAACGATAAAAGAGAGGAAATTATCCTCTCTTTTTTGGTTTCTGGCAAAAAAAAATCACCTCTCGGTGATATTTCTTCTAAAATGGTGGGCCATCAGGGACTCGAACCCTGGACACCCTGATTAAGAGTCAGGTGCTCTAGCCAACTGAGCTAATGGCCCTCGCAAATTACTTAGCTATTATAGCAATTTCACAAAAACTTTGCAAGGCTTTTTTTAAATTAATTTGCGCCCGGCGGATTTTTTTCCGGGCGCAGAAAGAATTTATAGCTTTTACAGCTTGATCCGCTGGCTGATGGCCCTTCCGGTTTCTGTTCCGGCCAGGCCGCCGACGCCGGTTTCCTTGATGTCCGGGTCCATGTTCCGGCCGATGGTGCGCATGGCGTCGATGACTTCATCCGGCGGAATCTGGCTTTTGATCCCCGCGAGGGTCATGTCCGCCGACGTGACGGCGTTCACCGCGCCGAGGGCGTTGCGCTTCACGCAGGGCACTTCGACAAGGCCCGCAACGGGGTCGCACGACAGGCCGAGAAGCCCTTTGAGGGCCAGGGCCGCCGCGTTGGCGATCATGGCCGCATCCCCGCCGTACAGCGCGGTCAAAGCCCCGGCTGCCATGGCCGAGGCCGCACCGATTTCTGCCTGGCAGCCCCCGGCCGCGCCGGCGAGAAAGGCTCGTTCGCCGATGACGCCGCCGATGCCCCCGGCGACGTACAGCGCCTGGACCAGTTCATCTTCCGAAAAGTCTTCTTTTTCGGAAACGGCGATGAGCACCGCGGGCACGACACCGCAGGAACCCGCTGTGGGCGCCGCGACGATCCGACGCATGCACGCGTTGGATTCTCCGATCTTCAGGGCGATTTCCATAACCCGTCCCACGAAGTCGCCGCAGATGAGTCTGCCGGCCTTGCGCCGGGCTTCGATCTTTTCGCCTTCGCCGCCCACGAGGCCGCTGGCCGAACGCCGGCTGGCGTCGTAATCGGCGAGAGATGCGGTCATCGCCTGATAGGTCGCCCGCATCTGTTCAAAGGCCGTTTTCGGATCGACAGCGTCTTCCTGACAGCTGTCTTCCTCTACGATCTGCCAAAAAGGCTTTCCCGTCTTTTCTGCAGTTTCAATAACTGTGGCCAGTGCGTCAAGCATGTTGTCCTCCTTTGTGATGTGCAATGCGGTCGTCCGCGATGTCTTCGAGCAGGCTCAAATAGGTGACTTTTTCGACCCCTTCGAGCTTCTTCAGCCACACCAGCGCGCTGGCGGGCACTTCCTGGTCGCATTCCAGAACCATGACCGCGTGGCCGCCCCGGCCGTCCCGGTACAGCTGCATGGTCGCGATGTTGACCGATTTGTGGGCCAGCATGGACGTGACTTCCGAAACGTGCCCCGGCTGGTCGAGATTGTGGACGATGAGCGTCGGGTAATCCCCAGAGAAGTTGGCCGTCAGATGATCCAGCTCCTGAATCACGATCCGCCCGCCGCCAATGGACGAGGCGACGATTTCCAGGCTCTTGCCGGTGACGCCGGTGAGCTCCAGCTTCGCCGAGTTGGGGTGGGCGTCATCCCCGAGATCTGCTTCGTAGAAATCAAAGTCCAAGCCAATCGTGCGTGCGATGTCGAAAGCATCTGGAATCCCCATATCGTCCACATCCATCCCGAGGAGTCCAGCGATCAACGCCTTGTCGGTGCCGTGTCCCCGCCCAGTGGCTAAAAACGAGCCGTATAGCCCGATGTGGGCCTTCGCCACGTTTTCACCGAGGAGCCGCCGGCTCACCTTGCCGATCCGCACCGCGCCGGCGGTGTGGGAACTCGAGGGGCCGACCATCACCGGCCCAATCACATCCATTACGTTCATGCTGTTTTTCCCTCCTGTTGTATAAACTGAGCAGGTCAGTCAAAATGCTTTTCAAAAGCCGGTTTTTCCGCCTCTTCCACCAATTTGAGCTGCCCGGACCGGGCCACGGCGCGGACCTGGGTTTCCACGTAATGCCAGCGCCAGCCGATTTTCTGCTTGATGTCTTTGTCCGAAACCTCGGTGTGGATGGCTTCTGGACCCTGAGCTTCGGCCCGCTTCTGGGCAATTTCCCCGGCCTTGACCTTGGCAAAGGCCACAGCTTCGTCCTTGTCTTTAAAGAATTCAGACTGACCTTCCACGTGGGCCACGTAGCCTTCTTCCGCTTCGTCGGGCCGGACCAGGGCGCTCACCCGTTCTTCGATGGCGGCGGTCGCCGCGCCGACGGCGTTGGCCACTTCGAAATGGGGCGGCACGACGACGGGCCGTCCGAGACCACCCTGTTCTTCCATCAAGGTGTACCAGGTTTTGGCCGGCGCACCGATGGCGATCACCGGCAGATCCCGGTCGCCTTCACTCTGATAGTCCGGTTCTTCAAAGACCCGCTTTCGGATGCGCTCGAGGACGAGGGCCTTGGCCTGTTGCAGATACTCCTCGGAAGACAGCCCCGCCCGGCGGCTCTGAAAGGCCAGGGCGTGCTGAGACGCGGCGGTGTCCCACCGGGTCAGGCTCCCTTCGGCGCACAGGAGATCCGTCGGGGTTAAATTTTCCGCTTCGCCGCCCCGGCAGGCCGGCGCCACCCGGTGTTCCGTGAGCACCGGCCGGCCTTCGTCCGGATAGATTTCCGTGTCGCCGCCGAGACCGAAGGTGGACAGCTTCGCCGAATCCACCTGGGTCTGCCATTTGCCCACTTTGGCCCCCACGGGCGACAGGGTCAGCTGATGATGGCGCACCACGCCGGTGTCCGTGGTGGTGCCGCCCATGTCCGCGACAATGCCGCTGTCGGTGTCCGCCAAAGTCATGGCGCCGAGGATGCTCGCCGCCGGCCCGGACAAAATGGTCTCGATGGGCTTTTCCGAAATGGTGGCGAGGCTCGCCAGGGCGCCGTCCCCTTTGACGAGATACACCGGCGCGGTGATGCCCCGTTCGTCCATGGCTTCCCGGACGGCCTGGGCGAAGTTCTGGATGATCGGAATCAGGCTCGCGTTGAGCACCGTCGTCACCGTCCGGTCGTGGTAGCCGAGCTGAGACGAAAGTTCGTGGCCGCAGACCACGGGCATCGCCGAATGACAGCGGATCGCCTTTTTCACCGCCAGTTCGTGGGCGTTGTTGCGCACGCTCATCATGCCGGAAACAGCCATGGCTTCGACCTTCGGCAAAAGGGCCACCACCGCTGCCTCGATCTCGTCGGGGTCGACGGGTTCCGTTTCCCGGCCTTTGATGTTGATTTTGCCGGCGACCTGGACCACCTGGTCCGTCGGCAGCTCCCCTTTGGGGCGGGAACCGATTAAGATCAGCCCTGTGGGCCGGCCCTGACCTTCGACGATGGCGTTGGTCGCCAGCGTCGTGGACAGCACCACCTTGTCAATTTCGACGGCGTGCAGATCGGCGCCGTCAACGGGCCGCAGGCCGTCCATGCTCTGGTGAATCCCGTTTTTGAGATCCTGCCGGGTGGTCGGGGCCATGCCCTTGGCCACGACGGCAGCGGTCTCAGGATCGTAGAGCACCGCGTCGGTGGTCGTGCCGCCGGTGTCAATGCCCAAAATACACGTGCGTTTCGCTTTTTCTGTCTTCATGCTGACTCCTTCCGATGCCGATTAGGGTTTGCAGATGCCGCAGGCGGTATAGCCCTGGCTGATGAGATCCGAACGCTTCGCATTGACGGTCTGCTTGTTTTTGTCGGCCATGTGGGAAACCGCCGTGCAGTCCGGCTTGTGAAACTTATGGTTGTTCGTGTTGAGGACGTAAGTTTGAACTGTGTCGTCCTGGCTGCTGGTGTTCGTGCTGCTTGAGGCCGTTGAAGTGGAGCTGCCCGATGACGTGCTGTTTGATGAACCGGTACTGCCTTTGGTGCCGTCCGCCTGGGTGTAGCCCGTTGCGTAATCGATGGTCACTCCGGGTTCCACGTTGTAGCAGTAGACGTTGAACAGGACCCCTTCGCCTTTGTCTTCGACGGATTCCCCTTCCATCTGAACGCCCCGGGCCACGAGTTCACTGCCCTGAAAAATCGGAGTCACCCGGTAGATGACGTGGTTGCCAGTTTCTTTGACGTAGTCGGCCACCATGTTTTCAAAGGGCAGCATCCCGTCGATGTTGAGGCTCCGGGTGCCGGTGATCAGGTTTTTTTCGTTGGCGTTTTCGTCGGTGAGCTGGTGGGCAATGAGGTGGCAGCGGTTGTACACCATCTTGCCGTCGACAAAGTCGTACCGGGCGTTGTGCCAGCCGGTCGGCGTGACGCTGCTGATGCTCCCCCGCTGTTCGCCGGATTTCGGCATTGTGTCCTTGCCCACACAGGCCATGGCCACCCCGCAGCGGCCGAGGCTGTCCAGATCGCTGTAGTGTTCGTAGGACTTCGTCGTCAAATCCGAATCAGTGAAGTTCGGCTTGTTGTCGTTTAGAGCGACGTAGGCACTGCCCGAATAGGCTGGAATCTGGGACAGATCCGACGCCGTTGAGGCCTGGACCGTCGTGGTCTTTTTCGTGACCGGATTCTTGATCTTGCTTTTGACGCTTTTAACCGAGCTGGTGCTGCAGCCAGTCAGGGCCAGCACTGCGCCGAGGATCACCCCGGCGAGCAAGCGGCGCCAACGCTTAAGTTTTTGCTGTTTCATCTGTGGTACACCTCTTCGGTGATTTTTTCGTGGGAGTGGCCTTCAAATTCCTGCTGCTCCGTCAGATTCCAGCCCGCTTTCACAAGGGAGTAAGTGCAGACCAGATCCGCCGGGTACACCTTGTCCCAGCGGTAGATCACGAGCTGTTCGATGCGCTTGTCGACAGCGGTCAGCTGATCCGAAGGGGCAAATTCCGCCACGGCGACGTCGCCGGCGTCGGCCTTGTTCAAAAAATCCGGATCGGCCTTAAAAACCGCCTGATCAAAATTGTCAAACAAGGTCTTCGTCTTTTCGTCGCCCCAGAAACATTTCCCGGGAAACTTTGCGAGGAGCCGTTCGATCACGGCCCGGTCCCGGGTCTGGCGGCGGTGGTTAAAGGCCATGCCGTTTTTCATGTCGAGAAACATCACGAGAATCACCGTTTTTCCTCTCTTTCTTGGTTAAATTCATGTGTTCAGTATAACATAAAAAACCAGCGGGAACCCCGCTGGTTTATTGAAATGGATTGCTTTTATTCCAGATTCAGATGGCGGTCGAGCAGCCACGCCGTTCCGATATAAAGCAGGGCGCCAATGATGGCCTCCGCCGCAGTCGACAGCAGAATATAGCTGCCCGCGTTAAAAATGTCCAGGTTCACCGTCCCCCAGCCGGCGCCGAGATTGCTCATGAGGAGAACAAACCGAATGCCCAGAATCTGAATGACGACCATGAGGGCGACCCACACGCCGACGGACAAAAGCTTACGGTGGCGGTTCACCAACTGGCCCACGGCCATGGCGAAATAGAAAGTCAGGAGCCCGGTGGCGATGCTCACCACCACGCTGAGACCCATATCGAAGAGCAGGGCCCCGATGTGATACTGGTGAAACATCTGCCACAGGGTATCCCATTCGGCGCTGGTCATGCTCGAAAAATTGAAGACTTCGCTGCCAATGAAGAAGAAGCTCAGGGAAATCAGCATCACAGCCGTCGTCGCGATCATCCAGATGAGCCCGGTGAGGAGTTTCGCGCCGACCTGTTCCCAGGCATTGGCCGGAAATGTCATCGTGAGATAGCCCTGTCTTGAAAGCAGATTGTCGTAAAACCGCTTGACGATCCACACGAGCACGAGGACCCCCACGACGATCAGGGCGATGACGTACACCGCCGTGAAGATTTCAGACACGGCGGCCTGGGGCGAGACGTGCATGGCAATGGCACCAATGCCGCCGAGGATGCACAGCAGCCCGAAGGCGATCACCATGGGCATCCACGTTTCCTTGAATTCGTATTTCATGAGTTTGCCTAACATGAGAACACCTCCTTGAATCTTTCATCCACCGATTCGTCGTATTTTTCCCGAAGGGTTTCGGCATCCTGATGAAGGACCGCCTGGCCGTCTTTGAGGAAGACGATGTCGTCGAGGACCGGTTCCACGTCGGTGATGAGGTGGGTGGCGATGACCACCGTGGCTTCGGGATTGTAGTTGGCGATGATGGTTTTTAAAATCCGTTCCCGGGCCGCAGGATCAACCCCGCCGATGGGTTCGTCTAATAAATACAGCCGGGCCTTCCGGCTCATGGCGAGGACGATCTGGACCTTGTCCGCCATCCCCTTGGACATTTCCTTCATCCTGAGGTTTAAATCGATGGCCATGTCTTTGAGCAGGGTTTCCGCCTGGCCGGCATCAAAATCGGTGAAGAAATCCGAAAATTTTTGAATCAGCGCCGCGACCCGCATCTCCGGTGCCACGGCCTGCCGGTCCGGCAGATAAGAGACGGCCGCCTTCGTCGCTTTTCCCGGTTCTTTCCCGTCGATGAGCAGGCTGCCCGAGGTCGGAGTCAAGAGCCCCGCCGCAATTTTAAGAAGCGTCGTTTTGCCGCTGCCGTTTGGCCCCAAAAGACCGACGACTCTCCCGCTTTCAAGGGAGAGATCCAGGTGATCCAGCGCCAGCTTCCCGCTGTAGCGCTTGGTCAGTCCCCTGCAGTTTAAGATTTCACTCATGGTTTTCTCCTTCTAATGATTTTTCTTCTCCGCCGTCTGACGGCTGTTCGCGATCCTGAATAAAAAGCCGAAGCTGATCGATCGCCTGTTCTGACGAAAAGCCCATTTCCTTCATCTGGATCAAAAAAGTCTGCATCGTCTTCTCTGCCAGTTTGTGCCGGTTTTTCGCAATCAGCGCTGTGTCCTCGGTCACAAACCGCCCCAGGGTTCGCCTGGCGTGGACCAGGCCGGACTGCTCCAAATCGCGCATCGCCCGCTGCATGGTGTTGGGGTTGACCCCAGCTTCTTCCGCCAGATCCCGGACGGATTTGAGCTTCTCTCCGGGCTGATACTCCCCGGCTAGAATGCGCCGCTCGATTTGGCGGAGCAGCTGAGGATAAATCGGCTGATGAACGTCAATGTGCCATTTCACTTCGCACCCTCCTTTCGCTCTCATCGTGATTTGTTTATCTGTATTAGTATATTAATACAATAAAGGGTTCTGTCCTTATTGTCAAGCTTTTTTTAAAAAAATAACGTCCTCAAATGAGGACGTTATGAAGAAGCGTCAAAATGATGAGTTTTATTCGGGCATTTTCGGGAAGCGGATCGTAAACGTCGAACCTTTGCCCAGTTCCGAATCCAAGTCGATGGTCGCGTGATGCATCATCGCGCCGTGCTTGACGATGGACAGGCCGAGGCCGGTCCCCCCGGTCGCCTTGCTGTGGCTCGGGTCCGCCCGGAAAAACCGTTCGTAAATCCGGGGCTGGTCGTCGAGAGCGATGCCGATGCCGGAATCCGAGATGGCGACCCGGGTCTCTTTGGCGTCTTCAGACACCGCAACTTTGACCCAGCCGTCTTTCCGGTTGTAGGCGATGGCGTTGTCGACGAGGTTGTAGATCATTTCGTACAAAGTCGTGCCCATCCCCTGAATCGGCGCGGCGCTGCCGGAAACTTCCAGGGACACGTTGTTTTTCCTCGCCTTTTCTTCGAGGTCGTGAACAACTTGTTTCGAGACGCTCGCGAGGTCGACCGGTTCCATTTTTTCGTCGGTGGCCATTTCGTCGAGCTGGGACAGTCTTAAAATATCCGAGATGAGCTTTAACAGACGTTTGGACTCTTCGATGATTTTCTGGGACAGTTTCGGGACATCGTCGGGGTCGGCGATGCCGTTGCCGATGATTTCCGCGTAGCCGAGGATCGACGTCAGCGGGGTTTTGAGCTCGTGGGACACGTTTGCCGTGAATTCCCGGCGCAGCCGTTCCGCCGACTGGCGATCGGTTTCGTCAATGATGAACAGCACCGCACCGTAGATGCCGCCGTCTGTTTCTCCGGGCCCGGCGATAAGCTGGTAGTAGCGGCCGTCCCGCTTGCGGTTCATTTCCGAGGACTCCCCGGACATCGCTTTGCGGATCAGCTTCAGGAAATCCAGGTTGTGATCCAGATGGAGATAGGTCATGTTCTTGGGATCGCGGTCTTGGTACAGGCCGAAGAACTGCCGCGCCGCACCATTGACGCTGAGGACCTTCCCGGTGTGGCTGATGATCACAAGGCCGTCGCGCATGGAGGAGGTGATCGCCTCGAGTTCGTTCTGCTGTTTCTGAAGCAGTTTAAACTGGCGCTCGATATGCTGGTGCTGGATGTTCAGGCGCTGGAGCAGGGGCTGAAGTTCTTCGTAGGTGTCATTGTCCAGGGGTTCCTTGATGTTGAGGTTAATAATGGGATTCACCACGGATCTGGCTTCCTGACCGGCCATGAAAAAAGCGATGGCCACCACCGCACAGATTAAAAAGGCGATGATCGAGGCCGACTGACCGAAGACGCCAAAGGCCGACAGCCGGGTCTGGGCCAGGCGGATGACGCTGCCGTCATTCAGGCGCAGCGCACAGTAGTCTGTCGATTCTGACAGGGTTTTTGAAAACCGCGAGGCGCTGCCTTCGCCGTGATTCATGGCGGCTTTCACTTCCGGCCGGTTCTTGTGGTTGACCATTTTGGACACGTCGGCCTCGTTGTCGTAGAGCACCTTGCCGTCCTTCGCAATCCAAGTCATCCGGAAGCTCGATTTTTTCCCGGCTTTCCTGAGATAAGCCATCCGGCTGTCGGCATTCTGGTTCATCGCCTGACGCACGACCAGGGCGGTTTCTTTTAAATAATGTTTTCTGGAATCCGAAAAGCTTTTCGAGAGCGTCGGAATGAGGATCACAAGGGCAGCTGCCAGAATGATCACCGCCGTCCAGGCAATGCTCTGAAAAAGCTTATGGGATAATCTTTTTTCTCTCTTCATAGGTTCCCTGCTTTTTTCGCGTTATTATTTTTGAAAATTCTCTTCCTTATGCATACGGTAGCCGACGCCCCGCACGGTTTCGATCATTTTCCGGGCGCTGCCGAGCTTCTGACGCAGGGTCCGCACGTGGACGTCCACGGTTCGGGTTTCCCCGTCAAAATCGTAGCCCCAGATGTCCGTCAAAAGGGCATCCCGGGTCATGACGTTGCCGGCGTGTTCCATGAGCACCGTCAGCAGGTCGTACTCCTTCAGGGTCAGCTGCACGTTTTCGCCGCTGACTTTGACGATGTGGGCCTTGGGATAAATGGCGATGGGGCCGTTGACCAGCGCCTGTTCCTGTTCCCCTTCGTGCTGGTTCACTCCAGCGCGCCGGGCCACAGCTTTGATCCGCGCCAGAAGTTCCATCATGCCGAAGGGCTTGGCGACGTAATCGTCTGCGCCAGCGTCGAGACCCATGACCTTGTCGACTTCTTCGCCCTTGGCGGTCAGCATGATCACTGGCAGATCTGCCGTCTGGCTTGAAGCCCGCAGCTCTTTTAAGATCGAAAGCCCGTCCTGTCCGGGCAGCATGATATCCAGCAGGAGCAAATCCGGGCCGTCTTCCTTGTCATCATCCATCGCTTTCCAAAAAGGCTCAGCGCTTTCAAAGCCCTGAGCCTCAAATCCTGAATGATTGAGCGTGTAGACTACCAATTCTCGGATGCTGTTGTCGTCTTCCACACAATAAATCTTCATGATTACTCTTTCTATTAATTTTTCGGATGTTCACCGGTAATGGAGAACTCAACCCATTCTGCAATGTTGACAGCATGGTCGCCAATCCGTTCTAAATACTTGTCGATCATGAGCACTTCGACGGCTTTGGCCCCTTCGATTTCCTTGTGTTCGATCCGGTGAATGATGTGGGTCGCAATCTTGTCGAAGAATTCGTCGACGATATCATCCTGTTTATACACTTCATGAACCGTTTTGATGTCCTTCTGGACGTAAGCGTCAACTGCAGAATTCACCATTTTGCTGGCCACTTTAGCCATGGTGTCAAGTTCCAGATTGTGGAATTCTTGAGTTAAATCCGCGGTCATCGCGATTTCCGCGATATCCGTCGCCTGGTCGCCGATCCGTTCCATGTCGGTGATCATTTTTAAGGCCGCCGACACGTTGCGCAGGTCCCGGGCCACCGGCTGCTGGGACAGGAGCATGACGTAGCACTGCTGTTCAATATCCCGTTCCAGTTCGTCGATGTTGTGATCATCGTCCATGGCTTCTTTGGCCAGGTCATTGTCGTTTTCGGCCAGGGCTTTTAAAGCTTTGTCAATGGCGGCTTCGCAGAGACTGCCCATTTCAATCATGCTGTCGTTTAAACGAACCAGCTCTTTGTCAAATCGATTTCGCATATTATCCGAACCTCCCGGTTACATATCTCTCTGTTCTTTCATCCTTAGGATTCGAGAAAATCTGTTGGGTATCCCCGAATTCTACCATATCTCCCAGCAAAAAGAAAGCGGTCTTGTCGGAGATACGAGTCGCCTGCTGCATGCTGTGGGTGACGATAATGATGGTGTATTTTTCTTTAAGATCCAGGGCGAGGTCTTCGATTTTCCCCGTTGAGATCGGGTCCAAAGCGGAAGTTGCTTCGTCCATGAGCAGCACTTCCGGTTCCACCGCCAAAGCACGGGCGATGCACAGACGCTGCTGCTGTCCGCCGGAAAGACCTAAAGCGTTTTTCTTCAGACGGTCTTTGAGTTCATCCCAGATGGCAGCTTTGCGGAGGGAATCTTCCACAATGTCGTCGAGCTGGCCTTTGTTCTTGATGCCGTGGGTTCTCGGACCGTAGGCGATGTTGTCGTAAATGCTCATCGGGAACGGATTGGGGTGCTGGAACACCATGCCGACCCGTTTTCTCAGAATGTTCACATCGATATCGTGATAGATATCCACACCGTCCATGGTGATCGACCCGGTGATTTTGCAGCCTTCGACGAGGTCGTTCATCCGGTTCAGGGATTTCAGATACGTCGATTTACCGCATCCGGAAGGCCCGATCAGCGCGGTGATCGCGTGTTCCGGGAAATTGAGATTGATGTCTTTGAGCGCGTGGAAGTCGCCGTAATAGACATTCATATCTTTCGATGCCATCTTGATGGTGTTCGAGATGGGTTTTTCCACTTTATAGTTTTCCATTCAGTCAGATACTCCTCATTTATTGATTGGCTTTGTTGACTTTTTTCGCAATTAAATCGGAAATCAGATTCAAAATAATCACGACGACCAACAGGACGACAGCGGTCGCGTAGGACTGGTCGACATTCATCCCTTCTGTCCACAGGCTGTACATGTGAACGGCCAGGGTTCTGCCGGAGCCCATGATGTTTTTCGGAATCTGGGCGACGGTCCCGGCGGTGTAGATCAAAGCGGCGGTTTCGCCGACCACACGGCCGACCCCGAGGATAACCCCGGCTAAAATACCCGGTGTCGCGGCAGGCAGCACGATCTTGAAGATGGTGCGCAGTTTGCCGGCGCCGAGGCCAAAGCTGCCTTCGCGGTAACTGTCCGGGACAGCGTGAAGCGCTTCTTCTGTGGCCCGCATGATGACCGGCAGGATCATCAGGGCCAGGGTCAATGCACCTGCGAGCATGGAGTAGCCCATGTGGCAGGCGTCAACGAACATCAGCATCCCGAAGATGCCGAAGATAATGGACGGAATCCCGGTCAGGGTTTCAGAAGTCAGCCGGATGAAGGCGACGAACTTGCTGCCCCGTTTGGCGTATTCGGCCAGATAAACGGCTGAGAAGATGCCGATCGGTGCGGCAAACAGCAGGGACAGACCTACCATGGTCAGGGTGTTGATCATGGCCGGGAATAGGGACACGTTCTTCGTGTTGTAGTGAATCGAGAACAGGCTGGGCTTGATGTGCGGCAGACCGTTGATGAGAACCGTCAGCACGATGACGAGCAGCACGGCCATGGTGATGATGCCCGCCGCCCAGACGAGGGCCTTTAAGACTTTAGCCTCTCCTTTGCCATGGGGTGTTTGATTTGAAATTTCAACATTTGATGTCTTCAATGATTGTCTCCTTTGTTTTTAAAGATTGAGAAGCAAATATTGATGATCAGGATGAAGACAAACAGCACGACGGCTGTCGCGATCAGGGCCTGACGATGCAAGTCTGTTGCATATCCCATTTCCAAAACGATGTTGGCGGTCATGGTGCGGACCCCTGCGAAGAGGCTGTGAGGCATGACGGCCTGGTTGCCGGCGATCATGATGACGGCCATGGTTTCCCCGATGGCCCGGCCGACGCCCAGGATGATTCCGGCGAAAATACCGGATTTTGCGGCTGGCACCACGACGCGGAAAATGGAGCGTTCGTGGGTCGCGCCGAGTCCCAGGGACCCTTCATAATAGCTCGTCGGGACGGCGCGCAGCGCCGTTTCGCTCATCGTGATGATGGTTGGCAGAATCATGATGCCAAGAATGATGCAGGCTGCGAGCATGGACAAGCCAGCGCCGCCGGCGGTGTTGCGGATCATCGGGACGACAACCATCAAACCGAAGAAGCCGTAGACAACAGACGGAATCCCTGCCAGCAGATTGATGCCGGGCTTAAGCACCGCGTAAAGTTTCTTCGGGCAGAAGAAAGCCAGGAAAATCGCGGTGAGCACGCCGATGACAATCCCGATGATCAAGGCACCGATGGTCACTTCGATACTGGCGACGATCATCGGCAGAATGCCGTATAAGTTATTGGCCGGGCGCCAGACGGTGCCGCCCAAGAACTTTCCGAAGCCGATCTTCGCCATACCCGGAAGACCGTTTGCGAATAAGAAAATACAGATCAGGAAAATTGCGATGATAGAAATGCAAGCGCAGGCCGCAAACACGACCTGCATTGTTTTTTCTTTTCCCTGACCCGGATGCTTCGATTGCTTCAAAGCGAAGTCTCCTTTCAGGTTAAAGTGTGAGATTTAATTATTTAACGTCTGACCAGCTTGTGATCTTGCCAGTGTAGATGTTCTTGACTTGTTTGAGGGTCAGGTTGTCTACGCTGTTGTCTTTGTTGACAATCACGGCGATGCCGTCTTTTGCGATCTTGGTAACCTTGAGGCCTTCGTTTAATTCAGAACCCTGGAGATCTCTGGAAGCCATCCCGATGTCCAGTGTACCTTTGGCTGCATTGGCAACCCCTGTGGTGGAGTCAGATTCCTGAACTTCGATCGTTGCGTTCGGGTTCACTTTTTCGTAAGCTTCTTTCAGTTTTTCCATAACCGGTGTAACGGAGGAAGAACCGCCGACGGTGATTTTGCCGGATGGTTTTGTGCCGCTGTAAGCGCCGTTGGTAGAAACTTTGACGTAGCCGTTCTTTTCGATGACGCTCTGTCCATCAGAAGACATAATGTAGTTGATGAAGTCCTGAGCAACCCCTGACGGATCGCCTTTAGTCATGATGTTGAACGGACGGCTGATCTTGTAGCTGCCGTCGCTGACGGTTTTAACAGAAGGTGAAACTCCTTCGATCTTGACGGCTTTGACATCTTTGCTCAAAGAACCAAGGGAAACATAGCCGATGGCATTGGTGTCACCTTTGACGGTTGACATCACGACTTCCGTTGAGTTTGAAATCGTGGCTTTATCTGTCGTTTTATCTACTTTCTTGCCGCCGCTTTCTTCCTGAACGCCTGTCAGTTCGATGAATGCGCCGCGGGTCCCGGAACCATCTTCACGGGACACAACGTTGATTGCGCCGCTCCCTTTGCCGCATCCGGCAAACGTCAGTGCCGCCACAAAAGCAGCTGCCAAAAGTAAGAACTTTTTCTTCATTTTGAACTCCTTCATTAATAATTCTCGTTTGTCTCTCACAAACTTCGATTATCATTCTACTGAGGCTTTGTAAAATCTGAAAGACGGCTTATGTAAAGTCCATGTAAAGTGTAAAATTTATTAACTTAACTTCTTTTAACGAAAAAAGCCCGCACAAAGCGGGCTGCAAAAAGCTGATTAATACGCGATTTCGTTGGGATTGTTTTCGCCGCGAAGCCAGGCCATCAAACCGTTAAGGGAGACAGTGACCATGTCTTTGGACGACTGATCGGTGTAAAATGCCGCGTGGGGCGAGACGACGACATTGGGGTAGGCTTTCAGGGCGAGCAGGCTGCGGTTGTGGATCAAACTGCTTTCGTGGTCGATCTGGATCACGTTTTCTTCGTGTTCGAAGGAGTCGATGCCCACAGCGCTGACCTTGCCGCTTTCCACGGCGTCGATGAGATCCCAGGTGTTGATGAGGCCGCCCCGGGCCGTGTTGATGATCACCACCCCGTCCTTCATTTGGGCAATGACGTCTTTGTCGATCATGTGGTAATTGTCTTGAGTCAGTGGTGTGTGCAGGGTGATGATGTCTGCTTCTTTGAGCAGGGTTTCTTTCGAGACGGCTTTGGCCAGGGCGTCGGTTTCCGCTGTCGGGTGCGGCGTGTAGGAAATGAGGCGGCAGCCGAACCCCGACAAACATTTGGCCACGGTTTTGCCGATATGGCCCATGCCGACGATGCCGACGGTCATGTTGTGCAGCTCCCGGCCCTGCATGCCCGCCAGGGAATAATCCATGACCGCTGATCGGGCGATGATGTGAATAAACTTGCGCAGACAGGCCAGCATGAGCATCACGGTGTACTCGGCGACGCTGTAAGGCGAATAATGCACGTTGGCGCAGTGAATCTGGTATTTTTTCGCCGCCGCGAGATCCAAGCGGTTGTAGCCGGCGGTGCGGGTCGAAAAATAATGAATGCCGTACCCGGCGAGGGCCTTAAAAATCGCGGCGTCCGACTGGCTCAGCCCTTCGATGGACACGCCGTCAAAACCTTCGGCGAGGTAAACATTGTCAGTGCTTAAATGTGCCTCGACGATCTTCAGTTCTAAATCTTCCCGGTTTTGAAAGGCTTTTAAAGTTGGCATTTCATCGTCCCGGCAGCCGTAGGCGATGAGTTTGACTGGTTTTTGATTTTGCATTTTTCTTCCCCTCTTTGTATCAATTTTCTCACGCAGTGTATCACGCTTTTGCTTCAAATACAAACCCAATAATTTATTACTTTATATAATTAAAATAATTTTTTTACATAAAATCTTAAATAATGCTAAAATAATACTATTAAGTCTTATTAATTTGTATTGAATTGAATACAGAAAGGAATGGATAGAACGATGAACGAAACAGTCAATGCGTGGCTCGATGCCCATCTGCCGGATATGATCGCCGACATCAAGGCGCTGTGTGCCATCAATTCTGTCGAAGGCGAACCCGAAGACGGCAAGCCTTTCGGCGACGGCCCTTACCAGAGCTTGAATAAATCCCTGGAACTGGCGAAGAATTACGGCTTCGCCGTCACCAACTACGACAATTACGTCGGCACTGCCGATTATGACCAGGATCTGCCGAGAACCCTCGACATTTTGTGCCACACCGACGTGGTGCCTGCCGGCGAAGGCTGGACGGTCACCGACCCCTTTACGGTCATCGAAAAAGATGGCCGCCTCTACGGCCGCGGCGTCAGTGATGACAAGGGGCCCCTCGTCGCCGCCCTGTACGCGATGCGCGCTCTCAAAGAAAACGGCGTGAAACTCAAAAAAGGCGTGCGCTTCATCATGGGGGCCAACGAAGAAACCGGCTCCCACGACATCGCCCACTACTACGCGACGGAACCTGAAGCAGAAATGACCTTCTCTCCGGACGCGAACTTCCCGATCATCAACATCGAAAAGGGACAGTTCAAGGGCATCCTCTCTAAAAACTGCGAAGCAGACAAAAATCTTCCCCGGGTTTTGAGCCTCGACGCCGGGATCGCCTTCAACGCGGTGCCCCAGAAAGCGGTGATCCGCTTCGAAGGCCTGGATATCGACGCCAATCAAAACATTCTCGACGATGTCGCCGCCCAGTGCGAAGTGAAAATTGAAAAGACCGGCGATGACGAAGTCACCATTATCGGCCACTCCGCTCACGCCTCGACGCCGGAAGACGGCCGCAACGCCGGCCTGGCCGCGATGATTTTGATTTCAAAGCTGCCGCTCTATCCTTCCGAAATGCAGAAGACCGTGAGCCAGATTCCGAAGCTCTTCCCCTACGGGGTGACCGACGGCTCCGGCATCGGCATCAAGATGGCGGATGAAGACTCCCACGATCTGACCTGTACCCTCGACTTGTACCACGTCGACCCGACCCACTCCGAATTTACCTTTGACGCCCGCACGCCCGTCATGGCGACCAAAGAAAACTGCGAAGCTGTCGCAGCAAAGACTGTTCAGGACGCCGGTTTTGACTGGTCGACGCCGGGGATGATTCCGCCCCACGTGGTGCCAAAGGATTCTGACTTTGTACAGAAGCTTCTGGCCTCTTACGAAGCGGTCACCGGCAAAAAAGGCGAATGCATCGCCATCGGCGGCGGCACCTACGTCCATGAACTGAAAAACGGTGTGGGCTTCGGTGCGGTTTTCGACGGCGTCGATACCCGCATGCACGGCGCAGACGAATTCTTCGATCTGGACAATCTGCTCACCGCAGCGAAAATTTACGCCGATGCGATTGTCCGTTTGTGCGCCTAAAGATTTTATGATTTTTATAGAAAGGATAATTTTATCAAATGAACGAGAACAATTCTGGTTTTAAACCGTACATTCCGGCGGAAAAAATCGTGCCGGAAATGACGGTGTTTTCAGTGGTCATGGGGGCTGTCCTGGCCGTCGTCTTTGGCGCGGCCAACGCCTACCTGGGCCTGCGTGTCGGGATGACGGTTTCCGCCTCTATTCCGGCGGCGGTCATTTCCATGGGGATCATCCGCATGGTGCTGCACCGGGATTCTATTCTGGAAAACAACATCGTCCAGACTGTCGGGTCTGCCGGGGAATCCTTAGCTGCAGGGGCGATCTTCACCCTGCCGGCGATGTTTTTGTGGGCCAAGGAAGGGGTTATGGGCAAACCGGGCCTCATCGAAATCATGATCATCTGCATGATCGGCGGGCTCCTCGGGGTCTTCTTCATGGTGCCCCTGCGCAACGCCCTCATCGTCAAGGAACACGGGGTGCTCCCTTATCCTGAAGGCACAGCCTGCGCAGAAGTGCTCCTCGCCGGCGAAAAAGGCGGCAGCGCCGCTTCGACGGTATTTGCCGGTCTCGGCATTGCGTCGGCCTTTAAATTCTTAATCGACGGGCTGAAGCTCGTTCCGAGCGAAATGAACACCCCGAGCAAGGGGATCGGCGGCTACGCCGGTCAGATCGGCACCCAGATTTATCCGGCGGTCTTCTCCGTGGGCTACATTTGCGGGCCGAAAATTTCATCCTACATGTTCTGCGGCGGCCTGGTCTCTTGGCTGTTCATCATCCCTCTGATCGTCCTCTTCGGCGGCAAAGCCGTCATGTATCCGGGGACGACCACGATCGCAAAGATGTTTGCCGCAGGGGGCGTCAGCCAGATCTGGAGCTCCTACGTCCGCTACATCGGCGCCGGCGCCCTGGCTGCCGGCGGGGTCATCTCCCTGATTAAAGCCCTGCCGATGATCGTCACCACCTTCAGAGATTCGATGAAAGACCTCGCTCAGGGTCAGGGTTCCAGCATGCTGCGGACCAACCAGAACCTGAGCATGAAGACGGTTATCACCTGGATCATCATCCTCATCGTCCTGACCGCGGTGCTGCCCCAGATTCCCGTGGGCATCGGCGGCGCGGTCCTCATCGTCGTCTTCGGCTTCTTCTTCGCCGCCGTCTCTTCCCGCATGGTCGGGATCGTCGGCTCGTCGAACAACCCGGTTTCCGGGATGGCCATCGCGACCCTGTTATTCTCAACCATTATCTTAAAAGCGACCGGCACCACCGGCGCAGCGGGCATGAAGGCGGCCATCGCCATCGGCACCGTCATCTGCGTCATCGCGGCCATCGCTGGAGATACTTCTCAGGATTTGAAGACCGGCTATCTCGTCGGCGCGACGCCGAAGAAACAGCAGATCGGCGAAATCATCGGTGTCATCGTCTCGGCCATCGCCATCGGCGGCGTCCTCTATCTGCTCAACGCGGCCTGGGGCTTCGGCACCAAAGAACTCGCGGCGCCGCAGGCCGTGCTCATGAAAATGATCATCGAAGGGGTCATGGGCGGCCAGCTGCCCTGGGGTCTCGTGATCTCCGGCGCGGCCTTTGCGGTTGTCGTCGAAATTCTCGGCATTCCGGTGCTGCCTTTCGCCATCGGGATGTACCTGCCGGTGCAGCTCAACGCGTGCATCATGGTCGGCGGACTGGTGCGCCTCTTCTTCGACCGCAGAAAATACAAGGATGAAGAAGACAAGAAAACCACCATCAACCGCGGCATCCTGTACTGCTCGGGCATGATCGCTGGGGAAGGCATCGTGGGCATCCTCCTGGCCGTGTTCGCGGTTCTCGGCGTTGCCGACAAGATCGATTTGTCCGGGGTTCTGAACTTAAGTCCGGCTGCCGGCTTTTCCGGTTCCCTGATCTTCTTCGCTGTCATGATCGCGCTGACCGTGATGTTCACCAAGGGCAAAAAAGAAACGCCTGAAAAGGCAGAATAAAATTGAAAAAAAGACAAAAGCAAAAACGCAGCCGGGATGAAATCATTCACCTCTACGAGGCTTACATCCCGGTGGTCACAGAAAAAATTGTGAAAACAGAAATAGCTGACGACGGCAAAGTCACCCTCTTTGTCGAAAACAAAGGGGTGATGAACCGCATTTTTCAGAAAATTGCCCACAAGCCGAAATATTCGCAGATTCACCTCGACGAAATGGGCAGCTTCATCTGGCCCTTGTGCGACGGCAAGACGAACATCAAGACCATCGCCAAGAAAGTCCGCGCCCGGTTCGGCAAAAAGGCCGAGCCTCTGTACGACCGGCTGCTGAAGTTTTTTGAAATCGTCGAAAGCTACGAATTCATGCGCTTTATGAAACCCGCAGACTAAAAAACAGGCTGATAGATTAAACTATCAGCCTGTTTTTTGATGATGAATATAAAAATTAAAGAAATGAAAAATCCATTTCCGGATGGGTCGGTTCCAGCATGATCCGGTAATAATCGCTGTGGAACATGATGTGATGATTGACCCCTTCCCGGGTAAATTTCCCGTCGTTAAAGGCCAAAAGCCGGGTCTTCGGCACTTCTTTCCAGTCTCCTTCCGTAAAGGGCTGGGTCGCAAACATCAGAGATTCATCCCCCGGGGTCTTGTCTTCGAGGTAATACAGCATCGCCGGCGCGTTGTTGGCGTGCACGTAAAACTGTTCGCTGTCGTAAATAAAGAGATTCAGTTTGTTCCGGTCCGCGATCGACGCGAGCATGCTCTGGATCACGTCAAAGCGTTCGTCTTTGTCGAGGGGATGACCGACCCGGCGGGTCTTTTCGTCGATGAGGTCCATCAGATACAGCAGCAGCCGTTCCGAATCCGTTTCCCCTTCCTGACGTCTGTAATAGCGGATCAGCGCCGCGCTGTTAAAGACCGTGCCGTTATGAACCAGGGTCCATTCCCGGCCGGTGCCGTCGTAAGCCACAAAGGGGTGGCAGTTTTTCACGTTGATGCTGCCCACCGTCGCCAGGCGGATGTGGCCCAGGACCCGTTTGCGGGGAATGCCCTGGCCGATCAAATGAGGCAGGACCTTTGAATCGACCGCCCGTTCCGGGCTTTTATGCATACACATCCGCCCCGCGTCGTCGTATTCTGCCAGGCCCCAGCCGTTGGGCTGGTTGACGCTTCTGGCGTAAAACTGGGTCAGGACTTCTGTGAGGTCCTTCGGGTTTTTTGATGAAAATGCAAACAATTCACACATGGTGCCTGTCCTCCTTTTTCCTATGTTTTAGCTATTATTATCTCTTATTATAACGCAATGAATCAAATTTCAAAGCCCTTTTAAAAAAAGATCCCGGAGACTCCGGGATCTGATGATTTGGGCTTTAACTCAATAGGTCGTGTACAAGCTCTTGTAAGGATTGTCCGCATTGGGGAAAATGTGGTAATAGGGCTTGTCTCTTAAAATGTCTTCTTTGACGTCAAAATACGTGCAGAAACGGTCGATCATCGGCTGAATTTTGGCCATGTCCTTGGAGTCGCACAGCTCGATGGAAACCTGAGGCGGCAGGAAATCCGGCTTAAAGGCGCTTCTGATGTACATGTCGCCGCCATGCATCCCGGTGCCGCAGTAATTGCCGATGGGCATGGTGTCCTGGGCGCCGATGCCGAGCACCAGAATCGTGCCCCCGGCCTGATATTCGCCGAGGAAGGAGCCGACGCACCCGCCGATGACGATTTCCGGCTGTTTGTTTTTGTAGGCCTTCATGTGAATGCCGACCCGGTAGCCCGCGTCGCCCTGGACGTAAATGCGGCCGCCGCGCATAGCGTAGCCCAGCGTATCGCCGGCCTTGCCGTGGACGATAATGTCGCCTTCGTTCATCGTGTCACCGACGGCGTCCTGAACGTTGCCGAACACTTCGATGTCGGTGTGGTCGAGATAGGCGCCCATGCCGTTGCCCGGTGTGCCGTACAGGGTTAATTTCTTGTCTTTGACGCCCGTGCCGATATAACGCTGCCCGAGGACATTTTTCACCGTGATGTCGCGGGTCTGGACGTGTTTGATTTCTTTGTTCAGCTGTTTGTAATATTTATTTGATGCATCTATTTTCATACTCTAACCTCGCTTATTTAGTGCGCCTGAGCCAGGTCTGCTTTTCTGACCGACACATCAAAAGCCATGAGTTTCGGCGCTTCGGCAAGACTGTTCCAATCGACTGTCGACAGTTTGGTCTTCTGGCGGATCAGATCCGTATAAATCCCAGCCCGCTGGCATTCGCCCAAAATCATATAGCCCTTCAGTTCGTCATCCGCAATGTAGAATTTCCGAATGCCGTCTGGGGTGTTGACGATCTGAGGCTGACCTTCGGTGCTGCCGGCCGTGAGCAGATAAAAATCTTTGATGCCCATGGAGTTGACCGGGAAGGCCTTGTCGAAGACGGCCTGTCCGCCGGCCATGTTGATGCCGGCCGTTTCGCCCTGCATGAAGGCGTTGGGCAGAATGGCGATGTTGCGGTCCACATCGGCGCTGATGTCGTGACTCTGGGTGCAGTCGCCGGCGGCGTAAACGTCAGCGGCGGAGGTCAGCTGACTTTCGTTTGTTAAAATCCCTCGTTCGCAATCGATGCCAGCCGCTTCAGCCAGCGCCTGGTTCGGACGGGTCCCGACGGCAAAAATCAAAATGTCGTAGGGAAGTTTTGCGCCGTCGCTCAAGGTCACGCTCATGTTGCCGACGCGCTTGATGCTCGTTTTAAGCTTGAGCACCATGCCCAGATCTTCGAGATGCTGCTGCATGACCTGGGCCACTTCGCTGTCCAGAACCGACGGCATGACCCGGTCGGCGAGGTCAACGATGGTCAGGCTCTTCACATGGTCGATCAGCGCTTCAGCGGCTTTAAGGCCGATGAGGCCGCCGCCCATGATCACCACTTTGGCGTCGGGCGTCAGGGCCTTTTTCACGCCCTGGGCGTCGTCGAACGTCGTAAAGGTAAAGGCGTTTTTCGCCTGATCCTTGCCTTCGATCGGCGGCACGAAAGGATGAGAACCCGTCGCGATTAACAGTTCTTCGTAGGTGATTTCTTTGCCGTCGTCGGTCGTCGCGATATGACGTGTCGGATCGATGGCGGTGACTTTCGTACCCAGCAGAGTGTCGACGCCGTACTGTCTGTAAAAATCTGGATTGCGGTACACCATGTGTTCCCGATCCACCCGGCCTTCGAGCCAGTAGGAAATGAGGGGTCTGGAATAGGTGGAGTAGGGTTCGTCGGCGACGAGCACGATTTTGCTGCGCTTGTCGACTTCGCGAATGCCCTGAACGCCGCCGATTGCTGCGGCAGAGTTGCCGATAATCAAATATTTCGTCTTCATGCCATCAGCCCCTTTCCTCGTAAACAATGGCCCGGTTCGG
The DNA here is from genome assembly GCA_945867155.1 of uncultured Eubacteriaceae bacterium. Classification (GTDB taxonomy): domain Bacteria; phylum Bacillota; class Clostridia; order Eubacteriales; family Eubacteriaceae; genus Pseudoramibacter. The sequence continues at coordinate 328,178 of CAMBHL010000002.1, read as the reverse complement.
GCAGCCGGTGACACAGGCGGGTTCGCCGCAGCTGTTTTCCAGGCAAAGTTCGCATTTCAGCATGGTGTGGTTGTGGGACAGCACCAGGCAGCCGTACGGGCACATGGCAATACAGGTTCTGCAGCCAATGCACTGATCCTGATCGATTTTGATGACGCCGTCTTCCACGGACAATGCGCCGGTGATGCACCCTTTGACACAAAGGGGTTCTTTGCAGTGACGGCAGTTGACAGCAAAATGAATGTCATCGCCGTCTTCGACCCGAATCCGGGACAGCGGGCGCTGTTCCCGGTGATAAGCTTTAATCATGCTGGTTTCGCCAGAATTGGCAAATCCGCAGTTAAATTCACACAAATGGCAGCCGAGGCACCATTCTTCATTGACATAAACGCGTTTCAATGTCGCTCCCCCCTTATTCTCCGGCGTGCTTGATGCCGAGGATTTCCAGTTCTTTTTCAGTCATCCCGACACCGCGCAGCATGAGGCGGTTTCCTCTTAAGGCTTCGATGGAGTTGATGCCCATGCCGCCCATCATTTCTTTGATTTCGTTGTTCCAAGCTGTGAGCAGATTGATCAGATGTTCCGTCCCGATATCCGGGTTCAGGCGGCGGCAGAGATCTTCTCTCTGGGTCGCGATGCCCCAGTTGCACAGGCCTCTTTGACATTGTCTGCACAGATGGCATCCCAAAGCGATCAGCGCCGCTGTTCCGATGTAGCAGGCGTCTGCGCCGAGCGCGATGGCTTTGACCACGTCAGCCGAAGAACGGATGCTCCCGCCGACGACGATGGAAATGTCGTTTCTGATCTTTTCATCACGGAGTCTTTGATCCACAGCGGCCAACGCCAGTTCGATCGGAATCCCGACGTTGTCGCGGATGCGGGTCGGCGCTGCGCCGGTGCCGCCGCGGAAACCATCGATGGCGATGATGTCTGCCCCTGAGCGGGCAATCCCAGACGCGATCGCGGCGACATTGTGCACGGCCGCGATTTTGACGATGACCGGTTTTTCGTAATTCGTCGCTTCTTTCAGGGAATAAACCAGCTGTCTTAAATCTTCGATCGAATAGATATCGTGGTGGGGCGCCGGTGAAATGGCATCGGAGCCTTCCGGAATCATTCGGGTTTCCGCAACTTTCGGGCCGATCTTCCGTCCCGGCAGGTGGCCGCCGATCCCAGGCTTGGCCCCCTGGCCCATCTTGATTTCAATGGCACAGCCGGCTTTTAAGTAGTCTTCGTGAACGCCGAAACGGCCGGAAGCGACCTGAACGATGGTGTTCGGACCGTAGGGATAGAGGGATTTGTTCAGGCCCCCTTCACCGGTATTGTAGCAGGTGCCGCAGGCAGTCGCCGCCCGGGCCAGAGATTTGTGGGCGTTTTCCGACAGGGCCCCGAAGGACATGGCGGAAAACATGACCGGCAGTTCCAGTTCGATCTGCGGCGGCAGTTTGGAAATCACTTCCCCGTGGGAATCAAATTCCAGGTCGTGGGGTTTTTTCCCAAGGAACACTTTCGTTTCCATCGGTTCTCTGAGGGGGTCGATGGACGGATTGGTGACCTGGCTGGCGTTGAGCAGAATGCGGTCCCAATAAGACGGATAATCCTTCGGGTTGCCCATGCTGGACAGCAGCGCGCCGCCGGATGTGGCCTGGCGGTAGATTTCTTCGATGGTGTCCTGGTGCCAGTTGTGATTCGGACGGAAAGTGTTTTCCGTCTTGACAATTTTCAGAGCACGGGTCGGGCACATGGTCACGCAGCGCTGGCAGTCCACACATTTGGATTCGTCAGCCCGCATGATGTCGTCTTCCGCGTCGTAGAAATGCACCCCTTCTGAGCACTGTCGTTCGCAGACGCGGCATTTGATGCACCGGTCAAAATTGCGGTGGACTTCAAATTCCGGATATAAATATTCAATTCCCATTACATTGCCTCCTTGCTCGCATGAACAATGATCGGTTCCCCGCCCCGGGGCGCCCAGATGCCGTCAATATCCGGGCAGATCCGGCGGATAGCCGCTTCTTCACTGGCGATATAAACCACTTCGTCCTTTTCTCCGGCCACCATGGAACGCAGTTTCAGGCGGTCGTTTAAGGCCATCAGACCGTGATCGAATCCGCAGATAATCGAGAAAGGCCCGGTGATGAGCAGACTCGAATAAGTGTTGCGGAGCAGTTTCATCTTGCGCGCTTCTTTTTCAGGCATCCGGTCGATTTCTTCCCAGAACGGCGCGGCGATGATTTTGGCAATGTCTTCGTAGTCAAATCCCTTTTTGCGTTTTAAGTAGTCGATGATATAGGTGATAACTTCGGTGTCGGTGAGCAGGTTGCATTTGTAGCCGAACATTTCAATGTAGCGGCGGTTGGCGTCGTAGGATGAAATTTCGCCGTTGTGCACGACGGAGTGATCCAGCAGCGCAAAAGGATGGCAGCCGCCCCACCAGCCCGGCGTGTTCGTCGGATAACGGCCGTGAGCTGTCCAGCAGTAGGCATCGTAATCTTCAAGTTTATAAAAATCGCCGATATCTTCAGGGTAGCCGACGCCTTTGAAAATGCCCATGTTCTTCCCGGACGAGAAGATATAGGCGCCGTCAATGTACGTGTTCACATAAAAGACGGTGTCGACGATAAACTTCTTTTCGTCAATTTCGCCGCGGTCTTCCTGAATCCGGTTGAACAGCGGATTGACAAAATAGCGCCAAATCAGCGGCGCATCGACGACGTTGCGGTTCGGACGGACCGGAATCCGGCTCATGTTGACCACATCGAAGTAACGGTCAAGGTACCGTTCTGTTTCCTGACGCGCTTTTAAATCGTCATAAAAGACATGAAAGGCGTATGAATCTGCATAATCCGGATAGATACCGTAGCCGGCGAAGCCGCCGCCCAACCCATTGGAGCGGTCGTGCATCACCGCGATGGAGTCGACGATCGTCCGGCCGTTGATGCTCCTGCGGCCTGTCCGGTCGATAATGCCGGATATCGCACAACCCGATGGGATTCGGATTTCTCCTTCTTTCTTTAACATGCTATTCTCCTTCTTATAAACCCACAATAAAAAGGGCGCTCTTAAACAAGCCGGTGGTTCATCAACGACTCGCACAGAACGCCCTTGTCCTTTTATTGTATACAATTTTTAGTATCCCTATTTAACCACATTTTCTGGCGAATTACAAGCTCTTTTTGCAATTTTAACGCCGCGTTCTTTAAAATCATTCATCCCTTCTGTCTCAGCTCACAAATCCGCTGAATTTTTTATATATAAATGTATATAAGTATATAATCAGTACAGATCGATTTCTCATGATATTTTTTATAAAGGGCATTGACAAAAACAGCGGACTCGTGTATGATGAACATATAATTTATAACAAATGCAGACAAGGGCGTCTGAAAATAGCGATGCTATTTTCGGCGCCTCTTTTCGTATCTGGTTGTTTAAAGGAGGATATTATGCCTGAATTGCAAGAAAAGAAAGACCGCAAAGACAGCGTCGTCGATCTGTTCGGCTCCAAAGTCTTTAACGTTCCCGTCATGCGCAAACGCCTGCCGAAACACATTTTCAAGAGCGTCATGCGCACCATTAAATACGACGAACCCCTCGGCCGTGAAGATGCTGAAGTCGTCGCCAATGCCATGAAAGACTGGGCGATGGAATTAGGGGCCACCCACTTCACCCACTGGTTCCAGCCAATGACCGGCGCCACCGCTGAAAAACACGACGCTTTCATCAGCCCCACCGGCGAAGGCAGCGTCATCATGGAATTCTCCGGTAAAGAACTCGTCAAAGGGGAACCGGACGCGTCATCCTTCCCATCCGGCGGTCTGCGGGCCACATTTGAAGCCCGGGGCTACACCGCTTGGGACCCAACTTCCTTTGCCTTTGTCAAGGGCACGACCCTTTACATCCCAACTTCATTCATCTCTTATTCCGGAGAAATCCTCGACAAGAAAACCCCACTTTTGAGATCCATGAAAGTCCTGTCCACTGAAGCGATTCGTATTTTGAAACTCTTCGGCACAGCGGACGGCGTGCACAAAGTCACCTCTTCTGTTGGGGCTGAACAGGAATACTTCCTGGTCGACAAAGACATGTACGCAAAACGCAAAGACCTGATCTTAACCGGCCGCACCTTGTTCGGCGCTATGGCACCGAAGGGGCAGGAAATGGAAGATCATTACTTTGGCCGGATCCGCGGCCGCGTCCGTCATTTCATGAGAGACGTCGACAAAGAACTCTGGTCCCTAGGCGTCCCGAGCAAAACCCGACACAACGAAGTGGCGCCCTGCCAGCACGAATTGGCTCCTGTTTTCTCATCTGCCAACCAGGCGACTGACAACAACCACCTGATCATGGAAACTTTGAGACGGATTGCCCCGAAATACAATCTCCACTGCCTCATCCATGAAAAACCATTTGAAGGCATCAATGGTTCTGGGAAACACAACAACTGGTCTATCGCAACCGATACCGGCGTCAACCTTCTCGATCCAGGGGATGATCCAGCAAGCAACCTGCAGTTCTTAACCTTCTTAATCGCGGTTATCGAAGCCGTTGACCGCTATCCAGAACTCCTTAGATCCACTGTCGCCTCTGCCGGCAACGATCACCGTCTGGGCGCCAACGAAGCACCGCCAGCGATTATCTCCATCTTTATCGGCGATCAGCTGACCGATGCCCTTGATGAACTTCTCACCGGACACTCCAGCGGAAAGGCCAAAGAACGGACCATGGATCTTGGCATCGACGCGACGCCGACTTTCACCACCGACGCCACCGACCGCAACCGGACCTCCCCGTTTGCTTTCACCGGCAACAAATTTGAATTCCGTATGCTGGGCTCCAATCAATCGATCGCCGGCCCGAATATCGCTTTAAACACCATCGTCGCCGAAGTGCTCCGCGAATACGCAGATGCCCTGGAAGGCAGCGACAACTTTGAAGCAGACTGCCACGAATTCTTGAAGAAACGTCTGAAAGATCACAAACGCATTATTTTCAACGGCAACAACTACACCGATGAATGGGTCGAAGAAGCGGCAAAACGCGGTTTGCCGAACCTGAGAACCACACCGGAAGCTTTCTCCGAATACTGCATGCCGAAGAACGTCGAAGTCATGTCGAAGAACAACATCTACACCGACGAAGAAATGAAGGCCCGTCAGGAAATTCACCTGGAAGAATACTCCAAGACCATCAACATCGAAGCCAAGACGATGCTGTCCATGGCCCGTCACGAAATTCTCCCCGCTGTGATGGACTGCGAAAAGGATTTAACCAGCGTCTTGTCTCAGAAAGCAGCCGTCGGCATCGAAACAAAAGATTCTGTCGAATCTGCCATGGTCGAAAAGATCTCCGCACTGGCAAAAGACTTCCTCGCTGAAACCGATGCCCTCGACGCCGTCACAGAAAAAGCGGCGGCTATCGAAGACGCCCAGGTTCAGGCTGATAGCTATTGCAAAGACGTCATCGGCGCCATGGATGCACTCCGCGCCACAGGTGATGCCCTTGAAACCATTGTCGGCAAAGAATACTGGCCCTATCCGATTTACGAAGATTTGCTGTTCTACGTTTAACATCTTCTTTATAAAATCTAAAATCAAAATTTGTGTTCATTTTATCCATTCTCTAACTTCTTTAATACAAAAAACAGAGCCGATACAAAATATCGACTCTGTTTTTTTTTGAGTTATATGGTTTTTAATCTTCTACAATGATCAGCGTTTCCCGGCTAGAAACATCACCTTCAACGTGAAAAGCGTGAAGCACCGGAGAATCGGCGTCCATCAGCGACAAAATCAAGTAACTGGCTTTCGAATCGTAGGCCAGGCGCTTGTCTTCGTCAGAAGGGCGAGACGGCGTTTCCGGATGGGAATGCCAGTTGCCCAGGGGCACTTCCCCTGCGGCGCGCATTTTTTTGACCGCAGCCAGCTGATCTTTCGGCGACATGGAAAAGTGTTCGTTGGTGTGGTCGATGTTTTCCACGTTGTAAATGTGGGTGACCACTTTGGTGTCCCCTTCGATCTGTCCACCCAAAAGGCCACAGGCTTCTTCAGGCAGGCAGGCTTTCGCGTGGGCGATGATCTGGGCAAACTGGCTCTGGGTCATTTTTACAGTTTTTGCCATTTTTCCCTCCCGCAGATTAATTTAACGGATTTTTCGGATCGAAATCGCAGGCTGCCTGTTCGTAGTCGATCGGCTTGGTGATCGTCGGATGATCAGAGCAGACCGCACAGTTTGGATCTCTTGGGAGTTTGACTTTTCTGAACTTGTTGCGCAGGGCGTCGTAAGTCAAAAGGGATCCTGTTAAAAGTTCCCCCGCACCAGTCAAATACTTGACCGCTTCCATCGCTTGGAGACTGCCGATGACGCCCACCATTGCGCCGATGACCCCGGCTTCCCGGCAGGTCGGCACCGCGCCCTTTGGTGGCGGATCTTTGAAGACACAGCGGTAGCACGGTCCTTCTCCGGGGACGTAAGTAATGAGCTGGCCCTGGAAACGGATGACCCCGGCGTGACAGAAGGCCGTTTTCGTCAGCACGCAGGCATCGTTGATCAAAAACTTCGCTGGAAAATTGTCGGTCCCATCGATGACAAAATCGTAGCCCTTGATGATGTCCATGACATTGCCGGAATACAAGTATTCCTGATAGGTATGGACTTCGACGTCCGGATTGATGGCCCGCATGGTTTCCGCTGCGGATTCAACCTTCGGCTTGCCCACATCCTGAGTGGTGTGGATGATCTGACGCTGCAGATTTGACAAGTCGACGCAGTCGGCGTCTACGACGCCAATTTTGCCGACACCGGCCGCCGCCAGGTATTCTGCAACCGGCGCGCCTAGGCCGCCGGCGCCGACGATCAGGACTGACCCGTTTAACAAGCGTTTCTGTCCTTTAACGCCGATCTCTTTTAAAATAATGTGGCGCGAATAGCGCTCAAGCTGATCGTTCGTAAAGGCCATTAGCATCCGCCTCCCATGAAATACAGGAATTCAACCTGATCCCCTTCAGAGAGGGTGGTGTCTTCGAAAGATCCCGATTCAATGAAATCGTCATTGACCGTCACGGTCACATACTGCGGATTTTCAACATCCTTTTCTTTGATCAGTTCAGCCACGGAAATGCCGTCTTTGACCGTTGTCGATTCGCCAGATACGGTAATTTTCATCACAATGCTCCTTTATTCTTCTTCGCCTTTTCGCACAATCAAATCGTATGTGCCGTCCTGATTGTCCACTAATTTCAAGATCTGATGCCCTTCTTCTTTGATACTTCTGGGCACATTTTGAACCGGTTCGCCGTCGTTCATGTGGACGGCGATGAGGTCACCAGGATCCAGTTCTTCGAGGGCGACTTTTGCCTTGACAAAGGTCACCGGGCACACCACGTCAGTGATGTCCACGCGGTTTTCAACCTGATCTAAACTGATTTCAGCCATTTTATCCTCCTGTCACTTATGCTTCTGCTGCAGCGGCTTCCAGAATCCCCTGAAGTTCATCTGTGCCGAGACGTTCCAAAGTTTTGCCAAAGCGTTCGCCTTTTTTCGAGTGGGTCGCGAAATAATCAATCGTCGCGTCGGCCACCCGCATCAAGGTCGCTTCATCTTTGATCAATGGGGTCAGCTCCTTGCCGGTAATGATATGATTGCCAAAGGTGCCGCCGATGAAAACGCGGAATGCGCTTTTGCCTTTCCAGGCATCAGTCGGGCAGGATTTGACGCACCGGCCGCAGTGGCTGCACTTGGATTCGTCAAAAATGAGGGTGTCCCCTTCAAAGGTGATGGCGTTTTCCCGGCAGACCTTCGCGCAGAGCCCGCAGTGAATGCAGGCATCTTCGTCGTAGGACACATCGTAGGCGCCCTTGACCCCAAAATCATTTTCTTCCATTTTCAGGCAGTTGTTGATGCAGCCGGTAACCCCGAATTTAAATTTGCAAGGCAGTTCCCGTCCGAAATACCGGGCGTCGAGCTTTTCTGCAATATCCAGGGCATCGATACACCCTGACGGGCAGCAGCGTCCGCCCTGGCAAGCCGTCACGGTTCTCACTCTCGGTCCGCAGACCCCGGGTTCGACGCCGCCCTTGGCCAGTGCTGCCTTGACGTCGTCAATGTCTTCCAATTTGATAAAGGGAATTTCAATGCCCTGACGGGCGGTCAGGTGAATGTAGCCATGGCCGTACTGATCCGCCACCTGCTTGATCACCGCCAGCTGTTCCGCCGTCACCGTTCCCCCGACACATCTCAGTCTCAGAGAAAAGGTGTTTTTCTGTTTTTGCCGCATAAATCCGCCGGCTTTAAGCGCCGCATAATCCACTGCCATTGTCTTTCTCCTTCTTTGATCTCTATATTGATTCATTCAGGCTTTCAAGGGCCTGTACAAAATCCGAAATGATATCTTTAATGTCTTCAAGTCCGACTGAAATCCGTACCGTATCGTCGTAAACGCCCGCCGCTTCCCGGGCCTTCTGGTCCGAATGCACGAAAATCGTCGAGGCCGGGTGCAGCACCAGCGTCTTGGTGTCGCCGATATTGGGCAGATTCAGGGCGAGCTTCAGATGATTGATGAGCTGAAAAGCCCGCGCTTTGGAGCCAAGGCGCACGGTCAAAAGGCCGCCGCCCCGGTGATGGGCGAACTGATCGGTATGGCCGTGCCAGGGACTGGATGCAAGCCCCGGGTAGTTCACTTCTTCGATCCCGTCCTGAGCTTCTAAAAATTCGGCCAATGCCTGCGCATTTTCGCAGATGGTCTTCATTCTCAGGGGCAGGGTTTCAAGGCCGCTGAGGTTCAGCCAGGCATGCACCGGAGACAGGCAGGCACCGACGTCCTGCCAGATCGTGTTTCTGAGTTTAGCCGTAAAAGCAGCCGGGCCAAAGCGCTGACAGGGCAGCACCTCGTCGAACTTTCCTGATTTCTTCCACGGAAAGCGGCCGCTGTCGACGATGACCCCGGACACCCCAGATCCATTGCCGTTGATGTATTTCGAAGACGAATGAACGACGATGTCGGCGCCGAAAGCGATGGGCCGCATCAGCGACGGTGTCACTGCTGTGGCGTCGACCACGAGGGGAATGGCAGCGCCGTGGGCCGCGTCGGCCAGGGCTTTCACATCCACCACTTCGATCTTCGGATTCGAGATGATTTCTGTGAACACCAGCCGGGTTTTTTCATCAATGGCCGCCGCGACGTTTTCCGCCGTAAAGGCTTCGACAAAATGGGTTGTGATGCCAAAAGCTTCCAGATCCTTCAGCCAGTTGAGGGTGCCGCCGTAAAGCCCCGTCGGCACCACCACGTTGTCCCCGCTTTTCAGCAGGGTCATGAAGCAGCAGGCAATCGCCGCAGATCCTGAAGCACAGGCCGTCGCGGACAGCCCGCCTTCCAGACGCGCCATCTGGTTTTCAAAGGCGTTGACGGTAGGGTTGCCCACCCGGCTGTATGTGAAGCCCGGTTTCTGATTCTTAAAAATCTGCTCCAGCTCCTCCGCCGTAGAATGAGAGAAAGCAGAGGTCTGATAAACCGGCATCATAGACGCCCCCATCGCATCTGCACGATGTTTTAGATGCAGGTAAGCCGTCGCAGAACAACAATCCTGTTTTTTCTCCATTCCGTTTCCTCCCATCTCGTTATTACTTATTTAATCACTATTCTTAATATGTATTGATTGTAAGCTTTTATCACGCTCCTGTCAATTCCAGCAGTTCTACAAAAATCGTATCCTGCGTTATAAAAATATTTTATAACAATAACAAATAAAAAACCCTGCCGATCATCTCGGCAGGGTGTATGAGCTGTTCAGCTAAGCTTAGTTGTTGATCAGTTTGTCGTCGTCGCTCCAGCTGTAGAGTTTGCGGATTTCTTCGCCAACTTTTTCTGAAGGATGATTCAATGCTTTCTTGCGCATTGCGTGGAAGTGGACCTGGTTGCCAGCGCTCATTTCCAGTAAGAAGTCTTTTGCGAAAGTTCCGTCCTGGATGTCTTTCAGGATGTCACGCATAGCCTGTCTGGTCTGTTCGGTGACAATCTTCGGACCGCTGATGTAGTCGCCGTATTCAGCTGTGTTGGAGATGGAGTAACGCATGCCCTTGAAGCCTGACTGATAGATCAAGTCGACGATCAGTTTCATTTCATGAATGGCTTCGAAATAAGCGTTTCTCGGGTCATAGCCTGCTTCGCAGAGGGTATCGAAACCAGCCTGCATTAAGGCAACAACGCCGCCGCACAGAACAGCCTGTTCGCCGAAGAGGTCTGTTTCTGTTTCAGTCTTGAAAGTTGTTTCCAGGATCCCTGCTCTTGCAGCGCCGAGGCCTGCACCATAAGCCAGTGCCATATCCAGTGCTTTGCCTGTTGCATCCTGTTCAACAGCAACGAGGCACGGAGTGCCTTTACCAGCGACAAATTCGCTTCTAACAGTATGGCCAGGAGCCTTCGGAGCGATCATGGTGACGTCGACGTCTGCCGGCGGTACGATCGTGCCGAAGTGAATGTTAAAGCCGTGAGCAAACATTAACATGTTGCCTGCTTCCAGATTCGGTTCAATGCTTTCTTTGTAAAGATCAGCCTGTTTTTCATCATTGATCAGGATCATGATGATATCAGCCTGTTTTGCTGCTTCTGCAGAAGTGTAAACTTCAAAGCCCGCTTCTTCTGCTTTCTTCCAGGATTTGCTGCCCTTGTACAAACCGACAATAACATCGCAGCCTGAATCTCTTAAGTTCTTTGCATGTGCATGACCCTGTGAACCGTAACCGATCACTGCGATTTTTTTGCCTTTAAGTAAAGAAAGATCACAGTCTTGTTCATAAAACATTCTTGCTTCAGCCATTTTATGATTCTCCTTTAAATAAATTTGCATATTGTATACGAAATTTTTGTTTCAGAAACAATACACTTTTTGAAAACACTTATCATTCTAATGACATTCCCCTCCGATGTCAAGGCCTTTTGTATTGTTTTATTTTTGTATACAATTACAAATTTGTCTGACAAAAAAAGACCCGCCGGCGTTCCAGCCGGCAGGCCTGTTGACTGAATCTTTAATTGTTTTAGACAAAAATGTATTTGAGGATATAAAGCACGGAAACCACAATCATGGTAATCGAGACTTTATCCTTCTTGCCGGCGAGCAGATTGATGATCGTGTAGGAGATGAATCCGACGCCGATCCCTTCGGAAATGCTGTACGTCATCGGCATAAAGGCCAGGCACAAAAAGGCCGGAATCCCTTCTGTGGGATCGTAAAAGTCGATCTGGACCACATTCTGGATCATCAAAAACCCGACGACGATGAGCGCCGGCGCCGTCGCGAAGGACGGAATCGCCAGGAAAATCGGCGAGAAGAACAGGGACACGAGGAACAGTGCGGCGACAATGATGCCCACGAGACCGGAACGGCCCCCTTCGGAAATCCCCAGCGAGCTTTCGACAAAGGTCGTGACCGTCGAAGTCCCGAGGCAGGCACCGACGGTGGTGCCGATAGCATCGGCCAAAAGGGCCCCGGTGATGCGCGGCAGCTTGCCGTTTTCGTCGATGTACCCGGCTTTGACAGCGCAGCCGGTCAGCGTGCCCAGGGTGTCAAACAAATCGACAAACAAAAATGCGAAGATCACCGTTAAAAAGTCAAAAGAAAACTTCGGAATCTGCATTTTCATGAAGGTCGGCGCCATCGACGCGATAGTGATGCCCCCTGAGAAATCCGGAATCAGCGAGTACAGGCCCAGTTTCGGCGCCGGCACATAAAAGCCGAGGAGCTGGCACACAATGCCTGCAGCCCAAGTGGCAAGGATGCCCCAGAGCACGCCTCCCCGGATACCTTTAACCAAAAGAAAGCCCGTAAAGACCGTGCCCAGAAGCGCCAGCGCGACGGTCAGCCCCAGCGTCGGGTTCGTGTTGGTGCTCCATTTAAACATGGTGACCAAAGTCGAGCCGTCCTTGACGACAATGTGGGCCCCTTCAAAACCGACCATGGCGATAAAAAGCCCGATCCCAGCGGAAATGGCCAGGCGCAGAGTCTGGGGAATGGCGTTGAACAGCGCTTCCCGCACATTGGTCAAACTCAGGACAATGAAAATGATCCCTTCAATAAAGACCGCGGCCAGGGCCACCTGCCAGCTGTACCCCATTTTGATGCAAACCGTATAGGCAAAATAGGCGTTCAGCCCCATCCCCGGTGCCAGCGCAAAGGGATAATTCGTCAAAAGCGCCATGACCAGCGTCGCAATCGCCGAGGCGACCGCCGTTGTCGTAAAGACCGCGCCTTTGTCCATGCCTGCTGCGGACAGCAGGGTCGGGTTCACAGCCAGGATGTACGCCATGCCCATGAACGTCGTAAACCCGGCTGTCACTTCAGTGCGCAGGTTCGTGCCGTACTCGTCGAAGTGAAACCACTTAGCGATTTTTTCCTTCATCTGATGATAATTCCTTTCTACAGCTTATTCTGTATGCATATAAAACCATTAAGACATCATTAAGATTATCAGAATAAGCGGTAAAATTCAAGCATTATTGAAAATTTCTGTTGGGCGGACGTGCCTGTGCTGCGCCTGCATTTTCTGTGTTTTTTTGACCGGCTGTCCGGTGATGCCGATGTGTTTTTGATAATCGGCATAAGCCTGATCCCCCGGTTCAGGGGGCGTGTCGTAAAAAGGCGTGAATCCGGATTCGACAGCGCCGATGCCCATATACCGCGCCTTGTAATCTTTGAGCAGGGACCAGAAATCCTGTCTGAGCAGAAAAATCGAAAGCAGGTTGGCAAAGACTGGAATCGCCAGGGTGATGTCCACGATGCTCCAGAACAGATCCGGTCCATTGCCCGTGAGGACGATGGAAGACACGATCACGAGGTTCGGCAGCGGGAACAAAAAGCGGAAGATCTGAATGACCCGATCCCGGGTCTTGGGCCGGCGGCGCAGGAAATGGGAGATGATTGACAAATAATAGGAGAACCATCCCGACGTCGTCGTCAGTCCGAAGAAGAACATCATGATGCCAATAAAGACGACGCCGACCTGACCGTAGGCGTGCTGAAAGGCGGAAATGGCGAGGCTTGCACCCATGGTGCCCGAATTCCAGACCCCGGAACACAGCACGGACAGAGCTGTCACCGTGCAGATGATCATCGTGTCCACAAACACTTCCGCTGCGCCCCAGAGACCCTGGGCCACGGGATGGGCCGTGTCCGCCGAGCCGTGAATCAGGGGCGAGGACCCCTGCCCCGCTTCATTGGAGTTGATCGACCGGGCGAGGCCGGTGCGCACCGTCACGGCCACAGAAGCTCCGGCAAAGCCGCCCGCCGCAGCCGTCGGCGTAAACGCCGATTTGAAAATCAGGGCAAAAACGGCCGGCACATGGTGCAGGTTCAGGGCGATGATGCCAACGCCGCCGAGCAGATAGGCGACGCACATAAAGGGCACTGCCCGGGAGGCGAACTTCGCGATACGCGGCACCCCGCGGTAAATGATGTAAAACAGCAGCAGCGAATACACCACCGTAAAGCCGATCATGTTGATGCCGAAGCAGGTGTTCAGGGATTCGGCGATGGAGTAGGCCTGGGAGCCGCCGAGGAACTGGAGAATAAAGCCTACGCCGAACAAAATCGCGAGCACCCAGCCAGCGCGGTGTCCCCGTCTCTTCACCAGCCCCTTTTCAAGAAAATAGGTCGTGCCCCCGAAAAATTCGCCCTTTTCGTTTCGGCTTCTGTAATAGCAGCTCAGGGACGTTTCCACGCACTTCACGATCATGCCGAAAAACGCCCAGACCCAGATCCAGAATACCGCGCCCGGGCCGCCGGTGGCGATGGCCGTCGCGACCCCGGCGATGTTGCCGTTGCCCACGGTTCCGCCAATGGCAATGCAGGCCGCTTCAAATGAAGAAATATGCTGGCCGCCTTTTTTCGAGCGGCTCTGTTTTTTGATGCTTTTGCCCAGGGTGTTTTTGAGAATATAGGGCAGATGTGCAATCGTAAAACCTTTGCTTCGCACAAAAAAATACGCCCCGATTAAAATAATAAAAATCATAAAGGGCGTTCCCCACAAAAAACCGTCGATCGCCTGAATCTGTTTGAAATAACGCATAAATCCTTCTTCTGCTCCCTTTTTTCTTTGATGAGATGGCAACACTATACCCCATGGATGTATAGCTGTATAGAATCAAATGAGACGATCTGTTTTTTACTGGACAAATTTGGGAATTTGTCTGATTATCCGCTTCTCTTATTATCAAACAAGCTATAAAAAAACAGCGCCGCTGTCATCAGCAGCACTGTTGTATGATCCTGCAATCAATTTATTCGCCAAATATCGCCTGCGCCCTTTTCATGCGTTCCCTCACCTTCACGCCGAAAGGACAGTTGCGTTCACAGGAGCCGCATTCAATGCATTCGGACGCGTGGTGCGCCAGAGCCTGATAATGGCCAGCGACCGTTTCCGGAACGGAATCGTGGGCCTCTGCCAGATCTAAAAATTTATTCACCGTGGCTACGTCGATCGCAACGGGACAGGGCTGGCAATGGCCGCAGTACATGCATCGGCCGGTCACCGAAAAATCGCGAAGGGTCAGGATTTCGCTGTAATCTTTCTCTGCGTCCGGCACCGCATCGTACCGAAGCGCTTCTTTCAATTCTGAGACCGATTCAAATCCCAGAATCACCGACAGCACAGCCGGCTTATCCAATGCGTATTTCATACACTGGTAAATATTCATCCCTTGCCCAAAAGGCGAACGGCTGCTGTCCAGCAGTGTCCCGCCGCCGAAGGCTTTCATGACGGTGATATCGATGTTGTGGGCATCGCAGTACGCGTAAAAATCAAGGCGTTTCGGACTGATCTGCGCGGTTTCAAGATCGAAGTCCTTTCCCTCTATCATGCGGTCAATGTCTGTGATGTCCGCGTTTTCCATATCGTAAGCCGGGTTGATACTGAACATACACACTTCCATTTCTGGCAACTCAGCCATTTTTTTCGCAATGACGGGATCGTGGGATGAAAAGCCAAGCCGCTTGATCACCCCGCTTTTTTTCAACTCCGTCGCATAATCCCACGTGCCGCCATCCATCACTTTCTGAAAATCCGGCTCGGTATCGACATAATGAATCATGCCGATGTCGATGTAATCCGTCTTTAACCGCGTGAGCAGATCTTCAAATGAACGCTTCACTTCGTCCAGATTGCGCGTTCGCTTATACTGTTCGTTTTGCCACATCGCGCCGAGGTGTCCCTGGATTTTGATCTGATCCCGTCTGCCGGCAATCGCATGGCCGACACGGTCGCGAACGTCCGGGGCCGGCATATAAAAATCAAGGAGATTGACGCCGACTACCATCGCTTCATCGAACAGCGCATCCGTCTCTTTTTGATTCAAATCCTCTAAATGTTCAGCGCCGATCCCAAGTGTGCTGTATCTTTCATCGCTGCGCGCGCTTTTTCGCATTTCCATTTGATTTTCCCTGCGCTTTCTTTTAATTCTGTTTAAAATGATTCATGCCGTTGATAAACTTGCTTGCCGTCAATCCAAACACTCTTGATTTTTGTTTGAAACAATTTGGTCTTTTCGATCGCTGTCACATCCTGATCGAGCATGACAAAATTTGCCTTTTTCCCTGGCGAAAGCGAGCCGCTTGTCTCGTCGACGTCGTTCTGTATCGCGCCGCCGACCGTCAAAATTTTAAGCGCCTCGTCAACTGAAACGCACTCTTCTGGTCCCAGAACACCGGCTTTGGTAAAATCCGGGTGCAAGCGGTTCACCATCAGATGCAGACAGAGCATGGTGTCCGGCGGCACCGTCACCGGGAAATCCGACCCCTGACTGGTCATCACCCCGCTTTTGACAAAAGAAGCGACAGGATATTCCGCTGCAGCCCTTTCTTCGCCAAGATAGGGCACCTCTAAGGCATCGTAGTAAACGGGATCTTTCCAATGCCAATAGGGATTGACGACGGCGGTGATCCCTAACTGCTTCATCTTTTCAATTTGATCCGGCGCAACGATTTGCAGATGCGTGACCGCCACATGGAAACCGCCTGCCGGCTCCGGCAATGCGTTCTCGGCCGCTTCAACAGCCGTCAGTATCGCGTCGAGCGCCGCATCGCCAATGGCGTGTACGTGCAGATGGAAATTTTCCGCAAGTACCCTTTTCACAATAGCGTTGAGCACATTTTGATCCGGGTAAACACACGCACCACAGTCTCCCGGCGCATCGGCGTAATCGTCTCTCAAATAAGCCGTGTGCCCTTCGATCACTCCGTCCATAAACATTTTGATGGTATCGAAAGAAACATGGGGATTATCCTGGAACTTTTCTCTGAGCTTCAGACTTCTTTGCAGCGTAGCTTCCGGATCTTCGGATTCACGAATGGCCTGGGAAACATGGAAGTCTAAAACGAGTCGGCCTTCTGCTGTGAGTTCCTCATATGCCTGAACGATATCCTCGACTTTGGCTTCCGTCGCCATCATCGGTTCATAAACCGAGGTGACGCCGTAGCTTAAGGCCATGTCTTGATAGGCCAAAATCGCTTTCTTATAAGCGGCTTTGTTCATCTCCGGCATGGCCGGCTTCGCCAGTGCTGACGCCGTTTCTTTAAGCCAGCCCGTCGGGTTGCCGTCCGCATCTTTTACAATTTCACCGTTGATCGGGTTTGGGGTTGAGGCGTCAATTCCGGAGAGAGCCAGGGCTTTGGTATTGACCCAGTACGAATGATGATCTGAGCTGGCCATGACGATTGGCCGGTCCTTTTCGACCGCGTCAAGCTGTGCCGCCGTGGGGCCGTTTGAATTAAAAACGCCGTTTTCAAATCCGCAGCCGTAAATGTACTGGGCCTCCGGATGCTTGTCGATCCAGTTTCGAATCTGCTTCTGATACGCCGGAACCGTTTTGCCGTCAACAAAAGGTCCGAACAATAATTCGACCATTTGATTGACGTGAGCGTGGCCTTCTGTGATTCCCGGAATGATCAGACCAGTCTCACAGTGCATTTCATTTGTTTGATGATTCTTGTACGCTTCAATCTGTTTTGCTGTCCCTAACGCCAAAATCCGTCCTTTTGAGATGACCATCGCTTCCGCCAACGGGCACCGATCATCTCCTGTCCAAATTTTCCCGTAAACAATTGTCCGATCCATTGGAAGCCTCTTTTCTTTTAAATTCCATTGTTGTCAACTTGACACGTTTCTTTCTGACTGGCCATGTTTTTTCTCCAGTGTACGCCGGCACCTTCAGCATTCGATTTAAAAAAATGAGGGAAACCGCACTGACCACAATCGAAACAAGCATCAATGCATTGAATCCATAATGAGAGTAAACGAAACCGGAAGCCGTGCTCGCGATGGCATTGCCAATGCCATTGGCGAAGAGATTCAGGATAGACGTGCCTTTCACCGCATCAGCTTCCGGCAAATATTTCTGAATAAAAAATACAGATCCTGCGTAATAAACCGATAAGCCCACTAATTCAAAACTCTGTGCCAATATCAATACCCAGACACTCTGGGCAGCCGCTGTTGCAAAAGCTCTGACGGTACAAAAAATCCCCATGAGGACCATCAGATGTTCCAGCGAAATTTTCTTTCGAACGCGGTAGAAAAAGATGGCGAGGGGAATTTCCGCCGCCGCAATCACAAATTGAATGAGCCCGTAGTCAAACTGCGTGCCGCCCAGCAGGTGAATTTTATCAATTAAAAACAGGGTATTCATGCTGAAACCCGCAAAAACAAACAGACACGCGAGAAGATAACACCGGTATTTCGGAAAATCCCGGATCAATTCCCATACTGATCTTGGGCGTCCTTTCTTCTGTTCTTTGGGATGGCGGCGCATATGCGAATGCACATCGACCTTGTCCATCCCCGTATTCATCAACACCATCAGTCCGAGAGAAATCGCTTGATAAACAAGTAAAGCGTTCATTCCCCGCCTTTCAGACAAAATGCCAAGGAGAATGCAGAACAGCGCCCACGACCCAGAGCCGGCAGCTCTGGAAACCGTATAATTGAGCCGGCGCCCCGTGTTCATGTAATGCAGAGACAGCGCGTCGATCATCGGCTCTAGACAGTGAATCGTCGCGCCGAATAAGACGACGACAATCACCGCCAGCCAAAATTCACTGCCAATCGATATAAAGAGAAGTGTCGCCAATAATCCAACGATTGATAGCATATTAATAATGATTTTGAGCGGAACGGTTTCGACATGCCGGTCTGCAAAACTGCCCAACAGCAGCTGAAAGACCATGACCGAAATGTATTTGAAAGTGTTGAGCACGCCAATTTCCGCGGCTGAAAATCCTTTTGCCTCTAAAATCGGCGTCAAAAATGCCATGGCTGATGCGGCAATCATCCAAAACGTCCACTGGAGGAGGCTGTACTTGAAGGTCAATTTTCTTTCATATTGCATGAGCAGGTCCCTCCCTTGCGGTGGCTGGTTAAATCATCGCTGGCTCATCCCAAAGTGTCAGCTGTGTTCCAATCCCTTTTTTCAGCGCTTCACGATAACAAACGGTTCCCCAGCCGATGTCGAGAATCGGCATGCCACCGACAGTGACCATAAAAATTTCATCGTTGGATTGCCTGCCAGGGGCTTTTCCCAAAAGGATATCCCCCAATTCCGGAACGTCTTCTTCGGTCAATATGCCTTCTTCAATCGCGTGAACACATTCCATGCCGGGACAGCCTGATGGCTTTCGCACGCCGTTTTTGTCGTATTCGGTGTACGTTTTAAGATAGCCTGCGTACATGCCGCGGTTGTCAACCACTTTCCGAAACTTCTGCATCGCAGTGTCTGCATCCGAAAAAGCCATGGTGCCTGAAGAAATGATCGTGCACCCCGGCTTAATCCAATCCGTTTGGAGCACGGGCCAGGTTCTGCCCGCGACCGAAACCGCTTCGAGCACAATATCCGCGTCTTCAACGGCGGCTTTAGGTTCTCCGCAAATTTCTGTTTTAATTTCTGGATATTTTTCGTTGATGCGCTTTTGTGTCAGGGCTGCACTTTTTGATTTTTGGGAGCTTCCCAAAATACGAACGGACTGAATGGAATCAAAAACCGTCATTAACGCGTCAAAGCTCGTATGATTGACAACGCCGGCGCCTAATAACGTGACGACTTTCGGCTTTGGCGCTGCCAAAGTTTTGGCCACAAGCCCGGGAACAGCTCCGGTTCGCACGGCCGAAAGCAGATTGGCCGACATGTAAGCCAGGGGCTGGCCGGTTTCAACGTCGTTAAGCGTGAACATTAAAATGGACCGCGGCAGGCCCCGCTTCAGATTGCGGCCGTTGGAGCCGTACCATTTTTCCCCGGCCATATGGAAAGATCCGCCGAGATAGCCCGGCATCGACATAAAACGCCGATCCCGGGAGTCCTCCAATGGAAAATCTGGAATCGGCGATTCTTTTGGAAAGATGAGCTGAATGCCGTGTTCGCGATGGTTTTTCCCGCCCATCAACACGTCGTCCTCACTCAATAATTTAAAAACTTCTGCCATCGTATCGACGCAGCGTCCGATGTCGATTACACCGGACGCAATCATGTCTCGTTCATTTAAGTAAAGAAATTCGATTTTTCTACTGTTCTTTGTCATATGCTTCTCCTTTACTTTAAGCTATTACGCTGGCCATTTTGCTTCTGCTTCCCGTTCTTTTCTGATTTTCCGCATCTGAATTTGATCCCGAATCAAATAAACCAGAACCCCGGCCATGCAGACCGCGAAAATAATCGTCGTCAAGGCATTGATTTCCGGCGACACGCCTTTTTTAACCATAGAGTAAACGCGAATCGGCAGCGTCGTGATTTCAGCGCTGGTCAAAAAGCTGGTCACAATCAGTTCATCAAGCACCAGAGAGAACGACATGAAAGCGCCTGACAGAACGCCGGGCACAATCGCCGGCAGCGTAATATGGATAAACGTGTAGAACCGGTCGGCGCCCAAATCCAGAGACGCTTCTTCAATGGACGGGTCCATCCCGACGAGCCTTGCCCGAACCGTAATGTACACATAAGGAAGAATCAAAGTCGTATTCCCAATAACGATGGTGCCAAATCCAAGTTTCATGCCCGTTGCATCAAAAAGGAGCAGCAGCGCAACGGCCAGGACGATTTCCGGAATGACGATTGGGAAATAAATGGATTCGCTGATGAACTTGCTCCCGGGAAATTTGGCATCTTTCAGCCCAACGGCGCCGAGGGTTCCGATGATCACGCCCAATGCCGTCGCTAAAAGGGCGACTAAAAGCGTGATGCCGAAAATGCCCCAAAGCTCTGAATCTTGAAACAGCATCGCGTAATATTTCGTCGTAAATCCTGACCAAACCATGTTCACGCGGCTGTTGTTGAAAGAATAGACGATCATGACGGCGACCGGCACGTAAATGAAAATCATCAGCAGCACCGTGTAAATTGTCGCGGTTATGTGTGCAGCCTTTTGTTTTTTCTGTCTTCTGTTCATTGTTTTCACCCTAAATCATCCAGATTTCCGCCGACTTTCTTGTAGATCCAAACCATCAGCAAAATAACGATTGCTAAAACCATCGCAAGCGCCGCGCCAAAGGGCCAGTTTCTGGAAATCGTAAACTGTCTGTAAATCAAATTCCCGATCATCATGTTGGTTCCGCCGCCCAGCATATCGGTGACCATGTAGTACCCAATACACGGAATAAACGTTAACAGCACTGCTGCAAAGATGCCCGGAGCAGTCAGGGGCAGCTGCACTTTGAAAAAGGTTCGAACGGGGCCGGCGCCTAGATCTTTAGAGGCTTCAATCAAGGCCGGATCAAGCTTTTCAATAGACGAATACATCGGCAGAACCGAAAACGGCATGAACATGTAAAGCATCCCAACAGTCACGGAAAAATGGTTGTACAGCATGTTCAAAGGCTTCGAAATCAAACCTATTTTCATCAAAATCGTGTTGAGAATGCCGGACTGATTAAATAAAATGACAAAACTGTAAATGATGACAAGGCCGCTGACCCACATCGGAATCATCAAAAGAATCATAAACAGACTGGACGTTTTGGCTTTCATTTTGGCCATGATGGCGGCAAAGGGGTAGCCGATTAATATCGTCAAAACCGTTGTCCAGAACGCAATGATCAGTGATTCCTTAATGACGTTGAAATACATCGAACTGAAAATGTTCCGATAGTTTTCAAGGGTTGGTTTGTAAACCACAATGCCTAGCGGGCCTTTTGACATAAAACTCATCACGGCCAGTATGATGACCGGGACGATAATAAACAGAATCGACCAAATGGTAATCGGTCCATTCATCACAATCGACGCCAGCCGTGCCTTGGCTGTTTTTTTATCCCGGCGCGCTTTAGGCTTCGGCTGCATATCCTTCTTCTTCATCTTCGTCACCTCCCTTGATGTCCCGGTGCGAATCCGTATTGACCAAGCTGCGTGTCTTGAGCACTTTTCCCTTTTCTTTTTCCCAATAGAGGTAAATCACCTGCCCCGGTTCGATCATATCGTCTTCGTTAAACCGGTTGATTTTAAATTCGGTTCCGTCGTTAAGGATCACCATCATCTTAACGAGATTGCCGACGAACACGTGGTCTTTGACGACCCCGCGGATCGAAAATCCCGGCTGCCTTTCTTTTGAAAATAGGGTATCTTCCGGACGGACTGCAATACTGACGGCATCTCCCGTCTCGATGGTCTCATCATCTGAAACGCCGATCGCATTGCCGGCTTCTGTTCCGACCTGAATGCCCGTATCGTTTTTCCCGAGCACAACCGCATCGAGGATGTTCGATTCGCCGATAAAGCCGGCCACAAACCGCGTCGCCGGATGGTTGTAAATCTTCTGGGGCACGTCAATCTGATCGATCACCCCTTCGTTGATGACGGCGATGCGGTCGCTCATGGTCAGGGCTTCTTCCTGGTCGTGGGTGACGTAGACGAAGGTGATGCCCAGCTTTCTCTGCAACCTTTTCAGCTCGATCTGCATCTGTTTGCGCAGCTTGAGGTCCAAAGCACCCAGGGGTTCGTCGAGCAGTAGAACCTTCGGCCGATTGATAAGTGCTCGAGCGATCGCCACACGCTGTTTCTGACCCCCTGACATCTGATTGATCCGGCGCTTGCCAAAACCGTCCAGCTGAACTAATTTCAGCATCTTATCGACCCGTTCGGCAATTTCATCCTTCGGCACTTTTTTGACTTTCAGCCCATAAGCCACGTTGTCGAACACGTTCATATTCGGAAACAAGGCGTAATTCTGGAAAACGGTGTTGACATCCCGTTCGTAGGGTTCTTTTTTCTCGACACTTTCCCCTTCAACGCGGATGATGCCAGATGTCGGAAGCTCAAATCCAGAGATCATACGAAGGGTTGTCGTTTTGCCGCATCCTGAAGGTCCCAAAAGGGTTAAAAACTCCCCTTCCATGATGTTCAAGTTGCAGTTTTTTATGACATGGTTTCTGCCATACCATTTTTCGACGTTGATCATCGATACAATTGGTTTTGCCATCTTGTCTCACCTGCCATCTGTCATTTAATCGCGTCGATTCCGCGTTCGCTGGTCCGAATCCTCATGGCGTCGAGCACATCTGTGATAAACACTTTGCCGTCGCCGTTCGTACCGGTTCCGATCGCCGTCGCAATGTCTGCCAGCAGTTCATCGACTGCATCGTCTTCGACAACCGCAAAAATAAGAATTTTGGGAAGAAGATTAATATCGTCTCCGGTAAAATTCATTTCCGGCAGATAACCGTGCTGGCGTCCGCACCCCATAACGGAAAGGACCGTCATCCCCTGGCAATTATGTGCTGCAAATATTTCTTTTACGCCGACAAGTTTTTCCGGCCGTGTCACGACATCGATTCGTTTCATTGTGTTTGCCTCCTCATATGCAAACAGCCGCCAGCGATGATTTGTGCGTCATCGTTGACGGCTGTTTCTTTTTTTATTTTAATTTAATAATACTTATTTACTCTTTGCTTTGTCGCCCATCAAGTCTGTGTAGTAGGTGTCCATGATGTTGATCTGTTTGTCATTGACCGGGACACACCAGGATTTGCTTTCCATTTGTTCAGCTAAACTGATCGACGGGTTATTGTAATAATCTGCGCCTAAATATTTTTCCATAACGCTTTGGTTTTCAAGGGGTGTACCGCCGTATTCTTTGTAAGTCTTCGCCAGTTCTTTTGGTCTTAAAATGAAATTAATCAACTTTTGCGCTTCCGCTTTTTTCTTAGATGATTTTGGAATCGCCCAATATTGCTGGAACCGTTCGTACCCTTCAGTCAGGGGAACACATTCAAATTTATCCCAGTTGGCCTTGCTGTCATTGCACAATGTTGGGTAGTCCCAGCAGAATGCAACGGAGCATTCGCCATTTTCAAGTTGCGACACAGCAGATTCGCCGACAAAGGCTTTGACATTACCTTTGATGCTTCTGAGCAGATCATTGGCTTCTTTAATTTCTTTCTTATTCGTTGAATTCGGTTTGTATCCCAGCGCCGTTAACGCTTCGCCGTAAAGAGAGATGGTCGAATTGACCATTGCGACCTGACCCTTTAGAGCCGGATTTGCCAAGTCTTTGAAAGAGGTGATTTTGACTGGACAAGTTTCCTTGTTATAAACAACAGTTGTGTACCCCGGCGCCATGTCGGCTACCGTATATTGCATCTTACTGTCTCCAGGTGCCCCTTTATTAAAATCACTAATGATGTACTTTTCATTGGTGATTTTTTTGTGATCAATTTTAGCCAATAAGTCGTTTTTGATAAAAGGCTGGACATAGGCACTTTCAAGGTCGATTAAATCGTAATCGGCGTTGCCCTGAATTAACTTGGACATCAAGGTGTCTGTGTTGTCGATATACGTCACGTTAACGTGCGTGCCCGTTTCTTTTTCATAATCCTTAAACATTTTTTCCGACCACGTCCCAGACCAAACGATAATATTGAGTTCATCGCTTTTGCTGGATGACTGCGTGCCGCACCCCGCTAAGGTGACAGTCAGCAGAACCACCGCTGTAACTAAAGCCGTGATTCTTTTCCAAAAACGTTTTTTCAGCATATCCGAGCCCTCCTTTTTTTTACAATCCGCCTAATAAAAAACGCCAAGGAAAATGTTATCCATCTTCCTTGACGTGTTTTATTAAGTCTTAATTTATTCTTATCATATTCCCAAATCACAGTATTGTCAAGATGAAATTTGAAAATTTTTTCAATCTTTTTTCATTTTTTCCGTTTAAAATATCGTTTACATCCGCTGTTTTTCATCTATTTTATTACATTTATTTTTATTTTAAATGATTATCCTTTCAGTACAATTCCCTTCGCTTAATTGCTTTTCTTCGCTTTGTCGCCCATCAAATTGGTGTAATACTCATCCATAATTTCAGTCTGTTTGTCATTGACGGAGACATTCCACAAATTGCCGTCGGCCATGTCTTCTGCGTAGGTCATGACCGGATTTGAATAATAATCTGATTTTAAATACTTGCCGATGACGTCCCGTCTTTCAAGGGGGACGCCGCCGTATTCCCTATAGCTTTTGGCCAGTTCCTTAGGCTCTAAAATAAAGTTGATGAGCTTTTCAGCAGCTTCTTTGTGTTGGGAACGCTTGGGAATCGCCCAGTACTGCTGATACTGTTCGTAGCCGTCCGACAGTTTGACATAGCCGAATTTGTTCCAGTTGGCCTTGCTGTCGTTGCACAGCACCGGATAATCCCAGCAGTAGGCCACGGAACATTCGCCGTTTTCGAGCTGGGATGCGGCAGACTCTCCGGCAAAGGCCTTGACATTTTTCTTGATTTTCGCCAGCAGCGCATTGGCCCTTGCAATGTCTTTGCGCTTTGCCGAGGCCGGGCTGCAGCCCAGCGCTTTCAGGGCTTCGCCGTATAAAGATCCCGTCGCGCTGATCACAGCCACCTGGCCTTTAAGCTTCGGGTTAGCCAGATCTTTAAACGAATGAATTTCAATGGGGCAGGTCTCTTTGTTGTACACCACCGTCGTGTAATCCGGCGCCATGTCCGGCACCGAATACTTGAGCTTCCGGTCCCCCGGCGCCCCTTTGTTGTAGGCTTTGACGATGTATTTCTGATTGGGAATTTTGCTGTCGTCGATTTTGGCCAAAAGGCCGTATTTGACAAACAAGTTGATGTAGGCCCCTTCGAGGTCGATCACATCGTAGCTCGATCCGCCGTGAACGAGCTTGGACGCCAGGGTTTCCGTATCGTCGATAAACGTGACATTGACTTTGATGCCTGTCTGAGCCTCAAAGTCTTTAAACATCTGCTCCGACCAGGTGCCGTCCCAGGCAATCACGTTGATTTCATCTTTTGACGAATTGGCGCCGCACCCCGCAAGGGGCAGCGCGCACACCGCAACAGCCAGCAGGACGGCGATCGTTCGCTTAAAGCTTTTGCTTTTCACAATCACACCCTCTTATCAGAAGACAAACCCTGCAATGAGATAAAGCACCCCGGTAATCACCGCCGAAATGACGAAGTACGGCAGAGACGTTTCGTATTGTTCGTAAATTTTAACCCGGCAGGCTCTGGCTGAAATGACGCCCAAATCCGAAACCACGCAGGCGTTGGCGCCGAACAGTCCGGCCGAAATCAAAGCGCCGAGACACAGGGGCACGTTGGCGCCGATCTTGGTCAGCACCACCATCAGAACCGGAATGGCGATCTGATACAGGGTGTAGTTGAGGCTGTACAGGTATTCGGTGCAGGAGAAGAACGCAAACAGAATAAACGGGATCAATTTGACGATCGGGATGCCGCCGAGCACGGTGTGAACGAAGGATTCCATCCCCATGCTGTACATCACGTTTTGCATGATGTAGCCGATCATCAGAATGATGACCATGTCGGTCATATCGATAAACCCGTCTACGAGGCACTGAACGTATTCCTGAATTGTGAACAGGCCCTGGACGACGTAGAGAATTCCGGTAAAGACCGTGGCCACCATAAAGGCGACGAAGCAGTCCAAGCCGCTGGCGATCAGCGCCACCACGATGCACACGATGGGCAGCACCAGGTTGAGAACGGAGCAGTATTTCGTTCTCGGATTGTCCGGGTCGTAGTCTTCTTCTTCTTTTTCAGACCCGTCAGTCAGCGCGCCCATCTGCACCCCTTCTTCGTCCATGAGACGGTAGGCTTCTTTCATCTTGCCGATTTTCGGCACGATACCGACGGCGAAGAGCATGGCCACCACACAGGCGACAATGGCATAAAACATAAACGGAATGGTCTGGATAAAGATGTGCGTGGCGGCCGCGCGGTTCGGCACGTTTTTTGCCGCCGCGATCTGGTACACCACGAAATAGCCCCAGGCGCCCACGGGCAAAAGCTCGGACACGTTGATGCACAGGGTCCGGATCACATAAGCGAGGGCCAGGCGCGGCTTCTTAATGGCATCGATCAGCGGCGAAAAAGCGGCCCCGGCAGTCAGCGCCGACACATAATCGTCAATGGACGTCGCTCCGGCGTAAATCCCGGAAGTCACGAGAATGGCCTTTTCGTTTTTCCCGAAATGGGACGTGACGAATTTCGTAAAGGCGTTGGTCGCGCCGCTGCGCTTCATGGCAATGATGATGCCGCCGCACAGGAAGAACGACATGTACATTTCGATGTTTTCCTTGTCAGCCAGGCTGGTCAGGGTGTCTTTCATGAAGCCGCTCAAAAAACCGCCTTTGTACCACAAAATATACATCGAAAGGGTCCCCATGATCAGAGAACTCATGACGTCCTTGGTGGTCAGGGCGTAGACAAAAAGCCCCGCCAGCGGCACGAAAATTAGAATCGATCCCCGGGTGACCGACTGGGGAATCATCCACAGCACCACATTTAAAATAATCCAGAAGGTCCAGAGCTTGACCATCTTCGGGTCAATGTGCTTGGGATTTAAATAATACCCAATGCGTTTTGCAATATTCGAAGTCTCCACAATATGCCTCCTTCACAAAATGATCTCTACAAGCGGCCTTCGTAAACTGCGGTCATGACTTCGACAAAATCTGCTTCATCCATCATGACCGGATTGTCGGCCGTTTCATCAGCGTTCGCCGCCGTTTTCGCCAGTCTCGGGAAATCTTTGGGATTGACCTGATCGAAGGTGTTAAACTTTGGAATCTGAAGTTCCTCTGCCAGGGCCGCCATGCGGTCAATACCCCGGCTAGCCAGCGCCTCTAAGGATTCGCCCCGGCCCGGAATGCCCATCGCTTTCGCCACATCGGCGTAGCGGCTCACCGCGCCCTTCAGACTGAATCGGGAAACCGGCGCCAGGAAAATGGCGTTGGCTACCCCGTGGGGAATGTCGTAAAAGCCGCCGAGGGCTTCGGAAATGGAATGCACCGACGCGACGTCGGCGTTGCCGAAGGCGATTCCCGCCAAGGTACTGGCGGCCATCATGGCGTCCAGCGACTCAGGATCGTGATTTTTGACCGCCGGGAGAATGTGATCTGAGATCAACTGAATCGCCGTCAGGGCAATCCCGTCGGTCAGGGGATTGGCGGCCTTGCACACATAGGCTTCCACCGCGTGGGTCAGGGCGTCCATCCCGGTCGATCCCAGAATGCTGCCCGGCAGATGGTCGATCATCGTCGAATCGATCATCGCCGTCGTGACGGAGTTTTCCGGTCCCCAGATGCAGTCTTTTTCTAAAGTTTTTGTGTTGTTGACGATGGATTCGTGGGTCACTTCGCTGCCCGTCCCGCAGGTTGTCGGCACACAGAGCAGCGGCGCAATCGGATGCTTTAAATTGCCGTCGGTCCAGTCGGCGCACACCCCGCCGTTGGTCATGAGAGCCCCGATGGCTTTCGCCGTGTCCATGGACGAGCCGCCGCCGATGGCGATCAGAGAATCGATGCCGTGGGCTTTCGCGTATTCGGCCCCCCGTTCGATGTCCACATCTCTGGGGTTCGGCACGATGTCGGTCCACAGGTCAAAATCCACGCCGCCTGCCTTTAGCGTTTCGATAATGGGATCGACGAGACCGGTCTTCATGAGGCCCTTATCGGTTACAACCAGGGTCTTTTTCCCCATTTTTTTCGCTTCATCAGCGATCTGTTTTGTACAGCCGCGTCCGAAAATAATCTGGGTCGGGGTAAAAAATTCAAATGCCTTCATCAACAAACCTTCTTTCATCAATAAAAAAACAAAGGCGCACTCTTCCGAGATGCGCCTTTGCCTTTGTCATTATTTTATTGTCTTAATTATAAAGTATGGTGTTATACTAAGGTCAAATCTTTTTTATGAGCTTTATCATCAAATTATCATCAAACTGGAGACGAATATGGAGAATAAAAAACAAAAGAAAATTTTTCGCATTGGCGAATTGTCAAAATTATTCGGCATCAGCACCGACGCCATCCGCTACTACGAAAAAGTCGGTATCCTAAAGCCCAAGCGCAATGCCGAGAACAACTACCGATACTACACCCTGGATGATGTTCGAAAAATGCTCACAATCCGAGAGCTCTTGAATCTCAATTTTTCAACGGATCAGATCCGTAAATTTCAGGAGAACCGCAGCATCGAAAAAACCCAGCAGATGCTCAAAGAAGAACTGTCTGTCGTCAATGCCGAACTCGTCAGTCTCTTCGAGAAAAAATACAATATCGAAACGCGGATCCGTACCATCGCCGACGACCTTGCCCTCAAATCCGACGAAACCGTCCGCTGTCTGAGCCTCGAGCCCCGAGCTTGTCTCATGATCAGCGACACCAATCTGCCCGACGATTACGTCGACTATTTCGTCACGCGGTACTCCCATCTTCACCAAAACCGTATCGATACAATAGGTGCCTGTGACTGCTACACACTGGATCTCGCGGGCAGCAACCCAGACTCCCTGTATTACCGAACGAAAAATATCTTCTTTTTCTCAAAAAATCAGCTTTATCAAACCAATTACACCCTTCCGCAGGGCAAATATCTGTCTTTGGTTTACCGCGGACCTTTGACCCGTACCAAGGAACTTATGCCCCAGCTTTTCGATTACGCCAAAGGCCACCACTTAAAAATTGCCGGCGACCCAATCGAGATGTGCCATCTCGACGAGTACGAAACCGACAATTGTGATGAATTTATTACGGAGCTGCAACTTCCTGTTCAATAATATTTGACCTATCTATTTTTTACTGATAGGGATCGAAACGATCGTAACGCAGAGCGCTCATGTCGACGACGGTTTCTTCTTCCATGGCCATCTGAGCGAGGATCAGCCCCACTGCAGGCGCAGAACCGAAGCCGTGTCCCGTGAAACCGCAGGCGAGAATCAGACCCGGCACCACGTCTACCGGAGAAATAACCGGTACGCCGTCTAAGCACATGTCAAGCCAGCCGCCCCAGGAGCGGACGATCTTGGCGTCTTTCAAAGCCGGGATATAGCCTTCAATGGCCCGGCAGCTCGACGGCAGGGTCATCGAAATGGTCTTCATTTCGTTTAAGGGCATGTCCATCGTTTCTTCGAGGCCGCAGTCAGACCCGAAGACGAAAGAGCCGTGCTTGGTCTGATGGCCGTAGAAGTTGGCGTCTGCGGTCCCGAGCATCTGGGGGAACATTTCCGGCTGCATTTCCGTGACCAAGGCCTGATCGAAATAGCGGGTCATGGGCACGTCAATGCCGACGGTGCGGACGATGTAGCGGCTTTCGTATCCGGCAGCCACGATCACCTTCTCCCCTTCGAAAATCGTGCCGTCTTTGAGAATGACCTGACGCAGGCGGCCTTTGATCTTCTTCAGAGACGCAACTTCCGCGCCGGTGTAGTACTTCACGCCCATGGACAGGGATTTTTTATAGAATCCCAAAGTGGCCATCAGCGGGTTGGCGTGGCCGTCCGTGGGGCACCAGCTGGCGCCGATGATGTCGTCGGAAAGATAGGGGTTGATTTCCTTCACTTCTTCTTTGCCGATCATCCGGACATCCAGGCCGACTTTCTTCGCGTTGTCTGCGAGGGTCTTGAGTTTTTCCAGATGTTTTTCAGTTTTGCCTAAACGGAGGTTGCCCTTCTGG
Source organism: uncultured Eubacteriaceae bacterium (assembly GCA_945867155.1). GTDB lineage: Bacteria > Bacillota > Clostridia > Eubacteriales > Eubacteriaceae > Pseudoramibacter. The sequence continues at coordinate 298,227 of CAMBHL010000002.1, read as the reverse complement.
GTGTATTCGACGTCGACCCCCAGCTCATCTGAAAGTCCCGGCCACAAATGCTTGATGCCGTACATCACGTAAGGCAGTTCCCGGACGTCCCGGCCGCTCTGGCGGACGCCGCCGCCGTTTCGGCTGGAGCCGCCGTGTCCGATGCTGTCGGAGGCTTCAAGCACGATCACATTTTTAACGCCTTTTTTCGCTAAATAATACGCTGCCGCACATCCGTTGATGCCGCCGCCGATAATGATGACATCTGCTGTTGGGTTCATGCCTGTTCACCTCCGTCATTTCCTGCAATTTCCATTTCCGTCGGACGCATCGGTGCACGGCTCGTCGCTGGGGTCACGTCCGTCACCGCAACGCCCAGTTCCCGGGCTACAATCCCTTTGACAAGCTTGCCGCAGGTCTGCCCCTGGCACAGGCCCATGCCGCAGCGCAAGTAGCGTCTCAGTTCTTCGATCGTGAACATGCCTTCGTGAACCGCTTTGCGAATTTCCCCTTTGGTCACTTCTTCGCAGCGGCATACCAGCAGATGATCGTCCTCTGCCGGTTCGTAAGGCCCGATTTTATTTAATACTTCTTGAATATCTGTCATGACGATTCTCCTTTTATTCCTGGCTCTTGAAAAAACGCGCCTTCATCAGCATGTCGTTGGGCACTTTGATCGTTAAAAGATTGGTGTGGTCAAAGGCTTTAGCGCTTCTGATCTTGGTCACTTCCGCGTCGCAGACGACTTTGCCGTCCCGCCCCAATGCGACGCCGCAGTCGCCTTTTTTCGGAAGGGGCAGGAATTCGTAAGGCATGGTCACTTCGCCGTAACCCGGTTCGACATCTTCTTCGACCAGGAAAATCGCCTGGCCTGAGCAGGAGGCGACGCACATGCCGCAGCCGGTGCACTGGCTGTCTTCGGTCACCACCGGCAGGGACGTGATGTTGTCGCCGATGGAAATGCAGCCGAATTTGCAGGCATCCTGGCACGGGTTGCACGGAATGTTCTGGGTGCATTCGATCACCGGATGAATGCCCTTCTTGTGGGTAACCCCAGGATAACGGGCGATTTCATCGTCGGCGATATAGCCTTTGTCCAGAAGATTTTCGGAGACCGGAATGCCTTCTTCGGTCTTTTCGATTTTCTTGCCGCGGTTCTGGGGCGCAAACATCCCCTGGCGCAGGGCATCCAATGCTTTTTCCTGTTCTTCGATGCGCTGCTGCTTTTCCGCGTCGTCGATGTAGCCCAGATAGTGGGCGACGGCCAATCCGGAAATGCGTCCTTCGATCATCGCCGAGCTGGCTTCTTCAATGCCGGTGACGTCGCCAGCGGAGAAGACGCCGTCGATGGAGGTCATGCCGTCTTCGTCGATGACCGGCACGTAGCCGCCCTTGGTGTCGTTCATCTGGCAGCCGGCCATGCTGAGGAGCTGCGCCATCGGTGAAAGGCCGACAGCCAGGCAGATCGTGTCGACGTCAAAATGTTTTTCGGTGCCCGGAATCACTTTCCATCCCGGCCCCACTTCGCCGATGACTACACCGGTCACATGATCGTCGCCTTCGGCCCGGAGAATGGTGTGGGACAGATAGAAGGGCACGCCGCAGCGGGCAACTTTTGAAGCGTGGACCCCGTAGCCGCCAACTCTCGGTGCGGCGTCGACCAAAGCGACCACTTCACACCCGGCCTGCATCAGCTGATAGCTGACCACCAGGCCGACATTCCCGGTTCCGAGCATGAGAATGCGATCCCCAGGTTTGACGTGATGGAGATTCATCATCGTCTGGGCTGCGCCAGCGCCGATGACCCCCGGCAGGGTCCAGCCGTCAAAATTGACCATGTTTTCGCTGGCGCCTGTGGCCACGAGAATGCTGTCGCCCTGGACGTGCTTGATGGTGTCTCCGATGCGCACGGTCACTTCCTTGCCGTCGAAGAGCCCGGTCACCGTCGCGCCTAATACGACTTTGACGCCGGCTTTTTCAGCTTCTTCCAACAGTTCTTTTCCGATGTTGAAGCCCCGCATTTTCGCCTTGTGTTCCTTGGAGCCGAAAAATTTATGGATCTGTTTAAAGAGCTGACCGCCTGGTCTCGCGTTTTCATCAAAGACAATCGGCTTGATGCCGCATTTTGCGGCCTCGATCGCGGCGGATAAGCCGGCCGGTCCTGCGCCGATGACGATCATATCGTAACGTTCTATTCTCATCTTATTGATTCCTTTCTGCTGAAACCCCGTACTGTGTCTTCACGTCTGTTCCCTCCTCGAGAGGGGTGATGCACGTTCTGATATTCGGCTTGCCGTTGACAATCATGACGCAGTCAGTGCAGCGGCCGATCGCGCAGAAGATGCCCCGGGGTTCATGGCGCTTCGCGGTGTAGCGGTGGACCATCACGCCGGCGGCCTTTAAAGCTGCGGCGATGGGTTCGCCTTCATATCCCGTCATATCCTTACCGTCAAATGTAAAATGAACGACTTTCCGTTCCGGCGTTTCGCCTAAAATCGGATGATTCTTAATGCGTTTCATGTTGAGCTCCTTTATTTTATAAAGCCTTGGGCTGATCCCAAAGTTTAAGTTTCGTGCCGATGCCTTTTTTCAGCGCCTGTTCGTAGCATTCGCAGCCCCAGGCGACATCTTCAATGGGGATGCCTTCGATCGAAACTAAAATCATTTCATCGTCTGATTTTCGTCCCGGCTTTTTGCCTCTGACAATGTCGCCAAGCTGATCGACGGTGTCCAGATCGAAAAGACCATCTCTGGACATATAGACGAAATCTTCGCCCATGCATCCAGTGTGGTCCCGGTTGCCGTTTTCATCGTAGCCTTCGTCATCTTCGTCGGCGTAGTTGACAAACATTCCTAAATTGTCCACGACCTTGCGCATGTCGACGATGGAACGGTATTCCATATTGAAGGCGTTGGTGCAGATGAAGGTAACCCCGGGCTTGAACCATTCCGCCTTGTATTCCGGCCATTCCCCTTCTTTGCACGAAATGGCTTCGACCACGATATCCGCAGGTCTTATCGCTTCTTCCATCGTCGCGCAGATGTGAATGTCCTTGATCTGCGGCGTGTGTTTATGAATGAAGTCCACAAATTTTTTTGCGGATTTCGATTCCGGCGAGCTGCCCTTGATCATCACCGTCTTGATGTTTTTCATCTGAGACATGACGGCCAGATAATTGGCTTTGCCGATGACCCCGGGACCTAAAATCGTGAGCACTTCTGAATCCGGACGCGCCAGCTTCCTGACGGCCAGCCCCGGCATCGCGCCGGTGCGCATGGCACTGAGCAGATTGGCGGACATGTAAGCGAGGGGCATGCCCGTTTCGACATCATTTAACATAAACATGAGAATCGAACGGGGCAGGCCGCGGCTCCGGTTGCGGCCGTTGGAGCCGTACCATTTAACCCCGGCTTTGTGAAACCGCCCGCCGAGGTAAGCCGGCATGGCGATAAACCGCCGGTCCGCTGAATCGTTCAGTGGAAATCCAGGAATCGGAGATTCCTTTGGAAAGAAGAGCATGAGTCCGTGGGCGTCGTGGTTAGGACCGCCCATGAGACAGTCTCCATCTGAAAGAAGCCCCATGGTTTCTTCCATCACATCGACGCACCGCCCAGCATCCAAAACGCCGGCTTCGATCATGTCATCTTCGTTTAAATATAAGATATCTGTTTCGCCTTTCGTGCTGTCCATCTCTTGACCTCCTCTTAATAAAAAAGGGGTACTGCCGTTTTTCGCGGATCAGTACCTCTTTGTACGTCGTCTTTATATCAGCGTTTCGCTTTGTTTAACTCTATGTTAAAGGCTGGTACAATACGAAGGTCAAGAGCTAATATGAATTTTTTTGATTATCATGCCAGAACGGCAAGCATGGACGATGAAAATCCTTTGACTTATTTTTGTTTCATGCATTCCGCTACTTGCGCAATATCTTCTGGTTTGGTCCTGCAGCATCCGCCAATGAGTGCGGCGCCGTCCACTATCCATCCCGGAATTCTTTGCTGGAAAGTCATGCCATCCGGCGCGCCGTGCCAGGTCTTTGTCATCCCGTCGTAAATTTCTCCAGAATTTGGATAGACACACACCGGTAAATCAGTCAGTGCCTTGTATTTTTTGATAATGGCCGATACATACTCTGGCGGTGTGCAGTTGACGCCGACCGCTTTCAGGTGTGGCAGTCCCTTTAACGCCGATGTTATTTCTTCAATGGCGGTGCCGTCGCTGATTTCATGCTCATTTCGGAAGGAAAAGCTTATCCAGTAGTCTGCATTCAATCCTTCAAGCATTCGCGCGCAGGCCAGCGCTTCTTCAAGCTTTGGACAGGTTTCCACTGCAAAAATATCCGCACCGTTCGCCTTCAGAATTTCCATACGTCTCAGGTGAAAGTCCCGATAGGCTTCTTCTGACAAATGATAGGCACCCGTATATTCGCTCCCATCAGCCAAGTAGGCACCGTAGGGACCAATATCTCCAGCCGCGAGCGGATACGGCCGTCCTGTCGCCTTGCCTTCTTTTTCCCACCACGCGGTTCTGGCTTTCAGCACCAACTGCATAGATTTTGCAATGAGAGCTTCCGCCTCTTCCCGCGAATACCCGCTGTCCAAAAAACCGTCGACAGAAGCCTGATAACTGGCACAAGTCACAATATCCGCTCCCGCTGCAAAATAATCATAATGAATTTGTTCAATCGCCTCAGGATTCTCTTTTAAAAATTTAGCGCTCCAAAGGGCGTCGTTCACGTCGTAGCCTCTGCGCTCCAGTTCCGTTCCCATCGGGCCATCTAACACGAGCTTGTGTTTTGCTGCAAACAGCTGATCAAATTGCGACATCGCTTTCTCCTTTTTCTCATATATTTTCTTCATTGTAACAGTCGAAGGACACATTCGGCGGATTTTTTCCCGCCTCCTTTTCCGGAAGAAACCGCTTCCAGAAATCATCAAACAATCTGAAAATTTCCTTGTGCTTCGCCACCACGATAAAAATGGTGATCATCACGTAAAGCGCCGACAGAATATCTGTAAACGCCCAAATGGCGTCGGCCTCCATCGAATAGAGCACAACACAAGGGACCATATAGTATATCATATAAATCGGGCGGATTTTTTGATTGAGCTGGGTATCCCCAAAAGCGTAATTGACCGATTTTTCGCAGGTATAATACATCCCGATAATGGTCGTCCAGGCAAAAATAGCGATCACGATAGCCGTCATTTTGCCACCGATATCTCCGTACGCGTTGCGGAAAGCAATCGTCGTCAAAGCCCCGGAAGTGGCACTGCTGGTGTAATACGATCCGGTGATGATGATGGTAAACGCTGTGATCGAACAGATGATCATGGTATCCAAGAACACTTCGCCCCATCCCCACAAAGACTGGCGCACCGGATGATCTGTCTTGGCCGGCGCATGGGCGATCATACCGTATCCCGTGCCGGCATCATTGGAATAAATCCCCCGCGCCACCCCGTATTGGATGGCGTCGCGAACGGTTGCGCCGGCAAATCCGCCCACAGCCGCGGTCGGAGAAAAAGCACTTTTAAAGATCAGCGCGATGACGCCCGGCATCATTTTGATATTGATGAAGACGACGCCAAGACCCATGAGCACGTAAAGAACTGCCATAATCGGAACAATTTTCGACATGACCTCTGAAATTCGACGAAGTCCGCCCCAAATCGTGATCAAGCAAGTGACCCCGATGATCACATCAACCACAAGTGAGTTGATGTGGAAGGCGGCCTGCATGGAACTGGTTACCGCCTCTGTCTGAACCGAGCAAGTCCATGGCCCGAATATAAAACAAAAGACCGCTAAAACAACGGCTCCCTTTTTCCAGCCAAAGGCATTTTTCAAAACAAATGAACGGTCGCAGACGTATTCGTCCATCGATTTTCGGTAACGCTCTCTGTAACGCTGTCCAATGATGATCTCGCAGGCTTTCGTTGACATACCGAAAAAAGCCGACACCCACATCCAGACCAAAGCGCCCGGGCCGCCGCTCACAATGGCTGTCGCCACCCCGCTGATGTTACCCGTTCCAACGGTATTCGCCAATGCGGTACACGCTGCTCGAAAGCCAGAAACACTGCCTTCCCCTTCGCCTTTGACGAACATTTTGCCGTAGGTATTGCGAAAATTAAATCCAATTTTTCGCTGATAGCGGAACCCGAAACGAATGGTTAACAATATGCCCATCGCGAGAACCGCTACTGTCATCGGCGTGCCCCACAACAGATCATCCATACGATATAAACAGTTTGTGATTACCTCCATCTTACTCTTTTACTCCCTTTTCAAAATGTTTTTACGTTCTCGTATGCCAGTCATGCTCAATTTTCTCTTTTTATCTAATTTAAGCGCAGCTAATCCTCAAATCACTTATTATATATTAATTATATATATAATATAGTAATTTGCAATATCATTTTTATAAATCATTACAGGTTATATAGATAATTTGATCACTTGCATTTGAATCTGAATGCGATGTTCTTCTGGATCTTCTGATTCATCTTCGTCAATGACATAAAAAGAATACACATCCGAAACCACTTGAAGCCTGTTGTCTATTAAATAATTTTGGATCGCCCCGATTTGAAATTTAATATTGTCCTGACGTTTGATGAGCACCGTCAGATAGTCCCCTTCCGGCAGGACATAAGGCGGATTGCCTTGTATCCCCGGCCCATCATAGAACACGGCGCGCACTTTCGGCGCTTTCTGATTAAAAAACGTCTCACGATCCAAGACATAGCCGTCGCTGACCCCGACCATGGGAATCGTCAGATTTTTCTCATAAGCAATTTTCGAGAGAACTAACGGGAAAGCGTCTTCAGGAATATCTTTTTGGCTCACTAAAAGACAGTTCCTTCTTCCAAAATGCACGACGTTTATTTCGTGAAGCTTCGTATGATGCAAATAGCGGTCCATAAAAGCGATGCGGGATGCAATCGCTGCCTTCGCAGATTGAAGCCTTTCAATTTCCTGATCAATACGGGCTTTTTCCTGATTGAGCAGATCAAAAGTCGCTTCTGCCTTTCGGTTTTGCCTCAGTCTGACAATCAAAGACAGGGGAAAATGCAGATGCTTGAGTTCCTGAATGAGGCCCATCGTGACAATGTCTTCGTTTGTGAAATGACGGTACCCGTTCTTCGCATCCCGCACTGGATTCAATAGTCCTAGCTTTTCGTAGTATCGAACGGCGTCGATGGTCGTGTGGAAACGCTTCGCAATTTCTGATGACGTGATATAATTTTTCATATTCTATCCTAAAATTAATTTTTTCGCTTGACCCATGGGTTACCCTTGGGTTTATATTAGCGTTATAAATAAAACAGGCAAGGATGTCAACACAATCCCTGCCTGTTTTTTTGTGCACAAACCGCATCTTCGGCCGCCGACGCGATTTTTGATTGGCTTAACGGATTTGGATTTATAAGAAGGAGGCTATTATGTCTGAAACACGGGATATCAACAAACTCAGTCGGGATTTCTCCTGGTGGGGCCTTTTGATTTTTGCGCTGCCCAGCATTGGACTCAACGTCTGGCTCGGGATTTACCAGATGATCGACACGGCCATCAGTTCATCCCTCATCAACACCAACGCCCTCGCCGCCATCGACGTCTGCTACCCGGTGCTTTCGATTGAAGAAGGCATCGCTGCCATGCTCGGCGCCGGCGCCTGTGCTCATGCCTTACTGCGACACCTATATTAAAGTTCATGTTTTCTTCGGCGCCCTCTACCTGGTGCAGACCATGTTCCAGCTCATTCTCGTCGTCGGCGGAAAACCCGGACGTGCCTTTGCCATGACGGTGCTTGCCGGCGGATCTGAAATCGCCTGTGCTTATATTTTCATCAAATTTCTCCACCTCGGCATCGCCGGTTCTGCCCTGGCCGCCGGATGCGGCATGACCCTGTCGGCCGTCGGCTCCATTTTATCCCTCAAAGACCCCAAATACGAACTCCATTACGGAAAATTTCGCTGGTCCCTCGGGCTTCTGAAGGACAGCTGCTGGCTCGGCCTCGCCGACTTATTGATGAGCGCGTCCTTAGGGCTCATCGCTGCCTTGTTCAACATCGTCTCGATCCGATATTTCGGTGAAGATGGCTGCGCTGCGATCAGCATTCTCTCGTACTGTCAGTGGATTTTTGCGGCCGGCATGTACGGGTACTGCAAAGGCATCGCCCCCATTATCAGCTACGACTGCGGCGAACGGAACCAAAAGAAAATCAACCGCTACATGAAAATCTCTTTTATCGTCATCGGCATTTTATCAGTGGCCATGTTTATCCTGCCCAATCTTTTGAAAGTGCAGCTGACCAATCTTTACACCAGCTCCAGCTCTCCAGTCTGGAAAATGGCTGTGGCCGGTTTCTTCCCGTTCTCGATTCAGTACTTGTTTTATGAGGTCAACACCCTGTCGACAACGCTACTCACTTCAGCCAATGACGGCAAGCGGGCGACGATTTTAGCCATAGTCCGGATTTAAAGGGTAAAACCATGCTGCCCGGATTTGTCGATGCCCATTGTCACGTTTTCGAAAATATCCAGCTCAGCGGCGAGATTCTGCTGGATGCCATGATGACGAAACAAGAGGTGGACGATACGATTCAGGCCTTCATCACGGCCCATCCGGATCAGAAAAATTACTTCGGCATCGGCTATCCCGAATGGATTTATGGGCCCGGCGAAGTGACCCGGCAGCACCTCGACGCCCTGTGCCCTGACAAACCCCTTTTTCTCAGAAGCAACGGCGGCCACGAAAGCTGGTGCAACACCAAAGCTTTTGAAGCACTTCACATTACCAAAGACACGCCTGACCCTGAAGGGGGCGTCTTTGACCGGGAAGAAGACGGCATGCCCAACGGCCATCTCAACGAAATGGCCCTGGCCCAGCTTTTCACCGACGGTATCGAATGGTTCGACCTCTCCCAACTGAGCCAGAACGCCGACAAAGTCCTCGGCCGCTACGCCGCCGCCGGCGTAACCGGCATTATCGACTGCGGCTGTTTTGAAAAATCCCGGGAAACCCTGATGGATATGCTGAGTCAGCGGGCCAAAGCCCAGACGTTAACCCAGTGGATTTCCAACTGCTGCGCCACCGAATACGCCGACGATTTTCCCGAACTGCTGTCTCAGCTAAAAAAAGAAAGTCAAAAATACTGCCATCCCTTCTTTTTCAATCACACCCTGAAAGTCGTCAATGACGGCACTGTCGAAACCGGTACTGCCGCTCTCTCTTCTGAAATGACCGGCGGCGATCCTATCGGAGAAGTTTACGTCGATCTCGAACCCCTTGCAAAGGCCTGTGTCGCCGCAGCGGGAATGGGCATGGACATTCACCTCCACGGCATTGGAGATGAAGCGGTTCACACCAATTTAATGGCGGCCAAAGCTGTCCGGGAAGCCGGATACAATCACGCCCGTATCACCAACGCCCATTCCCAATTCGTCCGTTCTGCCGACGTGCCGCTTTTCAACCGCTACAACGTCCTTGCCAATACCAGCACGATCTGGCATTACCGCAACGTGGAGCTGGAACGCCAGATGCCGATCCTCTCTGACCGGCAGTTCCGAATGCAGGCGATTCTCAAAACCGGCGGCCGCATGACCCTCGGCAGCGATGCGCCCTTTGATGAAACCGGCTGCGCACCGCTCCTTGGCATCGAAATGGGCGTCACCCGCTGTCTGCCCGGCCATCCGGATTTGATCATGGCCCCCGATTCCGAACGCTTAAGTGTCTGGCAGTGCCTCGAAGGCTACACCATCAACGCCGCCAGATCGGCCCACGTCGACGATCTCACCGGCAGTCTTGAGCCTGGCAAGCGAGCGGATCTGACGATTCTGGATGCAGACCCTTTCGAAGTGCCGGCCGAAGAAATTCACGACATTCCCGTTTTGTGCACCGTAATGAACGGCTGCGCAACCTTTAAACAAAACTGATTTTTCCCAATAAAAAACCCGTTCGCAAATGCGAGCGGGTTTTTGAATAAAGAATTATGAGCTTTGATTATTTAGTATAATCGTAGAAGCCGTGGCCAGTCTTGATGCCTAATGCGCCGCCGCGGACCATCTTTCTCAAAAGCGGTGCCGGAGCGTATTTGTCTGAACCCGTTTCAGCCTGGAGAACTTCCATAACAGCCAAAACGATATCCAAACCAACCAGGTCGCCTAAAGCCAGAGGTCCCATCGGGTGGTTGGCACCGAGTTTCATAGCGGTATCGATATCTTCAGCTGAAGCTGTGCCTGCAGAGTAGATTTCGATGGCTTCGTTGATCATTGGAACGAGGATTCTGTTGACGACAAAGCCAGCTGCTTCTTTAACCTGAACAGGGGTCTTGCCAATCTGAACAGCGATGTCCTTGATCTTCTGAACGGTTTCATCAGAGGTGTTGTAGCCTGCGATGACTTCGATCAATTTCATAACTGGTGCTGGATTGAAGAAGTGCATGCCGATGACGTCGCGGTTCACGCCCTGAGCGATTTCTGTAATGGACAGTGAAGACGTGTTGGATGCGAAGATGCAGCCCGGTTTGCAGATCTTGTCAAGATTCTGGAACATTTCATGTTTTAATTCCATCTTTTCAAGAATGGCTTCAACGATCAGGTCGCAGTCGCCGACTAAATCTTTTTCGACCAAACCCGTGGTGATTTTGCCTAAGATTTCGTCTTTTTTCGCTTCTTCCATTTTGCCTTTTGCAACGCGTTTGCTTAAGGTCTTTTCGATTTTAGCTTTCCCGCCGTCTGCAAATTCCTGTTTGATATCGCAGAGGACAACTTCAAAACCATCTGTCTGTGCAAATGCCTGAGCAATGCCAGATCCCATTGTACCAGCGCCAATTACGCCAACTTTCATTCTATTACCTCCAATTATTCAACACAAACCGAGGGAGGAATCCTCCCTCGAATTTTACACTTTTTAAATTATTTATTCTGGAAAGGTTCGTGTTTGCGTTTTTCCATGAATGCTTTCATGCCTTCCTTCTGGTCAGCCGTTTCAAAGCATTCGCTGAAATGTCTCACTTCAACCTGGATCGCGGAATCCATTGGTACGTCGATGCCTTCGTTCATCGCAGCCTTCGCCATGCGAACGGCGATCGGTGCCTGTTTGGCGATGCGATTAGCCAGTTTTTCAGCTTCATCCATCAAATCAGCCTGCGGATAGACGGCGTTGACCAGTCCCCACTGCAGCGCTTCTTCTGCTTTGATATTGATGCTGGCGTAGATCATTTCCTTCGCCTTGCCAACTGGAATGCGGCGCATCAAACGCTGGGTGCCGCCAAAGCCTGGGGTGATGCCCAAGCCCACTTCAGGCTGGCCAAAAACAGCGTTGTCAGATGCGATTCTGATGTCGCAGGCCATGGACAATTCACAGCCGCCGCCCAAAGCAAAGCCGTTCACTGCTGCGATCACAGGGATCGGCAGGGTTTCAATTTTTCTGAAGACGCGGTTGCCGTGTTCACAGAAAGCACGGCCCTGAGCCTTCGTATCTTCCGCCATTTCACCGATATCAGCACCGGCCACGAAAGATTTCTGGCCAGCACCGGTGATAATCAGGCAGCGGATGGTATCGTAATCGACGCCATCGATGACCGCTTCGAGATCATTTAAGACCTGCGTGTTCAGCGCATTTAACGCCTTTTCGCGGTTGATGGTGACAATACCAATCATGCCCTTTGCTTCATATGTAACAAAACTCATATTGATTCTTCTTTCGTCTGATATTTAAAGTGCGATTACTGCAGGTTTTCCCAAGCAGAAGCAACACCCATACCACCGCCGACGCAAAGTGATGCGAGGCCGAGTTTAGAGTTGCGTTTCGCCATTTCGTACATCAGGGAGACAACGATTCTTGCGCCGGAGCAGCCTACCGGATGGCCAAGGGCAATCCCTGAACCGTTGACGTTGCAGATATCCATGTTGATGCCCAGTTCGCGGATGCAGGCGATTGCCTGTGCAGAGAAGGCTTCATTGAGTTCGATCAGATCGAAGTCGTCGATGGTCTTGTCGATGCGTTTGAACAGTTTGCGGCATGCGTAGATTGGTCCTTCGCCCATGTATGCCGGATCGCAACCTGCGGAAGCGCCGCCGACCCATCTCATTAACGGTTTGCAGCCGAGTTCTTTTGCTTTGTCTGCTGACATGATGACGAGTGCTGCAGCCCCATCGTTGATACCGGAAGCGTTTGCTGCGGTGATGACGCCGTCTTTCTTGAAGGCCGGACGCAGTTTGGAAATGCTTTCCATGGTGACGCCTTTGCGCGGATGTTCATCGGTGTCGAAGACAACTTCTTTCTTGCGCTGTTTAACAGTGATTGGCACGATTTCATCTTTGAAGCGGCCGGATTCGATAGCAGCGTTTGCTCTTTCCTGAGACATAACAGCGATCTTATCGCAGTCTTCACGGGTGATGCCCCATTTTTCTGCAATATTTTCAGCTGTCACACCCATGTGATAGTGATTGAAGGTATCTTCCAGACCATCGCAGATCATGGTGTCGAGGAATTCGCCAGCACCCATTCTGTAACCATAACGTCCGCCAGGAACGACATAAGGCGCTCTTGTCATGTTTTCCATACCGCCGACGACCAGACAATCTGCATCGCCTGCCAGGATCATGTCTGCTGCGAGGTTGATGCATTTCATCCCGGAACCGCAGAGGTTGTTCAGGGTCAATGCCGGTTTTTCCTTAGGAATGCCAGCATAAATAGCTGCCTGACGGGCAACTGACTGGCCTTGTGCTGCCTGAAGGACACACCCCATTAAAACTTCATCGACATCTTCTGGTTTGATGCCAGCACGTTTGACCGCTTCTTTGATGACTGTTGACCCTAATTCAACAACAGGTGTATTTTTTAAGGTTCCTCCCATTGATCCAATAGCCGTACGGCAACCGCTGACAACTACAATTTCCTTAGCCATAAGTTTCCCTCCATAAATTAATTTACAAAAATATAATGTAACATTCACAGTTTCCATGAGACTTTCAATGTCTCTGTTAAAACTATAACAATCATATCACACTTTGAGAATTTGTCAATATGATTCCATTATTTTGCAAATAATTACTCTTTTTCTTTTAATCTTTTAAGATTCTCTCAAACTCGGTCCTTCGCCCCTGTAATCTTTTTACTTTATAATATATGGATTTTTGTAATCCATCAACAATTTTCTATTTCATTATTTTCATCGAAAACCTTGTTGTTTTTCGGGCATCTTGAATGTTTTCATGATATAATTGCTTAAAATATCTAAAAATTTTTAAGCAATCGATTTGATCAGACTTAATAAAATTATAGAATTTACGGAGGCAATATGGAATTTAACCAGATTCTGGAATTACTCGATCATTTTGATCAAAGCGACGCTGTTTATTTAAAATGGTGTCACAATGACGGCGACGAATTCGTTTTGAAAAAGGCCGGAGCTTATCCGGCAAAGGCCGTCTCCGCTGTTTCCCAGCCTGTTGTTCAGACTGCTGCACCGGTTTCGGAAAAGCCCAGCGCCGCACCTGCAGACACCGCCGCTGCTGAAAACGCTGCTGAAGCAAAAACCGATGCGCCGTCCCAGGGCGAAACCATCAACGCGCCCCTCGTCGGCACGTTCTATCAGGCGCCTTCGCCTGACGACCCACCTTATGTCAAAAAGGGTGACACCGTTCACAAGGGCGATACCGTTGGTTTAATCGAAGCCATGAAGATGATGAGCGAAATTCCGGCGCCTTTCGACTGTGAAATTCTCGAAGTCATCAAAGACAACGGCACCATGGCTGAATTTGACGAACCGCTCATGCGCGTTAGAAAGCTGTAATCCATGTTCCGCCGAATTCTCATTGCAAACCGCGGCGAAATCGCCGTCCGCGTGATCCGGGCCTGTACGGAAATGGGGATTGAATCCGTCGCCGTTTATTCAACTGCCGACAAAGATTCGCTCCATGTCCAGCTCGCAACCCAGGCCGTCTGTATCGGGCCGGCGCCGGCCAAAGACAGCTACCTCAACGAAAATGCCATTCTTCAGGTCGCCAAATCCACCCGGTGTGAAGCCATTCATCCAGGCTACGGATTTTTGTCAGAAAATGCCGATTTCGCAGACCGCTGCGCCGAAGAAGGGCTCATTTTCATCGGGCCTTCCGGAGACGCCATTCGCAAAATGGGCGATAAGTCCCAGGCGCGCGCGATCATGAAAAAGAACGGTGTTCCTGTCGTTCCGGGAAGCGACGGCGACGTCACTCTTGAAGAAGGGGAAAAAATCGCCGCTGACATCGGCTATCCGGTTTTGATCAAAGCGGCAGCCGGCGGCGGAGGCCGGGGCATGCGCACCGTCGAAAAGCCGGAAGATTTCGCTAAGAAATTTACAGAGGCCCAATCTGAAACCGTCGCCAATTTCGGCGACGATCACATGTACGTCGAAAAGCTGATCCAAAATCCCCACCACATCGAGTTTCAAGTTATGGCCGACTCAAAGGGCCAGGTGGTGCATTTCGGTGAACGGGAATGCTCCATTCAGCGCAAGCACCAGAAACTCATCGAAGAAAGTCCATCCCACCTGCTCACTCCTGAAGTTCGGGAAGAAATGGGCGCAGCAGCCGTGCGTGCGGCCAAAGCCGCTCAGTACGTCGGCGCCGGCACCATCGAATTCGTGATGGACGACGATCTGCATTATTACTTCATCGAAATGAACACCCGAATTCAGGTGGAACACCCGGTGACCGAAACGGTCTGCGGCGTCGACCTGGTCCGAGAACAGATCCGTGTGGCCTCCGGCCTGCCCCTCTCTTACGCGCAGTCGGACATTCACCAACATGGCTGGGCCATTGAATGCCGCATCAACGCAGAAGACCCGATGCACGGCTTTCGGCCGTCTCCTGGGAAAACCAAGTTTGTGCATTTCCCAGGCGGCCCCGGATGCCGCATCGACTCCCTGCTTTACGACGGTTACACCATGAATCCCTTTTACGACAGCCTGGTCGCCAAAATCATCGCGTCTGGCAATTCCCGCCTCGAAGCGCTCCAGCGGATGCGCCGCATGCTCGAAGAACTCGTCATCGACGGGTTCCCCACGACGGCGGAACTGTGCTACCTCATCATGCACCACCCGGCTTTCGTCCACGGCAATTACAACACGGGCTTTATGGAAAATGAATACGACACCCTGATGAAATGGAACCGCGTCGGTGCAGGACTTGATCCGATCGATATCACCGATGCCGGGAAAACCTCCGGAGGTCAGTCATGAGCAGCAACCCCTTTCAAAAACGCAGAGAAGAAATCTTTAATTTAAAGGCCCTGCGGGAACGCCGGAGCATCACGACGATGCCCGACGCCATTCCCATCCAGCAGAAAACGACAATTTGTCCAAAATGCCATCATGCCCTGACCCTCGACGAATTGGAAGAAAATCTGCACGTCTGCCGGTGCGGCTATCATTTTCCCATCGGCTCCCACTACCGTCTGCAGCTGACCATGGACCCGGGCACGATCCGGGAAATCGGAAAAAGCGTCAAGCCCTTTGACTGGCTGCATTTTCCCGGCTATCCCGAAAAACTGAAGGCCCAGCGGAAAAAATCCGGCTCTACGGAAGGGGTTTCAACCGTCCGCGGTAAAATCGGCGGCTACTCCGTTGTCGTCGCCGCCATGGACACCCGTTTTTTCATGGGCTCCATGGGCTCTGCCGTCGGCGAACGCATCACCCAGGCCATTGAGCTCGCCGAACGAAAGAAATGGCCCCTGATCATTTTCTGTGCCAGCGGCGGCGCCAGAATGCAGGAAGGCATCATCAGCCTGATGCAGATGGCGAAGACGAGCGCGGCCATGGAACGCCTCTCCCGTAAAGGCATTCTTTCCGTCATGGTTTTGACCCATCCGACAACCGGCGGAGTCACCGCCAGTTTTGCCATGCTGGGCGACATCACCCTGGCCGAACCCGGCGCCCTCATCGGCTTTGCCGGCCCCAGGGTCATCGAACAAACCATCGGGGAAAAACTGCCGGAGGGATTTCAGCGCTCAGAGTTTCAGATGGAACACGGTTTTGTCGATCAAATTGTCCCCCGGGGCGACATGCGCAAAACCCTGATCCAGCTGCTCCGTCTGCACGCCCGCAGCTGAAAAAGCTAGAAAGGAAAAGATGTCTGATCAAACCACTTCAAAACCTTCTGTCCGCGATCTCGAGACGCGGATCAATCATTTAGACAAGCGCATCCAGGATATCGGCGATCCCATCACGCCGGCAGAAGTCATCCAGCTTCGCCAGTTCAAGCGCGACCGTCAGGAACTCCTGCGCCTTTGCGGCCATCCCACACCGGCTGACCGCGTCTATCTGGCGCGCCACGCCGGCCGCCCCAGCGTCGTCGACTACGTCGACCATCTCTTTACCGATTTCTTTGAACAGCGCGGCGACCGCCTTTTCCGGGAAGATCCCAGCATTTACGGCGGCATCGCGATGTTCGACGAACACCCGGTCACCGTGATCGGCACCCGCAAAGGCAAAAACCTTCAGGAAAATCTCGCCTGCCATTTTGGCATGCCCTGTCCCGAAGGCTACCGCAAAGCCAGACGCCTCATGCGCCAGGCTGAAAAATTCAAACGCCCCATCATTACCTTCGTCGATACCGCCGGTGCTTATCCCGGTCAGGAAGCCGAAGAAAATGGCCAGGGCGAAGCGATTGCCCGCAACCTCGCTGAGATGAGTCATCTGCGCGTGCCGATCATCGCCGTTTTCACCGGCGAAGGCGGCAGCGGCGGCGCTTTGGCCCTCGGGGTTGCAAACCGGCTCATTATGCTTGAAAACGCAATTTATTCAATTCTAAGTCCCGAAGGCTTCGCGAGCATTTTATGGAAAGACGCCAGCCGCAGCGACGAGGCCTGCTCGGTCATGAAACTGACGGCTCAGGATCTTTATCATTTAAAAGTGGCCGACGAGATTGTCAAAGAACCGCTGGGCGGCGCGCACCGCGACCCGGACGCCGTTTACCACGACCTGCGCCGCGCGATCCGCGAAAATCTGCGGGCCCTTTCCCATTTAAGCGGCACGGAGCTGGCCAACCGGCGAATGGCGAAATTCAGAGCCTACGGTGTGGTCGATCCTAAGAATTCAAAAAATATTGAAAGTTGAGGCTTTTATCTATGAACGGCATCAAAATTATCGGTTCCGGTTCAGCGGTTCCCGATCACGTCGTCACCAATGATGATTTAGCACAAATCGTCGACACCAGTGACGCCTGGATTTCCGAACGCACCGGCATCCGGACCCGTCATTTTATCCAGGCAGATGAAAACGCTTCTGATCTCGCCATTCTGTCAGCGAAGCGGGCTGTCGAAACGGCCGGCATTGCCCCTGAACAAATCGGCGCTGTCGTGGTCGCCACCATCACCGGCGACACCACCTCCCCGAGTACGGCCAACCGAGTTGCTCTGGCTCTTGGGGTCGAACCCAACACCCCCAGCTTCGACATTTCAGCGGCCTGCTCAGGCTTTGTCTACGCTTTGAAAGTCGCCCAGGGAATGATCGCTGACGAAAGCCGCCGGCCCTACGCCGTTGTCGTCGGCGTCGAAGCCTTGAGCCGCGACCTCGACTTCACCGACCGCAGCACCTGTATTTTATTTGGAGACGGTGCCGGCGCCGTGGTCGTCAAAAGCGAACCGGACGCCGCCTTCGACGCGGTCCTCGGTGCAGAAAGCGACCCTGCCATCGGCGTTCCGGGCGATATCAACAAAACCGAATTTATCACCATGGACGGCCGGCGGGTTTTCCGTTTTGCCGTCCGGATCATGCCCAAAATCATCCAGGATTATCTGGCCAAAACCGGCGAAACCCTCGACGATTACGACCAGGTGATTTTTCACCAGGCCAACACCCGGATCATCGAGCACGCTTCAAAAAAGCTGGGGCTCACCCCCGACAAAGTGTATGAAAATCTTGATCACTACGGCAACACCAGCGGCGCCTCGATTCCCCTCGCCCTCGACGAAATGGTGCAGATGGGCCGGATCAAAAAAGGCTGCCGCATCTTGTGCGTCGGTTTCGGCGCCGGCTTGACCTGGGGGGCTGCCGGCATCACCTATACCGGTCCTGAACATTAAGGTTTTACGAAAGGAATTCCCATGAAACTGATTAACGAACGGTTACACATTCAATATCCCTTTTTCCAGGGCGGCATGGCAAACATCGCAACCGGTGCTTTTGCCGCTGCCTGCTCCAACGCCGGCGCGTTGGGCCTCATCGCCTCCGGCGGATGGGACGCGGAAAAACTCAGAGCGGAAGTGCGCACCTGCAAATCCCTGACCGACAAGCCCTTTGGCCTGAATTTAATGCTCATGAATCCTGATGCCGACAACATCGCCAAAATGGCCATCGAAGAAAAGGTGCCGGTGATCACCACCGGCGCCGGCAACCCCGGTAAATACATGGCCGACTGGAAGGCCGCCGGCATCGTCGTGATCCCGGTCATCGCTTCGGTCGCCCTGGCCAGACGCCTGAGCGGCGAAGGGGCTGACGCTGTCGTCGCCGAAGGCTGCGAAAGCGGCGGCCATATCGGCGACATCACGACCATGGCCCTGGTGCCCCAGGTCGTCGACGCGGTGGATATTCCGGTCATTGCCGCCGGCGGCATTGCGGACGGCCGGGGCGTCGCCGCAGCCCTTGCCCTCGGCGCTTCGGGCTGTCAGATCGGCACCGTGCTTTTGGCTTCTGAAGAATGCCCCATTCATGAAAACTACAAAAAGGCCGTGGTGAAAGCCAAGGACAGAAGCACCGTCGTCACCGGACGCTCGGTTAACGCCCCGGTTCGGGTGCTTCGCAACCAGATGACCAAGGCTTACTTAAAAGCCGAAGAAGAAG
The DNA here is from genome assembly GCA_945867155.1 of uncultured Eubacteriaceae bacterium. GTDB lineage: Bacteria > Bacillota > Clostridia > Eubacteriales > Eubacteriaceae > Pseudoramibacter. The sequence goes on along the minus strand of CAMBHL010000002.1, from coordinate 279,415 downwards.
GTGCAGATCTCATGACCCTCGAAAAATTCACGCTGGGAAGCCTCAGAAAGGCCGTTCTCGACGGCGACACCAAAAACGGCAGCCTCATGGCCGGTGAAATTTCAGGCCTCGTCAAGGACATCCGCCCGGTCGCCGACATCTTCGCCGATTTGTATAACGGTGCCAAAGCGGTCATTTCAGACCTTCAGTCCTTTGCCGATTAATTAAGGAGGACACACGATGAAACTTGCCTTTTTATACGCCGGCCAGGGCGCCCAGCACGTGGGCATGGGCCGCGATCTTTATGAAAAGTATCCGGCCTTTGCCGATGTCTTCGACCATGCTGAACTGCCCTTTGACCTGAAAAAACTGTGTTTTGAAGGACCGGAAGAAACCCTGTCCCAAACCCAGTACACCCAGCCCGCCATGGTGGCCTTTGCCATCGGCGTCACCAATGTTTTAAGGGAAGCCGGCATTGTGCCGGACATGGCCTGCGGCCTGTCCCTCGGCGAATATTCCGCCTTGTACGCTGCCGGTGTCTGGGATGCGCCAACCACGCTGGACCTCATCGCTTTCCGAGGCCAGGCGATGGCCGATGCGTCCAAAGGCCTGGACGTCGGCATGGCCGCCGTTCTCGGCCTCAGCGCCGATCAGCTGGGACCGATCTGTGAGGCCGCCTCTGACGGCGCACAAATGGTCGAAATGGCCAATTTCAACTGCCCGGGGCAGATCGTCATTTCCGGCGATGCCCAGGGGGTGCAGAAGGCGTCTGATGCTGCCAAGGCCGCCGGTGCCAAACGGGTCCTTCCCCTTAAAGTCTCGGGGCCTTTTCACACCAGTTATATGAAGCCTGCCGGGGATGCTCTGGCCAAAAAATTTGCGACCCTGGATTTCGGAAAACTGCAGTTCCCGGTGCTTTTCAACGCCATCGGAGACGTCAAGCCAGAAAATGAATCCATCCCTGACCTTTTGGTCAAACAAGTCCAGCAGTCTGTCTATCTCGAACAAAGCATTCAGAAAATGACGGAAATGGGCGCCGATACCTTTGTCGAAATCGGGCCGGGCAAGGCCATGTCCGGTTTTGTCCGCAAAACCATCCGCGGCACAAAGCCGATGAAAATCGATACGGCAGAGGATCTCGATGCGGTTATTCAAAAATTATCAAAATAAAGAGGAACCATGAAAGATACTACCAACGCTACCCCTGTTGTTCTCGTAACCGGCGGAAGCCGGGGCATTGGCCGCGCCACCTGCCTCGCTTTTGCCAAGGCCGGCTATGACGTCGCCGTCAACTATGCCGGCAATGAAAAGGCAGCCGAAGAAACGGCGGCCGCCTGCCGGGCACTTAATCCCGAGGGCCGCTTTTCGATCTACCGCGCCGACGTCGCAGACGCCGACGCCGTCGACGCGCTGTTCAAGCAGATCAAAACAGATTACGGCCGTTTGGATGTGCTGGTCAACAATGCGGGCATCACCCGGGACAATCTCATCGCGCTGACCAAGCCCGAAGATTTTGACGCGGTCATCGCGACGGATCTCCGCGGGGTTTTCCTGTGCATGAAGGCTGCAGGCCGCATGATGATGCGCCAGCGCCACGGCCGGATTATCAACGTCAGTTCCGTCGTCGGTCTCCGGGGCAATGCCGGACAGGTTTCCTACGCTGCAGCTAAAGCCGGCGTCATCGGCATGACAAAATCCTTGGCCAAAGAACTGGGCCGCCGAAACGTCACGGTCAATGCGGTCGCGCCCGGCTTCATTCAAACCGACATGACTGATGCCCTCGACGATAAACAGAAGGCTGCAGCCTCCCAGGACATTCCGCTGAACCGTCTTGGCACCCCTGAAGATGTAGCCGGCGTCATCGCTTTTCTGGCCAGCGATGCTGCCGCTTACATCACCGGACAAGTCATTCCCGTCGACGGCGGAATGGCCATTTAACAAAGGAGAATCATATGAATCATCAAAACCGTGTTGTCATCACCGGCATGGGAACTGTCAACCCCTTGGGCAACAGCGTCAATGAAAGCTGGGAAGCGGCCAAAGCCGGTCAAAACGGCATCGCTGAAATCACCCAGTTTGACGCATCCGAACAAAAAGTACACCTCGCCGGCGAAGTGAAAAACCTGGATATTTCCGCCGTCATCAGCCGAAAAGACGCCCGCCACATGGACCGCTTTACCCAGTTCGCCCTGGTCGCTTCTGACGAAGCGATGAAGCAGTCCGGTCTCGATCTGTCAAAAGAAGCCGACCCGTACCGCTGCGGCGTTATCATGTCCAGCGGTATCGGCGGCATTTCCACCATTGAAGACAATCAGAGCCGCGGCATGAAGCGCGGATTTGACCGCGTCTCCCCGTTCTTCATTCCGTCGGCGATCCCCAATATGGCTGCCGGACGCATTGCCATTGCTTACGGCTTCAAGGGCTACTCCACCTGTATCGTCACCGCTTGTGCGTCTTCCAACAACGCCATCGGCGACGCTTTCCGCCAGATCCGCGACGGCTACGCCGACGTCATGCTCGCGGGCGGCGCCGAAGCCTGTGTTACCCCCCTCTGCATCGGCGGGTTCACCGTCATGCAGGCCCTGAGCACCAACCCTGATCCGGAACACGCTTCCTGCCCCTTTGATGCAGAACGTTCCGGTTTCGTCATGGGCGAAGGCGCCGGCGCGCTGATTCTCGAATCCTTGGAACACGCCCAAAACCGCGGCGCTGAAATTCTCGGAGAAATTGTCGGCTACGGCACCTCTACGGATGCCTATCACATTACAGCACCAGCCCCGGACGGAGCCGGCGCTGCAGCTGCGATGAAAAACGCCGTTTCAGATGCGGGCATCAGCCCTGAAGATGTGGATTACATCAACGCCCACGGCACCTCCACGCCCCTCAACGACAAAATTGAAACCCTGGCGATCCGCGCTGCCTTCGGCGCTCACGCCGAAGACATGGCCGTCAGTTCGACAAAGAGCATGACCGGCCACCTTCTCGGCGGCACCGGCGCTGTGGAAGCGATTTTTACAGCCATGAGCCTAAAAGATCAATTCGTCCCACCGACCATTCACTTCGAACATGAAGATCCGGACTGCGATCTGGATATCGTCCCCAACGCGGGCCGCAAAGCGGTGCTGCGCTATGCCCTCTCCAACGGGCTCGGATTCGGCGGCCACAATGCCGTTGTCATTTTGAAAAAATGGGAGGCTTAGTCATGTCAGATCATCCTCACGAACTCGACGCCGCACAGATTCAGAAAATTCTGCCCCACCGCTATCCGTTTTTAATGGTCGACCGTATCCTCGATTACGTTCCAGGAGAAATGGCCGTCGGCCGGAAATGCGTGTCCAACAATGAAATGCAATTTCTGGGGCATTTCCCGGGCTATCCGGTAATGCCCGGGGTTCTGCTCATCGAAGCCATGGCCCAGGTCGGCGCCGTCGCCATGCTCACCCTTCCCGAAAACAAGGGCAAGCTCGCCTTTTTCGGCGGCATCAAAAACGCGCGCTTTAAACAGCAGGTGCAGCCCGGCGACGTCGTGGAAATCACAACGGAAATCACCAATACCAGAGGCCCTCTGGGAAGCGGCAAAGGGGTCGCAAAAGTAGACGGCAAAGTGGTCGCCAGGGCCGAAATCACCTTTGCCTTGTCTGACGGCGACCGCAGCCTCTGACAGGTGATGCCATGTTTACCAAACCCCTGGCTGAAATTTACAAAAAACTGCGCCTTTATTTTTATCGGGAAATGGCCCTCCAGACGAGCAGCGACTCTCTGTCTTTTTCAGAAGCGTTCTGCGTCGAAGCGATTTATTCTCTGGGCGAGCCGACTATCAATACCTTCGCAAAGTTTATGAATATTTCATCGCCCAACGCGACCTACAAGGTCAACTCCCTGGTGCAGAAGGGTTACCTTAAAAAAGTGCGCTCCGAACAGGATCACCGCGAATATCATTTAATGGTCACCGAGAAATTTTTAAAATTTCATGAAATCAACAACCGCGGCTATAAAAAAACCATGGAGCGCATCTATCAAAACTTTACGGACCGTGAACTGGACACTTTAAACCAATTCATGACGCGAATCAACGATCAATTGGTGGAGCCTTTGTCCCATTGAGTCCGCGATTCTGATTTTTTCTGAAAACTGAGATTTTAAGTTGACGCTCACCCGCCTTATGGATATAATAATGGCATTTAAAACAGACTGAAATAGAATTGCAATAAAAGAAAGGAATCAATATGATGACTGAAACTCTCAAAATGGATGAAACGCCCTTCTCTTCAGCGTTGCCAACACCGGAAGATTATGGCGCCCCCATTAATGCCGATGATGTCAACGCCTTTATCCACATCATTGAAAAGGCTTTTTCTCCCATTGAAGCCTGGTACCGCAGCGAATCCGAAACCGACGATATTCTGGATCTGGTGAAGACCCAGCATGCAGCTTACGAAAAAGAAGCTGAAGCGTTCCGGGATCTGCTCAAACGCACCTACATTTGGAAAGATGAAATGGACAGCGCTGCACGCCGCACCAAAGTCAGCGGAGATCCGAAAAACGACACCGCCGACAAAACCGTCGACCGCATCGCTTACGCTCAGATTCAGTTCGCGGTGTTCCGCGCCAACTACTGCGTGCAGAAAATCATCACCTCGGCGCACAAGGCGACCCAGGCCTTTAAAGGGCTCGAAAGTCATCTGCCCCAAGTTCTCGAACGGGGTGAAAATCCAAGGGACATCCCGTGGGATGAATTGACCCTGCTCAAAAAATCCCGCCGCGGCGTTGGCCCCTTCCGTTACCAGAAATAATTTAACGCATATGCAAACAACGCCCAGCTGCCGAAGGCAGTTGGGCGTTGTTTCTTTTATATTAAGGCTTTCACTCTACTTATCTTTCAATAACCCAATGGCGCGGCTCGTCCCAATTCGTGCGCAACCCGCATTGACAAAAGCTTCCAGATCTTCAACTGTGCTGATACCGCCAGCCGCTTTCATTTTGACATTGGGGCCAATGTGCTTTTTGAAAAGCTCAATATCTTCGATTTTCGCACCTTCTGGTCCAAAACCGGTCGACGTTTTAATGAAATCTGCACCGGCTTCAGTAACCAGTTCGCACACTTTGATTTTCTCCGCTTCATCCAGATAGCAGGTTTCCACAATAACTTTCAGAATTTTCCCTTCTGTCACTTTGCGAAGTGCTTTGATTTCATCGAGAACGTAATCGTAATTGCCCGCTTTCATTTCACCGATATTGATGACCATATCGATTTCCGATGCACCGTCTGCAATCGCCTGAATGGCCTCAGCGACTTTGACTTCTGTCGTGTTGTAACCATTTGGAAAGCCGATCACCGTACAGACATTTAAATCTGGGTAATGCTGATGGGCCGGTTTGACGTAACACGGCGGGATGCAGACCGAAGCGGTGTGATATTTCAGTGCGTCTTCACAAATCGGGACCATATCTCCCCATGTAGAAAAGGGTTTTAATAGAGTGTGGTCACATCTGCTGATAATTTCTTGTTTGTTCATTCTTTTCTCCTCTTGTACTATGCTTCATTTTTCATCATATTTTTTAGATTATGGTAAAGTTCAGTATATTGAGTGAACACTTTTTCGTAGGCATCGTAATTTTCTGGATTTGGTTCTACCGTGTATGCCATTTTGACCATTCCTTCTGTTGCTTCATCGAACGATGCGTAAGTTCCTGTTCCCACAGACGCCACAATACAACATCCGAGTCCGCCAGCACTTGGGTCGACAGTAACAATAATCGGTTTGCCAGTTGCGTCTGCAATAATCTGCATCCAGTTTTTATCTTTCGTCACACCGCCGCAGCCAACGATCATGTCAATGGGTTCGCCTTGTTTTTCAAAATTATCAATAATATTTTTAGTTCCCATGGCAACTGATTCAATTAGTGCCCGGTATATATCTGCCTTCGTATGGCTTAAGGTCAGGCCATAAATAACCCCTTTTGCATTTGGATCTTTATATGGCGTGCGGTTGCCTTGGAAGAAATCTAAGGCGACAAGACCATTTGCTCCCGGTTTGGTATCCTTCAGCATATCAGCAATAGCTTTATATGGATTTTCCATTTTGTCAAATCCCCATTCTTTCATGTACCACTTGACAATAGAACCAGCTGAAATCTGACCGCCTTCAAGAATATTTAACCCAGGAACAACCGGATCAATGTACGGCCCCCATATACCATCGAGTTCTTTTTGTTCCTTTGAGAAACACAATTGAACAAAACTGGTTCCCATAATCATGGCAAGACGTCCTGGCTTCGACACCCCCATCCCGAGCATACCAATATGCGCATCGATTCCACCTTCGATGACAAGCATATCAGGATTTAGATCATATTTTTCTGCAAATTCATGATCGATTTTCCCAAGGGGTTCTCCAACTTGTTTGACATCCGTCACTAAAATATCTGCATAATCTTCTAGGCCGATTTGTTCGAAAAAATCGCTCTGCCATCCACCATGCCCATCAATATAATTCCACTTGCAGGCAGCCTGGCAAATAGACGTCGCTAATTTTCCGCCTGTAAGTTTATAATTAAACCAATCCAGCTGTTCAATAATTTTATATGACTTATTATATATTTCTGGCTGATTTCTTTTAATCCACAAAACTTTCGGAATCATCCATTCAACAGACTCAGCTCCACCACAATATTTTAAACATGGATGTTTTGTAGCATTACAGATTTCCATTTCTTCAATGGCGCGTGTATCCATCCACATGATCGCGTCCTGAAGCGGTGACCCATTTTTGTCAATGGGCACAACAGTCGACGAAGTAGAACAAACTGAAATTCCTTCAATACTATAACGCACACCCATCGACAGTCGATCCGTTACTTCTTTTACTGCTTCATTAAAGCACGACCACCAATCTTCAGGTTTTTGTTCAGCTCTTCCCGGTTTGGGATAAAAAGTTTTATAGGGCTTTTCACTCGCAACTAAAGCATTTCCACTAATATCTGTAACGACAACACGAACACTTTGGGTTCCGGTATCGACGCCCATAAAATATTTTGCTTCGTACATCAATAACCTCTTTTTCTGCTCTTATTTCCACGGGAAAATCATGATCTTATTAAAGAAATAATGACCTGCGTCGATCTTATTGAAAATTTCCGGCACTTCGTCTAACGTTATGCGATGGCTGATGATATCTTTAGCCGTCATGCCTTTTTCATACATCTTTAACGATTCTGTCCAATCTTCTCCTGGGAATGGATCTGTAAACGAATTCCAAGAACCAACAAGTTCAATCTGCCCCCGCATAAGCGTATCGACAGTTTCCGCTTTTAAGTCTAAACCTTTGTGAGAAATACCAAGAAATACAACACGCCCCATTTTCGCCGTCATCATAATCGCTTGCTGTTGCGCGACTGGTGCTCCCGAAAAATCAACCACAACGTTGGCGCCTTCGCCATCCGTTGCGTCCATCACAGCTTTGACCGGATCATTTTCAAGGGAATTGACGACAACGTCCGCACCGACATTCTTCGCGATTTCAAGTTTCTTATCCCAAACATCAACGGCAATGATTTTTTTCGCGCCTTTCATATGTGCGATTTGAACTGCGAATAAACCTATCGGTCCTGCTCCGACAACGGCAACGGTATCACCTGGTTTGAAATGTCCGCGATTGACCAGACCATGCCAGGCATTTGCGCACGGGTCAAGGGTCGCAGCATCTTCGTAAGAAACGCCATCCGGCACCTTCATCAAATTCGTCTTTTTAACAGAGACATATTGCGCGTAAGCGCCATCTCGTCTCGATCCATAATAATCGTAATCTTCACACAATGAATAAATACCTTTTTTACACCATTCGCAATGTCCGCACGGAATCAGTGGTGGAACGACAACGCGGTCACCCACTTCATAACCTTTAACCTGATCGCCAACGGCTTCAATTTCCCCCGCAAATTCATGTCCGCAGATAATCGGCGACACATGTGCCCCATAAGTCAATATTCTGGGAATATCCGATCCACACACACCACAAGCATGAACCTTAACCATTACTTCATCTGGCTGCATCGTCGGTTTTGCAACTTCTTCTACGCGCAAATCTTTTGGTTTGTACATCCGTACTGCTCTCATAATATGCCTCCTCAAAATTAGTTAATATTTAACTATTTTTAATCTCTTATCGTAAAATATTATACAGCCTCATTTTTACTATGTCAATATATTTGCGGTAAATATTTTACTATCGTAAGTTTTTGTCTATTTTCTTTTTATCAGTTACTTTTTATGTTATAATGCAAAATATAATGAGGAGGTGAGCATCCAGTGGATGAGATCCTGACGAATATTCGAACTAAATACAATACCTTATCCAAAACGCAAAAAGTCATTGCTGATTTTATATTAAAAAATGCAAATCGTATTCCGATGTTTTCCATTACAGAACTTGCTAAAGCCTGCAATACCAGCGAAACAACGGTTATGCGCTTTTTAAAAAAGCTCAACTATAATTCCTATCAAATTTTTAGAGTTAAAATGGCACAGGCAACCACGAAGGAACCCAGTGCATCCATTAACGATGATTTAGACCCAAATGACGATCCTGAAACCATTAAACAAAAAATTATTGGTCATACATTATCTGCAATAAATGATATTAATACACTCCTTCCTTCTTCCATTCTAGAAAATGCTGTGCATATGATTCGCTCCGCTGAGCGTATTTTGATTTACGGTGTTGGCGCATCTGCTGCCATTGCAATGGATGCTTATCATAAATTTTCGGGGATTGGTCTCGATGTGAGATTTTTTCCTGATCCACATTTGATGAATATCACATGTACACAGTCGACACCAAATGATTTAATGTTAGCTATTTCTCATACTGGCGAAAGCATTGAAGTGAATCATGTAGTTCAAACTTCCAAAGAGAACGGTGTTAAAATTCTTAGTTTAACAAGTTTCTCTAACTCAACCTTGGCACATTTGTCTGATCTGTATTTGTTGAGTTCAACGAATGATAGCAAATATCATTCTGAAGCCATGGCGTCAAGAATTGTGCAATTGACGATCGTCGATATCCTCTATACCGCGACATTTATGCAAGATGAAAAACGTTATTACAAGGCCTTGAATGCTTCTCGAGTGGCCGTATCTAAGAATAAAACATAAAAAAAGTGCAAGGCAAAAATCTGCCTTTGCACTTTTAGAGAGATATATAGCATAAATATATGTACCACTTAATTTATAGTTTTAGCTGAACCAGCTCCTTAAATTGTTCCTTCAACGCCGGATACATGTGACGATAAAGTGCGCCAACTTTTGCATATTTTTCGACATTTTCCGGTATTGGATCATAAACTTCATTGCGTAATGATACGATTTTGTCACAGGCCTCTGGAACACTTGGATAAGTTTTCGTGCCAACCATAGCTAAGATTGCTGCTCCAAGAGCGGCGCTATTTTCTGAAACGCCCGCAGGAAGAACAACTGGAACATTATAAATATCGGCCATCATCTGGCGCCAAAGTTCTGATTTAGAACCTCCGCCACACATTCGCATAAACGTTGGTTCAACACCCAATTCACGGTAAATATCCATGGATTCATTTAAAGCAAAAGTGACCCCTTCCATAATGGCCCGTGTCAAATCTTTTTTCTGATGAATTGCCGAAAGTCCAATAAACGCGCCACGGCAATTAACATCCAAATGTGGGGTGACTTCTCCCATTAAATATGGTAAATAAATCAATCGATTTGAGCCGATCGGTGAAGCTTCCGCATCTTTGTCAATTTCCAAATAATCTTCATCATCCGGATAATAATTGTTGCGGTACCACTTAAGCGATAGTCCAGCTGAGTTAACCAATCCCATCATATGCCATGAATCTGGAACAGCTGTACAGAAGGTATAAACTCTACCCTTTGGATCAATAGCTGGCCGATTCGTATATGCAAACACGACACCAGAAGTTCCAATCGTTGTCATGGCCCGACCTTCAGCCACAACGCCGGTCCCAACAGATGCAGCTGCATTGTCCCCTGCGCCGCCAACGACAACTGTCTTTTCTGAGAGACCGACGTAATGCGCAACATCCGGCTTGAGTCTTCCTGTAATTTCATAAGATTCATAGACTTTACCCAGCATATACGGTTTGACGCCAACACCGTCCATCATTTCATCCGACCAGCATCGTTTCGGGACATCTAGTAACTGCGTTGCGGAGGCATCTGAAACTTCTGTAGCAAATTCTCCTGTCAAGCGAAAACGAACATAATCCTTTGGCAATAAAATATGGCGGACTTTTGCGTAAATTTCCGGTTCATTTTGTTCAACCCAAAAAATTTTAGCAGCTGTTAATCCCTCTCTTGGCGGATTGCAAGTGACTTTGAGCATTCTTTGAGGATTAACCCGTCGACTCATTTCCCTTGTTGCTTCCTCTGTACGCTGATCATTCCATAAAATCGCTCGCCGTAGTGGTTCTCCTCGGTTATCTAGCAGCACAGCACCCATCATTTGTCCAGCAATGCCAATGCCAAGCACCTCTTCCTTTGAAACACCTGAAGTAACCATAACTTTTTTAATCGTCGTGACCGCTGCGTTATACCAATCTTCTGGTTCCTGCTCCGACCATCCATTGTGTGGCTGATACAATGGGTATTCCTGGAGGGCATAGGTAATTTCTTTTCCTTCTTCAGTAAATAAAACCGTTTTTATACCACCAGTACCAAGATCCAAACCTAAAAAATATCTCATTTTACTTAACTCCTTCTCTCCATATAAAATGAAATGTTTTATTTTGATTAAAACAACCTCCTCATCTGTTCTATTTTATCGAAACAGATTAAAGCTGCCATAATCAGTTCTACAAGTATTGGGTCATTTCTTTCAATGAATCATAAATGCACGTCGGTTCGACGTCGGATTCGGCGACGGTCTGCATATCCGCTTCGCCGGTCAAGACAAGGAAGCCGTTGGCGCCATTGTTGACCCCGGTGGCCACATCGGTGTAGAGCCGGTCGCCCACGAAGCCCATCTTGTCCGCCGGGCATCCCGTGATCGCGGTGATCATGTCGACCGTTTCCTTCCACGGCTTGCCGAGGTAGCGCGGCTCGACGCCGGTGGAAGCGGTGATCAGCGCGCACATGGCGCCGCAGTCGGGCATGTAGTCGTCCTCGGTCGGGCAGTTGATGTCCATGTGGGTCGCGATGAAGGGCACGCCGTTGCGAATGTAGTAGCAGATTTTGTCCATCTTATCGTAAGTCATCGTCGTGTCAAAGCTCTGGACGCAGACGTCTGGCTTGTCGTCGACGAGGTTCAGGCCCCGGGCACGCCAGTTTTCTTCCAGCAGCGGTGTCCCGTTGAGTAAGATCTTCGCGCCCGGATAATTTTCGTTTAAAAATTCCGCGCAGACGTCGCCAGCGGTGACGATTTTGGATTCGTCAACGTCGAGGCCCATTTTCGCGAGCTTGTCGACGTAAACCTTGGGCACGCGGGAGGCGTTGTTGGTGAAGAAAATGTAATCCCGATTCGGGTCGGTGTCGACTTTGTGGATAAAGTCGAGGGAACCGTCGATCAGGTTGTTGCCGAGATAGACGGTGCCGTCCATGTCGAGAACAAAGAGCTTGATATTTTTCAATGCAATTTCTTTTGACAACATCTTTCTCTCCTATAGCTTTAATTCTTTCGCGTACTTTTCAAGATATCCGGTATCCCGGAGCAATTGTAGCAACGTATAACGCGTTTTAATATCTGTCGCATAACAAACTGCATCACGTATTTTGTTCATACCATATGTATCAACAAAGGTGTGTATATCGTAATCAGCATCTTTTAATTTGCCACAGATAAATTCAACGCCTGGCGTTTGGTCCAAAATCGCTTTAATTTCTTTCCAGTGATTTCGGATATAAGTCGAGCGGTCAATTTCAAACGTTTTATTCTTTGCTTGTAATGTTTCTATCTCATCCGCAGTATCACCAAAACAACGTTTGATTTCTTCTGTCCAATGTGTTTTATTAAAATCAAACTGAAAATCATCTGGGTTCTCATCCGCAAGACGTTTTCTCAGTATTTCCGATACGATCGACGCATACCCAACATCAATGCCATGGGGAAAATACGGTTCATGATTTTTAACACCTTGGAGTTCAAAATAATGAGATATCAAATGTTCAGAACCAGATGCTGGTCTTGAACTTCCCTGATACGCTAAAGCAATACCGACAATAGCGAGACTCTCCATCAGACGGCCAATAGCTGACGGATTCCGCCGCATAATTGCGTCGATGTTTTCTGCACAAGCATTGAGCTCCGTTTCGACCATCTCATAAATCATGTCACACATTGGTTCTTCAGAAAGTAAATAAGCTAATTTCCAGTCACTGAGAGCAGAATATTTTCCCATGATATCGCCAATTCCTGAGCGGATCATATCGATCGGCGCATTCGCCAGTACTGCTTTATCAGCGACAATCCATCTCGGCGCTTTTCGCTGACAAGTCACTTTAAGGCCTTTCAGGAACATAACTGCACCGGCAGAAGCAAAACCGTCCATCGAAGGTGCGGTTGCCACGATCATACTCGGAATGCTGTGTTCAAACGCAATGTATTTACTCAAATCGTTGATGACGCCAGAACCAACCCCGATGATAACCCGTGTTTTTTCTTTAACAAAGCGTTCCGCATATGCGATAGCTTTTTCGTCTGGAACCAACACCTCAGTCTGATCGAAATACGCTTCATCGACTGTAATTCCAGCGTCTGTCAAAGTCTCGATGACTTTTTCACCACAAAGAGGCCGTGTATTGCCATCTGAAATGACCATGACATGATTGATCCCTTCAAGTAAATTTGGAATTCGACAATATACATTATCGGCAACTAACAGCGTTTTTGTATCGCAATGATGTGTCCGACCACAGTGACATTGAATATCACCCTTGCTCAATAAAGTTTGAACATCCATAAAATCTCCCCTATCTTAATCTTTCATTTTTTCCATTGTAGCAAGTAATCGTTTTTATTTGTATATTGAAAGAATATTCCTTCAAACCCTTCATGTTCCAACGCTATTTGCGATTATTTAACGTTTTTTCCTGAAACAAAAATAATTGATTCGATAAATCCATGAATAAATATTCCATATTTACCAAATATTAGAAGGCGGTATAATGAAAGTATCAAAAGATTACAATATCATGGCACAAACTTCCAAGCCCTGATTGTAATTTATATTGAGGAGGAAATATTATGTATGTAGACCCAATTTCTGTGCAGTATCCTGAAAATTTAAGAAAAGATCACTACGTCATCGCTACGTACTATTGTGCGACGCATCGCAATACCAATGCCTTAAAATTCGGTGCTGCTTTGGCTATCGAACAAACCTGTGGCACTTGGTTGAAAGTTCCAGGTGAAACCGAAGAAGTCCGTGACCGCTGCATTGGCCGCGTTATCGGTATCTATGAGGCGCCAGCTTACCAAATTGGTGTTCCGGAAGATGTCACTGAAAGACATTTCATTATCCGCATCGCCTTCCCATCCTCTAACTTTGGTCCATCCTTCGCGATGATGCTCAGCTCTGTGCTCGGCAATATCTCCAGCTCTGGCAAAGTTAAGCTGTTAGATCTCGAATTCAATGATAGTTTCTTAAAAGAATTTAAGGGTCCAAAGTTTGGGGTTCAGGGTATTCGTGATCTCTTAGGTGTTCAGGATCGCCCACTTCTAAATAACATGATCAAACCGTGTATCGGTCTCGATCCAAAAGAAACCGCAAAACTCGCTTACGAAGCGGCTGTTGGCGGCGTCGACATCATCAAAGACGATGAATTGTGCTCAAATCCAGCACACTGCCCATTGCCAGACCGTGTACAAGCCGTTATGGAAGCTATCACCAAAGCAGACCAAGTGAAAGGCGAAAAAACCCTCTATGCTTTCAATATTACTGACCGAACAGAAAAACTTGTCGACAACGCTTTGACAGCCATCAAAAATGGTGCCAATTGTTTAATGGTCAATTACAACACTATTGGTCTCGATTCAACCAGAATGCTCGCGGAAGATGAACGTATCAACGTACCAATACTCGGCCATTCCGATTATACCGGTGCAGTTTACGAATCACCCTGGTCCGGCATGAGTGCCAACTTGATCGGCGCTACTCTTCCTAGAATAGCCGGCACTGATATGATTATCTCTCTGACACCTTACGGTAAATTCCCGATGCAGATGGATACCTTTATCCAAGCCGGTTACAAAATGCTCCAGCCTCTCGGCGACATTAAACCGGTCTTCCCGATGCCAGGCGGCGGTACCACTCAGGGTCACGTCGAAGATATGATAAAGAAATTTGGCAAAGACGTCATGGTCGCAGCTGGCGGTGCCATTCATGGCCATCCAATGGGACCAGCAGCAGGCGCTCGTGCATTCCGTCAAGCCATCGATGAAGTCATGGCTGGCAATTCTCTCAAGGAAGCCGCTGAAAAACATGAAGAACTCAAGGCAGCCATCGACGCTTGGGGAATTTACGAAGAAGCCAAGGGCGGAATCTTTGATCTAAAAGGCTGATCAATTTTGTCTACTCCATTCATATTCAAATTTTTTATACTTTTATCCGCGGTAATTTTAACCGCGGATTTTTTATGTTAAAATAAAGAAAATGATTGTATTTCTATTTTTTTACAATTTTGAGGGAGGGGCATTGTAATGAAAAAAGAAGTTTATAATCAATCGATTTGCCTAATAAACGAAGTAGCTTATTTGTACTACATCAAACAATTGCCAGTTGTGACCATTGCAAATGAGCTTCATGTTTCACAGTCAACAGTTTCCAGATCGATTAAACGGGCGAAAAAAGAACAAATTATCACTTTCAATATGAATCGCAACGCCTTGTCCTGCATTCAGATGGAGCAGCGCATCAAAGAACAGTTTGCTTTAAAAAACTGTTTTGTCGTGCCTTCATTTTCAAATACCTTCATTTCAGAAGATCCCATCAAAGTAAAAAAACGCGTTGCCCTTGAGGGCGCCCGCTATTTACAGCGTATCGTCAATGATGATGATATCATCGGTATTGCATGGGGCCGAACCATGTATCATTTAATTCATTATCTCAATCCCTGTCAGCGCCGTGGTTCAAAAATTGTCACGCTCCATGGCAGTATCGAAAATGTCAATCCAAAATTTAACGTCGATGAGCTGGCACATCGCGCCGCCATGGCTTTTGGCGGTAAACAGTTTCTTCTGACCCATCGTGGCATATTAACAGAACAAGAATTTAGCAGAATTCATAATTCGGATTATTATGAAAATTTTAACCGCTATTTTAATGCGATCAACGTCAGCATCAGCAGCGTTGGCGTCCTATACCCTGTCATGACGACCCCTCTGATGTCGACAGATTATTTGAATTTTGACGAAATTCAGGAACTTCAATCTAAACATGCCTATTGCGATTTTATGCTTCGCTTTTTAGATCAAGATGGGAACGAACTTGATACCACAATAAAACAACGTACAAATGCCATCACCCTGGAGCAATACCGAAAAATTCCTTTAAAAATCGTTGTGACTGCTGGTGCAGAAAAAGTCTACGCCGTTCGCGCACTCTTAAAAGGTAATTTGATTGATGTCTTAATTCTCGATCAATTCTTAGCCAATGCCCTTTTTGCACTTGATTCAGAATAAAAAATAAACTCGCCAAGAGATGGTAGGCGAGTTTTTGGTTTCACAAAATTTCTATCTTGCGATTTAACGATATTTTTCCTGAAAATCCTTTACTGCATCAAACGCTTTTCCTGAAAGGCCGTGATAAACCTCATGCCAAGTTTGATATGCATCTTCATATCGCTTAACATTTTCAGCATTCGGTTCATAGCGTCGTGTAACGTGAACCATGTGATCCGCTGCTTCCTGGAATGATTTGTAAATGCCAGCACCATAAGCTGCCATCATCGCACATCCGAGAGCTGTCGCTTCTTCTTCTGCCACCGTTTCGCAAGGTAAATTATAAATATCAGCCTGCATTTGACACCAGAATTGTGAACGGGCAATACCGCCAGATAAGCGTATGACATCATAACTCGGGACATTTCCTTCAATCATCGCATCGAGCATGTCTTTTCCTTCAAAACAAATACCTTCCATCAGTGCGCGGACAATATCACATCGACTGTGACCGAATGTCATCCCCACAATAGATCCTCTCGCATTGGCTTCGTAGTTTGGTGAATTCGATCCCTGAAGATAGGGTAAGAAAAACAATCCTCTCGAGCCGGGTTCCGATTTTTGTGCGCCCCGTGTCAATAAATCGTACACGCTGACGCCGATTGAATCAGCTGCAGCAGATTCACTCTTGCAAATTTCTGTACGGAACCATTTAAACGCTGAACCTGCGGCATTCGCCTGTCCTTCCATGACGTAGCCACCATCAGGCGTTCCTAGTACATAACAACGTCTATTCGGATCTCTTAAAAAATGATCCGATTTCCCTGCAGCAATGCCCGCTGTTCCACCACAATAATACCCGATTCCTTCAGGAATACAGCCATTTCCAAGACACCCAATCTGCTGGTCGCCTGTCCCCATAATAAGCGGCGTGCCGACCGCAAGTCCTGTCTTTTCGGCTACTTCCGCCGTCACTTCGCCAATCATCTCTCCAGGTTTTTTCAGCGGCGCCAATTTATCCATATCCACATCAAAGACGTCACATAGTTTTTCGCTATAATTGAGTTCTTCGCCATTGAGTTGGAGCCACGGCGTATCTGTGATATCATCGTAATAATCATCGGCACCAAAGGCCTTAACGAGAAATCCCATCATGGTATGAATACGCGTTGCATTTTGATAGGCGTCCGGTTCAAATTTTTTGACCCATTGTAATTTTGTCGATGGGTTAACCCCTCCCAGCGGCATACCACACATATCGTATAAATCGTTCGTATTCATACCGTGTGCCGCAAGCATCTCTTCCATATCAGACATCATTTCTGCACCGCGCAAATCCTGCCAGATAATGATTGGCGTTGTAAATCCGCCATCTTTATCTCTTGTTACCATGGTACAGCGAAACATATCGAAACTGACTGCCGCAATCGCCTTAGGATCAACACCACTATTTTCAATCGCCTCTCTACAGGATTTATAGACACATTCAATTAATTTGGGACCATCGCATTCTACGCGCCCAACACCAGGATAGGTCAGTGGATTCATTTCCTGGCCTGAACCAAGATTCACACCCTCAAAATCATAAACGGCGGTTTTGACACTGGTCGTCCCCAGATCAACGCCAACAACATACCTTTTTTCCATTATTTTCCTCCAATGAAAATTAAATGAAGTTTAAACCGCTTGGATATCTTTTGTTGCAATCACGTTCGTGTCAGTCCCCACGATATGTTTAACAATTACATCTCCCGCAACAATCGGCGCCGTCAACTCAATATCGCGAATCTGCCTCATACATTCTGCAATTTGTTTTTTGGGAATATCCCCGTTCGTTTTAACGGAAACAACTGGCAGATTCCCACCTTTAACGCGCACCGTTGACGTCACCACGCGCATCGGACAAATCACTTCTTTTCTGGCATACCGATCTCCAATGGCACACGTGTTGCCCGTGACTTCTGTTACTTTTCCGTCTTCTAACACAGCTGTAACCTGACACCCCATCGGACAGCCGATACATGTAATGGTTTTTTCTTCTTTCATTTTCTGTCCTCTCTAAGCATCTTCTATAACAACTTTAATTTGTTTTATACTCGCGTGCGCATTTAACTCCTCCGGTTTAATAAGAACTTCTTCCATTTGTCCCGGCGCAATAATACGTTTCTTTTTGTGCTGGATGCGTTCATTATCAAAGTAAACTGAGACAGCTTTTCCCTGATAAATTCCGCGAACTCTGAAGCGCACTTTCAACGGTTCATCAATATTTTGTGCTATCGTCTGTGGCACTGTATAACCAACGCCCTCACCAGCTAAAATGTCAATCTGCTGACGATTTGGTTCGTAATAATTGGCTTTTACAAATGCGACTGCATTTTCCCCTGCCTTCGCTGCTTCTTCCGAGACAAAATCAACAAGATCGTGCACGTGAAGTACATTACCGCAAGCAAAGACGCCTGACACCTTTGTTTCAAATGTTTCATTGACAATTGGTCCATGGGTAACTGGGTCCAATGGCACGCCGATTTTTTCAGAAAGTTCGTTTTCCGGGATCAGACCGACTGAGAGTAATAACGTATCGCAATCATAATCCTCCTCCGTTCCCGGTATTGGCTTACGATTTTCATCAACTTCCGCAATCGTTACCCCTTCTACTCTTTCTCTGCCACGAATATCAACAACTGTATGGTTAAGCTTCAACGGAATATCAAAATCATCGAGACATTGGACGATGTTTCGCTTTAATCCGCCGGAAAATGGCATAATTTCAGCAACAACTTTTACTTCAGCGCCTTCGAGTGTCATGCGGCGAGCCATGATCAACCCAATGTCTCCTGAGCCAAGGATGACGACTTTACGTCCCGGCATATATCCTTCCATATTCACAAGGCGTTGTGCTGTTCCAGCCGTGTAAATGCCAGCTGGGCGGTATCCAGGGATATTCAAGGCTCCTCTCGGTCTTTCCCGGCAGCCCATCGCTAAAATAACAGCATCCGCCTTGATTGTAACCAATCCTTCTTCGCGATTCATGTACGTCACTTGGCGTTTGTCATCAATATCGACGACCATTGTATTGAGAAGATAATCAATACCAAAATCGATGACCTGATTGATATATCGTTTTGCGTATTCCGGCCCGGTTAATTCCTCTTTAAACGTGTGAAGACCAAATCCATTGTGAATACACTGATTGAGAATGCCTCCTAAACGTTCGTCTCTTTCGATAATCAGAATGTCGTCAGCACCTGCATTTTTCGCAGCGACAGCGGCTGAAAGTCCAGCTGGTCCTCCTCCAATAATTACAATTTGTCTTTCTTCCATGGCAATACTCCTCATATTTCTTTGGTGTAGCCAACGAGCATTTTTGATTTTCCGCCTTTTTTCGTAATAGATGTCATCGGAACGCCCCATTCCCTTGCAAGAATTTCCATTGTTTTAGGTGTACAAAATCCTGCCTGGCATCGTCCCATTCCAGCTCTCGTTCGACGCTTAATCGCATCCATCGAACGCGCACCAAGAGGTCTATGAATCGCATCTAAAATTTCCCCTTCTGTAATCATTTCACAGCGGCAGATGATTTGGCCGTAAGCTGGATTTTCAGCAATTTTAGCTTGTTTCTCTTCTTCACTTAAATCTCTAAAATGTGTGATCCCTTTTCTTGTTGAAATAAAATTATCTTTTTCTTTCAGCTCCATTTTCTTCGAAACAATTTTCGCCATTCTGACACCAATCGCTGGCGAACTCGTTAATCCTGGTGATTCAATGCCGGCTGCATCAAAGAAATTCGGTGCATCGGCAACCTCTTCAACAATAAATTCATGATGATCTTCATGTGCACGCAATCCCGAAAAAGAGGTAATAATACGATTGAGTGGCAGTTTAATTTTACATAAATGAGCTGTTTCAGCTTTATCTACCAAAAGATCTAAAATTTCCTGCGTAGTATTGACCCCTTCTTTATCATCAACATCATTCGCTGTCGGTCCAACGTAGAGGTTGCCATCAATCGTTGGAGCCGTTAAGATACCTTTTCCCATTTTTCCTGGAAGCGGAAAAACGGATGCTGTGAAGATATGGCCAATCGCCTTATCAAAAAGTAGATATTCTCCTTTTCTGGCTGTAATGTGAATTTTCTTTTCACTTACCATATTATGGAATACATCAGCGTACACTCCCGCTGCATTAATAATAGCCTTTGTTTCAATAGGCCCTTTATTTGTATCTAAATGATAGCCACCTTCAATTGGATAAATATTAGTAACTTCTGTTTCAAATTGGAAATCGACTCCATTTACGTTGGCATTTTCACCCATTGCAATCGCAAGACCAAAGGGACTGATTACGCCACCCGTTGGTGCGTAAAGTGCTGCAACTGTTTTATCGGTCAAATTGGGTTCCATCTTCAGAACTTCATCTCGTTCCAAGATTCTCACACCTGGAACACCATTTTTATATGCTTGATCCAGCAGTACATCGAGATGATCGCGTTCATCTGGATCCGTACATACAACTAAAGCTCCATTTTGTTTAACCGGAAAATTCAACTCTTTCGCCCGTTCCCACATCAACTTATTGCCTTCGACATTGAGTTCTGCCATCAATGTCCCTGGTTTTGCGTCAAATCCGGAATGAATAACCCCGCTATTTGCTTTAGAAGTGCCTGAAGCGACATCATCTCCTTTTTCTAATACGCAAATATGGGCGGCATACCGCGAAAGTTCTCGGGCAATACATGTTCCTGAAACGCCCGCTCCAATAATAACAATATCTTTCATCTGCAATCTCCTCCCCTTTAAATTGCTATGAAAAGAAGTATGAATCCCTTTTCTTTTTATTATAATTTCTTTCTAAAGATGAGAGCAGATGGAAAATATATTCATTATAGCCAATAGAAGCATATTGAATTCATCTTTATTTATTTATTAATTTTGTTTTTCTAAGTATTATCTTGGATTATTTAGTAACCATTTATTTAAATCGTTATACTCATTCTAAAAAGATTACGAAAAAATATTCACTATCCTGATGATTTTTCCGCAAAAAAATACGCATTGGTTTTCCCAATGCGTATTTTTATATGTCAAAAACGTCTCACTCTGCTTGAGTATCCATATAACTCACATCGCCAAGGTAATCGATCTTTACGTTCAATTCATCGTCAAAAGTAAATTTGCTGACCGATCCATTCGGCAGAAAAGCCAACTTGATTTGATCTTCCGAACGGCCCCAGGCGTAATTGATCCAAGTCTGAATCACAGTCCCGTGTGCCGCGATCAAAATGGTTTTTCCCAGATTTTGCCTCACCAATGTATTCACCGCTTTGGTAAAACGGCGATAGACTTGAGGCAGGCTTTCGCCGCCCGGCGGATCAAACGCCGAGGGATTTTTCCGAAAGGTCACCATGATGTTGTTAAACCGCTGATTACAGGTATCAAAGTCAAGGCCTTGCAGTTCACCGCCTTCGATTTCGTGAAGATCATCGACGATTTCTGCTTTGATTTCCGGATGATAAGTCAGCGCACCTTCCGCTGTCATCCTCGCCCGCGAGAGCGGACTAGTGTAAGCCTTATCGATCGATACAGCTTTAAAATATCGGCCTAATCCTTCGGTCTGCGCCAATCCCTTTGGCGTCAATTTGGTGTCAAGCACCCCTTGAAAAATGTGATCGTGATTTTCGTAAGTTTCGCCGTGGCGCACCAGATAAAGTGTTGTTGCCATTGCCGCGTCTCCTTTTCATTGATTTTTGGTCCCATTCTGACTGATTTTTAAACAAATGACCGCCAGCTGGTGCAGACTTTAATCTGCTGTGATGATCTCATTTTCCAAATTCAGCGTGTGTTTAAACACCCGATTGAATTTCTTCCCGCATTCGTCGAGAATCATATCGGTAAACACAGAGTGTTCCTGGGACAGCACACTAAGGGTCACCGTATCATCAGAGATCACACAATTAACGTCACGGACGATGCCGTCCATATCCCGGTCTAAGTATTCGGCGATCTGCAGAATCGAACTGAACACGTCGATGATATCCAGATCATCCCGGGTTAACATTCTGGCGTATTCCGCATCCACCTGAACTTTTTTGCCTGTGCGGTGATTCAGTGCAGAAAAGGCTGCGATGAGCATCTGTTCGTGGGTCAGCCCGTTGATCCCCGCATTTAAAATCAAATAGAAACTGTGCAGCTGGTGGTTCGAATACTGAATTTTAATCCCCGAATCGTGGAGCATGGCCGCCGTCCGCAAGGCTTTATCCAAGGTTCTGTCTAATTCCAAATGATGAATCGGCTTCAATTCTTTAAACAGCCTTCTCGAAATGCGATAGACCTGATAGGCGTGGATGCAGTTCACATCGAGCTGCCGTGCGGTATTGATAAGTGAGTATTCAAAAACTTCCGGCACTAGCTGACCTTCCCCGTAGCCGATGGATTCGTAAAGCATGCCGTCCCGAAGCCCTGCTTTCGAAATGATCAGCTGATCTGAGTCAATGGCGCCCATGATTTCGAGGACAGCTTGGCTCGCGCCAATAAAAATATCCGCTCTAGCTTTGGAGAGGCCCTTCATATTCCGACGCTCCTGATTATTCATAGACGCCGTCTTTTCGCAGACAGTTTTGACGTCTTTTCGGCTCATGCGGTAATTCTGCACAATTTCCAGAGGATAATCGATCATCCGCCGGTGAATCCGCCCCATATTGCGGATCGTCCCGCCGACGCCGACTACGGGATAGCCCTTTGCCTCGGCTAAAAGCGGGTATTGGGAAAAGGCCCCTTCCAAAAAGATCCGCAATTTTTCCAGATCTGATTTTTTGGGTTTATCCGTTAAATTGAATTTTTCGGCCAGATCTACAGCGCCGAAAGGCAGGCTCACAGCGTCCTTCTTTTCCCGATTCTGAATCAAAACCAGTTCTGTCGAGCCCCCGCCGATATCCATCAAAAGCGCATCCTGAATGTCGATCGTGTTCACAACTCCTAAATAATCGTACATCGCTTCCTGTTCCCCAGGAATCACGTTAATATCGATACCCGCTTCTTCCTTGGCGCGGCGCACAAATTCATCGCCGTTTTTCGCCTTCCGGACCGCGGCGGTCGCCGTCGCAATAACCTGATTGATCCGATACGCATCGATCATCCGGCGGTAAATTTTCATCGTATCAATGCCCACTTCAATGCGTTCCGGATCGAGAGAACCCGTTCTCGTCATCCCTTCGCCGAGACGGACGTTGACCTTGGCATCGTCGATCACAGAAAAATAATCATTTTCGTCGTAATACTCCGCCACTACCAAGTGAACACTGTTTGATCCGATATCGATAACCCCTATGCGGTTGTGTTCTTGCATTTCATTTTCCCTTCTGTCTGTATTGAGATCTTTATTTAAATATGATATATGACGATTCCTGCTTATTTTTTATTATAACATAAAGGCGTTTGAATGCCACTTGAGACGGCCTTTTTCGGCCGCAGATAAACAGCGGTTAAGAAAAGATCCACTGCCATTACAGTCAGCGTGCTTTGAAAGCTGGCCGAAACCGCCGGCGACGAGCCTGCGATTGCGAGGAGGATGAGCACATCGTTGAGGGTGTGTCCGACGATTGGCACCACCATGTTGCCGCTGCGCCAGTAAATGGCACCCCAGAGTACCCCGGTTCCAAAAGCCTGAATGACCTGCATCGCTGTCAGGCTCAAAGACTGAGCGCCGAGATTGATCCAATGGAGGCTCGCAAAAAGCGCCCCGCTGATCAAGGCAATGCGCCAGGCCGAACGGGGACTGTCAGGGAAAGCCAGCCGCAGCTGGCTCACCATCCCGACTCTCATAAAAATTTCTTCATAAAAACCGACGGACAGGCTGAAAGCACAGACTGCCATCTTTTTGGCATCCGTCATCTGTCTAAGATTCCGGGCAATTTTCGCCAGGGTGGCCGGCGGCGTGCTGATGTGCAGAACCTGGGCGTACTGGGGATGCAAGGACACGATGAGAACCGACAAAAAGGCCACCATTTTGAGCCATTCGATCCAATACAGCCGCAGGGCGGTGAACAGGCCTTTTGTCGAAAATCCGAGGGCTTTTGGCGTCCATCGAAAGACTTTGTACAGCCCGTACAAAATGCCAGCGCCAAGGGCAAAGCGCAAAATTACGCCTGCTGCCAGACTTCGGGGATTAAGGCTTCCCAGAATTATAAACAGCGACAGCACCCACATAAAATAAAAAACAGCCCACGCTGCGGGATGTTTTTGAAAACCGCGTCGAATGATTTTTCCCATGTCCGTCCTCCTTAAAAAAAGAGAATCTTCGTAATGCGAAGATTCTCTTTTGAATATTAATCTTATTTCTTCTTCTTGTCTTTCTTGCCCTTTTCTTTTTTGGTGCTCTTTTCTTCCGGCGCGCCGCCGTTGGCATCTGCGATGACTTTTTCGCCAATGGCTGCCGGCGCTTCTTCATAGCGGGCAAAGGCCATTTCAAAGGACCCCCGCGCTTGGGTCATGGAGCGCAGCTCGGTTGCGTATTTTTCCAATTCCGATAAAGGCGCTTCAGCGGTGATGACCTGTTCGCCGTCAACGGCAGGTTCCATCCCCATGATGCGGCCGCGCTTCTTGTTGAGGTCGCCCATGACATCGCCCATGTATTCTTCGGGAACGGTGATTTTCAGGCTGTAAATCGGTTCGAGAATGACCGGATTCGCCTTTTTCATCCCTTCCTTGTAGGCCAGGGCGGCGGCCATTTTAAAGGACATTTCATCGGAATCGACCGGGTGATAAGAGCCATCGTACAAGGTCGCCTGAACACCGGTTACCGGATAGCCTGCGAGAACCCCGTGCTGCATGCAGTCTTCCAGACCCTTTTCAACGGCCGGGATGAAGTTGCGGGGCACTGCGCCGCCGACGACTTTATCGACAAAGCGGAAATCGTCATTGGGATCCGGCATGGGTTCAAATTTGACAAAAACGTGCCCGTACTGGCCACTGCCGCCGGACTGCTTCTTGTGTTTGCCTTCTGCGTCAGCGCTCTTCTTGATTGTTTCCCGGTAAGGCACCTTCATCGGCGACAATTCCACATCCACATCGAATTTTTGTTTTAATTTGTTGCTGATGATTTCCAGCTGCATTTCGCCAATGCCCGAAATCACTGTCTGTTTGGTTTCGTTGTTGCGTGTCACCGTAATGGTCGGGTCTTCTTCAATAAGGCGGTGCAGTCCTGTGGAGAGCTTGTCAATGCTGCCTTTATCCTTGGCATCGATGGCCATCGAAATGACCGGTTTCGGGAAATTAATCGGCGGATAGAGGATCGGATCGGCCGGATCGCACAGGGTATCCCCAGTCTTCACATCGGTCAATTTGCTGAACGCCCCAATATCCCCAGCGCCTAAGCTGTCCACTTCAATCTGTTTGTTGCCCCGTAGGACATAAATATGGTTGACTTTTGCCTTAGTATCCTGATTCGCGTCAATGATTTCCGTTTCGTTGCTCAGGATGCCGCTCATCACTTTGAAAACCGACAGTTTGCCCACGAAGGGGTCGATAATGGTTTTGAAAACCCGTGCTGAGAAAGGTGCTTCTTCAGAGATCGGACGTTCGATTTCCTTGGAATCTCTCGGATCGGTGCCCACTGCATCCCGGCCTTCATCTGGAGACGGCAGGTAGTCGATGATCATATTTTCAAGGGTTTCAACCCCAATATTCTGGGTGGCAGACATGGCCATCACCGGCACCAGATCGCCTTCAAGCACCCCTTGTCTGAGCCCGTGGTGAATTTCTTCCGTGGTCAGTTCTTCGCCGTCGAAGTATTTTTCCATGAGATCTTCTGATGTCTGGGCCACCGATTCCATGATCATTTCGCGGTAAGGTTCCAGAACCTTGATCAATTCTGCCGGAACTTCCGCATCAAAACAACGGTTGTCTTTTCTTTCCCGCCCGGTCATGTCGACGATGTTGACGACGCCGCGCATTTCGCTGCCTTCGCCCCAGGGCTGAATAAACGGGACGACTTTGTTGCCGAAGGAAGCCTTCAGTTCTTCGACAACTTTGCTGATTTTTGCATTTTCCCGGTCGATTTTGTTGACCACAATAAAAGCCGGGATCTGGGCTTTTTTCAGCATGTCGATCGCCTTTTCCGTGCCGACCTGGACGCCGGCAAGGGCATCGACGACAATGATAACGGCATCGGCGACTTCGAGAGCCGCCGCCGATTCCCCTACGAAGTCAAAGTAGCCCGGCGCGTCTATAATATTGATTTTATGCCCGCCGTATTCAATTGGGATCACTGAGGAAGAAATTGAAAACATTCTTCTCTTTTCTTCATCATCAAAATCCGAAAGGGTATTGCCTTCGTCGATGCGCCCGATACGGTCTACTGCCCCTGCATTAAAAGCCATCGCTTCGACGAGCGTCGTTTTACCGCTTCCGCCGTGACCAAGAAGTAAAATGTTGCGAATGTTTTTTGTCGGATAATTTTTCATAATCTTCCTCCTGAAAACTTTTAAGTTAAGTCTATTTCTTTAATTTTAACCAATATTGTGATTGTTTTCAACCTGTAAAGCTTTCAAAAATGTAAAGGATATGCAAAAGAAAAAAAGAGCCGCTGACACGGCTCTTTTGATTGCAACGGTTTGGATTATGCTTTAGGCTGTTTCTTTTTTCTCCCGATCAGACGGCCCGGGCGTTTTTTGCTGCCCTTTCCGAAAATGCGCTGCACTTTTCCGAGAACCTCGCCCAGGGGTACAATCACTTCGTCCTTGACCGTATCCACGGATGTCTTCGCATCGGTAACCATCGAATCGGCATTGTCGATAATGTTCGTGATTTTTTCCGAATTATCGTCCAAAAGCGCGTTGATTTTTTCCATGGTTTTTTTCGTTTCGCTTAACAGCGCCACTAAATGAAAAACCAAAAACAGGATCGCAATGGCAATGATAATCCAGAATACCGCCGACAGCGGAATCATCTGATTCATGCATCCACCTCTTCTTCAGACGGCGCTTCTTCTGCATCGTCTTCTTCATCTTCGTACATGGCTTCGAAGTCGTCGATATCATCTTCAATATCATCGATCTTGTCTTCGATTTCACTGCGGTATTGATTGACCCGGTCCGTCAGGGTATCTGTCGCATCCTGAATCTGACTCTTTAAGCTGTGCCCGTATTCCTTGATCTGATCTTGGAGATCGTCCCAGGTTTCCCGAGCGCCGCTTGCAATACTCGCTCTCAAATCGTCACCTGTAGACGGGGCAAGGAGCAGCGCCGCTGCTGCGCCGATAACGGCACCTGCGAAAATTCCGCCGATAAAATAAGATTCTTTGCTTGACATGGTAAACCCTCCTTTATTTGATTTCATTCTGCCAAATGGCCGGCCGATTAGTCTTCTTCGTCAAATCCGCTTTCGATCAATGCGACCAGACTGTCGACGGCTTCTTCTTCGTCGTCGCCGTTGGCTTCAATGACAATGGTCGCACCCTGACCGATGCCGCCTGACATCAAGCCCATAATACTTTTCGCGTTAAGGCGTGTTTCACCGTAAATGACGTCGATATCCGATTCATACTTGCCGGCTTCTGATACAAAGATCGATGCCGCCCGCGCGTGAAGTCCTGCTTTATTCGTTACGGTTACCTGTTGCCGTTTCATCCTGTTTTCCCCCTTTGTTTACATCACTTCAATGCCCAGCTGATTCAGCGTATCCTGGACATATTGACGGATTTCCTTTCCTGTGGACATGGTCATGGCTTTATTTGCAATTTCCTGCGCCTGTTTGTAGCTCACGGAACGAATGATCTTTTTCACCTGCGGAATCGAAGAGGCACTCATTGAGAATTCGTCCAGTCCGAGCCCTAAGAGAATGAGCGTCGCCACAGGATCCCCTGCCATTTCTCCGCACATGCCAGTGAACTTGCCCGCTTTTTTATGAGACTGTACAATGACATTCTGAACCAGCCGCAAGATGGCAGGATGCAGGGGATCGTACAGATAAGACACATTCTGATTCATCCGGTCAACCGCCAGGGTGTACTGGCACAAATCATTGGTCCCGATTGAGAAAAAGGCGACTTCATCCGAAATAATGTCTGCTGTAATGGCCGCTGAAGGAATTTCAACCATGATCCCGACTTCAATTTGATGGTCGTAGTCCACGCCTTCTGCGTCCAGTTCCTGCATGCAGGTCTTCAAAATGGCTTTGGCCTGACGCACTTCATCGACATTGCCGATCATCGGGAACATGATCCGGGTTTTGCCAAAGGCCGACGCTCTCAAAATCGCCCGAAGCTGGGTCTTGAACAAATCCGGTTTCGAGAGGCAGAGACGGATGGCCCGCAGCCCCAAAAACGGATTCATTTCGTCTTCCAGCGGCAGGTACGGCAGTTTTTTATCGCCGCCGATATCCAACGTACGGATGATCACACCGTCGCCGTCTTTAAACTGTTCGATGACGGTTTTGTAAGCAGCGAACTGTTTGTTTTCATCAGGCATTTCATCGGAATTCATGTACAAAAATTCGCTTCTGTACAGCCCGATGCCCTTGCCGCCGTTGCGCACCACCCCGTCGACATCTTTGGGGTTGCCGATGTTGGCCACGACTTTGACTTTGTGGCCGTCGGTGGTCACGGCTTCCTGATCTCTCAGTTTTGCGAGTTCTGCCATATAGGCGTCGTATTTTTCTTTTTTCTGCTGATAGGCCTTCAGTTCTTCTTCGGTCGGATCGACGATCACGCTGCCCGTGATGCCGTCGACGATAAGGATTTCGCCGTTTTTCGTCGTTTCAGTGATATCTTCAAGCCCCAGAACCGCAGGAATTTCTAAGCTTCTCGCCATGATGGCCGTATGGGAGGTCCGGCTGCCCACATCCGTCGCAAAACCTTTGACGTGCACTTTGTCCATCGTCGCCGTATCAGACGGCGCCAGATCTTTGGCGACGAGAATCACGTCGTGATCCAAGTGGGAAATGTCCATGATTTCAATGCCCATCAGATTGCGCAGCAGACGGTTGCCCACGTCCTGAATATCCGCAGCGCGGCCTTTAAAATACGGATCGTCCATCGCCTGGAACATGGCATAGAACTGATCGACCGCTGCCTGAGTCGCGGCTTCGGCATTGATGTGATCGTTTTTGATCGATTGTTCAATGGCGCCGACAAATTCCGGATCTTCAAGGAACATGCTGTGTGCATCGAAAATTGCCGCTTCTTCTTCACTCATTTCGCTTGCCGTTTTTTCCTTCAAGGTTGCCAGCTGCTGTTTGCTTTTTTCGACAGCCTGACTGAAACGGCCGCATTCGCCCTGAACGTCGTCGATGCTCTTTTTCTCTGCGGTGAGTTCCTGCTTGACGTAAACCACCGCCTGAGCAATCGCTATCCCCGAAGATGCCTGAATGCCTTCCTTTATCATTTCATGAACCTCCATTATTGATTTTATATTTTCTTGCGGCCTTCAAAAGCCTTGATCAATGTCACTTCATCTGTATATTCTACATCCGCGCCGATTGGAATGCCTTTTGCTAGGCGCGTCACCTGAATGCCGGCCGGCGTAATCAGATTACTCAGATAAACCGCCGTCGATTCGCCTTCCGGTGTCGGGTTTGTTGCCATAATCACTTCTTTAACTTCTTTATCATTTAAACGCTTGATCAGTTCCCGCGCCCGGATATCCTGGGGGCCGATGCCCTCTAAAGGCGAGATGACGCCGTGCAGAACGTGGTAGAGCCCATTGTATTCACGGGTGCGCTCGATCGCGTAGACATCCCGGGTATGCTCCACGACGCAGATCGTCGAGCGGTCACGGTTCGGATCGGAACAGATATCGCACACCGGCTGATCCGTAATCGAAAAACACACCGGGCACAGATGGACTTTGTCCTTTACCGCAATCAGCGCCTGTGCCAGAGCGGTAATGTCATCCCTGGGCGCATCGATCAAATGAAAAGCCAGGCGCTGTGCCGTCTTTTCGCCGATGCCGGGAAGTTTCGTCAGTTCGCTGACCAATCGGTCGATGGATTCTGGATAAACGCTCAATCAGGACAACCCCGGAATATTGATGCCGTTTGTCAATTTTCCCATCTGATCGCTGGTGATGGCGTCGACCTGAACGCCGGCTTCATTCACTGCAGCAACGATGAGATCTTCCAGCATTTCAATATCGTCTTCGTCGATGACGTCCGGATCGATGTGTACGGACTTCAGTCTTTTGGCCCCATCCATGACGACGCTCACAGCACCGCCGCCGGCTGTTCCCTGAATTTCCTGTTCCTCAAGGTTTGCCTGAGCCTGTGCCATTTCGCTCTGCATTTTCTGGAGCTGTTTCATCATATTTTTCTGATTCATCTTGCCGCCACCCCTTGGCGCGCGTCTTTTCATTTTTCCCATTAATTTCTCCTTTGATATTCCTTTTCATTATAACATTTTAACATCAAGACTTCACTCATTTTTGGAAATAACTCCGTTATTTTTGAACGATCGGAGTGGTTCCAATAATAGCGGCTGTCTTTTCTGTAAAATTCATGTCGTCAAAGTTTTTTTTTACACTTTTGACTTTGAACTGAACGTCCTCACCGGACAGTTTCCGGGCCAGCGTCTGCAGTTCAGCTTCCTGACGGATGCACCGGTCAAAAGCCATCTTATTGGCGGGGTCATCAAAAAAGCACAGTTCATAACGCCCCGGGCCCTTTTGAATCAGTTTGCCGCTTTTAAACATTTTACCATCTAACGGCGTTTTTTGTTCTAAAATTTGAAGCATCTTCTTTTGAAGTGCCGATGTGCTGAGGCCCTTGGCGGAAGCCGCCTGTTCCTGGGGTTCAGGCTGGACGCTTTCTGAAACACGGGGCGCCTGTTCCAAAGCCTCGTCGATTTCAGGTTCTGGCACCGCTTCAGATTTTGGCGTTGCCGCTGGCTGGGGCTGCACTTTCACTGCTTTTCTTTTTCTGGGCTTTTTTGATGCAGCGGAGCTTTCCTGAACCGGCACGGCAAAAGCATCTGCCTTCGAGGACAGCTTGAGCACCGTCATTTCCAAGACGACCTCTGCCATGTCGTTGTATTTTAATTTTTCTTTGGCCGCGATCAGGATGTCCATCATCGAAAAGAGCCGGCCGCTGGAAGCGCATTCTGCGATGCGGCTCAAACCGGCCAAATCATTGTCTCCAATGCCGAGAATCCCCTTTGCCGCATCGCCTGTAGACTGAACGACAAGAATCTGGCGGAACATTTCGATCAGCTGATCCAGAATCAGCGCTGCGTCGCGTCCTTTGGCCTTCAAGTCCTGAAGAATGGTCAGGGCCGCTGCCGGGTCTTCGCCGATCATCTCCCCGGCGAGGCGCTGGATCGTCGGCCGATCGGCCATTCCGAGAAAATCCAGCACCTGGGCGTACAGGATGGGTTTGCCGTCTTCCCGCAAATCGATCACCTGGTCCAGAATGCTCAGGGCATCCCGCATCGAGTGATCGCCCCGGGTGGCGATAAACTGCAGGGCTTCTTCTTCGACGTCGACGTGAATGTCGTCCAAAATGGTCTGCATCCTGTCGACGATGGCCTGCTGGGCAATCGGCCGGATATCAAAACGCTGGCACCGCGATAAAATCGTCATAGGCAGCTTGTTCGGCTCTGTGGTTGCCAGAATGAAAACGACGTGTGCCGGCGGCTCTTCCAGGGTTTTGAGCAGCGCGTTGAACGCTTCCCGGGTCAGCATGTGCACTTCGTCGATAATATAAACTTTATACTTTCCCAAAGTCGGCGGGTATTTCACTTTTTCACGGATATCCCGGATTTCGTCGACACCCCGGTTGGAGGCCGCATCGATTTCGATGATGTCCATGACCCCCGGCTGTTCAATTTCCCGGCAGATTTTACACGCATTGCAGGGGTTGCCGTCATGATTGTTCGGACAGTTGATGGCGCGGGCAAAGATTTTGGCAATGGTGGTTTTGCCTGTTCCCCGGATGCCCGTGAACAGATAGGCATGGCCAACCCGTCCGCTGATGATCTGGTTCTTCAGGATTTTAATGGTCACTTCCTGACCCACAACCTCATCAAAAGATTTTGGACGGTACTTCCGATATAATGCCATGTACGCCATCTCGTATCCCCTTTTCTCATCTTTTATCGTGATGTGACCATTATAGCCTTTTTAGCCTTAATTTTAAAGCCGTCATTTTTCTTTTAGAAACGAAATATCCTGTGATATAATAGCGTCACGTTTGGACTCATAAAAATTAGACGAAAGGAGAGGCTATGTCCCATTTCACACAAAAACATCCCCATCTGCTACCCCAGCTGGCTTTATTCGCGGCGGCGATCATCTGGGGCTCATCCTTCTTTTTGATGAAACGCGTCGTCGCCGTCTTTCCCACTTTTTATCTCTTGGCGCTGCGCTTCTCCATTGCCGCCGTGCTGCTGGCCTCAATCTTTCATAAGCGTGTCGCACAGCTCAAACCCAAACATCTGAAAGCTGGCTTCATCATCGCCGCGACCTTTTGTCTGGCTTACGCTTTTCAAACCATCGGCTTGAGGGGAACGACACCGGCCAAGAACTCATTTCTCTCCGCCGTCTACTGTGTATTCGTCCCGTTTTTATCCTGGGGCATCGAAAAGAAACGTCCGGATCATGCCAACATCGTCGCTGTCTTCCTGTGTATTGTCGGTGTCGGTCTCGTCAGTCTGACACAGCAATTCACCGTCAGCTGGGGCGACGGTCTGACTTTAATCTGCGGTGTATTTTTCGCATTGAACATCATCGCCTCCGCCCATTATAGTCAGACCATCGACGTCATCCTGATCACCATCATGCAGTTCGCTTTTGCCGCCATCTTTTGCTGGATCATTGCCCTCTTCACAGAGACCTGGCCTGCTCACATTCCGGCGTCTTGTCTTGGCGAGCTGATTTATCTGGCGCTGTTCCCATCCGGTCTCGCTTACCTCTGTCAAAATTACGGACTCAAGCACGAAAATACGACTTCTGCCTCGATCATCCTCTGTCTCGAATCCGTTTTCGGCGTGCTTTTCTCTGTTCTTTTTTACAGCGAGCGCCTAACGCCGAGACTGCTCGTCGGCTTTGCTGTCATATTTATCTCCGTTCTGATCTCCGAATTGAAGCCACAATGGCCGTCCAAAAAAAGATCCGCTGATTAAAATTCAGCGGATTTTTTATTTTAGTCTTCAAGCATATAGGCATCGACAATTTCACCGTAATAGGCAATGTGCGCGTCTTTATTCGCGCCCGTCGCGCTGCTGTCCACATCCTGGGGATAGAAATTTCCAAATTTCGGATCAATTTCTGACAATTCCTGACGCTGCGTGAACACCACACGGCATTCCAAAGTAATCGGAAATTCTTTGACCGCCGGCGCCGCGATTTGTTCACTGTCCACAAGGGTCAGTCCCGCCCCTGAAATCTTGTCTTCTGTCCGTCCCGAATGGGAACCGCAGAAACCGATGACTTTCTGAATTTCCGGCGTTCTTTCCGCCGGGATGTTCACCGTGAAAACCGGATTTTCTTCGAGCTGCCTCCGGGTAAAACGCCCTTCCCGGATATAAGCCGCAAAAACCGGTTTGTTCCATTCAACCCCGACGGTCCCCCAGCCAATGGTCATCGTGTTGACTTTGTC
Organism: uncultured Eubacteriaceae bacterium; assembly: GCA_945867155.1. Taxonomy (GTDB): domain Bacteria; phylum Bacillota; class Clostridia; order Eubacteriales; family Eubacteriaceae; genus Pseudoramibacter. Next base: position 246,207 of record CAMBHL010000002.1, on the reverse strand, counting down.
TTCCGTCTTGGTGGTTAACAGAATGCCCTTGGGCAACTCTGTCACGATTTTTCCGGCAATGTCTTCGATCTTAACTTTTTTTCTCTGCATTTTTTTCTCCTCTGTGTCTAAAGCTAAAAGTAATTTAAGTGCATTATATGAGAAATTTCTTAACCCTTTTTTAAGTAAAAGCCTTGACAGCGTGAAAAAATCCCGCTATAATGAGTGAAAATAAACATCACTTTTGATGTTTGAAAATTACCCAACCGCAGCAACTGCAAAGTGAAAGGAGTTCTTATGAAATTTGGAGAAAAATTAAGAAAACTGCGTCATCAAGCTTTAATGACTCAGGCGGAAGTTGCCAAAAAGATCGGCGTTTCCAGAAGAACCTACATCAGCTACGAACAGGAAGGCCGCTATCCCAGACGCCGGGAAGTCTACCACCGTCTGGCAGAGACCTTCAAGTGCCCCCTCAATTATCTGCTGACTGAAGATGAAGTCTTCGTCGAAGAATCGGCCAAACGCTACGGCAGCATCGGCAAACGCCAGGCCGAAGAGCTGGTGGCCGAACTGTCCGGACTTTTTGCCGGCGGCACCCTGTCTGAACGGGATAAAGATGCCGTCATGATCGCGCTTCAGAAAGCCTATTTTGACTGCAAGGAAGACAACCGTAAATACGCCGGAAAACGTGCCAAAAAAGAGGATTCCGATGATTGATTCCTCCGGCATCTACCGCCGTGCTCAGCAGTTTATCCGCAAATACGGCAGTCAGCGGCTGGAAATGATCATTCAAAAATTGGGAATTCGGCTTTACGAAGTCCCGGATTTGGACGAACTGCTCGGCATGTACACGGTTCGCTGGCGCCATCGCATTATTCTGATCAATCCCGATCTCTCTTACGATACCCGCCGCATGGTCCTCGCCCACGAACTCGGGCACGACCAGCTTCACCGGCAACTGGCCAAAGGGAAAGCTTTAAGCGAAAATTCGCTTTTTGACACGATTGACCATACCGAATACGAGGCCAACGCCTTCGCCGCCCATCTGCTCCTGGACCAGGATCAAGTCTACGATCTGGCCAGAGAAGGCCGCGATGTCGTCGAGATGTCCAAGATCCTGCGCACCGATGTCAACCTGCTTTTGATCAAACTCCAGGAAATGACCCGGCTGGGATGGGATCTGCGCGTGCCCTTTGTCCCCGATGCCCGTTTTTTTGCCCACATGAATTGTTCTTAATTCGGAGGAAAAAATGCGTTCTGCTTATCTCTGTATCGACCTCAAATCTTTTTACGCTTCTGTAGAATGTGTCAGCCGGCATTTAGACCCGCTGAAGGCCAAACTGGTCGTCGCGGACGAAAGCAGAACCAACAAAACCATCTGTCTGGCCGTTTCTCCGGCCCTAAAAGCGCTAGGGGTCGGCAGCCGGCCCCGGCTCTTTGAGGTCAAACAGCACGTGTCCTACATGGAAAAAAAGCTGGGCAAAAAGCTGCCCTTCCTCATTGCGCCGCCTCAAATGCAGCGCTACATTGACGTTTCATCTGAAATCTACCGGCTTTACCTCGATCTCTTATCCCCAGAGGACATTCACGTCTACTCAATCGACGAGGTTTTTATTGATGCGGCCCCTTATCTCAAGCTGATGCAGATGGACGCCAGATCCCTCGCCGCTTTCCTCATTCAGAGAATCTACGACAAGACTGGCATCACCGCCACGGCGGGCGTCGGTTCCAATTTGTATCTGGCCAAAATCGCCATGGATATTGTCGCCAAGCATCTGCCCGGCGACGCAAAGGGGATGCGCATCGCCGAACTCGACGAGACCGCCTACTGCAAAACCCTCTGGCAGCATAAGCCCCTAACCGACTTCTGGCGCATCGGTCCCGGCATCGCAAAACGGCTCGCGGCCTGCCGCATGACGACAATGGGGGACATCGCCAGCATGTCCAGAACCAACGAAGAACTGCTCTACCAATTGTTCGGCGTCGACGCCCAGATTCTCATCGACCACGCTTGGGGACGGGAACCCTGCACCATGGCGGACATTAAAGCTTACCGCCCCCAGAGCCGCGGCCTTTCTTCCGGGCAGGTTCTGCCCGAACCCTACACCCACAAAGAAGCCGCCCTCATCGTCCGGGAAATGGCGGAACAGCTCGTGCTGGATCTCACCGCCAAGGGCCTCGTCACAGATGCCTTTACGCTGCACATTGGATTTGACCGCTCGGCTCTCGCCGCCGGCCGCTACTGCGGACCGATTTGTCTGGACCATTACGGCAGAAAGGTGCCCAAGCCGGCCCGGGGCAGCTTCCGTCTGGGCCACCCCACTGATCTCCGATCGAAAATCGTGTGCGAATATCTTCACCTTTTTGAGAAAATTGCGGACGCCGATCTCCCGGTGCGCCGCATCACCCTTTCGGCAAGCCGCGTCCTGCTAAAATCGACGGTCCCGGTTCAGTGCAGCTTTTTTGAGCCTGACGGCGGCTGTCAGCGGGAGCACCGCCTTCAAAAAACCTTCACCGCGGTTCAGAACCGCTACGGCAAAAACGCCCTTTTCCATGGCAGCGACCTGCTCGGAAAAGCCAGAACCCTCACCCGCAATCAAGAGATTGGAGGTCATCACGCATGAGCCGCAAAACCTTATTCCAATTGGGGCCCCCGGAGCACCGGGGCGACGCCTTCAGCCGGCGCCATCCGCCCATGCCGGTCAGAGACCGCGCCAAAATCTTTGCGCCCTTCGCCGCGCTGCCTCCTTATGCAAAAGCTTTGACCCATTGCCGGGAAAAAGCCGTTCTTGTCAAGCCCCCTGAAATTCCAGATGACGCGGCGGCGCAGATTAACGGCAATTTGAAAAAGCTGCTTTTTCTGCTCAAAAACAATCAAAAAGTCCCCATCGGCCTTGCTTATTTTGTCTTCACTGATGAAAGCACCGGTTATATTGAATCCTGCCGTGCCCACATCATTCAGGCCGATGCCGCCGCCCAGACGCTGACTTTTATCCCTCGGAATCAGGATGCAGCCTGCACCATCCCATTCAAACAGCTGTGCCGCCTTGAACTGGATTAATCAATCTCTAAAAGGCGTGCCGCATTTCGGGCAGTATTCAAAATCTTCGTCCGTTTCGTAACCACAGTTCGCGCACCGGTGTCTGGGCGCCCTGTAAACATCACCAGTTCCGCCTGTTGAGACCGGGCCCTGAAGGTCACCGAGGGTCAGGGACACTTCCTCGCCTCGGGCCATGCGCCGCCCGATTTCCGGGTCGAGCTCATAGACCGCACCGCAGCAGCGCATGCGCACAAAATAGCGCTTGTGCCACTTGAAACACGGAATAAAAAACAACAGCAGCTGGGTGTAAGTCATCCAGACTTCAAAACGGCTGTACTGCCCACAGTTCGGGCAGATCATAGGGAAAGAAACAGGCAGTTTTTTCCGGCCGTTCGTAAGGCCAATCATTAAAAACATAGGTTCCTCCTGAATTTTTAAGCGATTTCATTCTCACCGTTCCAGCTTGACGAAAACCTGCGATTTGACTACAATAGCAATAAAAGATCAGTTATTGACTGTATTTTATATTTTTTACGAATGAGAGGTAAAATCACATGACAATGAAATTAGTACTCTTACGCCATGGCCAAAGTGAATACAACAAAGAAAACAAATTCTGCGGCTGGCACGACGCAGAACTGTCCGACCAGGGCCGCAAGGAAGCTGCCGATGCAGGACGCGCTCTGAAAGACGCCGGATTTGACTTCGATGTCTGCTACACATCTTATTTAAAACGCGCCATCCACACCCTGGATCTCGCATTGACCAGCTTGGACCGCTGCTGGCTGCCGGTTTACAAGACCTGGCGCCTCAACGAACGTCATTACGGCGCCCTTCAAGGTTTAAACAAGAGCGATACCGCTGCCAAATACGGTGAAGACCAGGTCAAGATCTGGCGCCGTTCTTTCGCTACCACACCGCCGCTTCTGAAAGAAGATGACCCGAGAAATCCGGCCCTTCAGGAACAGTACCGCGGCATTCCGAAAGAAGATCTGCCTTTGGGCGAAAGTCTGAAGCTGACCATCGACCGTGTCATGCCCTACTACAATGACACCATTTTACCTCAAATGCTCGCTGGCAAACGCGTTTTAATCGCGGCCCACGGCAATTCACTCCGCGCCCTGGCCATGTCCCTCGAAGGCATGAGTGAAGAAGAAATCCTCGGCTTTAACATCCCGACCGGTGTGCCTTTGGTTTACACCCTCGACGATGAAGGCAAGTTCATCTCCAAAGAATACATCGGCGACCCCGACGTCATTGCTGCAAAGATTACTGCCGTTGCCAACCAGGGCAAAGCCAAATAAGCCTTTAAGCCGATATACAAAAGACGAAGATCCGTCAGGGTCTTCGTCTTTTTTTATGGTCTGGCTGTTTTAGAAAACCTGCCGTCGGCCACAATCGAAACGATCACGCAGATCATCAAAAAGAACGGATAAAACAAATACGGAATGATATGGGCACTCGACAGCCCCGACAGATTGGCCGCGATTAAAAGCTGGGCCCCGTAGGGAATGATCCCCTGAAAAATACACGAGCAGGTGTCGAGAAGGGAGGCGGTTTTTCTCGGATCGACGCCGTATTCTTCGGAAATGTGTTTGGCGATCGGCGCCGCGACCACAATGGCCACGGTGTTGTTCGCCGTCGCGATGTCCATCAGCGCCGTGAGGAAGAAAATGCCAAACATGCCGCCTCTTCGGCCATCGAAATGGTTTCTAATCCAGCTCAAAATGGCTTCAAAGCCGCCGAATTCCCGCATGAGCGCGGCAATCGATGCGACGAGAATCGTCACGATCATCGTCTCGAACATGCCGCTCGTGCCCTTGCCCATCGCTGAAAAGGCCGTGACGTAATTCAGGGTGCCGTAACCGGCGCCGGCAATGAAAAACAAGACCACCCCCGCGCCGAGGACGATAAAGACGTTCACCCCCAAAAGCGCCGCTGCGAGCACGGCGAAATACGGCACCGCCAGTCCAAAATGAAAGGGATAATGGGACAAGGTGCCCGGTGCCGAATGAAAGGTCAAAACGGCAGTCACCAAAATGGTCGCGATGGCCGCCGGCAGCGCAATTTTAAAGTTGACTTTGAACTTGTCCTTCATCGCCACTCCCTGGGTCTGAGTCGCCGCGATGGTCGTGTCCGAAATAAAGGACAGATTGTCCCCGAACATGGCCCCGCCGACAACGGCGCCGACGCACACCGCCAGGCCGAGGCCTGTGGTCTTTGCAACCGAGGCCGCGATGGGAACCAGCACCGTGATCGTACCCACGCTGGTGCCCATGGCCATGGAAATCAGACAGGCGATGACAAAAAGCCCCGGAACGGCAAAATTCGGCGGGATGATATTGAGGAGCATGTTCGCCGTGGACGTCACCCCGCCGGCTTCAGCGGCGATGCCGCTGAAAGCGCCGGCCAACAGGAAAATAAAGAGCATGATCGTGATGTTGTCGTCCCCGATGCCCTGGGCGCAGATGTGAATTTTTTCATTGAAAGACAATTTCGGATTCTGCACGAAAGCGACGATCAGCGCAATGCCGAAGGCCACCACCACAGACATGATATAAAATCCCATTTTCCCTTTAATGGGATGAATGTACTCAAAATAAATCCCGCTGCCTAAATACAAAACGAGAAAAACGACAATCGGCAAAAGCGCCCAGCCGTTGGGTCCCGGCCTCTGTTCTTCTGATTTCACTTGTTCCCCCTTGAAATTACACGGATCTTGTACCGGTCGGATTGGACCTGGCCTTTGAGGCCCGAGGTCACCCAGATCCGCTTCTGGCTGTCCATCATGATCATCTGAAATGTTCCGGAATGATGGCGCCAGTATGCAGTTGCCTTATCTTTTCCCAAAACGAACATCGCGGTCGACAGTGCGTCGGCCGTCGTGCCGTCTTTGCACACGATCGTCACCGACTTCAGGTCACTGTCCGCGGGATAGCCGGTTTTCGGATCGAGAATATGGTGGTAGCGCTTGCCGTCTTTTCCGGTGATGTAGCGCTCGTAGCCGCCGGAAGTCACCACTGCGCGCCCCTTAGTCAGGGTGAGCACCCCCATCGTCCGGCTGGTCTTGTTCGGGTCTGTCAGGCCGATCGTCCATGGCGACTTGTCCGGTTTTGTGCCGAACACCTGCACATTGCCGCCGAGCTCGATATTGCCAGCGGTGACCCCGTCTTTTTTCATGATGTCCACAATGCGCTGGGAGGTGTAACCTTTGGCGATGCCGCCGAAATCAATCTGGGTGCCGGCCGGCAGGGTCAGAGTCCTCGATGCGGCGTCGTATTGAATGCGGTTTGACCCTACAGTGGTCAAAGCCTGGGTGATCTGCGCTGCCGTGGGAATGTCTCTGGGCTTGTTCTGATCCAGCTCGTCGTTTTCGTTGTACACCTTCGTAAAGCCCCACAGATTCATCAGGGGGTAGACCGTGATGTCAAAGGCGCCGCCGGTTGATTTGTAAACCGAAAGGGATTTCTTCAAAAGGGTGTCGATATCCGCATTCACCGTTCCGCCGCCGGCGGCATTTAACTTGCTGACGGCGCTTGTCGACGACCCCACCGACAAAAGCCTGTCCAGCCGGTTGATCTCCTTCTCGCTGTCGTCCAGTCCCTTTTCTGCGTTTTTGCCATAGGCTTTGATATTCATCACCGTGGTCATCGCGATCACCTGGCGGCTGACCGGCTCCGCCGACGTGCCAAAACTGCCGCAGGCCGTCAGGGATAAAAGCGCGGCAGCCAACACGGCTGCAGCGCCTGCAATCCTGTATTTTCTTTTCATCTCGTTCTGTCTCATTTCATTTCAAAAAAAAGCTTCTGACTTCGTTTGTCGATCAAACCTAAAGTCAGAAGCTCAACCCCCCCTGTGTCCGACCCTTTATTGGGTTTCTTCTTCCCGGGCTTCTTCTGCTTCCTGTTTGGCTTCGAGGGCACTGGATTCCGCTTCTTTCAGCCCCAGAATGTCGATGGTCTGCTGATCCATCTCGCCGTCAAAATACTGATCCAGCACCTTCTGAAAGACGTCAATGCTCGGATCAGCCAGATGAAACAGGGTCATCGAAGAACGCAGTTTCAAATCATCCGGGAATCCCATCACCTGACGCGCATCGTGGGTGCCGAGGCTCACAAGAGCCTCTGAAATTTCGATCAGATGCGCCCGCAGTGTGGGGTTTTCCAAATAGGCTTTGGCTTCGGCCATATCCGCAATGCCGTAAAACTCAGATTTTGCGCTGAAGCCCAGCCCTCTGATCTGCGGAAAAATATACCAGATCCAATGACTCCTTTTATGGCCTTCCCGGATTTCCGACAAGGCCTTGTCATAATCCCGCTGCTGTGCGGTCAGAAAACGATTCAGTGACGATGCCATTTTCTCGCTCCTATTTGATTAAAACAAACTCTTAAACCAGGCCAGCACCGTCTGAATGGGATGACGGACCAGGCTCTTCAGAAAAACAATGTTCTGCTGCTGTCTTTTCGCTTCTTTCGCAATGATTTCATCGTTCGTTTCCGATTTCAGGCGGTTGGTGATTTTCGTACCGTCGATTTGGGTTTTATACCCTTCGATTTTGTCTTCGGTCACCGTGTACTGGATTTTTTTGCCGTCGGCGTACGCTGGAACCGATTGGAAGAGGGTATGCCACCGGCCGGACGCGTCCGAAACCACGACCTGGCTGTCCACCGGTTTGCCGTCTTTTAACAGCGAAACAACCACCGCTGACGGTCTGTCATCGTAGCGGTTGCGGTGATCCGTCCACGTGATCCGAACAGGCACATCAACAACGGCCGGGGTGTGGCGGTGCACCAAAAGGAAACCGGCGTCCGCGCCGCCCATGACCGAAATGTCGTACTGGTCCATATTTTTTTCGACGATCGTGTAGCGGATCTTCTGTCCGTTCTGATCGTACTTTCTGGCCCGGAAGGCCGTCGTCCAGCCTTCGCCGGCGGCAATCTTTTTCGTATCGATCACCTGGTCCTGGCTGCCTTCACAGACAAGGGAGAGCTGAATCGTCTTGGGACGGATGCCGTCCTGATCGTTATTGTCATCCCAAATCCGCTTGACGTTGATGGCCACCTTCTCCGGTTCCGAGGTGATGGCCGCCTGCTGGGTTTCTCCTGATTTTATTGTCACTTCTGCAGCTTCAGACTTTTCGTAGCCAGCAGCTGCGGTCTGAGTTTCCAGGGTGTAGGTGCCTTCGGCGAGCTGATCGAATTCCGCTTTGCCGTTCTGATCGGTCTTGACAGTCGCCGCCGTTTTCCCGCTGTCTTTGTCCTTCAGCGTAAGCTCGGCGCCGGCGACAGGCAGCTTGTCATCATCTGCCGCGCTGTCCTGCACCGTCAGCGCGCCGTAGGCCTTCCCTGAAAGCCGTCCTTCCGCAGAAGGCGCGCCGCCGCCCTGAGCGTTTTTAAACACCAGGTTTCCGGACAGATCGTAATGACTCGCCGCATAATCGGACAGGGTCACGGTCACTGTGCTGCCCTGAATGCTCGCCGTCCCGGTCTGGGTTTTGTCGTCTGAAGAGACGGTCAGCGCCAGATTGTCCTGATTTTGAACCTGCAGGCCGTCCGGCAGGGTAAGTTTAAAATAATCTCCGGCTTTGGGATGGTCAGCCGTGATCTTAAACGTCACTGTGTAATCTGAATCGCCGCTGTTCTTTCCGTCTGTGGTCACGGCGCTGGTCAAATCCTGGGGCGTCTGCGCGCTCGGTTCAGCGTGCACCTGGATCAGACAAACCAGACTGATCAGCATGACAGCCATGAGTGCCGTCACAATCGCGATAAGCCATTTCGTTTGAATACTCCGTTTACTTTTCATCTTTACGCTTTATATACACTTTCTGAATCAATCATTTCCAGTTTATTCTCTTTTATTATATATAAAAAGCGAAAAGACCTCAAGCGTCCGGCCTTGTTCCTTTAGAAAACTTAATGATTCGCCCCGTGATTGACACAGTCCGGATGCTGAATTTTTGCCTTGATCTTATCGCTGACTTCCTGTCCCTCTAAAATGGCGAGAAGGCGCAGCCCTAAATCCACACAGAATCCCAGGCCGATGCCCGTGACAATGTGGTGGTCCACGCAGACCCCTTCGCCGGTGTAATCCGCGCCCTTGAGCTGATCTTCAAAGCCGGGATAACAGGTGACGTGATACCCCTTTAAAAGGCCGAGTTTTCCCAAAACGGAAGGGCCGGCGCAAACCGCTCCCAGATAGATTTTATCGAGATCCGCTGATTTTAACAGCTTTCTCAAGCCCTTGTGCGCGTAGAGATTCTGAACTCCGAGACCGCCGCCCGGCAGAAACAGCAGATCTGCATCTGAAAAATTCACTTTCTTAAATTTCTGATCGGCTTTCAGGACAATCCCGTGGGACGTGTGGATGGTCCGCTTTTTCATCACCGAGACCGTCGTCACATCGACGCCGCCCCGGCGCAGCAAATCGACAATCGTCAGGCATTCCGTTTCTTCCATTCCGTCTGCCATAAAAACATAAGCATGGTGCATTTTCTTCGCCTCTTTTCTTAATTGACCGTTTACTTTCATTATAAGCCATCGCGTTGAAAAAGCCCAATAGATTTGCTATAATAATCGTAACTTAATTGAATAAGGGGGCTCTTATCTTGGATCAAAAGATTTACACGTTGCTTAACGATCAGATTACAAAAGAATATTATTCTGCTTATTTGTATCTCCAGATTGCCGCTTATTTCGACGAAAACGGTCTGGACGGATACGCCGGCTGGTATGAAAAACAGGCCCAGGAAGAAGAAGAACACGCGATGAAATTCTACCGCTATCTCCACGAAAACGGACAGGCGGTCAAACTGGGACAGATTGACGCCCCGAACGTCACCTTTAACGATTTTCTGGAACCGGTTAAAGCTGCTCTGGCACACGAAGAATACATCACCGGCTGCATCAACGACATCATGACCGCCGCAAAGAACGTCCACGATTACCGCACCGTGGAATTTCTCCAGTGGTTCGTCCACGAACAGGGCGAAGAAGAAGTCAACGCCAACCGCATGGTCAAACTCATGGAAACCTTCGGCGGCAAAAAACTCGGTTTGTTCGTCTTAAACGAAAAAGTCAAAGAACGTCAGTAATTTGACGCGAAGCTCAAAACCCGGCAGGATTTTTTCCTGCCGGGTCTTTTTTATGGCTGTTTTTTAAAGAGCACAGCTGAAAAGGGCGCGAGGGCACACACCAGGCCGTCTTTCTCAAGCTTCAGGCATTGGGCCGGGTTTTCGACGCTTCCCCCGTATTTTTCGTCGTCGCTGTGAATCAAAAGTTCATAATCTTCTGCCTGGCCCGGCAGTTTTTCTTTTTGAGGCTGATCCCCGAAATTAAACAGCGCCAGAACCGTTTCTTTTTTGCCGAAGCGCTCAAAGCCATAAACCGTCCGGGCTTCGCCGTGCACCTGCGTCCACTCGAAGCCATCCCGGTCGTAGTCTTTTTCATACAGGGCCGGATGGCTGAGATACAGCGCATTCAAATCGCAGATATAGCGGTAAAAAGCTTCGTGAATGGGAAATTCCAGAAGGTTCCAGTCCTGCTCCCGCTTTTCGTCCCACTCTCTGAAATGGCCGATTTCATTGCCCATGAAATTGAGCTTCTTTCCTGGATGAGCCATCATGTACGCGTACATGGCTCTGGCCTGGGGAAATTTGCCGTCATAGCCGCCGTTCATTTTCTGGAGAATCGTCGCCTTCCCGTGCACCACTTCGTCGTGGGAAAAGGGCAGCAGATAATGTTCGTTGTAATAATACATCATCGAGAAAGTCAGCTTGTGGTACCGGCCAAGGCGCTGTTCAGGCGAGGATTGGAAGAAAGACAGGGTGTCGTGCATCCACCCCAGGTCCCACTTGTAGTCAAAACCCAGGCCCCCTTCGCTCACCGGCGCGGTCACTTTTGGAAAATTCGTCGAATCCTCTGCAATGAGCATGCATTTCGGATGGCGGCGCTTGAGGCCGGCGTTCATCGTCTTGATGAAATGAATGCCGTCCCGGTTCACCCCCCGGGCTTCGTCTCCCTGCCAGTAAATGATGCGGGACACCGCATCCATGCGCAGCCCGTCAAAATGATAGACCGCAAGCCAGTAATGGGCCGCCGACTGGAGGAAGCTGCGCACTTCGCCCCGGGAGTGCATGAAATTTTTGCTGCCCCATTCGCTGTCGCCCACATCCCGGTGGGGATATTCGTAGAGAGCCGTGCCGTCGTACAGGCTCAGGCCGTAGTCGTCGACGGCAAAATGAACCGGCACAAAGTCCATGATCACCGCGATGCCGTTTTGGTGCAGCTCATCCACCAGCGCCATCAGCTCTTTGGCGCTTCCGTAGCGGCTCGTCGGCGCAAAAAAGCCGGTGTTCTGATAGCCCCAGCTCACATCTGCGGGATGTTCTGAAAGGGGCATGAATTCCACAGCGTTGTACCCGGACTGCTTCAGGTACGCGATTAAAGGCCCTGCAATTTCCCCATAGCTGTACCAGTCGCCGTCGGGCGCATCGCCTTTTTTCCGCCATGAGCCCAAATGCATTTCGTAAATGTTGACCGGGCCGGCTTTGCCGTCATCGCTGCTTTCCTGCCATTTTTCGTCGTGAAAATCATAAGTCAAATCCCGGATGACGGAGCGGTGTCCCGGCCGCAGCTCCATGCCGAATCCGTAGGGATCGCAGTGTTCCGTGCATCCCCCTTCGTGAAAAATCCGGTACGCGTAGTAATCTCCGGGCGAAACATCCGCCACCGTACATTCATAGAAATTGCCGTCGTAAATTTCGTGCATGGGCAGCACCTTTTCATCCCCGTCCTGCCACAAGCACAGGTCGATTTTATCCGCTGCCGGCGCAAAGGTGCGGAACACTGCGCCGTCTTCCGTCAAATGCGCGCCCAAATACGCGTAGGCATCAAAACAGGCCCCTGTATAGAATTGATAGAAATCCATAATTCCCCTCTAATCATTGAATTTTCAAAAATTTTAAATGAGAACGCTTTGCTGTTTTTATTCTATCACGCTGTCCCGATAAAAACTATTGGCTTTTTAATTCAATTTTATTTTTCGAACAGTAAAATAATAAAAAAGGAGGTCTATCATGTCCATATTAGCAGGTTATATCCTTCCCCATCCTCCGATTGCCGTTCCGGAAATCGGCAAAGGAGAAGAAAAGCAGATACAGAAAACTTTAGACGGCTATGACGCAGTGGCTCAGGACATCGCGCGCCTGGCGCCGGACACCATCCTGATTTCTTCGCCCCACGCGTTCATGTACCGGGATTATTTTCACATTTCTCCCGGTGCCGAAACCTCCGGCAGCCTCAGCCGCTTCGACGCGCCGGAAGTAACCTTTCACGCCGATTACGACACCGAGCTGACCCAGAGGTTGTATCATCTCGCTGAAAGCGAAAATTTTCCGGCCGGGCCCCTGGGCGAGCGCACCCCGTCTCTGACGCCGGACCACGGCACCATGGTGCCCCTTTATTTCGTAAACCGGCGCTATTCCCACTACAAACTTATGCGCATCGGCCTTTCCGGCCTGTCCCTCGAGGCCCATTGGAAATTAGGACAGCTCATCGCGAAAGCCGTCGAACAAACCCACAGACGCTGTGTTTACATCGCCAGCGGCGATCTTTCCCACTGTCAAAAAGCAGAGGGTCCCTACGGCTTTCATCCCGAAGGGCCGGCCTATGACAAGCGCCTGATCGATGTTCTGAGGCAAGGTGATTTCAAGGCCCTCCTGGATTTTGACCCCGCCTTTTTAAATGCCGCCGAAGAATGCGGACACCGCTCCTTCACGATCATGGCCGGCGCCCTTTCAGGCAGTGCCGTCACGCCCCGCATCCTCTCCCACGAAAACACCTTCGGCATCGGCTACGCCACCGGGATCTTCTCCGCTGAAGATCCCTGCGTCGCCCTGGCCCGAAAGACCATTGACACCTACATCCGAGAAGGGGTGCTCATGGCGCCGCCTAAAAACATTCCGTCCGCGCTTATAAAACGCCGCGCTGGCGCCTTCGTCTCCATTCACGAAAACGGCCGGCTCCGGGGATGCATCGGCACTTTTCTGCCCACCCGCACCAACATTGCCGACGAAATTGTCCACAACGCGGCTGCGGCGGCTACAGAAGACCCGCGGTTTCGGCCCATTGCAGAATCTGAACTGAACCACCTTGACATCAGCGTGGACATCCTGTCTGAACCGGAACCCGTCGCTTCCATCGAAGGGCTCGATCCCAAGCGCTTCGGCGTCATCGTCACCTGCGGCAGCCGCCGGGGGCTGCTTTTGCCGGACCTTGAAGGGGTCGATACGCCAGAACAGCAAATCGCCATCTGCAGACAAAAAGCCGGGATTGCAGCAGATGAACCAGTTGCGCTCATGCGCTTTGAAGTGAACCGTCACGAGGCCCTCAAATGAGCGCCGCCATCACCTGCCGCCTCTGTCCCCACCACTGCCGCCTGAATCCCGGACAGACCGGCTTCTGCCGGGCCAGGCGCAATGAAAAGGGGCATCTCGTGCCTTCCGGCTACGGCTACCTCTCAGCGATGGCCTTGGACCCCATCGAAAAGAAGCCCTTCAGGCGCTTCATGCCCGGCAGCCGCATTTTGTCCATCGGCTTCTACGGCTGCAACATGCGCTGCGCCTTCTGTCAGAATGCCAGCATCTCCCAAACGGCTCCGCAAAAAAAAGACAAACGGATCTCACCCCGGGAAATTCTAGCCGCGGCAGCAGATGCCAGAGAAAATTCAGGAAACATCGGTGTCGCCTACACCTACAGCGAACCTCTTGTCAATTATGAATTCGTCCGGGACACGGCCGGGCTAATCCGCAACGCCGGCATGGTCAACGTCCTCGTCACCAACGGCCAGTGTACCGACGCCGTTTTAGACGAGCTCCTGCCGCTCATCGACGCGGTCAACGTCGACCTCAAAGGATTTCGGCCGGAGATCTATCAAAAACTCGGCGGCGATTTCGAGACCGCCCGGCATTTCATCCGCCGCGCGGCGGAACGCTGCCACGTTGAAGTCACCACCCTGATCGTTCCAGGCCTTAACGACGCCTCCGAGGACATAGAAGAAGAAGCCCGGTGGCTCGCCGGCATCGATCCGGACCTGACGCTGCACCTGACCCGCTACTTCCCCATGTATCAGATGACAAAGGCCCCCACTGCCATTGCTTCCCTGAAACAGCTGAAAGCCATCGCCGAAAAGCATTTAGAACACATCTATCTCGGCAATGTCTGAGACGGATTCAGACAGACAAAAGCCCCCTGGCCGGAGAATCCAGTCAGGGGGCTGTATCTTGATGGCGGTTATTTCGTGGGATCGGCTTTGCGTCTGCCGAGACACACAAAAATTTTCACGATATTGGTTTTGGAAACCCGGCCTTCCACCGCAAACCGTTCTTCACCCGTGTCAGGATCTGAGAAGATGCGGCCGACCGGCAGGCAGTCCACCTCGTATTTGAGCAGTTTTTCCGCTGCTTTTAAGATCGTATCCTCTGGTTTCACATAAATGATTTTCGACCGGGGCGTCATGACCATTGAAATCGGCATTTTGGACAGATCATCCCGGCCCATGGCGCTTTTGATCAAATCTTTTCGGGACACGATGCCGATGATGTTCGTTTTGCTGCCGACAAAAAGCGTCCCGATGTCTTCGGTAAACAACCGGTATATCGCAGAATCCACATCGGAATCAGAGCTGACGACAACCGGTTCCGACATGTAGTCCCGAACCATCAAATTGGATATTTTTTCCTGGACAGGATCTTCGCCCCCGCCGACATAATAATAGCCCAGATGGCGCCTTGCGGTCAGAATTTCTCCAGACAGCAGGACTGCAAGATCGCCGCGAAGGGCGCTGCGCGTCACCTGCAGCTTACGAGCAATTTTTTCGCCAGTAATCGGCTGTTCATTTTTCACTATTTCTGCAATTTTCTTCTGACGTTTCGTGAGCTGCATGACTTCCTCCTTTAATATTCAATAACTTACACATTTGTATCATATCATAATTATAAGTATATGCCAATATCTAAATAAGCTATCCTTTTTCTCTTTTTCTGCCAAATCGGGTAAAAAAAAAGTTCCTGGCAAAACCAGAAACTTTTTAAAGTTTAAACTAAACAAAGAGCTTGCGCACCACCGGAATGCACGCATTGACCTGGGCTTCAAACTGATCGGCATCTTCAGGCTTGCCGGCAACGGTGCCGTAATGCACGGGGATCACCGCCTTAGGGCACAGGGCGTTCACAAAATCCGCCGCTTCTTTGGCGTCCATTGTAAAAGTGCCGCCAATGGGAACGAGGGCCACGTCCACCTGAAACTTCGTGTTTTCAGGCAGGGCGTCCGTATCCCCGGCGATGTAATACACCCGCTGATCCAGGTCGATCAAATAGCCAAGCCACCCCTTTGCCTTCGGATGGTATTGTTTTTTGAGGTTGTAGGCCGGCACTGCCTGAATGCGCATGCCGTCGACCGCGACCCGCTGCCCCGCCTTAAGCGGGATAATCTGCCGCCCTTCCGCCACTTTTGAAACGCTGCCCTGCACGCTTTCCGGCACGATAAAGGCCGTGTCTTTTTTCACCACGTTGGCAATGCTTTTCGGATCCAGATGATCGTAGTGGTCGTGGGTCAGCAAAATCAGATCCGCATCGTGGGATGCTTCTGAGATCTCGTAAGGATCGCAGTACAGGGTCACGCCGTCTTTTCCTGTGATTTTAATACTGGCGTGGGTATTGAGTGTAACGTTGCTTAAATCCATGGTTTGCCTCTTATTTTGACTGCCATTCTTCAAGGGCTCTGGCCAGCTGATCAGGGCAGGACGTGCCCCGCCCCCGGCAGTCGATGCCCCGGAGTTTTTCGATCACGACGTCCACGGGCAGGCCTTCGACCAGCGCCGACACCCCCTGGGAATTGCCGTCGCATCCGCCTTCAAACTGCACATGCTTGACTTTGCCGTCTTCCACTTCGTACGTAATGCTTCTCGAGCAGGTTCCCTGTGTTTTGTAAATCATTTTGCCTCCTTGATCCAGCCCTCTGTATGGGCCACAATATCAAACAAATAATAATTGCTGAGTTTTTTCTCGACTAAGATGAGCCGCCTGCCGTCCCGGTCCAAAAGCGCGATGCCGGGTTTGATTTCGTTGTTCTCGTAAACGGCGCGGCTGATCTCATCAAAGGCGATGCACTTTTCCCGCCTGAAAATTTTATGCTCGACGATCTGCCGCCGGCTGACCCAGATGCGGTAAAGCCGCTGATCTAAAAGTTCCAGAGCAAAAAAACCGCCGAGGATACAGACCAGAACCGTCGCCTGGATTTCATGAAACCGAATACCCAGCACAATCAGAATCGTGGTCATGGCCATCACGATGAGATCCATGCCCAGGTAGATCCAGTTGAAGCGCAGGGTGAAATCGGACAGGTCGTCGCGAAACTGCACCTTAACATTATTTTTCCGAAAAGCCTCAACCACTTCGTCCCGGCAGCGGTCGATGGGCAGCACGATCACCGGCACCATGGGGTCTTTGCCGTAAACGAGCAGATGTCGGCGGCCGTCAAAGATCACGTTTTGAATGTCCCGGTAGGCCACTTCCCCGCGCCTTCGCAGAAGGTTCTGATACCAGATGCCCTCGGTTCTGATGTCGAGGTACCATCCGCTACAAAAATAACTGAAGAGATAGAGCACGACGATCACTGCCGCCAGCCAGATCGACAGCCGGATGTTAAGGCTGCCGATGCGCGTCGCCGGATTGTGATTCGGCTGAGTCGAAATGGCGAAAAAGACGATTGACACCGCAATGGCGATGGCGTAATAGGTTTTGGCCAGCCCGCCCATGGTGATCAAATGCTCTGGCTTTCGGACCCGGCGCGCCGGCCGTTCCAGATAGGCCATCACCGCTGCCCAGACCGGCATCGCGAGGGTGATAACCGATACCATCACGTTCTGCATGCTTGTTCTCCCCTCTCCGGTGCGGCTAAAAGGGGGTCCACCGTCTGAAGATAGTACGCGGCGATGGTTTCCGGCGTATCGGACATCTGTCTCGAAATCCACCAGTCCAGGGTGTTGACGAAGGCTCCTGCGATATGGTTGAGCAAAAAGCCTTCCGGCAGACCGGAACGGGCAATCCCGTCGCGCCAGATCACGCGGAACATTTCGATCAGGCTATTCTTAAAATAATGCAGAAACAGCGCCCGGGTTTCGTCAGTCATCATGCTCACCAGATTGCGGTGATCATCTCGTAGATGATAGAAAATATGGGTGATGACTGTCTTCGGATTTGGCGGGATGTCCGAAAAATCGTGGGATGATTCCGCCTTCAGATGCTGGGAGACGACGTGATCCCGAATGTCATCGCAGAGTTCTTCCAGCAGCATGTCCTTCGTCTCAAAATGGGCGTAAAAAGTGCTTCGCCCCACATTCGCCAGATCGACGATGTTCTGAACGGTAATGGCTGAATACCGTTTCTGGGTCAGGAGGATCTTAAAGGCTTTTAAAATCGACTGCCTGGTTTTCTGCTGTCTGCGGTCTCTTTTTTCTTTCACTCTTTTTCTCTCTTTTCTGCGCGATCTCATTCTATAAACAAAATCGGCTTTTTGTTCCGTATCGGATAATGTGCTGATTTTATTTATTTTAACGAATTCCTCTTTATTTTACAATAAATTCAAAGCATAAAGATTGGAGGAAACACCATGATCAAAAAATGGCTGACCAATGAACCGAAGCCGACCCTCGTCTGTGTCATCGCCTCGGGCATCGCATTGGCCTTAAGTCTCATTAACCATTTTCACCCGCTGTTTTCTGTTTTTGATCCCGCCTGGATCGCCGCCGTCCTCTGCGGCATCCCCATTATCGTCGGCGCGGCCGTTGCCCTGGTGACTGAATTCGACATCACGGCGGATCTCCTCGTCACCCTAGCCCTGTTGGCTTCCCTGTTCACCAAAGAATGGTTCGCTGCCGGCGAAGTCGCCTTCATCATGCAGATCGGCTCGCTCCTTGAAGACTACACTTCAGACCGCGCACGCCAGGGCATTTCCGCCCTCATCAATCTGACGCCAAAGGTCGCCCGCGTCGTCAAAGACGGCGTGGAAAAAGTCGTGCCTGTCGAAGCCATCGCCGTCGGCGATACCTTGTCGATTCTGGCCGGCGAAACCATTCCGGTGGACGGCGTCCTGACTTCCGGACAGACCAGCGTCAATCAGGCGGCCATGACCGGCGAATCGGTACCTGTCGAAAAAGAAACCGGAGATGAACTCCTCAGCGGCACCATCAACCAGGCCCACCCCATTCAAATGCGCGTGGACAAGGTCAGCGGCGACTCCACCCTCCAGCGGATGATCAACCTGGCCAAGGAAGCCGACGCCAACAAGGCGCCCATCGTCAGCCTGGCCGACAAATGGGCAACCTGGATGGTGCTCGTCGCTTTGGGCTGTGCCGTCGCTGTCGGTCTGCTGACAGGTATGTTCAGCCGTGCCGTGACGGTGCTCGTCGTCTTCTGCCCCTGCGCCTTTGTCCTCGCAACGCCCACTGCTGTCGCAGCGGCCATCGGCAACTTGACCCATTACGGCATTCTCGTCAAAAGCGGCGACGCCCTCGAACGCCTCTCCGGTGTCGACACCATCGCCTTTGATAAAACCGGCACCCTGACCCAAGGACATCCGGCGGTCACTGAAATCGTCTCCCTCGACTCCGGCCGCACTGAAGAAGCGCTGCTCAAACTCGCAGCCTCTGTCGAACATTATTCCGAACATCTCTTCGGCAAAGCCATCGTCGCTGCTTATCACAAGCGCACAGAAGATGCGCTGCTTTCCTGTGAAAAAGCTGAAGTGCGCCAGGGCGAAGGCATTCAGGCTGAAATTGACGGCCAGACGGTTTTAGTGGGCAAGGCTTCCCTCTTCCCTTCAGACGCTGTTCAGGCCGAAGCGAGGCGCATCGTCGAATCGGGCTCCACGCCCATCGCTGTCGCCGTCTCAGGAGAACCCGTCGGGCTCATCGCCCTCGCAGACCCCATTCGGGAAGAAGCTAAAACCACAGTCGCCGCCCTGAAAAACCCCGGCCTCCATCCGGTGATGCTCACCGGCGACCGTCAGACCATCGCCGAAAAAATTGCCGAAGCCGTGGGCATCGACGAGGTACACAGCGAACTCATGCCCGAAGACAAAATGGCCTATCTCAAAGACATGGCCGAAAAAGGGCACCACGTCGCCATGACCGGCGACGGCATCAACGATGCGCTGGCCCTGTCCTCCGCCTACGCCGGCATCGCCATGGGGGGCATCGGCTCCGATATCGCCGTCGAATCCGCCAGTGCAGTCCTCGTCAGCGATGATTTGAAAGGCCTTTTGGGGCTGTTCGACATGTCCCACCAATGCATGCGAAAAATCAAGCAGAACATCGTGGTCGCAATGATCTTAAACTTCACGGCCATCGTCCTCTCGGGACTCGGCCTTCTCGTGCCGATCACCGGTGCCCTGTGGCACAACTGCGGCTCTGTTTTCGTGGTCATCAACGCGGCCTTGCTCCTCCGGAAAAAGCACGATTATGCCTGATCATCAAAAAAAGAAGACCAAAAGGTCTTCTTTTTTTTGATTACTCGATTTCTTCTGCCTGGATCATCGCGGTGTCTTCTAAAAAATCGTTTAAAGCCGCACACACTTCCTCGCCGTCCAGGCCGTGCACCTGGGCCGCCTGAGCCAGGGTTTCGGTCTGGGAGGCCGGGCAGCTGATGCAGGCCAGATTCCAATCCTCAACGAGGTATTCCGCTGCGGACGGATGCACCTCTAAAATTTCGGCAACCCGCATGTCGGTCGTGACCGCGCCGCCCTGGGACGGGGCCACTTCCTTTGCCGCCTGGACCATCATGCGGCGCTTCTGATTTTCTTCAAACTGCTCGTGATCTTTTTGGGATTTTTCAAATATCTTTTTGATTTCGTCTGGATTCATGTTCTCTCTTTTTCTCCCCTTCTCACTTCGTCTTTATTCCGGAAAAATCGGCTGGCTGGCTGCGTCCATCTTTTCCTTTTCGTCGGGGGTCGGCAGCATGATTTCGATGGCCTTGTGTTCCACATTGACGGCTGCGTGCTTATAGCTGCCGCCGTATTCGCCGTCGACGGTCCACGCCGTTTCTTCGTCCATGTCAAAGGTGATTTCCCGGGTCTGGAATACTTCGATATAGGGATTGTTCGTATTGCCGGACAGCAGCGCCGTCAAAATCTGATTGATTTCAATCCACATCGGCGGGGTTTTAATGATCATGACTTCAAAAATGCCGTCTGAGAGCTTGACGTGTTCTGAAAAAGGCATTTCAAAGCCGCCCATGCTGGTCGTATTCGAAATGCAGCCGAACAAAGCGTCCCGCTCTTCGGTGACCCCGTCGTGGGTCATGGTCAGATGACAGGAGTATTTGAAATTTTGGGGAATACTCATGATGGCCTTGATCATGTACGCCGCGTGGCCGATCGCGTTCTTAAAGGTCTGGCTCGTGTCGTAAGAAATGGACGTGAAGGCGCCAAAGGCGGCAATATAATTGAAATACCGGTCATTGAGGCGGCCAATGTCGTAATGTTCGCTGTTGTGTCCCGCGATGGTCTTGCACTGAGCCATGAGGTCGGCCGGAATCCCGATGCCCTTCGCAAAGTCGTTGGTGCTTCCGCTTGGAATATACCCGAGAACTGGACGATGGTGCATGTGCATCATCCCATTAATCGCGTGGTTGAGCGTGCCATCTCCGCCGATGCACACAACCAGGTCAAACCGGCCGTCCACTTCTTCGAGAATTTTCTCTGCCGTCAGGCCTTCAGAGGGCAGGATAGGATAAACTGTCGACTCGCACCCTTCCCGGGCAAAAGCCGCAATAATATCGAGTGCGTGGGTATTGGCCAGCCCTGTCCCCGCGACGCCGTTCATTAAAATTAAAAGTTTTTTTCGTTCCATTTTATGTATTATACGATTCCTATTTACAGAATTTTTAAAATTATAACATATAATCTTTGACTTTCCATAAAAAATGCTGAAGGCCTGTTGCCTTCAGCACATTCGCCTTTGACCTTAATCCAATAAGGCAGCCAGCAGCCGCTCGCAGTCCGCTTTTTCCATGATTTTCGGCACTGGATAAGCCGGATTTTTCGCCGCGATGACGGCGTCAGCCAGGGCGCTGATATTGCCGGGCTTCAGTGCCGGGACTGTCTCTGAAATACCAAAAGTGCGGTTCATTTGATGCAGCCTTTCGATCAGGGCCTCTGCCAGCTGCAGATCTTCGT
The DNA here is from genome assembly GCA_945867155.1 of uncultured Eubacteriaceae bacterium. Taxonomy (GTDB): domain Bacteria; phylum Bacillota; class Clostridia; order Eubacteriales; family Eubacteriaceae; genus Pseudoramibacter. The sequence continues at coordinate 224,955 of CAMBHL010000002.1, read as the reverse complement.
CCCACTCGGTGCCAAAACCGGCGTTGTAAGCCAATTCCGCCAGTTTTCCGGCACAGCGTTCCTTGGAGAAAGACAAAACCAAAGGCAGAACCGCCGCATTTAATGCAGCCGTCGGCAGCTGATACTGCACCGCCAGCACATTGGAAATGATAAAGGTATAGCCTGCCGCTCCCCGGCTGAAGGCTTCTCCTGACAGGCAAGCCGCTTTCTGCAGATGCATGCGGGGCACCAGCGCTTCAGGGTCTTCGACTGCTGCCTCCAGATTTTCAAAAATCAGCCGCGTCGCATCCAAAGCATCTGTGCGCACTTCATCCGAATCGAACAGACCCGTGTCTGCCTCGATGGCCAGTGTCAGAGCTTCCATCCCCATCAGCGCCGTCTGTTCCGGGCTTAAGGTGACCGTAAGCTTCGGATCGAGGCACACAGCCAAGGGGCAGAGTTTCGGGTCCATCACCGTGAGCTTGCGGCCGTTTTCGCCGTCCAGCGCCACCGCTGCAGTCGACGCTTCGCTGCCGGTGCCGAAGGCCGTCGGCACGGCGAACAGCGGCGGCAGCCGATGAAACACCCGGCCCACACCGTTCATTTTAGGAATCGGTTTGGTATTCGTCACCCGGGCTGCAGTCAGCTTCGCACAGTCGATCGCTGACCCGCCGCCAACGCCGACGACGCCGTCGCACAATTCCGACAAGTAAACATCCACCGCGTTGTATACGTCGTGAAGCTCCAGTTCCATGTCGTCCCGACCGTACACCACAGACGCGATCTTCTGACGTTTGAGATCTTCCTGAAACTGTGCCATAAAAGGCTGAGCGCTCACCGCGCCGTCGCAGATGATTAAGACTTTTTTCACCGCTGTCATCGCCATCACTTCCGGGAAACGGCGCAGCATGCCGACTCCAGACAAAATCGGCGGTTTCGGCAGTTTGACAAAAGGCATCACGGCTTTGAGGGTGTACTGAGGGAGCCGCTCTGCATATTTCTTGATTTTCATCGTTTCATTTCCTTTATGTTTTTCAATTTACAGCTTTAAAAAATCGCGCCACGCGTCTTCTTTAAAGCCCAGAATCACCCGGTCCGGCAGTGCCAGGACCGGCCGCTTGACTAACATCCCGTTTTGACTCAGGCAGTCTGCCGCTTCTTCCGGCGTCATGCTGCCGACTTTATCCTTCAGGTTCATTTCCCGATACAACTTGCCCGACGTGTTGAAAAAGCGCCGGACCGGCAGTTCTGAGCGATCCATCAGCGCCAGAAGTTCAGAAGCTTTCAGCCGGTCGCCCACAATGTCCCGGGCCTGATAGGCCACGCCGCAGCTGTCAAGAAATGCCTTCGCCTTCCTGCACGTCGAACATTTCGGGTAATACACGAACAGCGGGAGGGGCCTCGACAGGGCTTCCCAGTCGTAATTCTGCCGGTATTCGTCAGACAGATGGTGGCTATCTCCAATGTAGTCGGTCTTCAGGGTATCCGTTTCGGGGTCGTACGTGAATTTGCTGACAGCCACATTATCTAATATCCGGGAAATCATCTGATCTTCCGGATGGCCCTCTGCGTAATTCAAAAACGTGTCAATGGCGAAGCCGTGGGACGCCATGGCGATGGTTTTCCCCGGATGCGCCTTTAAAATCTTCATCACCGCCCGGGTGACACGGCGGTACACCTCAGGCCCCGATTCCCCGTTGGGCGGGTCGAAACGGCTGGGGTCATTTTTCATGGCATCGAGGAGTTTCGGGAAAAAGACGTTGATTTCCGAAAAGCGCCGGCCTTCCGCGTCGCCGCCGTAAATTTCAGTGATGTCCGGTTCGACGATAATCGGGATCTGATCTTTCCGGTCCCCGAGGATATAGTCCAAAGTCTGTCTCGCCCGGGACAGGGGGCCTGTGACGCCGATGTCAATGGGAATATCTTTAAAATAATCGGTTAAAAGTCTGCCCTGGGCCTTTCCCAAATCGTTCAGGGGGATATCGCTGCGCCCCTGAAGTCGCATTTCTTCGTTGTATTCCGTCGTGCCGTGACGCACGAGATAAAGTGTCGTTTGATCCATAATTCACCTGCTTCATCCTTTGTTCATACGGATTTATTATATCATGATCTGGTTTTTCTGCCAAAATTTTAACCCTCAAAAAAAGACGCCCCGTGAGGCGTCTTAAGAAACCAGCCGTTAGTCCAGATCAAAAATTTTCCCCGGATTCAGAATATCGTTGGGGTCGAGGGCTTTTTTGATGGCCTTCATCATGTTAAGTTCAGCGGGATCCGTGTATTTGGCAAAATCCTTCACCCGTTTGTAGCCGATGCCGTGTTCCCCGGACATCGTGCCGCCGACGCTGTACACCATCGGATAGACTTCAGCGTGGAAATCTTCAACTTTCTGCGCCCATTCGTCGTCGTCAAAGTCGTAATTCATCAGCGCAGTGTGGATGTTGCCGTCGCCGATGTGGGCGCAGGTGATCGTCGGAATGCCGCACTTCTTTTCCACGGTCGGGATGAATTCCATGACGTCGATGATTTTGTCCAAAGGCACAACAAAATCTTCCTGATAATATTTCGGGCTCGCTTCCCTTGCGGCTTCGCCGAAGTTCTTGCGCAGATCCCAGATCGTGGATTTCGGTTCGATGATGCGCACATCTTCAGCGCCCATTTCCCGGGACACTTCGTCGATGGTCACCAGCTGCTGATCCATGTATTCTTCGTTGTAAGTTTCGATGGTCATGATGACGTAAACGCAGAAATCTTCAGCGAAAGGTGCCGTGACATCGAGATATTCGGCGACGGCCTTGATGGCTTTGTAGTCCAGGTATTCCATGCTCGTGGCCACAATGCCTTCCTTGGTCAGACGGTTGGGCAGGCGCAGGGCCTTTGCGTTGTCCCGGAAGACCGCGACCACATCCTGGCGGTATTTCGGAAGGGGCAGAAGTTTAACCGTGATTTCGGTGATGATGCCCAGGGTCCCTTCTGAACCGATGAGCAACTGTTCCAGTGCGTAGCCGCAGGCGTTCTTCTTCGTCCGCTTGCCGACGGTGACGATGTCTCCCGTCGGGGTGACGACTTTCAGCGCGTAGATCTGATCCCGGGTCACACCGTATTTCACGGCGCGGTCGCCGCCGGCGTTCGTCGCGACGTTGCCGCCGATCATGCAGCTCGTCGCTGAGCACGGGTCGCCGGCGTAAATCAGTCCCTTCGCCTTGGCCGCGTTCTGAAGATCTGAAGTGTAAACGCCGCTTTCAGCCACCGCGTACAGATTTTCGCCGTCCACTTTGAGAATGTGGTTCATTTTCGTGAGCACCAGGACAATGCCGTGGTAAATCGGAATAGCCCCGCGGGAAACCGAAGTGCCGCCGCTTCTCGGCGTAATCGGCACCTTGTACTGATTCGCGAGCCGCACCACTTTGGCCACTTCTTCTGTCGATTCTGGGAAAACCACCAGTTCAGGCATGTGATGATATTTCGCATCCCCTTCCTGATCGGTTTTGTACGCTTCCAGAACATCAGGGTCCTGCTTGACCTTGTGTTCGCCCAGAGCATCTTTCAGGGCCTGTACTAATTCATCTGTCACCGGATTAAATTTCATAATGTGCCTTCTTCCAAATTTTGTTCAATTTCTTTTCATTCTCTATAATCCATATTGTATACAATGTGTACGGTCACTATGTTAGCATCTGACAACAATTTACATTTAATAAATTTTATAAAAAAGCAAAAAAAATAAGATTAACCCGAGCAGGTTAATCTCATTCGCTTTGTGTGCTTATATTTTTTCAAAAGTTCCGCTGTTTTTGATCGTCATGGGAATGCCGCTCACGCAGAAGACCACACGGTCGGCTTCGGCGGCTACCATCTGATTCACCCTTCCGGCAATGTCCCGGAACAAATTGCCCATCCGGTACGCCGGCACCAGCCCCATGCCCACTTCGTTGGTGACGATGTAGCTTTCTCTTTTCAGGGCCATGGCGTGCAGCAGATCGGCCGTGTCTTTTAAGATCTGCTCTTCTATCTCGCCGGCCCGTTCCATTGAAACGTGATCCCAGTCTTTTTCCAGATCCATCATCTGGTTGGTGATCATCACGGTCAGGCAGTCAAACAAAACGGTCTGGGCTTCTGCAAAGGCCGGATGCTGCAATAAAGTCCTAAAGTTTTTGTACTGCTCCACCGTCGCCCAGCGTTTCGGCCGTCTCGCCTGGTGCTTGGCGATGCGGTCCTTCATGCCGTCGTCAAAGGGAATGGCCGTCGCGATGTAAGCCACAGGCCCGTGACCGGCCGCTTCTGAAATCAGCACCTGTTTTTCGGCGTAGCGGCTCTTGCCGCTGCGGGCGCCGCCCGTTACCAACGTAATACTCATATCTCTCCTCGTTCCTATGCTTTTTGATGGGTCAAAATCGCAGACAGCGCCGCGATCAGCCGGTCATTTTCATCTTTTTTCTTGACCGCCGCCCGAAAATACGCATCCCCCAATCCCACAAAATCTTCGCAGGTCCGGATGTAGATTTTTTGAGTTTCGAGCAGGGCATTTAAATCGGCCGCCGTCCCTTCCTGAAGGCGCATCAAATGGAAATCCGCGCTGGACGGCAGAACGTCGAGTCCGGGGATCTTGCTCAGGGCGGCCCGGACCCGGTCCCGTTCCCGCTGGGTGTAGGAAATCGTGTCGTCGATGTACTTCTGATCTTCAAATAAATTGTCCAACGCCGTCAGGGCCAGACTGTTGACGCTCCACGGCATCTGCACCCCGGCCATTTTGGAAATCAGTTTCGGATGTCCGACGGCGTAGCCCAGACGCAGTCCCGGAATGCCGAAAAACTTCGTCATCGAACGCAGCAGAATCACCGGCCGGCTGCCGTCCACCAGTTCAAAACAGGAGGCCTTGGAGGAAAATCCAACGAAGGACTCGTCGATGAACCACTGCACCGTATCCGGGCACTGATCCATCAAATTTTTGATATAATTCGGTGAATAGGCCACCCCGGTCGGATTGTTGGGGTTGCACAGGAAAACCGCGGTCGGCTGGGTCTGGCAGACGTAGTCGGCGAAAGCTTCGGCGTCGAGACGGAAGCGGGAATCCCAATCCGTCTGCCACAGGCGCAGATCCCACCCGGCATTGGAAAGGGCTTCGGCGTATTCATTAAAGGTCGGCACCACAATCACCGCGGTCCCCCCTGAAAAAGCCGACGCGTATAAATAAATGAGCTCGATGCCACCGTTGCCGAGAATCACCCAGTCGTCAGCGACGCCAAGGCGCCGGGCAAGGCGCTTTTTGTGTCGCCGGCCGTCGGGTTCCGGATAACGGCCCAGCCCGTCGAGGGCGTCTTCCAATGCGTACTTCAAATGGGGCGGCATGCCCAAGGGATTAATGTTGACTGAAAAATCGAGCATTTCAGAACGCTCGCCCTGATAACCTCCATGACGATTCAATTTGTCCTCCTCTGTCTTTATTTCAGCATCTGCAGGAAAATGGCCGCGATGTAAACAACCACACCCAAAAATGCCAGGCCAACTTCCGACGCAGTCATAATGCCGAGGGTCTTTTTAATATGCGCCGCGGACAAAGGTTCGTCCGCATCGCCGATCGTGGGCTTTTCGACGACCTGCCCGAAATAGATATTGGTGCCGCCGATCTGAATGTGCAGCAGGCCGGCCGCCGCCGATTCCGGATGCCCGGCGTTGGGGCTTCTGTGATTGTTCTTGTCCCGTTTGTAAATGCGGCAGCCGTTTTTAAAGTCATCGCCGATGATGCCGCCGGCTCCGAGCATCACCCACGATCCCAGACGCGCAGCGGGAAAATTAAAAACGTCGTCGAGTTTTGCCGGGAAGTAGCCGAAATGGGTGTACGGCGCCTGAATATAACCGGTCATCGAATCCATTGTGTTCACGGCCTTGTACACCATGGCCAGGGTCAGCGGCGTGAGAAACCACACAAAGTGCTGAAGGATCACCCCGAGAAACATATAAAACAGCGGAGCCAGAATACCATCGATGGTATTTTCCGCAGTCGTCTCCACTGTCGCCCGGATGATTTCGTGTTCGGACAGGGCACTGGTGTCCCGGCCGCACAGATAGCCGACCTGCTGTCTCGCCGAGGGGAGGTCGCCTTTGTCTAAGGCCTTTCCGACATTTTCAACGGCTTGACGCAGGCTCTTTTCGGCCAAAGTTGTCCCCAAAAACCACACGGCCACCGCGATAAAGAGAACGGGATGAATCTTCAGACAGAGCCACTGCACCAAGGCGGTCACACCCCCTGTGATGAGGATCACAAGCGCCCACATCAGAAGGCCCTTAGCCCGGGAAGGGCCTTTTTTTTCCGGCGCAGTATTGAAAAGTTTGGTGAATTTTCCAATTAATCTGCCGATCCAGACAATGGGATGGGGAATTTTGACCGGGTCCCCGATGATCCAGTCCAATGCCACGGCGCCGAGAATCATCAGCATCCAAATCCAATATGAAACGGTCATCAATCCCTCCAGCTGCCGTCGAGAATGGCCATGATCTGATCCATATCGAGGGCTTCCTTCACCGTTTTCGCCAGCAGATTGTACTGACTTTCCTTAAAGGCCTGATAATCCCGGACGCTGCCGGCGGCCATGTGCTTTTTCGCCTTGATCTGATTGAGCAGGCTTTCCCGCAGCTCATCGTTGTCGAAAATTCCGTGGAGATACGTACCCACCACGGTTTTGTCCGCCGACACGGCCCCGTCCAGGCGGCCGTCGGCCAATCTGGCAAAGGGCTTGGTTTCGGCATTTCTCGGTTCGGATTTGCCCATATGAATTTCATAGCCCCGGACTTTTTTGTTTTTGGGATCGATGTCGAGGAACCCGTTGAGCATGGTCCCGGTTTCCTGAGTCGTCGTCTTCGTTTCTTCGAGTTCCGTGTCGATGTCCAAAAGGCCCAGTCCTTCGATCTGATCGGCCTGGGATTCCACATGATAGGGATCGGAAATGGTTTTGCCGATAATCTGATACCCACCGCAAATGCCGACAACCGGCACCCCTTCTTCATGTTTTTTAATGATGGCGTCGGCCATCTTGGACATTTTGAGGTGTTTGACATCGTCGATGGTGTTTTTCGATCCCGGAATGATTAACAGATCCGGCTCTGCCCGCTCGATTTCCCGTTCATTTTTGTAGTATTCCACGGACACTTCCGGATACATGTCGAAAACCGTCGCGTCGGTGAAATTCGACACGTGGCGGAGGCGGACGATGCCGATGGTAATCTGGCCGTTGTGTTTGCCGTACCACCGTTCGGTAACAGAGTCTTCATCGTCGATGACCAAGCGGGTGTAGGGCACCACGCCGAGACAGGGCACGTTCAGCATCGGGTCCATCATGTCGATGCCGGGTTTTAACAAGGCCACATCGCCCCGGAACTTGTTGATGATGTATCCGGCGAAGCGGGCCTGTTCTTCAGGGGGCAGCAGCTTGACGGTGCCGTAAACCGAAGCGAACACCCCGCCCCGGTCGATATCTCCGATCAGCACCACCGGCGCGTCGATCATTTCCGCCAGTCCCATGTTCACGATGTCGTTTTCCCGCAGATTGATTTCCGCGGGGCTGCCAGCGCCTTCGATGACCACGACGTCGGCTTCTTCCGCCAAACTGTTGTAAGCGTCCATGACGACATTCGTGAGTTTACTCTTGTAGCGGTGATAATCCGCCGCATCCATATTGAATTCCGCCACGCCGTTTAAAATGACCTGGGAGCCGACATCGGAATTCGGTTTGAGCAAAACCGGGTTCATGCGCACGTCAGGTTCGATGCGTGCACATTCCGCCTGGGTCACCTGAGCGCGGCCCATTTCTTTGCCGTCTTTTGTGATAAATGAATTCAGGGCCATGTTCTGCGCCTTAAAGGGTCTGACCGTCATGCCCATATCCGTAAAAATCCGGCACATCGCGGCACACATCAAACTTTTTCCAACGGATGAACCTGTTCCCTGAAACATTATTTTTTTCGCTTTATTTCCCATGTCTGTTCTGCACTCCTTATCCCTGCGTATCGTCTTTCCGCGCGGCAAGCTGTCCTAAAAGCCGGTCGATATCGGCGTAAACTTCCGGATAGTCTAAATCCGGGCGGTCGACACAAAGCACTTCCGCACCCTTTTCCTTCGCCGCCCTGATTTTATCCGCGACCCCGCCGATATCGCCGGAGTCCTTGGTCGTCACAAAGCGGATCTCGTGGTCTTCAATCATTGCCACATTCATGGCCTGTGAAAAAGGCCCCTGCATCCCGAAGATGTGGCTTGGCTTGTAGCCCAGCCCCTCGCATTTTTTTAACACTGACGACGTGGGCAGCACCCGGATGAAGAGCCGTTCCTTGTCAAGGGTCTGATAATGGGCCAGTTCCCGACTGCCTGTGGTCGTCAGAATATTTCCCGGGAAATTTTGAAGGTAACTCACCATCTCATCGTAATCCGGAAAATGGCGCACCTGCTTCTGAAGTTCCGGCGCCATACTTAAAATGCCCGGGCGTTCAAAACGGATGTAGCGCAGATGCAGGGCGCCGCAGGCGGCCATGGCGTTGACGGACGCTTGTCTGGCGTAGGGGTGGGTCGCATCGACGAAAACCGTCACCTTTTGTTCAGTCAGAAAATCTTTCAGCTGATCGGCGTCCATCGTCCCGATATGCCAATGCAGATGGCGGTTTTCTTTGGGCGCGTTGTAATTGGAAATCGACGAGTAGATGACTTCTTCTCCGGCAGCCGCCAGACGCTCGGCCGCCTCTCTCCCGTCAGCCGTTCCGCCTTCGAGAAAGATCACAGTCTGTACCCCCTCGGGGTGATCATCGTCTGACCGTCTTCTGAAACGTAGGTTTTAGAATTGCCGATGATCACGAGGGAGAACATGTTGATTTCCTGATCGCACATCTGATCCAGCGTCGTGATGCATTTTTTCTGGCCGTCCCGCATGGCGTTCTGGACGATGCCCACCGGCGTCTTGGGATCTTTCACCTGAAGCAGGATTTCCTGACAGGTGTTGATATTGGTCGGGCGTCCTTTGCTTTTCGGGTTGTACAGGGCGATGACAAAATCCCCTTCGCCGGCGCAGCGGATGCGCTTCTTGATCAGTTCCCAGTCGGTTAACAAATTGGACAGGGAAATCACGGCATAATCGTGCATCAGCGGTGCCCCCAGAATAGAAGCGGCTGCGTTGACGGCTGAAATCCCCGGCACCACTTCCACTTCCACGTCGGCCTTCTGTTTTTCAACCAGTTCCAGCATGATGCCGGCCATGCCGTAAACCCCGGCGTCTCCGGAACTGACCAAAGTCACCGTTTTGCCTTCCAGGGCCAAGTCCAGACATTCCTGGCAGCGGTCGACTTCCTTGCGCATGCCGGACGCTTTCAGGGTTTTGCCCTGGACACAGTCCAGATCTTTAATTAAATCGATATAGGTTTTATAACCCACGACAATATCCGCATCGGCCATGGAAGCCAGTGCAGCCCCTGTCATGTGGTCTGCATTGCCAGGGCCAAGCCCTGTCACATAAATTTTTTTCTGATTCATTATTTTCTCTCTGATTCTATTTTTGATTGTGCGCCATTCGCCACAGGGACAGCGTGACGCCGTCTCCCTTCACCACAGGGGCAATACAATTCCCCTGTCCTGACGCAACATAGCCGGCCGGTTCACTGACGCCGCGAAGGCCGGTGATCTTTTCGACAAAATCCGAGCCTTCAAATCGATCCTGAACGGATTTAATGGCATCATCCTCTACAATTTTGACCGCTGCGCCAAAAGCTTCGGCACTTTTAATTAACCCCTGCTCATGGGCTTTGAGCCCGATGGTCGCAAAAACGGCGAGGGCCTTGGGATGCAGGTGATAGGCCTTCAAAAGCCCTTTCACCTTTGCCGTGATGCGTTCGGCCGGCGTGTTTTTCTTACAGCCGATGCCGAGCACCATATCCCGGGGAATCAGCTGAACCTGATGACCGGACTGAAGGGTCAGCCGGTCGCTTTCAGAAATCACAATCTGCCCCTGGGAGGATGCTGTCATGCGTGCCGTTACCGCCACCGTGTCCGGCAGAGAAACAGCCGACAAATCCACGCCCGCTTCATTGACGATTTCAACGGGTTTCTGATCTAAAATCAAGGCCGTCACATTTTTGGCGGCCTCGAAATCCGTAAAGGTGCAGTTAAGTTTCTGGGCCAGCGTGTCCACAGCCAAAAGCCCGGCCACGTCCGTTCCCGTTGTGATGACCGGTTCGGCGCCGATTCGCGTGGACAACGTCCTCGCTGCGGCATTGGCGCCGCCCAAATGGCCGGACAGCAGGCTGATCACGTAACGGCCGCCGGCGTCGAGCACCAGCACTGCAGGATCTTTTGACTTGTGCTGAATATAGGGCGCAATGCCCCGCACGACAATGCCCGCTGCCATGACACAGACCAGCACATCGAAGTCCATCATCGCCTGCGCCCAGAAAGATCCAAGCTTGCTGTCGCCGGGGTAAGGCTGCGCGGCTCCCTCTGCATATTTTTTAAGGGTGTAAACCGAAATCTGCACCTCGCCGGCCATGGCCTTGGCGCAGCGCCCGGCCAGGCGCGCCCCCTCCCGGCTGACACTTAGAAAAGCCCAGCGCTTCTTCATTCATTAAACCTTGGCTTTTCTGAACTCGTGGCTGAAGCTCGGGTCGTAAAGTTTAGACAGTTCGTAGCGGTCTCCGAGGAAATCGCCGACGAGAATCTGCGCCGTCTTGTGAATATCGGCCGCCTTCACTTTTTCTTCGATGTCGGCCAATGTGCCCTGAACGATTTTCTGATCCGGCCAGGTGGCGCGCTGAACGACAGCCACCGGCGTCTGTTCAGGATAGGACGTGAGCAGGCGGCGGACCACTTCGCCGATATTCTGAACCGACAGGAAAATGGCCATGGAAGCCCGGTGCTTCGCCAGGGTTTCCAGCTGTTCCCGTTCCGGCACCGGCGTACGGCCTTCAAGGCGCGTGCAGATCACAGTCTGGGACACGTCCGGCAAGGTGAATTCTTTTTTAAGGACCGAGGCGGACGCCGTAAATGAGGAAACCCCCGGCACCACTTCGTAGGGAATGCCCATTTCTTCGAGTCGGTCCATTTGTTCCCGGATGGCGCCGTAAATGGACGGGTCGCCGGTATGTACCCGGACCACTCGTTTTCCGGCATCAATCCCCTTTTTCATCACGTCGATGACTTCATCCAACGTCATCGACGCTGAATTGTGGATTTCAGCGTCCGGCTTGTGGCCGTCCAGAACATGGGGATTGACCAGTGATCCTGCGTAAATAATCACGTCGGCTGCTTCGATAAGGCGTTTGCCTTTGAGGGTGATCAGTTCCGGATCTCCCGGACCGGCTCCGATCAGATAAACTGTTTGATCGCTCATAATAACTCCTTTAAATCAACTCCGTTTTGAAGGTGCTCAACAAATAAACCGCGGACCGCCGGAAGCTCTCCCATGCCTTTTACAATACAGTTCACATCAAAGCCATCCCCTTTAAGCTGATTTTTCCAGGAATCTTCGTCTTCTCCAGCCATATCGTTGAGGGCGTGGTCCCCTGCGACAACCATAAAGGGCATCAGGGTGACGCGCCGGATGTGCTGCGCTTTCAAATGCGCCGCCACTTCCTCCAATGTTGGATAACCTTCGACAGTCGCCATGTAAATCTGCGAGCCGCCGGCTTGTTTTAAATAATGATCCATGGCCGGGTAAGCTGAATTGGCGTGATGTTCCGTACCGTGTCCCATGAAAACCAAGGCGTCCACCGGCGACAGCGGCGGCACCTGTCCGAGCAAAATGTCGGTCACCTGCATAAAATCATCGTGACTGCTCAAAAGAGGGCGGCCGATTTTAATGCTTGCGATTTTCGGAAGATAGGCTCTGAGTTCCCGAATCATGCCGTAAAATTCGTGGCCGTTGATCACGTGGGTGGTTTGACAGAGCACTTCATCGTAGCCCTCTGCGACGATTTTGTCCATCGCTTCGGCTGGCGTCATGACGTCGATACCATCCCGTTTCTTTAGTTTTTTAACGATGATCTTCGACGTGTAGGCTAGGAACAAATCGGCGTTCGGAAACGCCGCCTGCAGATCTTCACAGATCTTTTCGATGGTCTTGTGGTAGGTTTCATGATAGGACGTGCCGAAAGAGATGACCAGCAATGCCTGTTTTTTCATCGGTGTTCTCCTTATTCGCGTCCTTCCGCAATCGCTTCCAGGGCCTTGCGGTTGTCCGCAATGGTTTTGTCAATATCCGCTTCGGTGTGGGCGCGGGAAACAAAAATGCCTTCGTACTGAGACGGCGGCAGCATGTTGCCCATATCGAGCATCTTTCTGAAATAATCAGCGTAGACCTTTGTGTCGCTGGTCATCACGTCATCGAAGTTTTCGACTTTCCGGTCGGTGAAGAACAGCGCCGACATGCCGGCATAGCGGTTTACTACCGCTTTGACGTCTGTGGCCTTAATATTGGCTTCAAAGCCTTCGGCCAGACGCTTCGCCCGGGCGTTGACGATGTCGTAGGTTTCCGGATGGGCTTTGAGATAGCGCAGGGTGTTGAGGCCCATGTGCATCGCGATGGGGTTGCCCGACAGGGTGCCGGCCTGATAAACCGGGCCGTCCGGCGCCAGCATCGCCATGATGTCCGCGCGCCCGCCAAAGGCGCCCACGGGCATGCCGCCGCCGATGATTTTGCCGACGGTGGTTAAATCCGGTTTGATGTTCATCAGCGTCTGCGCGCCGCCGTAAGCGACTCGGAAGCCGGTGATCACTTCGTCAAAAATCAGAAGCGCCCCTTCTTCTTCAGTGATCGCCCGCAGGCCTTCCATAAAGCCAGGATTTGGCGGCACAACGCCCATATTGCCCGCGACCGGTTCGACGATGACGCAGGCGATTTCCCCTTTGTTTTCAGCAAAAAGAGCTTTGACCGAATCCAGATCGTTGTACACGGCGACCAAAGTGTCTTTCGCGGTCCCCTTGGTGACCCCGGCGCTCGTCGGTTCCCCAAAGGTCAGGGTGCCCGAACCGGATTTCACGAGCAGGGAGTCTGAATGACCGTGGTAGCAGCCTTCGAATTTGATGAACTTTTCCCGTCCCGTGTAACCTCTCGCCAGGCGGATCGCAGACATCGTCGCTTCCGTCCCAGAGTTGACCATCCGGACCTGTTCCACACTTGGGAACGCGTCGACAAGGGCTTCCGCCATTTCGATTTCAATTTCCGTCGCCAGGCCAAAGGTGCTCCCCTTGGCCAGGGCCTTGTCGATATCGTGATAATAAATATCTGAAGCGTGTCCGAAAATCAAAGGTCCCCACGAACAGATGTAGTCCGTGTAGACATTCTGATCGGCATCGGTGATTTTGGAGCCTTTGCCCTTTTCGGCAAACACCGGCGCGATGCCGACGTTTTTAAAAGCGCGGACCGGCGAGTTCACCCCGCCGGGGATCACTTTTTTAGCCCGTTTGAATAATTGTTCTGAATGTTCGTGACGCATTGGCTTAATCCTGATATTTTGCAAGCAAATCTTTCAAAATCGGCGCAAAGTAGGTGATGATGATTTCTGCGCCGGCCCGTTTGATACAGATCAGGCTTTCGAAAATCGCCCGTTCGTCGAGCAGGCCCTGGTCCACAGCGGTGCGGATCATGGCGTATTCGCCGGAAACCTGATAGGCTGCCATTGGCAGGAAAGACAGTTCCTTGCCTTGGCTGAGCACATCCAGATAAGGCATCGCCGGCTTGACCATGACGATGTCCGCGCCTTCTTCGATATCCAGTTCGATTTCCTTGAGCGCTTCTTTGCCGTTGGCCGGGTCCATCTGATAGGAACGGCGGTCGCCGAAAGCCGGAGCCGAATCTGCAGCGTCCCGGAAGGGGCCGTAGAAGGTCGAAGCAAATTTAGCGGAGTAGCCCATGATCGGGATGCTTTCAAATCCGGCGTCGTCGAGGGCTTTTCTCAAAGCAGTGATGTGTCCGTCCATCATGTCGGACGGTGCGATCATGTCGACGCCGGCCCGGGCCTGGCTCACTGCGACTTTGCACAGGGTATCCAGGGATTTGCCCCGCTTGATATCGCCGTTTTCTTCAAAGAAGCAGCAGTGCCCGTCGGCTTTGTATTCGCACAGGCAGACGTCGCCGATGATGTAAAGTTCCGGCATGAGGGCTTTGAGTTTCCGGATCGCCTGCTGGACGATGCCGTCATCTGCGAAAGCCGGGGTGCCCTCGGCGTCTTTTTTGCTTTCGTCCGGAATGCCGAATAAAATAATGTATTCAATGCCGGCCGCTTTGAACATGTCGACGGCTTCGTCCAGCCGGTCGATGGAGTAGCGGTACTGACCCTTCATGGACGGAATTTCTTCTTTGATGTTCGTGCCTTCGATCACGAAAACCGGATACACCACGTCATCCATAGACAGGCGCGTTTCGCGGATCAATTTACGAATCTTTTCATTTTTTCTCAATCTGGTCGGTAACATATTAAAACCTTCTTTCTAAAAAAACACATAACCTCATATTGTATAGAATAATCATACGCGTTAATGCGCTTTTATGCAATCCTCTTTTATGGCTTCGACGAGTCCGTCGATGGTGTAGGTGGTCGCCTGAATGTCGACAGGAAGACCCAGCTTCTTCAGCTGTTCAGAGGTTTTCGGGCCGATGGACGCGCATTTTGCGCCGGATGTCTTGAACAGCGCCGCACAGTCCGGGCCGATTTTTTCAGCGAAATAACGCGCGGTGGTCGATGAAGTAAAGGTGATGTAATCGACATCTCTGCTTTTCAAAAGAGCCGGCACGTCCACGTCGGTCCGGTCTTCCCGCAACGTTTCGTAAATTTTGATCTCGTCGACTTCGCAGATTTTGGAAAGGGCTTCCATGACATAAGGCCGGGCGTTTTTCGACCGGGGCATTAAGATGCGGTCGGCCGCCGAAAGTTCAGGAGCCAGGGCTTCCACCAGCGCCTCGCCGACGAACTGCTTCGGCACAATGTCCGGCGTCACGCCGTGCTTTTTAAGGGCAGCGGCTGTCGCTTTCCCGATGGCCGTCACTGTGAGTCCTGCCAATGCCCGGGCGTCTTTATGACAGGCGTCGAGCTGTTCAAAGAACAGGGCCACACCGTTGACGCTCGTCAAAATCAAATGGGAATAATCGGCAAGATGGCCGATCACTGTTTTGAGCCGCGCCATTTCCGACGCCACCGGCTGAATGCGGATGGTCGGGTACATCACGGACTCGCCGCCTTCTTCCTGAATTTTTTCCACGAGCTTCGAAGCCTGGGCCCGGGAGCGGGTCACCACAAAGCGCCTGCCGAAAAAGGGTCGGTTGTCGAAGAAACGCAGGTCGTCCCGCAGCTTCACCACTTCGCCGATGACAATCAGCGCCGGCGCACTTAAACTTTCCGCCTTTTCGGCGATGTTTTCAAGTTCCCCTGTGACGGTTTCCTGTCTCGGGGTCGAAGCTTCCCGCACGACTGCCGCCGGCGTCTTCGGGTCCATGCCGTTTTCTATCAAATTTGCCGTGATCTTTTCGATGTTTTTCATGCCCATCAGAAAAACCAGGGTGCCCTTTGTCGCGGCAAGGACTTTCCAGTCCAGATGCGCCGCATCATTTTTGAGATGGCCCGTGACCACCTGGAAAGAAGATGCACAGTCCCGATGGGTGATGGGAATGCCTGCGCAGGCCAGGCCGCCGATCACCGACGTGATCCCCGGCACTTCTTCAAAGGAGACGCCGGCCTGATGCAGGGCGACACCTTCTTCGCCGCCCCGGCCAAAAACGTAAGGGTCTCCGCCTTTGAGACGGACCACTTCTTTTCCCTCTTTGGCGAGTTTGACGAGCAGTTCGTTGATGCCATCCTGGGGCAGGGCGTGATTGGCGGCTCTTTTGCCGACGTAAATGCGTTCGCAGTCTTCCGGCGCCCAGGCCAGAAGCGCGGGATTCACCAGGGCGTCGTACACCACCGTATCGCAGCGGGACAGCACTTTCTGTCCCCGAAGGGTCAGAAATTCGGGATTGCCGCATCCGCCGCCTACTAAATAGACTTTGCCTGTTTTCTTTGGCGTCATCCTTCCACTTCTCCTTTCAATTGATCGGCCAATGCCGTGCCAAGGGATTCAGCCTCACAGCAGGTGCCCATGACTGAGGCCATGGCCAGATGTTCGCCGGAGGCGTCGCCGTAAACGCCGTGAAGGGTCAGCCTGCCGCTTTGATTGATGTCGCAGTAAGCGCCGATGGGCAGGTGGCAGTCCCCGTTCAGCGCGATGAGGAACGCCCGTTCTGCTTTCATCTGAATGGCGGCTGTCCGGTCTTCAATGCGCGCGGCCATTTTGCGAATGGTCATGTTGTCTTCCCTGGCTTCAAGGGCGAGAATCCCCTGAGCCGGCGCACAAATAAAGTCGGTCGGCTCCAGCGGCAGCACTTCGTAATCGCCCTGGCCGTATACCCCGAGGCGTTTCATGCCCGCGGCTGCCAGAATGATGCCGTCCAAATGTTCGCTGTCCAGCTTGCGAAGCCGTGTGTCGATGTTGCCGCGTATATTGACGCACTGAATATCTTGGCGCAGCTGTTTGATCTGAAAGGCCCGGCGTTTGCTGCCAGTGCCGATCACAGCGCCTTCCCGGAGTTCCTCGATGCCCCAGACATCTTCATGGGTCACCAGCACATCCGACGGGTCTTCCCGAACCGGCGGCGGCAGGAGCATCAGTCCCTTGGGCAGCTTTGCCGGCATGTCCTTCATGCTGTGAACGGCCAACTGAATCTGGCCGTTCAACAGTTCGTCTTCGATTTCTTTCGTAAAAAGCCCTTTTCCGCCGATCTGATCCAAAGGCCGTTTCTGATCTGCGTCTCCCCGGGTCCGGATCACTTTCAGCTCAAAATCATATTCGGGACAGGCTTTTTTTAACTGCGCAATGACCCACTTGGTTTGGGTCAGCGCCAGCTGGCTCCCCCGTGTGCCAACACGCACGCAATTTTTTTCCATCTTAGTCTCCCCTTTCAGCTGCTTCCCGCAGTTTTTCCAATGGCCAGTCTGTCATGTCTTTTAAAAGCCTGCGCTGTTCTGATTTGGACTGACCATTTTTTAGAACGCGCGGCCTTAAAATTTTCAAATAGCGAAGCCGTTCGCCGATGCTTTCGGGATAAGTTTCCCGAAGAGCCCTCGCAATCTGGCGGGTCATGGACGGGCTGGCCCCTTCGGTGCAGACTGACAGCGTCAGGTCGCCCCGCCGGATGACAGACGGGAAAAAGAAGTCCGAATGTTCCGGATCGTCTGCAGCGTTGACCAAAATGCCCCTGGTTTTGCAGTCGGCCACAATCTGCGCATTGACCTCCCGCTGATTCGTCGCCGCCACCACAATGCTTTTGTGGGCCAGCAAAGCCGCAGTGTAGCCGCCTTCGGCCAGCTTGCAGCCCGGCGGCAGCCCCTCTTTCGGCGCGGTCCGCGCGGCGACAGTGACCCGGCAGCCCGCCTCGGCCAGAGATTTGGCCCGACGCCTTCCCACAGGTCCGGCGCCGACCACCAGGGCTTCTTTTGCCCCGACTTCTAACAAAATGGGCAGTTTCATTGGGCGTCATCCTCGTTTTCCAAAAGCAGGCCGTACGCTTTTTTCGCCTGTTTGATGCTCTTGTCGTCTTCCAGGGACTTGAGCTTCTTGACCGTGGGCATCACCATTTTCCGAAATTCAGAGTGCACAATTTTTTTGAGGAATTCATAATCCTTTCCCTCAAATTGATAGCGCTTGTTGAGAATTTCAATGGTTTCTTCTGAACGGCGGGCCGCCTTTCGGTTGAGGTCGCCGACCATACCGTCGACCTTGGATTTTTTAAGCCATTCCATCATTTCGTCGACGGCGTCTTCGACGGCCACCGCAATTTTCTGCGCCACCCGTTCCCGATAAGCTTTCGTTTCATCGATGATGTGATTGAAATCGTCGATGGTCAAGAGGGTCACGCCCTCAAGATCTGCCAGCGCCGAGTCAATATCCCGGGGCAGGGCGAGGTCGATGAGCAGCAGCGGTTTGGTCAAAGCCGGAAAGTCCGCTTTTTTCAGGATGGTGTGCGGAGAGGCGGTTGCCGCGATGATCACGTCCATGTCCGGCACGATGCTGTAGCGTTCCGGATAAGGCACCACCTTCACATCGCCGTGATACGTCTTCTGATAGTCTACCGGCGGGTGATAGGTCCGGTTGGTCATGGTCACGTCGTTAAAACCTTCGGCGTCCATGTACTGGAGGGCCAGGGTTCCCATTTTCCCTGAGCCGATGATCAGCACTTTCTTGTTCTGATAATCGTCGGGGAAAAGGCGCTTCACATGTTTGACGGCTGTGGACGACAGGGACAGAGGCGTCTCGGAAATTTTGTAAACCGTCTTGATTTTCTTCGAAAAGGTGATTGCTTCCCGGAAAGCCTTGGTCAGAAACTTGCCGGTGCCGTGAATTTTTTCGGCATTGGCCAAAGCATCCTTCGACTGGCCGAGGATCTGGTCTTCGCCGAGAATCATCGAATCCAGTCCCGCCACGACGCGGAAAAGATGCCACACAGCGTCACGCCCGCCGTACGCGTAAAGATACGGGGCGATTTCCGGCGTTTTGTAATCCACATAATAAGCTTTTAAAGCCTCGATGGCGGCTTCGGAATCTTCCGAGGCTGCATAGATTTCACTACGGTTGCAGGTCGAAAGCACCACGACTTCTGCAATGCCCCGGGCCTTTAGCGTCTCGGTGACCTGGGCCAGGGAACGGACGGTAAAAGCCGCCTTTTCCCGGACTTCCATCGGGGCTTTCCGATGATCCAATCCTACGGTAACAATTTCCACAACTGCCTCCTGTTTTCCTCTTCTTTACTGCCTTTTCAGCTGCTTTTCACGATAGCTTTCAATGATTTGCCGGACGGTTTCCGGCAGTTCCCGCCACGCTTTTTTGTCAAAATCTGAAGTCTGAACCGGTTTGAGCACGGTTAACGATACCTTCGCCGGATGAATCCAGACGGCCCCCGGGCGCATCATCCGTTCTGTGCCTTCAATGACGCAGGGCACCACCGGCACCGCATCTTTTTTGGCGATGCGAAACGCGCCGGATTTAAAGGTGTGAACCCTGCCGTCTTTGGAGCGGGTGCCTTCCGGAAAAATGACCATTGAATAACCCTCAGACAGCCAATGTTCGCTCTCTTTCAGCGCCTTGACCGATTCCCGGGGGTGGCTGCGGTCCACAAAAACGCAGTGCAGCTCCCGCATCCACGCCGCGATGCCCGGAATTTTGGCGATCTGCTTTTTGGCCATCATCGGCTTCGTATCATCCCCCAAAAATCCGATCATCAGGGGAATGTCAAAATAGCTCAAATGATTGGCCACGTACACCGCCGGACCGTCGACGAGATTTTCAAGTCCGAAAACCTCAACCTGCCCTCCGGCCATCGTGAACATTTTTTTCGCCCATTTTCCAACGATCCGGTGGAGAATCGCGTCGTGTTCCTCTGTTCTGCCCTGCTTTCGCAGCCGGCTGACCTTCATATAAAGGGGAATCGCTGCAACCTGATAAAGCCAGAACCGGATGAACCAGATCAGGGTTCTGAAAAAAGTCATGCTTTCATCTCTCTTCTGTTCGCTCACGGCTGGGCCGCGGTGATCAAATACACCGGATTCTGAGCGGTCATCATCGTCAGGCCGCCGACTTTTCTTCCCCGGCTCACGCCGATTTCGACGACTTCAACGTCTGTAAAATACTGGGACATTAAAACCCGCGCCCTGGCCGCGTTTTCCAGAGTGATGAAATTGGCATTGATTTTGCCGCCGGCGCGCAGATGCGCTTTGGCCCATTTGAAAATTTCTTCCATTTGGCCGCCGGTTCCCCCGACGACAATTTTATCCACGGCTTCCGGGATTTCTGCCAGGGCTTCCGGGGCCTGTCCCGGGATCAGCGTCACGGCTTCTGCGCCGAATTTTTTCTTATTTTCAAGAATCAGCGTCTGGGCTTCGGCCTTGCCCTCGACAGCGTACACTTTGCCGCGGGAAGCCGCGTGGGCGGCTTCCATCGTGATGCCTCCGGTGCCGGCGCCGATATCGACAACCACATCCTCCGGCTGAATGTCCAGAAACGCGATGGTCAAAATGCGGATTTCCCGCTTGGTCATCGGCGCCTTGCCGCGCACGTACCGGTCATCTTGATATCCTGCTATTTCACTCATCTGATACAATGACGACTGACATGCCTCTTTCTTCGAATGTCAGTCCCTCCTCTACACTTAATCTGGAAATGCGTTCCTCCGGATAAGACAAATCTTCTCCGACGTAGAGCACCTTTTCCGTCAGGCCGTTTGCTTTTAACTGCTTCGCGATGTAGGTGGCGTTGTGGACATTATCCGTCAGGACGCCGACAACGCCGTGGCGTCTCACACAGCCGATTAAATCCTGATCCCTGCCGTGAAGGCTGATCAGCGCGGCGTCCTGCCACGGCCGGCCGAGTTTCGCAAAAAAATAAGTCAGGGACGAAACCCCGGGAATTGCTTTGATGTGCGTTTTGCCAATCACTTTGCCCGCGTAGCGGAGCAGGCTGTAAAAGCCGCAGTCCCCGGAGACCACCAGCACCGTCTTTTTGTAGGGATAAACGGCTTTGATTTCGGCCATGACCGCCGAGAGTTTTTCGCCTCCGGTTCCGATAATGTGAACGTCTTTGCCTGATGCGTCAAAGCTTTCCAGATGACGCTGTCCGCAGGCAACGACTTCGGCCGCTTCAATGGCCTGCATCGCGGCGGGCAGAATGTACTTCGGATTGCCCGGGCCGAGACTCGCAACAGTCAGGGTTTCGTATTTTCTTTCTTTGTCGTTCATTTGAATAAGGCCTCGAATTCTTCAGCGTTTTCAGACTTGCCGAGGAGCCCATGCTTCCGGCTGAAGAGCACGACTTCTACTGCGATGTTCTGATACACTTTGCGTTCGCAGCGCCATTTGACCCGTTCGGCGAGACGGTCGAAATAATCCCGGCCAAACCCGCAATCCTGAAGGACTTCGACGGCGTCGTCGGTTGTCGTGCACGCCATGAGCCGTTCGGCGCAGCGCTGATCGGCGCCCATACAGGCGGCCTGGGCGGTCAGGATATCCATTCTGGCGTCGGCAAAGGAGGAATGGGTCTGGAAAATGCCCCCGGCGACCTTCACCATCTTGCCCAGATGGCCCACAAATAAAATGCGTTTGATCTGCATTTTTTCGGCCTGTTCGAACATGTAGCCGACAAAATTGCTGATCTTGACCATGCGGTCGGCCTTAAGCCCCAGTTCGGCGGCAAAGTCCGCACCGTAATTGCCCGGTACAAAGAGAATGTCCCGAAAACCTTTTTCTTTTAAGACCGAAAGTTCCAGCCGCATCGACGCCTTGAGGGATTCTTCGCTCATCGGCGTGACGATGCCGGTCGTGCCGATGATGGACAGGCCCCCTTCGACGCCGAGTTTCGGATTGAAAGTCCGTTTGGCCAGGGTTTCGCCGTCAGGCAGGGAAATTGTCACTTCAAAGCCGCCGTCGTAATCGAATTGCGATGCCACAGCCGCCAGCTCCCGGCGCATCATTTTCCGAGGTGTCGGGTTAATGGCCGGCTCTCCCGGCGGAATGGACAGTCCCGGAAGGGTCACCAGACCCAGGCCTTTGCCGCGCTTGAACGTGACACCGGGGGTGTTGGTCAGTTTTACGCTGGCGTACACCCGCATGCCGTCGGTCACATCCGGATCGTCTCCGGCATCCTTGACGACGGCGCAGGAAGCCGTTTGATCCAAGATTCTGCAGTCAAAGAGATCGATGGTCAAGTCCCATCCCTTTGGGGTACTGATGTCTATCGTTTCCAGTGTCTGGCCCGACAGCAGCATCACCGCCGCCGCTTTCGACGCGGCGGTGGCACAGGACCCTGTCGTGTAGCCGTAGCGCATCCGCTTGTTGCCCTTTTCGACGTAGCGCTTCAGGGGATGCTTGATTTCATCACGCTTCATTTTGCTTTTTAATCAGCACCGTAGATAAATACGGCACCTTGCCTTCCAAATCTTCGATATTCCGGGTGACTTTTTCGTTTGCCATGCCGATATTGGAAATCATCACAAAGTGATTTTCCAAATGGCGTTTCTTGAGGGCTTCGGCCAGGCCTTTGGCGTTGGCGGAAACCTTCATGACGACGATGTTCTGATGGGCATCCAGTACGGCGTTCACTTCCGCTTCAGGCTGAGTCATGCCGACAATGCCCAGGGATTCTTCCCCCTGAGTCAAAGGCAGGTTCAGATGTGCGGCCAAACTGCAGAACGAGGGCACGCCGGAAATCGTTTCGACGGCCATGCCCCGGTCCAGAAGAAATTTCATGACGTAGGAATACGTCGAGTACACCATCGGGTCGCCAAGGGTCAAAAACACGGCGGTCTTCCCGTCATCGAGCATTTTCTGAATCTGATCGGCGTTTTCACCCCACTGGGCTTCGAGCTTATCCCGTTCTTCGGATAAAGACAGCATCGGAAAGTCCATGATCACGAGTTCCGTTTCCGGATTGATGTACGGGTCCGCGATGCGCAGCGCGATACTCGGCTTGCCCATTTTTTTGGTCGGGCTGATGATGATATCCGCGCTTTCGATCGCCTTGACCGCTTTGACGGTCAAAAGTTCCGGATCGCCGGGGCCGACACCGATGCCGTAGAGTTTGCCTTTTGTTTTCTGATCCATCGTCTTTACCAATCCCTTCCCAATCGATACAAAAGCGCGTTCATGATCGCGCCGACCACTGGACTGCCGCCTTTACGGCCGTTGATGCGGATGTACGGAATATCGTACGGGTCAAGTTCGTCCAACGCCTTTTTAGATTCCGCCGCGCCCACAAAGCCAATGGGGGCCCCGATGATTAAATCCGGCTTCGGCGCGCCGCCTTTGATCAGATCGATAAGGCGGTAAAGGGCAGTAGGCGCATTGCCGATGGCGAAGATGGACACGTCGTCCCGGTTGACAGCCTTTTCCATGGCCACTGTCGAACGGGTCACCCCGCGCTTTTTGGCTTCGGCGATGACATCTTCGTCATGGACGAAGTTCATCACGTCGATGTGCTGCATTTCCAGGGCGCGGCTGTTGATGGCCGCTTTGATCATCCCGGTGTCGGCGTAAATGTGCTTGCCGGCCTTGAGGGCTTCGAGGCCCCGTTCCACCGCGTTGTTTTTAAATTCGATGAGCCGGGCGTATTCAAAGTCCGCTGTGGTGTGAATGACCCGTTTGACAATGCTGTCGGTTTCTTCGGAAAAATGGATACTGCCCAGTTCCCGCCCGATAATTTCAAAACTCTTCTTTTCGATTTCATGGGGTTCGTTGATGTATTGACGCATACGCTTCCTCTTTCTTTCTTAAATTAAAATTCGTTGCACAGCAGCTCAACGCCGCCGGAGATAATATGCTGGTTAAAAATATGATCGACTGCTTCCCTTGGGATCTGCTGAAACAGGGCATTTATAAAGCCTTCCTGATCCAGCTCTCCTGGCGTGTGGAGAATCCCTACTACCGTGCCGCTGTGGCCGATGACCAAGCCTGCCCCGCCGTAGCGGCTGCTCAAATCGATGAGCAGAGGCAGATGAGGCTTAGCCAGCACCTTTTGATTGAGCATGGCCGACCGGGTGGTAGCGTTGCCGATCATCTGGAGGTTCTGTTGGGCCATGCCCCGCTGGAACATGCGGACAATGGTGCGGAAAGACCGGCAGTCCTCCGGGGTGTAAATTTCCCGCTGGCCTTTAAAGCCCACCGTGTCCACCGCCCCCTTGAAGTCGAGGATCAGCACGGACGCCAAAGCTGGATGATCGAACTGCTTCAGCACGCCGCCGTCGACAAAATCAAAAAGGTTGCTGTCTGGATACATGATGTTGTCCGACGGTTCCACGGCGATGCAGAGTTTCGCGATTTCCTCGGGTTCCAGGGGCATGTCAAAAAAATAGCCCAGAGCGGCGGCGAGAGCGGCGAGATCTGCCGTGCTGCTCGCCATGCCTTTGCCCCGGGGGATCTGCGAAGACAACGCGATGTCCACTGAACGGAGGGTTCGCTCCGACAGGCCGTAGCGCCACAGAAAATGTTCGGCCAGCTGTCTGGCCTTGGGCGGAATCCGCCGGCCGGTTCCTTCATCCGTAATGGTCACCGTCGCGTATAAATCGATGGGACAGGAGACCAGGCAGGGACGGTTCTGGTAAACCCCCTGGATCCATTCGCCGCAGGATCCAGGAGCCCGGACCATCAGGCGCCTCACTTACCAGCCTCCTTGATTTGCTGTGCTTTTTCGAGCAGGGCGATCAGAAATTCATCAGCCCCCTCCGCATAGAAATGCAGATGGGGATAGCCCGCCAGGGTGTGGCTTTTGACATACCCACCGCGCCAATGTTCGACCGACTGGTTTTTCACCTTGGTAATCCGGTAGATCTCCGGAATGGCGTCGGACGCTTCCACCCGGCTGTGGTGAAACTCGTGGGCTCTGAACTCAAATTCCCGGCCGTCTAACTGTGCGGAGACGGTGACGTAGCCGAAATGCTGGAGCCGCTTCGTCATCACTGTTTTTGCCGGCAGAAAACCGATGCCGTCATAGCGCCGGCCGTCCTTATTCTGCAGAGAATCCGTGAGGACCATGAGCCCGCCGCATTCGGCAAAGCAGGGCAGCCCGGCCTCGAGCTTCGCCTTGATGTCCCGGCGCATGGCCTGGTTGTCGCTGAAGGCCTGTCCGAACACTTCCGGAAAGCCGCCGCCAATGTACAGGGCGTCGATATTCTCCGGCACCCCTTTGTCCTTGAGGGGACTGAAAGGCACAAGCTTCACGCCCAGCGTTTTCAAGGCCGTGAAATTGTCGTGGTAATAAAAATTAAAAGCCGGGTCCCATGCGACGCCAACGGTGAGATCCGAAAAGCGCCCGGCTTGGGCGGCAAAGGGATCGGCTGCACCGGTTTGCGGCGTGATCTCCGCGTATTCAAGCATCCGGTCCAGATCGACGTGGGCGGCCGTCAACTCGCCGGCGCGCCGAACCGTTTCCTTCAGCTTCGGCAGTTCGTCCGCGGGAATCAGCCCCAGATGCCGGGAGCCGACGGTTAAAGCCGGATCTTCGGGGATCCAGCCCACACAGGGAACCCCGGTGTGCGTCTCAATGGCGTTTTTTAAAAGTTCAAAATGGGTCTGGGATTTGATGCGGTTGACGATCACGCCGGCGATGTGTACTTCGGGATCGAAATTCACGTAGCCCATGACCAGCGCCGCCGCAGACATGGCCATGCCCCGGCCGTCGATGATGAGAAACACCGGCAGTCCCAGAGTTTTGGCCAAAAAAGCCGACGAGCCGTCTTCACTTCCGGATACATTGCCGTCGTACAGTCCCATGACCCCTTCGACAATGGCCAGGTCCGTTTCTTTCAGGCGGCGGTAAAACAGGGTCTTGATCCTTTCCGGACTCACGATCCACGTATCCAGGTTGACAGACGGCTCATCGGTCACAAACTGGTGAAACATCGGATCGATGTAATCCGGGCCGGTTTTGGCGGGAAGCACATGGCAGCCTTTGGCTTTAAAAGCCGCCATCAGTCCCATGGTCGCCGTCGTTTTGCCAACATTGCTGCTGGTTCCTGCTAACATCAATCCGTGCATATTGTCTCCTCTCAAGCGCTCTATTGCTTCTATTTCTTCAAACATAAACCCCTACTTGTAGTATTATAACTGATTTTAAATCATAGAGAGAGATATTTTTTAGCAGTTCAAGAGCGCATTCTTTACTTGAAATGATCTTTTTTTAAGAAGCTTTGATACTTTCAAGCCAGTGATCAAAGGCGGCCACATCCTGGGGATAGGCTTTGTCGTCCGGCGCGATGCCGTGCTTGACCATGTCTTCGTAAACGCGCATCAGCATCGGCTTTCTCAAATTGGCTTGTTCACAGACCGCTTCATTCGTGAGCACTTCCACCGGAGTGCCTGTCGCGATGATCTGGCCATCAGAAAAGACCACAAGTTTCTGCGCCCAGCGATAGGCAAAATCCATATCGTGGGTGGAAATCAGGAGCGTCTTGTGCTGATCGGCGAGTTTTGTCAGCGCTTCTTCGAGCATTTTGGCGTTGAGCGGGTCCAGAGCCGCTGTCGGTTCGTCGAAAATGATGACTTCTGAATGCATGGCGATGATGTCCGCAATGGTGATGCGCTTCTTTTCCCCGCCGCTGCAGTAATGGGGCGCCCGGTGCTTGAATTCGGACAGGTTCATTTCTGTGAGGGCTTCGTCAACGCGCTTTTCGACCTCGTCATCGTCCAGGCCGAGGTTAATCGGACCGAAGGACACTTCGCCCATGACGGTCGAAGCGATGATCTGGTTGTCGGCGTCCTGAAAGACGATGCCGACGCCCCGGCGCAGCTCGTTAAGAGAAGCCCGGTTGTCTTCAACTTTCTGGCCCTTGAAATAAATTTCGCCGGAATCGGGATGGAGTACCCCGTTAACGTTTAAGAAAAACGTAGATTTTCCCGCCCCGTTATTCCCGACAATGCAGATCCGTTCTCCTGGCATGACGTCGAGGCTAATCCCCTTTAACGCCTGATGGTCACCGCCGGAATAGGTGTATTTTAAATCTTTAATCCTTAAAATTGCTTCATTAGACATTGATATTCACTCCTTGGAAGGTCATCACCCAAACTAAAACAAAGTAAGCCGTCGGCACAATCACCCAGAACAGCTGCTGCTTCGTGACCGGTTTCTTTTCTTCAAAAAATCTCAGATCGCCATTGTAGCACCGCGCTTCCATGGCGTCGTAAAACTGCGTGCCTCGTTTCATCGAAACGAGGAAGAGGTTGCTCGCCGTGCTCCCGAAAGAATAGATGGCCCGTTTAAAGGTCGTGTAGCCCAAACGGGATTCCGCTGAATTTTTCATTCTGTGCTGGGTGTCCATTAGAATAAAGATAAACCGATACATCATATTCATCAGTTCGATGATGAGTTTCGGGCAGTGGGCATCCCTGAGAACCCCAAAGATTTCGTTGGACATGGTCGACAAAGACATCATGTACATGGCGGAAATCGCACCGAAGGCCTTGCACCACAAATTCACAGTGGCCTTTGCGGTCTGAGGGGTGATGATGACGTATCCCCAATGAGTCGGAATGTTGACCAGTGCATTGGAAAAAGGTGTGTGGGAAAAATTAAACAGAATAAAAATTGACCCTGCGATCATGAACGCGAGGGGAATGCCCAAAAGTCCGATGTAGTGGTCGGCATCCAGTTCGCCGAGGCAGACCGTCACGAAGAACGTATAAAAAATAATGCCGAATGAAACGTATGGGTCATTGGAAATCAGGCAGATTAAAAGGAGCAGAAGGCC
The DNA here is from genome assembly GCA_945867155.1 of uncultured Eubacteriaceae bacterium. Classification (GTDB taxonomy): domain Bacteria; phylum Bacillota; class Clostridia; order Eubacteriales; family Eubacteriaceae; genus Pseudoramibacter. The sequence continues at coordinate 197,695 of CAMBHL010000002.1, read as the reverse complement.
GTAACCGATCTTGAGCTTCGGGTTCCAACTGCCGATCTTGGAATGATAGGCGTACATGTCGATGGACAAGGTGCCTTCGCCGTGTTTGTGGCCAAACCCGTGATGATGGTGTTCTTCATGACGGTGAATCCACGCTTTCCGGATGCCCCCTGCAATCAAAACGGCCAGGGGCGGCAGAAGCCACAACAAATAGATCACATGATATTGATAATGCATATAAAGCCTCTCAAATTTCGATCATTTCAATTTTCATAAAAATAGGCCGGAAGGTTCCCCCTCCAGCCTTATTTGAAAAAGTTCTCGTTGTGTTACAGCTCTTGGTCTTCTTTGCCCAGCTTTTTGCGTTCCACAAAACGGCCGAGGAAGAAGAACAGGATGCCGACACCGATCCCGGTCTGAACGCAGAAGAGCAGCGATTCGACTTCGCCCGGCAGTTCGCCGCCGATGGCTTTTTCTAAGATCGGTTCTGTCCAGACTTTATAGCTGGAATCATTTTTCTTGACCAGTTCGCCGCCGGCGTCGTCTGAGCCGCCGAAGGTCGCGCCGTGTTTTGACCCGTAGGCAAATGGAATAACCGCGATTAAAATGCAGGCGATGATGCAAATCCAAATGGTGCGTTTGTTTGATTTACTCATAACACTTCTTCTCCTTATGCTTCAATGAAACCGAGAGATTTCATTTCATCTGTGGCGTAGTTTTCGAGCGCCAGGATGATGACGATTGAAATCAGACCTTCGATAATGGCCAGCGGCACCTGAGTTGCAGCGTAAACGGCCATGTTGGTGACCATGGCTTTGGCAAAGCCGACGTTGCTGTGGTGTGCCCATGCCATCTGGAATGAGGTAACGCAGTAAGTGAACAAGTCCCCGATGGTGCAGGCGATGAAGATGTTAACCTTCTTGTTCCAGTGGAGCTTCTTGCCTAATTGATAGAGGCCGTAGGACACGAAAGGCCCTGCGATGGCCATGGAGAAGCAGTTGGCGCCGATCGTGGTCAGGCCGCCGTGAGCCAGCAGAATCGCCTGGAACAGCAGCACGATGATCCCGAGAACGGCAACAGCTGCCGGCCCGAAGAGAAGTGCGCCGAGACCTGTCCCGGTCATGTGTGAGCAGGAACCGGTGACTGACGGAATCTTGAGTGAAGAAATGACAAAGATGAAAGCGCCCGCCATCGCTAAAAGCGGCATGGTGCGGCGGTTATTGTCGACAATCTTCCGAATGGAGAAAAATCCCCAGATAACGAATGGCAGTGCGATGACACCCCAGAACACACACAAGCTTATTGGAAGATACCCTTCCATGATGTGCATGGCGTTGGCTGCCGGCGCAATACCAAAACAAATCGCAACAGCAAAGGAAGCTGCGACGATCCACATTTGTTTCTTTGGCAAACGAGTTGACATGAAGAAACCTCCCTTATTAAATTTTGCCCGGCGATTGTCTGTTTTTTAAATGCAAATAATCAAAATAATGGCATTAAAAAAAGATAGGCGTGTGACAATCCTACCGAGCTTTTATGGCAACATTATATTGATTTCAAACAAATTCGTCAATATGTTCATTTAAATTTACACTATTAATTGTTCGTCTCATTATCAGATTTGAATTTTACAGTTTTTGTTCTTTTGGTTTAGAAGAATGAAACTTTAATAAGATTAAAATTTGTTCTTCACAGATACAAAATAGACACAAAAAAGCAGATCCCGAGGATCTGCCTGAATCTTTACCGTTTATTTTGCTTCTGCCAGCTGCTTTTTGGCCGCTTCGACAATGCTGCCGACCCCTTCAAAAATTTCGGTGGGCCGGTAGGCGTACGTCTTGATGGACTCCCGGGTGGACACGCCGGAGAGCACCAGCGCCGTCTGAGTGCCGCTTTCGAGGCCTGCGATAATATCGGTGTCCATGCGGTCGCCAATGATCAGGGCATTTTCAGAATGGCAGCCCAAAATGCGCAGGCCGGTCCGCATCATCAGCGGGTTCGGCTTGCCGCAGAAATACGCTTTTTTGCCCGTGGCCAGCTCGATCGGCGCCACCAGCGCCCGGCAGGCCGGCACGATGCCGTCTTCCACAGGGCCTGAAACGTCGTAGTCCGCGCCGATGAGCCGCGCCCCCTTCATCACCAGGTTGGTGGCAATGGTGAGGCTTTCCATGGAATAAGACGGCCCTTCCCCGACGACGACGTAGTCGGGGTCGATGGCGTTGTTGGTGATCCCCACGTCGTACAATGCGTTCATAAGGCCCCCTTCACCAATGGCGTAAACCGAGCATCCCGGCTTCTGACTGTCTAAAAACTTGGCGACTGCCAGCGCCGACGTGTAGAAATGGTCTTCGGTCACGTCGAGGCCCATGCGCTTTAATTTCTGGGACAATTCCCTCGGCGTGTAGACCGGATTGTTGGTCAGAAACAGAAAGGGCATTTCCCGCTCTTTCAGCCAGTCGATAAATTCCGGAACCCCTGGCAGAATCTGGTTGCCGTGGTAAATCACCCCGTCCATATCGCACAGGATTCCCTGAATCTGATTAAAGTTGATCATATTTTTTCCTCTGTGTCTGTTAGTTTTCTCTATATCATCTAATTTATAAATATTATCATGTCTTTCTTGAGTTTATCTCACACTTTGATTAAATCTAAGTTAAATGGCAAAGGGAAAATAAGCCGCGTCCTGATGGGCCGAATAATGAGCCTCCAGCATTTTCCGGTGGGACAGAAAATCCGGATCTTTAAAGGCCAGTGCTTCGGGCAGGCACCCCCGCAGGCACGCCTGGCATTTGATGCAGACCCCGTGAATTTCCGCCTTTCCGTTCAGGGGATTGACGGCAAAAGACCCCATTGGGCAGAACCGCACGCACACTCCGCACCCGGTGCACCGGGCTTCGTCAATTTCCGGCTTGGCTTTTAAGAAATGCGCCGGCGTCCCATCTTCTTTCAGGGGCGTGTAATAAGGCGCGTCCGGATCGCCCGGTACTGCCACCGGCGTCAGCTGGTTTTCGTATTCGACCTGGGCGAGATTCAATGCGGTTTTCTGGCCAAAGACTGCGGCGTCGACAATGTCCTGCTGAGTGGGCCGGCCTTCCCCGATATTGGCAAAGGCGTGGGCGCACGGAATGGCCGCTGCGGCCACGACGATAAAGCCGTTTTTCGAAAGCCGGGACACGAGCTCGGCGAGACTGTTTTCATAGGCCCGATTGCCGTAGGTGACCACGGCGATGGCCGGGGTCTTGTTCCCTTTTAAATGGTCGGAAATCGACGGGGCGATGAGGTTGGGCAGCCGCCCGGCGTAGGTCGGCATCCCGACCACTGCCAAAGTCTCCCGGTCAAAAACCGCATCCTGCTCCCGCATCCGGGGCCGCCCCCAATTTTTAAAATGGAGTTGGGTGCCAAATACACTGGCCACCCCTTTGCCCACAGCCAAAGTCAGCTGTCTTGTACTGGTCGTCGGGCTGAAATACACCGCCATTGTTTTCTTGATTTCCATTTTCCCCCTCCTTCTTGTTGATATCACACCTGAATGGCTTCGATTTCGTCCATCCACAATTTCACTTTCGCGTCGGACGGCATCCGCCAGTCGCCCCTCGGCGACAGGGCCGCGGATCCGACTTTCGGCCCGTCAGGCAGACACGAGCGTTTGAACTGCTGGGCGAAAAACCGCCAGTAGAAATTTCTGAGCCATTTGTAAATCACCTGATCCGTATACGCTCCTTTAAAGGCGTGCTGCGCCAATAAATAAATCTTCGACGGGCTGTAGCCGTTTCTCACCACGTGGTAGAGGAAAAAGTCGTGCAGGGCGTAGGGCCCGACGAGATCCTCTGTCTTCTGGGCGATCTTTCCGGACTGATCCGGCGGCAGCAGTTCCGGCGACACCGGCGTGTCGAGCACGTCTTTTAAAATCGCCCGGATGTTTTCCGAGCCCCTCCGGTCCGCCACGTAGTCGACGAGGTAGCGCACCAAGGTCTTCGGCACCCCGGCGTTCACCGCGTACATCGACATGTGGTCGCCGTTGTAAGTCGCCCAGCCCAGAGCCAGCTCGGACAAATCCCCGGTGCCCACGACGATGCCGCCCACCTGGTTGGCCAGATCCATCAAAATCTGGGTCCGTTCCCGGGCCTGGGCGTTTTCGTAGGTGACGTCGTGGCGGTCCAGAGGATGATTCAGCTGGTTCAGATGCAGGGTCGCGGCTTCCCTGATGCTGATTTCGTGAAAGGATGCCCCGATGCCCTGAATCAGCGCCACGGCGTTGCGGTAGGTGCGGTCGGTGGTTCCGAAGCCCGGCATGGTGACCGCGTGAATGTGATCCCGGGACAGGCCCAGACGGTCACAGGCTTCCGCACACACCAGAAGCGCGAGGGTCGAATCCAGTCCGCCGGAAATCCCCACGACCATGGGCACCCCGCCGATATGACGCAGCCGGCTCATGAGCCCCACTGACTGAATGGCGAAAATTTCTTCACAGCGGCGCTGGCGCTTCTGAAGATCCGACGGCACAAAGGGCGACGCGTCGACAGCCCGATCCAAAACGTCAAAATCCGCAAGCCGACACACGATCTTATCCAGTTCCGGTGCTGTGCTGTCTTCATCCGAAAAACTCGTCTGGGTCCGTCTGTCGTGCACCAAGCCTTCGATGTCCACGTCCGCATAAACCACCTGCGCTTCATCCGAAAACCGTTTCGTTTTGGCCAGGCAGGTGCCTTTTTCGTAAATATAGCCGTCGCCGCCGAAAACCAGGTCCGTCGTGGATTCGCCGATGCCGCAGGAGGTGTACAAATAGGCCGCATTGCACCGTGCCGACTGCTGACGCACCAGTTCTTCCCGGTATTCGCTCTTGGCGATGAGCTCGTTGCTCGAAGACGGGTTCAAGATCACCGTCGCTCCCGCTGCTGAAAGGCGCCCCGACGGCGGCATCGGCGCCCACAAATCTTCACAGATTTCGATGCCGATCTGAATATCCCGGTTTTCTGCGTCGCAGAACAGAAGATCCCGTCCGATCTTGAAATCCTGACCGGCATAATGGATCTGGCGCGTGCCCTTCAGGGAAGACGCCGGCGCAAACCACCGCCTTTCATAAAATTCGTGACTGTTGGGCAGATGGGTCTTGGGCACCGCGCCGAGAATTCTGCCATCCTGGATCACCACCGCGCAGTTGTAAAGCCCCGCGTCGACGGGAATGGGTGCGCCGACGACGGCCAAAATCTGCCGGTCTGAAAGGGCTTCGGCGAAAGCTTTGATGCCGGCCTCCGCCTGGCGGATCAGCGCCGACTGGGCGAACAAGTCACCGCAGGTGTAAGCGGTGACCGAGAGTTCCGGGAACAGCCCGACCGCTGCCTGGTGTTTTTCCATTTCACCGGCCATTTCGATCATTTCCTGTACGTTAAATCCGACATCCGCCACTTTGACTTTCGGGACCCCGATGGCGGTTCGAAGAAATCCATATTTTTTCATCATTTTGTCTCTTTCTATTTAATTGTTGGATGGACAGCCCCAGATATGGTGGTTCATCCCGGCGCAGCTTCAATTTTAAAAAGATTTCTCTTTTTCTTTACACACTTATCCACAAGTTTTGTCATCATTGTGCGCAAAATTATAAACAGTTTAAGAAATCCTAAAGACGCTGTTTTTTCGGTATTTTTAATAATTTATCCACATTATCCACTTTTTTTGGACGACTTATCCACAGCTTTTGTGAATTTTTTGAAAAATGGAAGCCGTTTCAATAGAGTTATCCACTTTTCCACAGCTTATCTACATCTTGTGTCAAGTTTTTTTTGTAAAAAAATTGGCCACTGTTGACTGACAGCGGCCTTTGATTGGTTTATGCCTGATTTTTCTGATCCATCGCCGCCTGAATTAAATGGTCAAACAGCGGATGAGGACGATTCGGTCTCGATTTGAATTCAGGGTGTGCCTGTGTCGCGATAAAGTACGGGTGGTTCGGCAGTTCGACCATTTCCACCAGCACCCCGTCCGGCGAACGTCCCGAAAAGACCATGCCCGCTGATTCAAGCTTCGGAATGTATTCATCGTTCACTTCGTAGCGGTGGCGGTGGCGTTCTTCGATGTCCTGCTTGCCGTACACTTTCTGGGCCAAGGTGCCCATTTCCAGATGGCACGGATAGGCGCCAAGGCGCATGGTGCCGCCCATGTTCTGAATCTTCTTCTGTTCTTCCATCAGGGAAATCACCGGATACGGCGTGTCCGGATCGAGTTCGATGGAGTTGGCGCCTTTGAGGCCCGCCACATTTCTCGCATATTCGATCACGGCCAGCTGCAGGCCAAGGCACAGCCCCAAGAACGGGATGTTGTGTTCTCTGGCGTATTGAATGGCGACGATCTTGCCTTCAATACCCCGGTTGCCGAAACCGCCCGGCACGATGATCGCCTGTTCCGAGCCCAAAATGCGGGCGACATTTTCCTGATTCAGATCTTCCGAATGCACCCATTTGATGTGCACTTCCGCATTGTTGGCAATGCCGGCGTGGCGGAGGGCTTCAGCGACGGACAAATAGGCGTCGTGAAGTTCCACGTATTTGCCCACAATGGCCACATTGACCCGGTTTTCCAGGTTTTTGGCCCGGACGACCAGTTTCCGCCATTCGTCGAGCTTTGGCGTCCGTTCCGGCAGGTGGAGCTTCTTCACCACCAGATTGGCAAGGCCTTCTTTTTCGAGCATTAGGGGCACTTCGTAAAGTTCTTCGGCATCCAAGTTGCTGACCACGGCGTCTTTGTCCACGTTGCAGAACAGGCTGATTTTTTCTTTAAGGCTGTCTTCCACTTCGTGTTCGCTCCGCAGAACGATGATGTCCGGCTGAATCCCGATGGAGCGCAGCTCTTTGACGGAGTGCTGGGTCGGCTTCGTCTTCAGTTCCCCGGACATGCGCAGGTAAGGCAGCAGCGTGACGTGGATGTACAGCGTGTTTTCCGGCCCCAGATCCCCGCGGCACTGACGAATGGCTTCGAGGAAGGGCTGGGATTCAATATCCCCGACGGTGCCGCCGATTTCCGTGATCACGATGTCGGGATGGAGCGGTCCGTCAGCCACTTTTGAAACGCTTTCCTTGATTTCATTGGTAATGTGGGGAATGACCTGGACGGTGCCGCCCAGATAGTCGCCGCGGCGTTCTTTCGTGATGACATTCCAGTAGACCTTCCCCGTGGTCACATTGCTGTACTGGCCCAGGCTTTCATCGATAAACCGTTCGTAATGGCCCAAATCCAAGTCGGTTTCAGCGCCGTCGTCGGTCACGAACACTTCCCCGTGCTGGTACGGACTCATGGTCCCCGGATCGTAGTTGATGTAAGGATCGAATTTCTGGATCGAAACTTTAAAGCCCCGGGCTTTTAAAAGCCGCCCGAGAGACGCTGCTGTAATCCCCTTTCCAAGGGACGAAACCACACCGCCGGTAACGAAAATGTATTTAGTCTTCATGCTGCCTCCGTGTTTAAAAATAAAAAAATCACTGCAAAAGGCGTTTTTTTTTTGCAGTGACAAATGATGATCGCTTCCTTGTCAAACAATACTTATATTTTAAGGGATATGCGCGGGAATTTCAAGGCCTATTTATTTTTCCAGATTGGCACCAGCGCCCGGCACAGCTGCCGGTACCGGCGGAAGCCGTCGAGATAAACGGCTTTGCCGTGGGGCTGGTAGACCTGGCTCAGACGCGCGCACTGCTGGGCGGCGTCTTCGGGCGTCGTGTATGCACCGATGGCCAGACCGCAGGCCATGGCCGCGCCCCGGGACGGAAAGTCGCTTCCCCCTGCGACTGAAACCGTCGTCTCTAAAACGTTGGCGATGATCCGGGGCAGCAGGCAGTCCTGTTCCATTTCGCCGCCGAAAAAGATGTGGTCGATCTGATCCCGGTCGCCCACTGCATCCCAAATCGCGTAGCCGATGGATTCGTAGACGGCGCGGATCATCTGAGCTTTGGTGGTTTTGCCTGTCATGCCGAAGAAACAGCCGCATCCTTGAAGTTCCACGTTCGCCATGCGTTCCGAATCTGTCATCAGATAGGGCAGGAACAGCACGCCGCCGGCGCCGGGTTCGCTCTTGGCCACCAGCTGATCCGCCAGATTCAGATCAAAGCCGCCAATGAGTTCTTCGAGGGCCCATTTCACGTTGTGATGAATATCCAAAGTCGAGATCAGTTCGATGGCGAGATCGTCGGTGAGATGAGAAATGTAGCTGCGGCTGCTCCGGCCAGGATCGCACTGGCGCTGGCCGACCACCCGGCCGACCACTGGCGCGTCGCCGAGGAGGATGCCGAAGTCCCCTTCCTGAACCGCGCCGATGCCGAACATCCCCGAGGCCATGTCGTTGCCGCCGACGGCGACGGGAATGCCCGGGAACAGGTGCATTTTAAGCGCCGCAGATTCCTTCAGGCTGCCGGCAACCGTGCAGCCGTCCAGCACCCCGGGAAGTTTCGAAATGGCGTCGTGAAGTTCCAGAACCGTGAGCATCTGATTGGGAATCCGGCCGTTGGGGAAATGGAGCAGGCCGGCGTTGCCGTCGGAAAAATCCGTCACGATGCGGCCGGTCATTTTGTAGCGCAGCCAGTCCTTTTCCATGAGGACGGCCTGGATCTGCCGGTAAATTTCAAGACGGTGGCGCTTCGTCCACCTGAGAATCATGAGGGGGCTGCCGCTGTCCGGGAACAGCCCCAAATTGCGGTGAATCAGCCGGCCCATTCCCGGGTTCTTCTTCAGGACGTAATCGGCCTCTTCGACGGCCCGCCGGTCCGTGTGCAGCACGGCGTTGCCCACGGGCTCGCCCCCCTGGCCCACCGGCCACAGCCCTTCGCTGGCGCCGGTCAGGCCGATGCCCACCACATCTTCCGCAAAGATGTCGCTCTTTTCGATGAGCACCTCGACCGCTGAGGCGGCCTTGTCCCAAAAAACATCCATATCCATTTCCCGGTAGTCGCCAACGGCGATGATCTCATTGTCCACGACCACCTGATTGATTTCCCGGCCCTTCATGTCAAACAAAGCGGTCCGCGTTGTATCAACGCCCCCGTCCAGGGTTACCATGTATTTCATCCGACGCTCTGCCAAAATGCAGCCTCCATTTTTGAATTTTCGTGTGGTTTTTACATTTAGTATACCAAAGTCCCCCTAAAAAATCCACAGGGCTTAGCCTTCGGCACCTCCCTGCCTTTACTTTTCACAAGCCTTCTTTTATAATTTTGGTAACACAAATCAAGGGAGAATTATTGAGAATGAAACTATATTCATGGAATGTCAACGGCATCCGAGCCGCCGAAAAAAAAGGGCTCGTCGACTGGATTCAGGCCGAACAGCCCGATGTGCTCGGCATCCAGGAACTCAAGGCCACAGAAGACCAATTGTCCGACGCCTTAACAAACATCGACGGCTACCACGTCTTTTTTAATCCGGCGGAGCGCAAGGGCTACAGCGGCACAGCGGTTTACTACAAACGGGAACCCCTGTCGATTCACACCGGCCTTTCCGACGACCGCTTCAATCACGAAGGGCGGACCATCGTTATGGAATACCCGGAATTTACATTATATAATATTTACTTTCCCAACGGCGGTCAGGGGGAAGACCGGCTGAAATTCAAAATGGATTTCTACGACTGCTTCCAGAAAGACGTGGATGAACTCGTTGCGGCCGGCAAAAAAGTCATCGTCTGCGGCGACGTGAACACGGCCCACACGGAAATGGACCTGAAAAATCCGAAATCCAACGCCAAGCGCTCGGGCTTCCTGCCCATCGAGCGGGAATGGGTGAGCCAGTTTTTAGCCGACGGCTACATCGACACCTTCCGCTATTTCTATCCCGACAAAGTCGCCTATTCCTGGTGGAGCTACCGGTTCAACGCCCGGGCCAACAACGCCGGATGGCGCATCGATTATTTCTTCGCGTCGGAAAACGCCAAGGAGCTGCTCGCCGACGCGGCGATTCACACCGACGTCATGGGCTCGGATCACTGCCCGATCTCCCTGACTTTGAATTTATAAAAATGAAATGAAGGAAAATATGTTTGTCGATACCCATTGTCATTTAGATGACCCTGCTTTTGAAGACGACCTGGACGCAGTCATCACCCGCGCCAGAGCACGGGGCATCGCCTGGATTTTAGATCCGGGCACCACGGTCAAGACCAGTGAACGGGCCATCGCCCTGGCCCATCAATACGACAGCCTTTACGCCGCCGTGGGCATTCACCCCGAAGACTGCGCTGACGCGTCCACTGAAGATTTAGACCAGATCGAAGCCTTGACCCGGGACGAAAAAGTCCTCGCCATCGGCGAAATCGGCCTGGACTACCACTGGGCCGAAAACCCGCCGAAAGCGCAGCAGAAACAGATTTTTGCCCGCCAGCTGGAAATGGCCGGCGCTTTGGGCCTGCCCGTGATTGTCCACGACCGGGACGCCCACGGCGACAGCGTCGACCTCGTGAAGTCCGACGCCTTCAATCCTGACACCGGCGGGGTCTTTCACTGCTACTCCGGCTCCGTGGAAACAGCCCGGATTCTTTTGGATCTGGGATTTTACCTCGGCTTTGACGGCCCCATCACCTTTAAGAACAACAAGAAATCCCCGGAAGTTGTCGCCTTTGCGCCCCTGGACCGTCTGCTCATCGAAACCGACTCCCCGTATATGGCCCCTGTGCCTCACCGGGGGAAGCGCAACGAGCCGGCTTTCGTCGCCGACGTCGCGGCCAAAATGGCTGAAATCAAACACCTGCCCGTGGAAAAGATCGCCGAAGCGACAACGGCCAACGCTGAACGGCTCTTTCACCTGAAAGAAGGCCGGTCTTGAACGCGGCCGAAAGGCGGCAGGCCTTTAAAACTGGCTTCTTTGACGGCCTGCCCATCGGCCTCGGCTACATTTCCGTCTCCTTTACCTTCGGCATGATGGCTGTGGAAAAAGGCATGCCCGCCTGGGCGGCGATCCTGATTTCCTTCACCAACCTGACGTCCGCAGGGCAGTTCGCCGGTCTCGATGTCATCGCCGCCTCGGGCTCCATGATCGAAATGGCGTTGGTTCAGCTCGTCATCAACCTGCGCTACGCCCTGATGTCTTTGTCCTGGTCTCAGCGCCTCGGCCCTGAGTTCAACCTCATCAAGCGCATGATCATCGCCTACGCCGACACAGACGAAGTCTTCGCCGTTTCCTCAGCCCGGGCAGTTGGAGGAAAGCGCCTGCGCTTTATCTACATGGTCGGCCTCATGATCATGCCCGTGATTGGCTGGACCGGCGGCACTGTCATCGGTGCCCTGGCTTCGGCCATTCTGCCCGACGCGGTCCGCTCGGCTCTGGGCCTCGCCATCTACGGGATGTTCATCGCCATCATCGTCCCCCCGGCCCGGGATCACCGCAGCGTCGCCGTCGTCGTACTGTCCGCCGTCGCCGCCAGCTGCCTGTTTCACTTTGCGCCGGTGCTGAAGCGCCTGTCCACTGGCTTCGTCATCATCATCTGCGGCATCGGCGCCTCGGCCCTCGGGGCCTGGCTGTTCCCTGTGCCTGAGCCGGATTGTAAACCGCCGGATTTAGAAGAAAGGAGCGCCCATGAGTGCTGAACGTCTGCTGTGGTACACCGCTGTCATGGCCGGGGTGACTTACCTCATCCGGGTGCTGCCTTTGGTGCTGTTTCGCCGGGAAATCAAATCGCCCTTCGTGAAATCCTTTCTCTACTACATTCCCTACGCCGTCCTCGGCGCCATGACGATTCCGGCTGTGTTTTCCGCGACCCGTTCCCTAGTGTCGGCCTGTGTGGGTCTGGCGGTCGCCGTGATCATGGCCTGGCACCGGAAAGGACTGCTGCCTGTGGCCATCGCCGCCTGCGCGGCAGTGTTCGTCACGGAATGGCTCATGCGCATGCTTTAATACGGTCTTTATAAGAAAGAAATTATGATGAAAAAACATTTTTTATTTTCGATCCTCGCCGCCGTGCTGTGCCTGATGCTTTCGCCCGGCGCTGTGCGCGCTGGGGCGAACCCCCTTACGGGCACCTGGACCCTCGCGCCGAAAACCAAAACCGTCAACCGCGCCATTCCAAAGGCGGCCTTCAAGGCCAAGGCCCTTGTCAAAATCGCCCCGGACGGCCAGGCCTCTCTCAGTTTCAACACCTGGAAAAAACACCGCAAAATGCGCAGAACTTACAAGGGAAAAATAAAAATCAAGCAAAACCATCAGGCTGAAGTTTCAGGCAAGGCGCTGAAGCGCTTTCACGTCAAAGCCCTGACCGCGCATTACAAAGTCTCGCCGCGGCGCCTGACCCTGAAGAGCAGCGGCGAGGCGGTCACCCTGATCCGCAAAACCCAAAATTAACAGGAGTCTTTTTGTATGAAACCCAAAACCAAACGCAAATACTTTTTCTTCGACATCGACGGTACCCTGACCGACCGCGCCACCAACCAGGTGGTGCCTTCTGCCAAAGAGGCGATCCGCCTGCTTCAAAAAAACGGCCACTTCTGCGCCATCAACACCGGCCGGGCCGCCTACAAGGGCGCCCCGGTCATGGACAGCGTCGGCGTCGACAACATGATCTGCAACGGCGGCCGGGGGCTCATCATCGACCGCAAGCTCGTCCGCAACATCCCCCTGGATTTTAAGGCCGTCAAAGCCCTTTACGACCAGGCGGTTTCCAAGGGCTACGGCGTCCTCGTCGCCCAGGACAATTCCATCGACGTCTGGGCCGAAAATTTCGACTTCATCCGCAAGGCCGGGGAACGCCTGGAACCGACCCGCTACATCATCGACCGCGACTACGTTCCCCATCCGCCGGTCTACAAAATGTACATCGCCGTTCCCCCGGAAGAAGAAGCCAACCTGCCCCTGCTGCACCATCCGGAATACGGTGCCCTGCGCTTTGAAGCGGGCTACCTCATCATCCAGCCCGATGAAAAGAAAAACGGGATCCTCCGGATGCTCGATGTCATCGGCGGGGATCCCGAAGAAACCGTCGTTTTCGGCGACGATACCAACGATCTGGATATGTTTTCCGATCCGTTTTACAAAATTGCCATGGGCAACGGCCACCCGGATCTGAAGGCGGCCGCGGACGAAGTCGCGCCGAAAAACGTCGACGACGGCATCTACAAGGTCTGCAAGGCTCACGGCTGGATTGAATAGAGATTTTTTCCCAGAGCTTCGGCCTGCTTCAGGGCCGGATGCCCTTCGATGTCTCCGGCATGGTTGACGCCGCCCACAAAAAGCGTGTCTGTGAGCTTCGCCTTCGAAAAGGCGTAAAGCCAGCTTTCGACGCTCTGTTTGACGCCGGTAAACATGTCCCGGCGGTCCTGATCCGCGCAGGCCAGCACCACGACTTTTCTGAAACGGTAAGGCTTTCTGAAATAGGGGTTCATTCGATCAAATAATGTCTTAAGCTGGCCGGGGATGCTGCCGAAATAAACCGGCAGTGCGAACACCACCGCGTCGGCGTTCACGATCTTTTCCGCAATGTCCGGGGCGTCATCTGAAAACACACAAAGACCCGTCACTGCACAGGCTTCGCAGCCGGTGCAGTAACGGATCTTTTTTGTTTGAAGGGAAATTTTTTCGACATGGTGGCCCGCGGCCCGGGCGCCCTCAATGAAGGCGTCCCCGAGGCGTTCGCTGTTGCCGCGGCGCAGACTGGCCGCGATGACCACAATGTTTCGGGATTTTGTCATGGATTTCTTAGCCGATCATGGCCTTGAGATCGTCGTCAACGTTGGTGATGCCGCCGATGCCGAACTGTTCGACCAGGACGTTGGTGACGTTCGGTGACAGGAAGGCCGGCAGGGTCGGTCCCAGGTGAATGTTCTTCACGCCGAGGGACAGAAGGGCCAAAAGGACGATGACAGCTTTTTGTTCATACCATGCAATGTTGTAGACGATCGGCAGATCGTTGACATCGTCGAGGCCGAAGATTTCCTTGAGTTTTAAGGCGATGAGGGCCAGAGAATAAGAGTCGTTGCACTGGCCAGCGTCGAGCACTCTCGGAATACCGCCAATGTCGCCGAGGTTTAATTTGTTATATTTGTATTTGGCACAGCCTGCGGTCAGGATGACGGTGTCTTTCGGCAGTTTTTCAGCAAATTCCTTGTAATAGGAACGGGATTTCATGCGGCCGTCACAGCCTGCCATGACGACAAATTTGCGAATGGCGCCGGATTTTACTGCGTCAACCACTTTGTCAGCCAAAGCGAAGACCTGTTCGTGAGCGAAGCCGCCGACGATTTTGCCGGTTTCGATTTCGGTCGGCGCCGGGCAGGATTTGGCCATTTCGATGATGGCAGAGAAGTCTTTGTGGCCTTCAGCATCTGCGTCGATGTGGGCGCATCCCGGATAGCCTGCAGCGCCTGTGGTGAACATGCGGCCTTTGTAACTGTCCTTCGGCGGCACGATGCAGTTGGTGGTCATGAGAATCGGTCCGTTGAAAGATTCAAATTCAGTTTTCTGCTGCCACCACGCGTTGCCGTAGTTGCCGGCGAAGTTGTCATATTTCTTGAAGAACGGATAGTAGTGGGCCGGCAGCATTTCGGAGTGGGTGTACACGTCGACGCCGGTGCCCTGGGTCTGTTCCAGAAGCATTTCGAGATCTTTCAGGTCGTGACCAGAAACCAGGATGCCCGGGTTGGTGCGCACGCCGAGATCGACTTCGGTGATTTCAGGGTTGCCATAAGCACCGGTATTGGCAGCATCCAGATCAGCCATACCCTGTACGCCGTATTTGCCGGTTTCGAGGGTTAAGGCGACCAAATCGTCAACACTCAGGCTGTCGTCCAGCGTTGCGGCCAGGGCGCGCTGAATGAAGGCATCGACTTCTTCATCGTCTTTTAACAGGGCATTCGCGTGTTTGGTGTAGGCGGAAAGGCCTTTGAGCCCGTAAGTGATGAGTTCTCTCAGGGAGCGGACATCTTCATCTTCGGTGCTCAGCACGCCGACTGTTTTGGCCTTGGCTTCGAACTGATCTCTGGCGATCTGAACCGTCGCCGCTTCCGGCAATGCAGATGGGTCGTCGACCTTTGCGAGCCATTCGGCTTTGACCCTTTCGGTTTCTTCGACACGGTCAGCAATGGCATCGAGGTCAAAGTTGGCATTGGTGATCGTTGCGAACAGATTGACGGTGACGAGATGGTTAACCGCCTTCGTCACTTCGCCACCCTGTTTTCTGATCGCTGTCGTCACGGCGGAGAGACCTTTGGTCACATAAACCAAAAGGTCCTGCATGTTGGCCACATCGGCCGTTTTCCCGCAGACGCCCTGGACAGTACATCCCTGGCAGCGCGCTGTTTCCTGACACTGATAACAAAACATTTTTGGATCCTGCATCGTTTTACTCACTTTCTTGATTTTCTTCTTTCTTATTCCTGTGCTTGAAGCACATTCAAATCACGTTTCAATTGATTATGATTCTATTATAATGCCCCTTCTTTAATTTTCCGTGGTTATGACCACATTTTTTAAATTTTTAACATTTTTTTGACTTTTTATCTTCAAGCGTTTATAATATTTTCGTTAAAATTAATACAGCGAATGGCAAAGGCGCCGGAAACCACGGGTTTCTGGCGCCTTTTTTGTTTGCGTTTCGGGAGGTTCAATTCATATGAATACAGGAAATACGGCTTTTGTTCTCATCAGCGCCTGTCTGGTGATGATCATGACGCCGGGGCTTGCCTTTTTCTACGGCGGTCTGGGCCGGCGGAAAAATGTGCTGAACACCATGATGATGTCCCTTTTCGTCATGGGGCTGGCCTCGGTGTTGTGGATCGCTTTCGGCTATTCTCTCAGCTTCTGCGGCGACCACAGCGGCATCATCGGCACCTTCGGCCAGGCGTTCATACGCGGCATGCAGAAGGGCGGCAGCCCCTACGCGCCGACCATTCCCAAAATGGCCTACGCCATCTTCCAGATGATGTTCGCCATGATCACCCCGGCGCTGATCACCGGGGCCGTCGCCGGGCGCATGAATTTCAAGGCCATCTTTTTCTTCATTCTGTTCTGGCTGATCCTCGTCTACTTTCCTCTGGCCCACATGGTCTGGGGCGCCGGCGGCTTCATCGGATCGAAACTCCACGCCCTGGACTTCGCCGGCGGCGACGTGGTGCACATCTCCTCGGGTTTTTCCGGCCTGATCCTTGCCCTGATGATCGGTCGGCGACAGGGCTACAACCGGGTGTCCTACCGGACCCACAACATCCCCTTCGTCGTTCTCGGAGCGGCGCTTTTGTGGTTCGGCTGGTACGGCTTCAATTCAGGTTCGGCCCTCGCCGCTGATGGCTTAGCGGCCCACGCCTTCATCACCACCAACACCGCAGCAGCCACGTGCATGATGGTCTGGATGCTCATCGACACCCTGATCTCCAGCAAGCCCACCGTCGTCGGCGCTTCCACCGGCGCGGTCCTCGGGCTCGTCGCCATCACCCCGGGCGCCGGCTTCGTTCCGGTCTGGGCATCCTTCATCATCGGCGGCGCAGCGGCGCCGATTTCCTACTTCATGATCTCCTACGTCAAGCCGAAACTCGGCTATGACGATGCCCTCGACGCCTTCGGCTGCCACGGCATCGGCGGCATCTGGGGCGGCATCGCCACCGGTCTTTTCGCCAGCAAAACCATCAACCCGGCGGCCAAATGGAACGGGCTTTTCCTCGGCGGCGGCACCCACCAGCTCCTGATGCAGCTCGCCGGCATCGTCCTGACCCTGGTCATCGCCGTGGTCGGCACCTTCGTCATCGCCAAGATTCTGTCCCTGTTCATCCCGCTGCGGGTCAGCGCCGAAGACGAACGCCGGGGCCTCGACGAAACCCAGCACGGCGAAAAAGCGTATCCGGCCTTTACCGGTATGGATTGATAAAAGTGAGGTAAACGATCATGACAAAGATAGAAGCGATTGTACGGGAAGAAGTGTATCAGGATTTATTGGACGCCCTGAAATCCGTGGACATCAACGGCATCACCGTCTCCCAGGTCATGGGCTGCGGCGCCCAGAAGGGCTACACTCGGGTCGTCCGGGGGTCGAAGATCGACATCAACATGCTGCCCAAGGTGAAGTTCGAAATCGTCGTCTCCAGCGACGCCTTCGCCCGGGACGTCATCAAGACGATCCGGCGGGTCGCCTTCACCGGCCAGCCCGGAGACGGCAAGATTTTCGTCTACGACCTCAAAGACGTCATCCGCATCCGGACCGACGAACACGGCGTCGACGCGATTAACTGATCTGACAAAAGCAAAAAGCCCGGCCTGCGTTTTTTCGCAGACCGGGCTTTTTGTATGATTTTTATATGAATGGTTAAATAGATCTTAAATTACATGGATTCCGGTGCGCTGACCCCTAAAATGCCCAACACATTTTCGAGCACCTGACGGGTCGCCAGAATCAGCTTCAGCCGGGCGTGCATGAGTTTCGCATCGTCCACCTGCACCCGGCAGTCGTTGTAGAAGGCGTGGAAAGCCGAGGCCAGATCCTGGGCGTAATGGACCATCCGGGACGGATCGCTCTTCCGTTCGGCCTGAACGATGGTGTTCGGCAGTTCGGACATCACGTCGAGGAGTTCCAATTCCTTCGGGTGGGTTAACAGGGTTAAATCCGCCTTGGCGTCCAGATCCACTTCCCCGCCTAGGCGTCTTAAAATGCTGCAGATGCGCGCGTGGGCGTACTGCACGTAGAACACCGGGTTGTCGTTGGATTCCTGAAGGGCCAGGTCCAAATCGAAGTCAAAATGGGAATCCGGGGAGCGCAGGTTGAAGAACACCCGGGCTGCGTCGGTGCCGACCATGGACAGCAGTTCCGACAGGCCGATGGCCTTGCCCTGGCGTTTGGACATCCGGATCGGTTCGCCGTCTTTGATCAGGCGGACCAGCTGCATGATGACCACGTGGAGGCGGCTGTCGTCTTCCCCCGCGGCGCGGATCGCCGCTTTCAGCCGGGCGATGTGGCCGTGGTGGTCGGCGCCCCAGACGTTAACCGCCTGGTCAAATTTCCGGGTCTGGAGTTTGTTGAGGTGGTAGGCGATGTCCCCCATAAAGTACGTCGGCAGGCCGTTCTTGCGGATCAGCACGTCGTCCTTTTCGCAGCCGTAGTCCGTCGTCTTGAACCAGGTGGCGCCGTCCTTTTCGTAAGTCGCTCCCTTGTCTTTGAGCAGGTTCAAAGCCCGTTCGATTTCCCCGTCGTCGTACATGCTCTGTTCCGAGAACCACACGTCGTAATGCACGCCGTATTTCGCCATGTCTTCGTGCATCTGCTTGAGGTTCACGTTCAGGGCATAAGCGATCAGTTCGTGTTTGCGTTCGGCTTCGTCCATATCGAGCATGCCCCGCACCTGATCGGGGCCGCCTTTATCCGCGATGTAGGCCTGCACCCGTTCCATGATGTCCTTGCCATGGTAACCGTCTTCAGGGAAGGGCACGTCCAGGCCCAGGGCCTGTTTGAACCGCGCGTCCAGGGAGTCGCCGAATTTCGCGATCTGGTTGCCGGCGTCGTTGACGTAGAATTCCCGGGTCACGTCGTAGCCGGTCCAGGCGGCGATTTCCGCCAGCACGTCACCGATGGCGCCGCCTCTGGCGTTACCGATGTGCATCGGCCCCGTTGGGTTGGCGGACACGAATTCCAGGTTGTAGGTCTTCCCTTTGTGGCCTTCGGTGCGGCCGTAGTCCTTGCCCATCGTTTCCACTTCATCGACCACTTCGTAATGCCAGGCCGGATCTAAGGTGAAGTTGATAAATCCCGGGCCGGCGATGTCGATTTTCGACACCCATTTGCCCAGGCTTTCGTCCTGCTTCAGCTGTTCGACCACGGCTTCGGCGATTTTTCTCGGCGCCATGTGGGCTTCCTTCGGCAGCTGCATGGCCACGTTGGTCGAGTAATCCCCGAATTTCGCTTCCCGTGGCACTTCCAGCTGCACGTCCGGCTGGGTTTCGATCTGAAAGGCCCCCGCCGCCACGGCGTTCTGCACCGCGTCCGCGGTGCCCTTCTTCAAAAGGGCTTCAATTTTGGTTCTGATATAGGTCATCTATTCTCCTTACTCCTCTAATTCAGTCATTTCGGTCTTTGATCTCGATGTCCATCGTGTTCGCCGTCACTTCCTGGCCGTTGGACGAGATCGCGTATTCCATGTGCACCCGGGCAGGGTTCAGGGCGTCATCCTTTTCGATGTCGATCCGGCGGGTTTCGATGGCCATGGGCACTTCCCCGAGGGGGGTCTTGTACACGGCCATGCAGCTGTTGCCCGCTTCAAATTCCATCATCGTGTTGATGGTCCCGAGGCGGATGACGGAAACCTTTTCCGGTTCGATGCGAAGGGTCGTCGTCGTCCCGGTCATGCCGGACACTTCGGTTTCTTCGTAATTCAGGCAGGGCACTTCCCCTTCCCAGATGAGTTCCCCTTCGGTCATGAATTCTGTCCGGTCTGTGTCGCCGTCCGCTGTGGATGTGCTGATCACCGACAGCCACACCGGTTTTTCCCCGTTTTGTTTCATCCTGCGCCTCTCTTTCTCTTCACCCGTGATGCCGCTCACGCTTTTCTCACGCTTTTTTTGTATAATCCGTCACCTTTTTCCGCTTCGCTGTCTGGATCAGCCGTTCGATGAGATCCCCGTAGGCCACGCCCATGTTTTCCCACATCTTCGGGTACATGCTGATGTCGGTAAAGCCCGGCATGGTGTTCACTTCGTTGATGTACACGTCCTGGGTGTCCCGGTCGACGAAGAAATCGGCCCGGGTCGGACCGGAACCGTCGATGGCGGCAAAGGCGTCGTGGGCGTAGCCCCGGATCTTTTCAATGATGGCCGCATCGATTTGTGCCGGAATGACGATTTTGGAATCCTGATCGTCCGCGTATTTGGCTTCGTAGTCGTAGAATTCCTTGCTCGCCACCACTTCGCCCGGCAGGGTTGTCTGGATCTTCCCGTCTTCTTCGAGGACGGCGCATTCGATTTCCCGGGCGTTCACGGCCGTTTCGATTAAAATCTTCGAATCGTACTGGAGGGCGTTGTCGACTCCGGCGATAAATTCGTCCCGGCCGTGGGCCTTGGTGATCCCCACGGACGAGCCCATGTTCACCGGTTTGATGAACACCGGGTAGCCGAGCTTGTCTTCGCTGGCCTGAACCCATTTGTCCCGGTCATCCTGCCAGTCCCGGCCGTAGAAATACACGTAGGGAACCACGGGAATGCCGGCCCGTTCAAACAAAATCTTGGACACGACCTTGTCCATGCCCACAGCCGACGCGAGAACCCCGCAGCCGACGTAGGGCTTGTTCATCATTTCGAAGACGCCCTGAATGGTGCCGTCTTCGCCCATGGGGCCGTGCATCATCGGCCAGAAAATGTCGATGGCCTGGATTTCCGGATCGGTGAAAATCGAGAAATCCGTCCGCAAATGATCGGCATCTTTTTCCCAGGAGCCGTCGGGCAGCTTGTCCCAGTCGCCGGAATAAATCATCCAGCGGCCGTCCTTCGTGATCCCGATTGTCGTGATGTCGTATTTATCCTGATTAATCGCCTGCAGCACATTGTACGCCGAGACTCTGGCCACTTCGTGTTCACCCGACTGGCCGCCGAAAACGAGTCCCAATTTGATTTTATCTGACATGGTCTGCTCCTTTGTCACTTAAGAATTTTAAGATTTTGTTACATTATACCCTTTTTCCCTTCATTTGCCTATAAAAAAGAAAACCCCGGAGGGTTTTCTTTTGAATTTCTTCGCTTATTTCGGCAGATTGGCGTTGACCGCTTCCTTGATTTCGGCCAGTTTCGCTTCGGCGTCTTCGGGGCTCTTGCCCTTGACGGAGTAGTAGATCTTGATTTTCGGTTCGGTCCCTGACGGGCGGATCGCGTACCACGAATCTTCGTCGAAGATGAACTTCAGGACGTTGGACTCGGGCAGGTCAATGGGCGCGGTTTCGCCGGTGGCGACATCGGTGCTGACCCGGCTCTGGTAATCGTTGAAGGTCACCAGTTTGGCGTCGGCGAAATGATCGAAGTGCTTCGCCCGGAAGGCGTCCATGATTTTCGCGATCTGGGCCTTGCCTTCGATGCCGTCCAGTTCGATGGACTGGATGGTTTCGAGGAAGTAGCCGAACTTCTGGTACAGAGCCTGAAGTGCGTCGTAGAGGGTCATGCCCTTTTCTTTATAGTACTGAGCCATTTCCACAACCAGGGCCGACGCGACGACCGCGTCTTTATCTCTTGCGTAGTCGCCAGCCAGTGCGCCATAGCTTTCTTCATAGCCCATGACAAAAGTATGTTCGCCGGACGCCTTCCACTGGGTCATCTTTTCACCGATGTATTTAAAGCCAGTGAGCACGTTGTAAACCGCCGCGCCGTAGGATTTGGCGATGACTGCGCCGAATTCGCTGGTGACAATCGTTTTGACAATGGCCTTATTATCCGGCCAGTCTCTGGATTTGAGCATGTAGTCAACGAGAAGGCCACCGGTCTGGTTGCCGGTGAGGACCGCGTAGCTGCCATCAGGCTTATGGCAGCAGACGCCCAGGCGGTCTGCATCCGGGTCCGTCCCGAAAATAATGTCTGCGCCTTCCTTTTCCGCCATTTCAATTGCGAGGTCAAAGACCGCTTTTTCTTCTGGATTGGGCTTCGCCACCGTCGGGAAATCACCGTTCGGCTGTTCCTGTTCCTTGACAACGGAAACATTTTCGTAACCTAATTCTTTCAGCACGCGGCGCACAGGAATGTTGCCCGAACCGTGGAGCGGGGTGTAAATGATTTTTAAATCGCTGCCCGGATTGGCCTTGGCTACACCCTTGACCGCTTCAATGTAGGCATCGTCCACTTCCTTCGGGACGGTAATAATGTGCGGATCGTTATCCGCCGCCAACTTCACTGAAAAATAATCGGTGACAGTATGAATTTGTTCGACAACACCGGCCGCGACCGCTTCGGTGATCTGGCCGCCATCCGGGCCGTAAACCTTGTAGCCGTTGTAAATCTTTGTATTGTGAGATGCTGTAATGACGATACCAGCCGCGGTTTTCAAATGGCGCACGGTGAAAGACAGCACCGGCACCGGACGCAGGCTGTCGTACAGATAGGCATTGATGCCGTTAGCCGCCAGAACTTGTGCGGAAACCTGTGCAAATTCCTTTGAGAAATGTCTGGAATCGTAGGCGATAGCGACACCCTTTTCAGCGTTGGCTGGATCTTCTTTCAAAAGATACTGCGCCAATCCCTGGGTCGCCCGCGCAACGACGTATACATTAATGCGATTGGTCCCCATGCCGATCTTCCCACGCATGCCGGCGGTCCCAAAGGACAGTTCCGTGTAAAACCGGTCTTCCAGTTCTTTTTCATCAGTGATACTGCTGAGTTCTTTCGCGATATTCTGGTCGTATTTTCCAAAATCGAGCCATTTCTGCAAATTGGTTTTATAATCCATTTTGAGCTCCTTCACTAATAGATTTATTTGAAATGATTTGTCAATGTTAGTCGGTTACAATTATTATAAATCAAAGCGTATCAATACACAAGAATAAAGCCCCGGGTTTTGGGCGTAAAAATACACGCTTCTGAATCAGAAGCGTGCCTATATTCTTACCATATCAGAAGCATTTCTTTAATCCAGTGTAAACAAAAAGGTATCACCCCAATGTCTGCGCTGAACACATTGCGCCGTTTGATTGGTGTTATCGTACAGAACAGACCATTGCGTGTTGCTGGTGATGTCCTCGGGGTTGGGCACCTGAGACGACGCCTGCAAGGCTGCCCACGCCGTGTCCACAGTGACAGCGCCTTTGTCGAGGATTGCTGCAATGGCCAGTGCGCGCTCCTTTCCGTGGCCAAACGCATCATTAATCTGGTTGGGTTTCACCTGATCCGCGTACAAGGCATAGTAGTTCGTGATCTCCCGTACCGGCGTGACCATCATCTCGCGTGCGGGATCCAACAGATCGTATTCCACTACGACACTGTCGCCCGACGCGTCATTAATGAAAAAATGGTAATCACGCCCCGACATTGCGTGCATGTCGTAGCGGCCCAGCAGCCCGACGGCCTCCTTCGTCGTGGCCGCGCGATCCAGCACCAGGCGAGTAGTCAAGGCAGTATTGATCGCCTCAGCCTTTGTGTGCTGATCGACCGGTTCGCTGTCCAAGGTCAGTACTGCAATGCTCACCCCCATCGCGTTGACACCGTCAAGACAGGCAAAGGGCGCGAGCAGTGATGCGGCCCGCTTTTCGATGCTCGTGTCGGCCTCATTCGCGCCGAGATTGTTCAAGCAGGCAAACGCGATGGACGCGTAGCCGTTTTTCGGATTTGCACGAACCAACAGGGCTGAGGTGTCCTCTTTGAAATCATAATTCCGTCCTGTGAGCACCGCCGTGTCCGTCTTTGCGCAAAAGGCACTGCAGCCAAAGGACGGTGGCGCGACTTTGACAGACACTCCGGGAAGCGCCTGGGCCACAGCAGCGTCCATAAATGCCTGGTCGTCCCTGGCGACTTCGCCAATCAAGGCGTCCAAATCGTAGTCGTAATGGACCGTCATTTCGTACAAATTGTATTCACCTTCATAGGCGGTGAGTCTTTTTATCGAGGCTGCCGTTGATACGCGTGGGGTTATTTTTTTCATAATTTCTCCAAAGTGATACTGCCGAGTTCTTTCGCGATATTCTGGTCATATTTTTCAAAATCGAGCCATTTCTGCAAATTGGTTTTATAATCCATTTTGAGCTCCTTCACTAATAGATTTATTTGAAATGATTTGTCAATGTTAGTCGATTACAATTATTATAAAGCAAATCCCGGGGATAAACAAGAATAAAGCGTGAACCAAAAAACCGCACTTGATCTTAATCAAATGCGGTTGAATCTATTTAGCCATTTATCCTTTAGTTTTCACGCTGTTTTCTGCGCGCGAGGGTCATCCCCGCTGCCGCACAGGCGGCTGCGCCGATGAGGGCCCACCACACGGCGGTGTTGGTGGTGTCGCCGGTCTTCGCGCTCTTGGCCGCTTTCGCGCTGTTCTGGCCGTTCTGGCCGTTCGCCTTGTTCTGGCCGCTTGTGCCTTTGCTGGCATTATTGTTTGACTTGCCAGGCGTCGTGTTATCGGCCTTGCTGCCTTTGACCGTGTTGTTAAACACAATGCCGTTGACCGTCTTACCTGCCTTGGTGTAGGTCACCTTGGCGACGTAAGCGCCTTTGGCTTCGTCGTAAGTCACATGGACGGTGACGTCCACATCATTGGAATCATAATTAATATTATCTTTCCCGCCGTTGTTTTCGTGGACGGTGAAGTGGTAATCTCCGGCCTGATCAAAGGTAATGTTGCTGAAGTCCAGAGTGCCGTCGCCTTTCACAGCCACGTCGCCGTCCGGCACGTTCTTCGCCTTGACCTTATCCTTCGCGTCTTCGGTGATCTTCGCCGTAAAGTCCCCGCCGTTGAACGGCTGAGCCTTTCCGTCTTTGGTCAGGGTCACCTTGCCAGTGAAGTGTTCACTCGCCGGTGTCGGATCACTGTAGGTGTTGTTAAACGTCAGTCTGTCGCCGGGTTCGTCTTTGCCGTCGTACTGAGTTGTGACCTGATAATTGAATATCTTATCAAAATCTCCCTTATCGTATTCATCAAAATTAACAATTAGCTTTGCCGTTACCGTGATGTGAGCCTCTTTTGTATCATAATGATACCCCGGCACATGGCCGTCCACTTCTTTCACGGTGAAATGATAGGTGCCGGCTTTGCCGATGGGCAGGTTGTCAAAGACGAAGCTGCCGCCTTTGTCAGAACCTTTCGCTTCGACCGTTTTTGTCCTTTGATCTCCAAGGACCTGAACTTTATCTTTCTCGTCTTGAGTGATCGTGTATTTAAAGAACCCGTCTTTAAAATTGTCTTTTGATTTGTCCTGACTGTTGTTCTTTAAGGTTGCTTTTCCGGAATAGGATTGATTGCTATAATCGTATAATAGATTGTACCAATTAAAACCACCCATGTCTCTTACGAGAAGTTCGCTCGCAGCATAATTTGAAAAACCTGTTGTTGATGGGTCATCATCTGTATCGAAGTAATCCTGATCTTTATCTACGAAGCTCACTTTTTCATCAATACATTTCAACTTACCTTGGTCATCATCGGCGGTTTGAGGATCTTCCGCGATAGTCCATGTATACCGAATACCCCGGGATGTTTGTAAAGTTTCCGGCTTGCCGTTATTGAATTTAGAAGAAATAGCTTCGATAAGATCACCCGGCTGCCAAAGTCCTTGAATATCTGCTGTCGGTTCGTACAAAATAAGGCTGTAAGTGCCTGGTTTGGTAAAACGAATCGATCCTACGCCATAATATGCTGTTTCTGCATAATTGTCGCCATCCTGTTCTACATCATACTTTTTCGTTTCGTACGCTTTGGTGGGCTCAATTTTTTTGCCTTCATCGTTGTAAACTTCCATGCCACCATTGGTATTTTGTTCCACTTTGACGCCGAACTTCAGCTGCGGTAGCACGGCCTTATTCCCTTGAATCCGGAAAAAATAATAATATCCTAATACAGATCCAGTCAGATCTGCACTAAAAGGTGAATCAGTCTTTTCAACAAAACCGAAATTGCCGTCAAAATGCATATTGCCTGTTTTTTGTGCCTCAGCCTCATCCATCTTAAAATGATCGGTAAGTGTAGAGACGTATTGGTGGGTATCCTTATTATATCGATCAATATTTTCGTAATTCGATTTCATCCCGGATGGCGGTGTGAGGAATGCAGTACAACGTTGATAATCGCCATCATAATATTTACCGATATCTGCGCTATATCTGCCCTGACTGTCTGTGACAACGGAAATGGGATCTTCGCCTTTCCAGTCTGCAAGTTTAAATTTATAATTCGGAAGCACGGTGTCCGTACCTTTATCGTATTTTCCATTTTTGTTTTTGTCGACGTAAACCAGTCCGCTGACCGTACTGATGTAAGGCTTAAGGGTCACATTGTTGGACTCGATAAAATCCTTGCTGTCTACATCTTGGCTCATTGCCGCGCCGAAGGAATCGACCGCCTGATCTTTGCTCGGATCAATTTCACCCTTAAAGCTCTGTTCATTGAGCGTAATCGGCATGGTAAACGTGTCTTTTTCATTCAAATCCATGGTTTTGCCGTCCTTCAGCACGATTTTGAAGGCGGTCATCTTCTTGTAGTCGCTCAGGGAGACTTCCCATTTCGCATGTTTCGTGAAGTCGGCCATATCTTTGAAATCTTTGTCTTTGGGGTTGTCCGTCGTGTAGTACGCCTGGAACTTGGGGTTCAATCCCTGAATCGGCGATGCGGTTCCGGCCGTCAGAAACGGGGTAACCCCCATGGTCGAATTCCGTTTCTGCCGCTTGCCGCCCTGATCGAGGGATACGGTCTGGTCGCCGTCGCTGGGCATGAGATCGAGAAGGGTCAAATGCTTCACCTGCCGGCTCTGATGGTTGTAGATGCTAAACTGGTATTCATTGGTGGTTCCGGCCATCATTCTGGAAAAAGTACTGTATATATGGCGAAATCGACTCATAGCAGCATTTTCAACTCTTTCCTGAAGGATCAATTCACTCGGCGGCGTGTAATTAACCTTTGTGGTATAACTGCTTCCACCAGATTCCCCTTCATCATCTGGCACGACGTCTACATCAGTATCATCATAAAATGGGCTTTCATTATAGAAATCTATTTCATCATTTTTCTTGTTCCCATACTGCAGTGTCTCCAACACGGAACCATCTTCAGCCAGATTATTGAATTTTAACTGATAAGTGAAATCAAATATTTGATAATCGATAACGTCAATCTTTTTCGTTTCTGCCACAGTGGTGTCCTGATCGATTTTCCAGATCAGTGCGGTTCGTCCTGTGTCCTTATAATTATCAATAACCTCTGGTTCCCCGAGAGATACCGTCTGCCCATTGGCCTGGAGTCCGCTGTAAACTGTTTTTGTGCTGCCCGGAACGTATTCCAATCCGTCCGGAAGCAGAGTCGAAAAATACGGATGCTTAATCTTGGTATACCCATCGGCACCAGCTTCTTTGGCGTGCAAAGTGCCCTCCATGGTCACGGTCGTTCCCTTAAATGCGCTCACGTTGTCCTTTTCATAATGTACTTCTTGATCAGGTATGAGGGTATGTTTCAACTGGCAATGCAGGCTGTCTGATCCGGATACATTGAGCCCACCGTAAGTTTTGCCTTCTTCACCCTTTACCGTATAGGCATCACTGGTCATTTTCGCGTTGCATTTGTAGGTTCCTACAACAGGGTTATCTTCGGTGATAGGATCAAATTTGATATGAAGCCTACCAAGACCAAAACCATATCCATAGTCATCCTTATATCCGTTTGTTGTAAATGTAATTGATTCTTTCCATTGGAATGTCAAACTTTTGACACCCTTTGGCAAATTGTCAATTTTACTCTGTTTAAAATCGTCCTTACTGACGTTGGACGCGACCGTTTTTTGGGTGCCATCTGTCAATGTCGCAATCAGATCAAATTTTTGAGAAGGGAAACCATCGTCAATATCATAAGATGTGATATAGCAACCCTTCGGTGCATCGATCGTCAGTTTCGCATTTGGAATAACGCTGTTTTTGGGAATTTTTTCTAACGATATATAATAAGAACAGTCTGCAGAATTATTGATAATACTCTTTGCTTTAACATCATTTTGCCCAAAAGTTTCACCAAAAGCTTCAACAGATAACTTTGTTTTTGTATCCACTACTGGTCGGTTTTCTTTTCTTAAGATACCATAGTCTGATACTGTGTGTGTTTCTGTAATGTAATCACCGTCATCAGTATGAAGGGTAAAATCTGCAGAGACGGTTTCTTTAGCGTTTATTTTTGCGCCAGGGAACTTCACCGGCAGTACAATATCGTTTTGAAAGTTAATAGGAGAACCGAAACCGGTATAAGTCGCCGTATGTGCCGCTTTGTCAATCTGCCAGTTTCCTAAATCCCAATAATCTGATTCATCGACAACGGCGTCTTTCGGCAGATGCACGACAATCTGAATATATTGGTATTGGCGATCCACGGTTTGAACATTAAAACCAATATTCCTCGTACCCGGGTTCTTGACAAAATATCCCGGATTGCTGGTGTCTTCATAAGCATATTCACCGCTTGGCACATACACATGGCAAGAAGACTCCCGAGTTTGAAACGTGTAGGTCTGACTGGCCTGCTGGCCGACCTGCTGGCCGTTGCCGTCATAAATTGTCGATGTCACCCATACTTTTGCGTCAAGGTTGCCGTCTTCCGGCGATTTTTTTGTCGTAAAGGTAAAGGGCACGCCCACGCTGCGCCCCGCTGAGATGGAGTCAAGGGTGTAGGTAATGACGTATTCCTTCGCCGCGCTGTCGTAGATCACCCCTTGAAGGTTCACGCTGTCCGCTTTAGACGGGATCGGTTCGCTCTTCAGATGATCCGCGGCGATGCGGATTTCCCATTTGCCGTTCGTCAAGGTGCTGGAATTATCCGCCAAAGCAAACCCCGCCCAAGCCTGAACGGAATCCCCTTTGCTGAACGTGGTCTTGCTGGCGTCTGAGCCTGTCCGGTACACCCTGTTGGATTCCAGACTGACACTGCCAGCGTCTGCAAAGACGGTCGCCCCTGCAAACAAAAAGGCCATCACAATCAGAACCGGAACCAAAATTTTGACCAGGCTGACGCGATGGCGCACACTGCTGTCTACCATAATATGATCCTCCTTTGAATCTTTATAAAGTTTAATCTATTATTAACATTATTAATTTTTTATTAAGTCTTCTTTGCAGAGGATATACTAGTTCTCTTTTTCCTTAAAGTCAAAGGGAAAATGAACAATTGCACAAATATTTTACAAAAGTAAACTTATAGCTTAAGAAATAAGTTTTTATTTTATCTTTATTTCTAAAAATAAAAAACGCCCCGAAGGGCGTTGATAATATTTATTAAATTAATACCGATAATCGTAAATTCGCGTAGACTTCTTTTCGCTGCGCGGCAGATCGCCGATCGCCACCGCCTTTGGAATGATGCCGACATTGATTACGGACTTAAACGTGTCTCTCAGCTGTTTTTCAAAAGCCTTGTACCCTTCCTTCGGCAAAGCCGTTTCGACAAAAACGGTAATGTTGTCCCTGCCGTTAACGTGATCGATGAATACCTGGTATTCGCTGCTGGCGCCATCCACCTGCTTGAGGACGTCGTCAATCTGCCCCGGGAACATGTTGACGCCGTGCACCTTGACCATGTCGTCGGTGCGTCCGAGGATGACATCGATACGCGGCAGATCGCGCCCGCAGGGGCAGGGTTCGTCGTCGGGAATGATCCGGGTCAGATCGTGGGTGCGGTAGCGGATGAGCGGCGCCCCTTCTTTTTTCAGGGTCGTGATGACCAGTTCCCCGAGTTCCCCGTCGGGGAGCACTTCCCCGGTTTTCGGGTCGATGATTTCAAAATAGAGGAAATCGTCGAAATAATGCATGCCCGTGTGATACTTGCAATTGATGGCGATCCCCGGACCGTAGACTTCCGTCAACCCATAAATGTCGTAAAGCTCAACGCCGAGCTCATTTGCAATACGAGCGCGCATCTTTTCGCCCCAGCGTTCCGACCCGATGACCCCTTTCTTCAGGGCGATCTTGTCCCGGATGCCCCGCTTCGTGATTTCTTCGGCGAGGAGCAGCGCGTAGGACGAGGTGGCGCACAGCACCGTCGACTGCATGTCTTCCATGAACTTGAGCTGCTTCGCCGTGTTGCCCGGCCCCATGGGCACCGTCATAGCGCCGAGTTTTTCCGCGCCGAGCTGAAACCCAATGCCTGCGGTCCACAGCCCGTACCCTGGCGTGATCTGAATCCGGTCCTTCGGGGTGATCCCGGCGATGGCGTAGCAGCGCGCAAACAACGTCGCCCAGTCGTCCACATCCTGCTTCGTGTACGGGATGATCACCGGCGTGCCCGTGGTCCCTGACGACGAGTGGATGCGCACGATTTGTTCTTCGGGCACCGCCGCCAGCCCCAGGGGGTAGGCGTTGCGCAGGTCCGCCTTTTCAGAAAAGGGCAGCTTTTCAAAATCAGCCTGAGATTGGATGTCTTCCGGATCGATGTCCTGAAGGCGCTTAGCGTAAAAACCGCCGGCCGCCTTCACCCGCTTCATCTGAAATTTGATCTGTTCAAGGGTTTCCGATTTCATTTTCATGGATCTTATCTCCTCACCATTTTAGCGCCAAGAGCCAGCGCCTTTTTATTCATCTCGACAAAAGCCGGCTTGACCCGGCGGATCATCGCCTGTTTGATCCCTTCAAAGGACAATCCCATCGCGCCGGTCTCAGCCAGCGCACCAGTCAGTACAACGTTGAGCACCTTTTCCGAGCCGCACGCCTGGGCCGCCCGGTCGCCGTCGACGACAAAGCAATGTGCTGCGTTTGCCTCAAGCCATTTCAAAACCGTCTCGCCATCGTAGCCACTCTTTCCAAGGGAAGCTGTCACCGGAACAATGGCACGGCGGTTGACAATGACGATCCCATCCGGTTTCAGCGCCTTGAGATTGCGCGCTGCCTCCCCAGGTTCAAACCCGATGAGCACGTCGGCCTGACCATCTGGAATTAAAGGTGATGTTACCCTTTCCTCCGGCGTCTCGCCAATTCTCACGTGGGAGACCACTGCGCCGCCCCGCTGTGCCATGCCGATGGTCTCTGCCGTCCGGGCCTGACGCCCGCTGTTCATTGCCGCTTGGGCAATAATTCGAGACGCCAACACGGTTCCCTGTCCGCCGACACCGCAAAGTAATGCGCTTTTCATCCTTTCACCTCCATGCAATGCTTCGGGCAAATCTGATTGCAAAGGCCGCACCCGGTGCACAGAGCCGGATCAATCACCGCCTTCAGCCCATTTTCTGTTTCCATCATCGTAATGGCCGGGCACCCCAGCTCATTGATGCAGTGCTTACAACCGATACAGGCATCTTGATCCACTTCCGCGATGCCCTGTTTCGGCACGATGGCGATACAAGGCGATTTAAAAATGATCGCTCGGACGCCCTTTTCATCCGCTGCGGCTTGAATGGCTGGCACGGCTTCGTCGAGATCGAGCGGATCCACCGTCCGCACGCTGGTGACGCCTGCGCCGCGCAGTACACTTTCGATCGATACCGGCTCAACCCGTTCGCCCATCATCGTCACGCCGGTGCCCGGATGAGGCTGGTGGCCGGTCATGGCCGTCGTCGAATTGTCGAGTATAACGAGGACGATGTCCGCCTGATTGTAGACGCCGTTAATCGCGCCGGTAATCCCCGAAGCGAAAAAGGTCGAATCACCGATAAAGGCAAAATTCACAGTGGATGGGTCAACGTGGTTCAAACCTTGAGCCATGGTAACCCCAGCACCCATGCACAAACAGGTATCCACCATGTCCAAAGGCATCGCGTTGCCCAGCGTGTAGCAGCCGATGTCGCCGAGGGCGATGATTTTTCGGCCGCGCATCGCTTTTTTAACCGCATAAAATGCACCACGATGCGGACAGCCCGCGCAGAGCACCGGCGGACGCACCGGCAGCGCCGGTGATTCAGGCAAGTTCGTCGGATGAAGGTCCAGTGATAACCCCGTCTGTTTTTCGATGATGCCCGCGACGACAACCGCGGACAACTCGCCTGCCTCAGGAACCGCGCCCGAGCGCTTCCCAATGACGTCAACACCCATGGCCGCAAGATGATCCTCAATGTACGGGTCCAGCTCTTCAAAAGCCAATACCGTATCAACCTGATCGACAAATTGTCTGGCCGCCTGAATCGGGAAGGGATACGGTGTGTTCACCGTGAAAACTGTAAACTGATCCTCGTGGCCTTGAATCGCATCGGCTGTATAGGCGGCCGCAATTCCACCGCAGGCAATGCCGATTTTCCCTGTGCCGGCGATCGTATTCATGCCGTTTTCAGAAAAGGTCTTTGCCAGCTCTGACTCTCTCGCGAAAATCTTCTTCTTGTTCTGATAAGACAATCCCGGGAAAATGACCCACTTTTTATCTTTGACAAAACCTTCGACCGGCTCTGGCGGGACAAATTCAGGCACATCGATCACTGAACAAGCGTGGCACACCCGTGTGGTCGACCGAAGAATGACCGGCATGCTCTTGGCTTCGGACAGTTCAAACGCGGCCTGTACTTGTTCAAAGGCTTGTTCCGGTGATGTACAGTCCAGAACCGGAATTTTTGCGAACTGTCCCCAACTTCGGGTATCCTGCTCCGTCTGAGACGAGATCGGTCCCGGATCGTCCGCAACATAAATGACCATGCCCCCTTTGACGCCAACGTAATTGACGCACATGATCGGGTCCGACGCGACATTCAGCCCCATTTGCTTCATCGTCACCATCGAGCGCGCCCCGGCGTAGGCCGCACCAGCCGCGACCTCTGCCCCAGCCTTTTCGTTAATCGACCACTCGACGTAAACCCCATCAGGCTTGCGCTTCGCGACGGTTTCCAGGGCTTCCGTCGACGGGGTGCCCGGGTAGCCGGCCACCACCTGAACCCCGGCAGCCAAGGCGCCGCAGGCGACGGCTTCGTTGCCCATTAATAATTCTTTCATTTTCCTCTACTCCCATTTTAAAATCAGATTATAAAAAAATCCGGGCAGGCTTTTCCGCCTTCCCGGAGACTGATCCATCTGCACCTTCAATTTAACATAGGGTTAAAAAGGTGTCAAGTTATCCAAGGTATTTCGCCGCTTCTGACACGCTGAGGCGGGCCATGCGGCTTTCGTGGGTTTTAAGGAAATCCCGGACCCAGTCGGGATTGGTCTTGCTGTATTCCCGAAGGCTCCAGCCGATAGCCTTGTTGATAAAGAATTCGTCGGAGCCGAGGTTCATTTCGATGAGTTCGGCCAAAAGGGACGCGTTCGTCTGCTCTTTCATGCCCCGCTGGTGGTCGATGGCCACCC
The DNA here is from genome assembly GCA_945867155.1 of uncultured Eubacteriaceae bacterium. Classification (GTDB taxonomy): domain Bacteria; phylum Bacillota; class Clostridia; order Eubacteriales; family Eubacteriaceae; genus Pseudoramibacter. The sequence goes on along the minus strand of CAMBHL010000002.1, from coordinate 164,869 downwards.
GGCGCATCCAGAAGTTCGGGTCCTGCCCCCATTGCCGCATGACGGCTTCAATTTCAGGGCGGTAGGCCGGGTCGTTCAGGCCAATGCGCCCGACGATTTTGTCCAGGCCGTCGATGGTGTCCCACCACTGCTTATGCCGAAGGTAGGGCTCGATTTTCGGCACGTCCGCCGGGGTCAGCCGCTTCTGCACGCCGTTTAAGGCATCGACGACAAAATACTGCAGCTCCCGGTAGCCGTCGCCGAAGCAGAAGTTCAAGAACTCGTAATCCACTGCCGCAGATTTTTTAAAAGCCTTAAGATTTTCCTTGTAAGCCTGCCGACGCGCTGCCGCCTGAATGCCGAGAAAAGCGAACTGATTGCGCATATACGCCGCCATGGACACGGCCCGTTCGGGGTCGGCCTGGGCCAGCAGCGCCTTTTTGACCGCCTGATATTTTTCGTAAGCCTGATTCATGTTTGACCATCCTGTTGTGTTCTAATTGATGGTCTTATGATACCATGTCCGCGGCGATTAATCCAGACGTCTGCCGTCGACGCCGATGGTCACCACCTGCCACGGAATGAACTTGCCTGAAGCCTGGAGGGCCTGCTTCGCTGCCATGGCCAGGCCGCCGCAGCACGGCACTTCCATACGGACGATGGTCACGTCCTGGATGTCGTTTTCGGCGATGATCTGGGCCAGCTTTTCAGCGTAGTTGACCGCGTCGAGCTTCGGGCAGCCGATGAGGGCGACCCGGCCCTTGATGAAGTCTTCGTGCATATTCGCGTAGGCGTAGGCGGTGCAGTCCGCAGCGATCAAGAGCTTCGCCCCGTCGAAATAGGGCGCCTGGACCGGGGCCAGTTTGATCTGAACCGGCCAGTTGGTCAGCTGGCTCTGAACCGGTGCGGCAGCAGCTGGCGCTTCCGGTGCCGGGTCGTGGTGAATTTCCCGCATTCTGGAACCAGGGCACCCAGCAAAAGGCGCTCCCCCGAAGGGAGAGGCCATCCGGGCTTTGGCTTCCTTTGCCCGGGCCACGGCCAGTTCGTCGTAGGCCGGGGCTTCCCGTTCTTCAAAGGTGATCGCGCCAGTGGGGCATTCCGGCAGGCAGTCGCCAAAACCGTCGCAGAAATCTTCCCGCATGAGTTTAGCTACGCCGTCGATGATGTCGATGGCCCCTTCGTGGCACGCCTTGGCGCAGAGGCCGCAGCCGTTGCATTTTGCTTCGTCGATTTTTATAATTTTCCGCTTCATCATTTCCTCCATCTCAATGTGTTTATGTTATCAATGACTGTATTATGTCAGAAATGATCAAAGCGGTCTGTGGTTATAACCACAGATTGATCTATTTATCGAATGAGTTCGAGAAACTGCTGCTGCCAGGCCTTGTCCGTTTCGCAGACGCCCCGGGCCGCGAGGGTAAAAGTCTTGGCGCCGGGCTTTTTGATGCCCCGCATGGTCATGCACATGTGTTCGGCTTCCACCGCCACCATCACCCCTTTAGCCTTCAGGCAGCGGGCCACCGCGTCGGCGATCTGCCGGGTCAGGCGTTCCTGAATCTGGGGCCGTCTCGCATAAATTTCGACGGTCCGGGCGAGTTTGCTGAGCCCGACAACTTTGTCTCCGGGGAGATAGGCGATGTGGGCTTTGCCGTAAAAGGGCACCAGATGGTGTTCGCAGGTGGAATAAAAGGCGATGTCCTTTACCAGTACAAGGCCGTCTTCTTCCCCTTCCACGTCAAACTGGCGGGCGAGATCTTCGTCCGGTGTCTTCGCAAGTCCCCCGTAAAGCTCCGTGCACATCCGGGCGATCCGGTCCGGGGTCTCCAACAGTCCCGGCCGGTTCACATCTTCGCCGATGCCCTCTAAAAACAGCCGAACCGCCGCCTTGATTTTTTCCTGATCCATGCTTTTCCTTTCTGATTTTCTTTTATTTCTTTTTGCTTTTTCACTGCGCTGTGTACTGTGGTAAAATGATGGTTGTTGTTGTCATTTATTGTGAATAAAGGAGAATCCAATGTCGAATAAATTCCATACCCGCAGTCTGATTTTCGCCGCGCTCCTCGCGGCCTTCATGGCCATCATCGGGCCCTTGTCCATTCCCCTGCCCGGCGGAGTGCCCCTGTCCCTTCTGACCTTCGGGCTGTTCCTCGCCGCCTACCTCCTCGGCTGGCGCCTGGGCACCCTGGCCGTTTTGATCTATCTGCTGCTGGGGCTCGTCGGCCTGCCGGTCTTTTCCGGCTTCACCGCCGGCGCCAGCAAGCTTTTGGGACCCACCGGCGGCTACCTCATCGGCTACATTCCCGCCGCGCTGATCGCCGGCAAACTCTGCGCCGCTCACCGGAAATTTCTGCCGGCGGTGCTCAGCATGCTGGCCGGCTCTGTGGTGTGTCTGGCTGTCGGCACGGTCTGGTTCATGGCCGTGACCCACACGGCACTGATTCCGGCCCTGGTCATCTGTGTCGTCCCCTTCATTCCCGGGGACATCGCCAAAATGGCTGCCGCCGCCGCAGTTGGTCGAATCCTCTTGCCCCGGCTGTCCGCCTATTTGAAAAGGCAGCCAAAAGCCGAAGACTAACGGTTGTCCACCTTTTCCGGGTACAGGTCGTGCTGGGACAGACGCGTCCACGCGGCCTGTTCCCATTTTGTGCCGGGTTTTCCGTAATTGCAGTAGGGATCGATGGAGATCCCGCCCCGGGGCAGAAACCGGCCCCAGACTTCGATGTATTTCGGGTCCATGAGGGCGATCAAATCTTCCATGATCGTGTTCATGCAGTCTTCGTGGAACGACCCGTGATCCCGGAAGGAAAACAAATAGAGCTTTAAGCTCTTGCTTTCCACCATTTTCTGGTCCGGCACATAAGCAATCGTCACGTTTCCGAAATCGGGCTGCCCGGTGATCGGGCACAGACTTGTAAATTCCGGACAGTTGAACTTCACGAAGTAATCGTGGTCCGGGTGTTTGTTTTCAAAGGTTTCGAGCATATCGGGGGCGTAGTCTTTGGGATACACCGTCCCGGTGCTGCCGAGCTTCGTCAAATGCTCCTGCTGTTTGTCTCTGTCTTGACTGGCCATTTTTTCCTCACTTTTCTCTTATCTTTTTCCGTTTTTCTGAAGGGCCGGATCTTCGACGCCGTTGGCCGCGAAAGCCGCCGCTCGGTCGATGCACGTGCCGCATCTGCCGCAGGGTTCGTTCCCGCCTTCGTAGCACGACCACGTCAGCTCGTAAGGCACCCCGAGTTCCAGTCCCAGCTTCACGACGCCGGCCTTGTCCCGATTTACAAAGGGGGCGAAAATTTCGAGCTGATGACCGGAGCCTTCGTAAATTGCGTGGTTCATCGCGTCGTTAAAAGCGGCCGAGCAGTCCGGATAGGCAAAGCCCGCCGCGTCGTCGGCGTGGGCGCCGTACAGAATCACGTCACAGCCCTTGGACAGGGCGATGCTCGCCGCCGAGGACAAAAACAGCCCGTTGCGGAAGGGCACGTAAGTCGACACCGGCGTCTTCCCTTCGGTCTTTTCGATCTGATCCGCGTAGCTTTCTTCGGGAATGTCCTGATCCGATCCCTTGAGGAGGGCGCAGTCGCTGTAGGCAAAAATCGGCGTCAGGTCGAGAAAGAGCTGTTCCACGCCGTAATGGGCGGACACGGCTTTGGCCGCCTGAATTTCCTTGTCGTGCTTCTGTCCATACTGAATCGACAGGGCCGTGACATGATCCGCGCCGAGGCGGTCCACCGCCAGGGCCAGAGCCGTCGACGAATCGACGCCGCCGCTGGTGAGCACCAGGGCCCGCTGTCCTTTGGTTAATGCCATGTGTATCTTCCTTCCTTTCTGTCTTTCTGTATTTTCTATCCGATCCATCCAAGCCATCAAACGCCCCGGGCCGCCGGGTTCCAGATCATCTTGTGCAGCTGAAGCTGGAGGCGCACCTTGTTCAGGCGTTCATCTTTCATAAAAGCCACGATGGTCTTCGGCGAGATCGCGCCGAAAACTGGACTCAAAAAGACGTGGCAGATGTTTTCCAAATCGTATTTTTCAATGATGGCCCGGGCCCGCTTTAAATCTTCCACACTGCCGCACACGAATTTAACGCTGTCGTGGCGGTTGAGGAGGCGGTAATTTTCCGGGCGCATCGCCCGTACACAGGCCGCGCCGCTGCTCTGAAGCTTGCAGTCCACGGTGAACACCGGCCGGTGCTTCGGGTCTGTGCAGAAGGGGGCTAGGTCGATGGAGCCGTTGGTCTCGATTTCGACCCGGCAGCCCTGATCTAAAAGGGCGCTGATCAAATCCTGGATGCCCTTTTGAAGCAGGGGCTCACCCCCGGTCAGGGTGACGTTGTCGATGCCCTCGTCCTGAACCCAGCGCACCAGATCTTCAGCGCTTTCGTTAGCCGCCGCGCAGTCTTTGGCGTTGGCCCATTTCGTGTCGCAGTAGCTGCAGTTCAGATTGCAGCCTTTAAAGCGGATAAAGGCGGCCAGTTCCCCGGCGTGGGGGCCTTCGCCGTCAATGCTCACAAATTTTTCAGCCACCTGCATGTCATTCACCTGCTCTCTCTGGTTCATAAGCGGCCATATTGTCCGGGGTTTCGAAAACTTCAATGCGGCGGACATCGTAGCCTTTCGCCGTCATGTTTTCGGCAAACTGCGCCGCCAGGTTTTCAGCTGTGGGTCTGAACGGCACCGCTTTCAGGCGAAAGCCTTCGCCGTTCAAAGCTTGAAGAGTCGTTTCAGATAAACTGTCCTTTTCGTAAATCAGGCAGTGGTCAAAATTATCGCAAAGGGCCCGCAGGTCCCGCTTCAAATCCCCAAAATCCACGAGCATGCCCCGGTGCTGGCGGTCGGTCTGTAAGGTTTGGCCCTGGATTTCCGCCGTCACCGTCCAGCGGTGGCCGTGGAGGTTCGCACATTTGCCCTGATAGCCTTTTAAAAAATGAGCCGCGTCGAAATGGCCCGTCGTCTTTAATGTGTACATCGCTTTTCCTTTCTCTCTTTCTCAAATAAAAAAGCCCTGCAGAGCAGGGCTGATCAAATGCTTATCTTCTCAACTTTAAGCCCTGGTTTTGTTTACCGACAGGATGGTGCAATCGAACTGTCGCTTTTCCTATTATAAAAAACTTTCGCCGTTAATTCAAGTCAGTCTCTTCCCTTCTGGGTGGTGTCCGAGTTGATGCGGGTGGTCACCTCCACCGGGTCGTAATGACTTAAATAGCTGTCAATTTCACTGAAGGATTTGGGGAAGGTCTTGTTCATCTGAACCGCCAGAGTTTTCTGGTACAGCTTCTGGGAAGCGCCGGAACTGAAAATCTTGACGTGCATGCGCTTCGGGTTTTCTTTCTTGACGAGAATGCTGTAAACCATTTTGCCGGCGCGGTACCCCTGGTTGTAGGGATCAGTATACAAAGTCGCAAGCACGTGGCGGCCGACAGAGGCGTCCCCGGCCACCGTCGTCACCCCTGCTTCTGCTGCGATCGGGGCGATCACCGCCGCCTGGGCGCTGAGGCCGCAGTTCATCGGGAAGTACAGGGCGCTGCATTCCGACACTGCCGTCTCCGCCAGGCTCTGGGCGTCGCTGTCGGTACTGGTCTTGGCCAGATCGTAGACTTTGACGCCGATGCCCGCCTGATCGAGCATGGTCTTCATCTTGTCACACTGATAAACACTGTCCGCATCGCCGGGGTCCCGGATCATGCCGACAGTTTTGAGATCCGGGGTCACTTCGATGAGCATCGACAGGGTGTCCGGCAGACTCGGTTCGCCGACCACGCCGGTGACGTTCCGGCCGGTGCGGTAATCCCAGTTGTCGCTCACCGTCATGCCCAGAGCCCGCTGGAAATTCACGACGCCGACACTGACAATCGGCACGGTGGACGTGGCTTTTTCTGCGCCCTTCAGGGCTTTGGTGCCGCTGGTCACAATCAGCTGCTTGTCTTTCGCCATCTGGGCCGCAGCTTTTTGGGCAGCCTTCTGGCTCTTGACCCGCTTTTCCGTAAACTTCACATGGCTGGTGCCGAAAATATCGGACATGGCATCCATGGCGCCCTGAACCATCTGATCTGCGTAGGACCCGGACTTCGACTGAATGATGCCCACGGTATAAACTTTGGTGCCTTCCTGCCGGGAATCCTTGTAGGTGGTGATGTTGACGCGGTTTTTAAGCACCACGATCAGCACCGCCGCCGCGGCTGCCGCAATGAGAATCCATAACCATTTTTTATGTTTTCGTTCTTTCACAACCGCCGCCTCCTACTGTGCGCTGACTGCCGGCGCCGAATACGTCACTTTGTTCGAAGACCGAAGCACGTCGTCTCCGGAACCCATTTGATTCACCTGAATCTTGTCGCCCTGGCGCACGTCATCCACGCTTAAAGACAAATGCTGGCCGCTCTTGTATTTCGTCGAAACCTGCTTGCCGTTGACGAAAATCTTGCTCCAGCGCGTAAAGTTTTCGCCGAAGAGGTGCACCCGGTTGTCGTAAGTGTAGACCCGGTCGATTTTCACGTCGCTGATGCCCATTTTGATGTTGGTCGCCGGATAGGGATTTTTGCCGTTGTAGGCGTAGCGCTTGCCGTACAGCAGGTCGTACTGGAGCGTTTTCAGACCCCGCATATAGGCCATGGAGCCGTACGGAACGCCGTTCTGCAGCATTTTCTGGTGATAATTCATGACCGTTCCGCCGTGAACCCCCAGGCGCCCGAGCATGTCCGCGACGATATTGTAAGACGCCAGGTTCATGTCTTCTTTCTTCATGCCGAAGTTGTTCCACGTGATGTATTTAGTCTTGAAAATATCGCCGCTTTTCACTTCCTGATTGGTGAGGTCCATGCTCGGGACGTGGTCGCCGAACATGATGACCAAAGTCGGTTCCTTGCGGCTTTTGAGCATGCTGATGTAATTTTGAATCCACTGGTCTTCCCGGTGCAGCATGTTGACGTAGTATTCCCACTTGTAATTCAGCGCCTGGTCTTTGCCTTTGGCCTTGACCTTGACGTCCGGATTGGCGAAGACCTTGTAGTCAGGATAATTGCCGTGGGTCGCCACGGTGATCGTGTAGACGAAATCCTTGCCTTTGGTCGAATCCATCGCCTGTTTGGTCGAGTCGATGAGAATGTCGTCGGTGGGCCAGGTCTTGATGGGATTGTATTCTTTTTTCGTGATGTCCAGCATTTCTTTGGACGTGAAGGTGTCAAAGCCCATTTTGGAGAAGGCGTTCTGCCGGCTGTAGAAATTGGCACCGTTGTCGTGGACCACGTGGCTCTTGAGGCCGAGCTTTTTCAGATCCGAGGCGTAGCTTTCAACGCTCGGCACCTTCTTTAAAATCGTCTTCTGGGGATATTCCCCGGGGCCGAAGAACTGCATGGACATGCCGGTGAGCATTTCAAATTCGGTGTTGCACGTCCCGGCGCCGACCACCGGCACTTCCAGATACCCGGAGGAATAATTGGATTCCAGGGAATGGAAATAAGGGATCGGGTCCTTGGACATCGACAGGTATTTCACTTCGGTGGGATCTAAGAAGGATTCCAACAGCACCACGACGACGTTCACTTTCTTTCCGTTAATCCACACGGTTTTGCCCATATTGGTCTCCGAAGTGATTTTCTTCACTGATTTTTCGGAGTAGTTCCACGGCTTGCGCATGCCCCGGCCGAAAACACTGTTGCCAAAGCCGTAGAGGAAGCCGTAGTCCGAATACCCCTGGGCCAGATTGCCGAAGTAAGAGCTGAGTTCGTGGCGTTTTTGGAGGAACACCGTCGAGCCCGGAATCGCCGCGATGCACAGAGCGACGGCGATAAGCCGCATCCAGAACGGCCGTTTGCCCTTCTGTTTCTGTCCTTTGAAGAACAGAAAGACCACATAGATGAGAAACAGAACCACGCCCAAAAGCACCACGGCGGTCAGAGCGCCGGACACGTACTTGCTGCTCTTCATCGTGAGCAGGTCCGAAATCATCGTAAAATCCGTAAACCCGAAGGGCGACACCCGGCTCAGCAGCAGAATGCCGTTGATCACCCCGAGGAGCAGCAGCACCCCGGTGATGAGCACCCTCAGAAAACTCCGTCTTCTCACTAAAAACGTCAGGGAATAGATCAGATAGACCACCAGACAGTTGTAGCAAAAAGCAATCGTATGATGGGCCATAAACTCGAAAACCCCGGAGAAGGAATGCCGCGACACCAGTTCGATGATGAAGACGACCAGAATCGACAGGGGAATGTGGAGCAGAATCGCGTGATCGTTGAAATACTGATCCGGGCCGGCCATCTTTTCACCCAGCTGATCCGCGCCCCGGCCGATTTTTTTAAAGGCGTAGCGCAGATAAAGGCCCAGGGTCTTCAGCCCTTTCGCGAGCTTTTCTTTGCCCGAGGCTTTCTGATTGAGGGCTTCCAGGGCCTGCCGGTCTTCTTTTAATTGATCTTCGTCTTTCAGATCTTCAATGCTTTCAGAGGATTTGGCAATTCTCGGATCTTTTTTTCTGTCTTCTCCCATGGCCTACTCCTGTTTTTGCGTTTTACTTTCATCTGGCGCGATATGGCCTGCTGCCACATTCCGGTCGATGATGGCCTCGACCAGCTGATAAAGGGAACGGGAGCCCTGCTTCGTTTTCTGCTGGCGCTTTTCGATCTGTCCCCGGTGAACGCCGTGGCGCAGCCAGTCGCCGCCGCCGTTGGCGTCGTTGAGAAGCACCGGCTGGACATTGTCCATCACCCGGGCAAACCGCGCTTCCGGGGTCGTGCCGGCGTCAAACTCTTCGAAAAGCTCTCTGAATTTTTGGGCCTGATCTTCAGGGAGCAGGCCGAAAATCCGGTCCGCCGCCTTTTCTTCCCGATCGTTCTGGGTCGTTTTCGCCTGTTCATCGTAGGCGTAGGTGTCTCCGGCATCAATTTCGACGATGTCGTGGATCAGACACATGAGCATGCCCCGGGCCAGATCGAAATCATCGTCCGCGTATTCGGACAAAAGCGCCATCATGACGGCCATGTGCCAGGCGTGTTCAGCGTCATTTTCGGCCCGTCCGCCGCCGCTCAAATGGGTCTGGCGGAACACGTTTTTTTCTTTGTCGATTTCCAAAATGAAATCCAGCTGCTGCTGCAGCCTTTCCTGATCGATTTCCTGCATCACAAACCTCGATTCAATAAAAAAGAAGGTCTCTCAACCTACTTCTTTAGTTTTTGTTTTTATCTGTGTTTCTTTTGGGTCAAAGAGAACCGGCTTTGCCGGATCAAACAAAATTTCCCGCAGGCTGTGGGCCTTGAGGACATCTGAAAGCTGGCGCTGAATCGCAAAGAGGTGGCCTTTCACCCGGCAGGCTTCTTCATGATTTTCACACCAGGTGCAGGCGTAATCCGCACTTCCCACACACGCGGCCACCCCCGGCGTATCGCCCAGGGCTTCCATCACGTCGTAAAGGGTCATTTCCGAGAGAGGACGGGCCAGCTGATAGCCGCCGTCGGCGCCCCGGGTGATGACCACGATCCGGCCACCTTCGAGTTTTTTCAAAATTTTATACGCGTATTGTCTCGGGACTTTTTCCGAGCAGGCCAGCATTCCGACCGTATGCTTTTTCCCGTCGGAGAGCCCCCGGATCAAACGCATCGCATAATCTGTTTCCTTTGTAATGAGCATCATCTTGATTTTCCGTTTCTAGATCAAATCACGGTCTGTTATTTATGGAGGCATTTTATCACAGCGGCGCCGTCACCTGCAAATTATTTCAGAATATTTGCGCCTAAACTTAAGCATCGCAGAGATAATAAAAAAAGGCACAATGCTTTTGGGCATTGTGCCGAATTGTCATGGCGGAGAAGGAGAGATTTGAACTCTCGCGCCGCGTGAGCGACCTACACCCTTAGCAGGGGCGCCTCTTCAGCCAACTTGAGTACTTCTCCGTACCTGGCCTTACAGCTTTTTGCTGATCAAAAACAAGCTGCACAGCCATATTCAATTAAATGGCCGAGAGGGTGGGATTCGAACCCACGTGGGCTTGCACCCAAACGGTTTTCAAGACCGCCTCGTTATGACCGCTTCGATACCTCTCGGTTTGCGTCACTGCAAATGCAATAACTGCAAGCAATATTATAACAGGGGCTTTCGCCCCTGTCAATTCTTTTTTGATATAAACTTTTAATCTTTTCTTTACAGAAGATCAAACAGAAAGCCTAGCAGACCTTGACGACCCAGTTGAACGGATCTTCCACGGTGCCGTGCTGGATGCCGACCAGGGTGTCGTAGATCTTCTGCGCGTAAGGACCGATTTCGTCGTTGTTGAAGACCATGTCTTCGCCGGCGTAATTCAGTTTGCCGATCGGAGCCACAACCGCAGCGGTGCCCATGCCGAAGACTTCTTCAACTTTTCCGGCGTGATAATCGTCGAGGAGTTCCTGAATCGGCAGGATGCGTTCTTCAACGGTTTCGCCCCAGCTCTTGAGGAGCTGAATGATGGATTTCCGTGTGATCCCCGGCAGGATGGTTCCGGTCAGTTTCGGGGTCACAAATTTGCCGTCGATCTTAAACATGACATTGCAGGAACCCACTTCTTCGATGTTCTTGCGGGTGGCGCCGTCGAGCCACAGGGTTTCTTCGTAGCCTTCTTCATTGGCCTTCTGGGTTGCTGCCAAAGAGCCGGCGTAGTTGCCGCCGCATTTCGCTTCACCGGTGCCCCCGACGACGGTTCTCGCGTAAACCTGTTCAATGTGCATGACGGCTGGTTTCAGACCGTCTTCGTAGTAGGAGCCTACTGGGCACAGGATGATGAAGAATTTATAAGTGTTGGAAACGTGAACGCCGATGTAGTTTTCGGTTGCGATGATGAACGGGCGGATGTACAGGGAAGTTCCCGGTGCAGTCGGAATCCAGTCTTTTTCGATTTCCACCAGTTTTTTCAGGGCTTCGAGAGCGAAGTCTTCATCGATGGGCGGAATGCACATCCGTTTGGCAGAACGGTTCAGGCGGGCGAAGTTTTCCTGGGGACGGAACAGCTGAACGTGGCCGTCCGGCGTTTTGTAGGCTTTGGTGCCTTCGAAGACTTCCTGAGCGTAATGGAAAACACAGGCGGAAGGTTCCAGGCTGATCGGGCCGTAGGGCACGATCTGGGCGTTGTGCCAGCCGTTGTCCATGTCGTAGTCCATCGTGAACATATAATCAGTAAAGATGCGGCCGAAAGGCAGGTTGCTCTGATCCGGCTTTTCTTTTAAAGTTTTGGCTTTGACAAATTTGATATCCATCTAACTAACTCTCCTTATTGCTTTGATCCTAAGCGATCAATTAATCTCATGCATTCTATTTTATCAGTCATGTATACAATCTACAAGATAATTCTTGTACTTTATCTGATACATTTTAATTTGCCCCGTCTGCGACGATTTGATACACTACCTTTTATGAAACACTTATCTCCACTTCCCGCGCCCCCGGCGGACGCGGCTCATTTAATTTTAAATTGGTTTGAAACCCATAAAAGGGACCTGCCTTTCAGAAAGCCCGGACGGACCACCCGGGCCGACCCCTACCATGTCTGGATTTCTGAAATCATGGCCCAGCAGACCCAGATCGACACCCTGGTGCCCTATTACAACCGCTTTGTAGAAAAATTTCCGACCCTGGACGCCCTCGCAGAGGCCAGCGAGCAGGACGTGCTCAAAGCCTGGGAAGGCCTGGGCTACTACGCCCGGGCCCGCAATCTCAGAAAGGCCGCCATTGAAGTCAAAGCCCTCGGCGATTTTCCAGAGACCCCTGAAGCTTTGGCCAAGCTCCCGGGCATCGGCCCCTACACTGCCGGCGCCGTCGCCTCCCTCGCCTTCAACGAGAAGGCCACAGCCGTCGACGGCAACGTCATGCGGGTGGTGACCCGTCTTGTGGACAGCGATGTGGACACAGCCCTTCCGGCTGCGCGCAATGCCATTTCCAACTGGCTTTTGACGTGGATGCCTGAAAACCGGCCCGGCGATTTCAACGAGGCCCTCATGGAACTCGGCGCCCTGGTCTGCACGCCGAAATCCCCGGCTTGCCTGATCTGTCCGTGGCGCAGCTGCTGTCTGGCCCGGGCCCGGGGCACCGTCGCTCAAAGGCCGGTCAAGTCCAAAAAACTTAAACATCGCCAAGAAAAAATCGCCGCCGCTTTGGTGTATGACCCCGACGGCCGCCTTTTGATCTTAAAGCGTCCCGACAAGGGGCTCCTCGCCGGGCTCTGGGGCCTGCCGGCCTTGACTTACAAAAACAAACAGACGGGCCTTTCCCAGCTGACGGCTTTGCTTGACGACAAGCTGAGCCTTTCAGTGCCTGAGCCTGTTTTTGTAAAAAAAGACCGCCACGTCTTCACCCACATCACCTGGCAGATCGCCCTCTATCGCTGTGCGCTCAATGAAGCGGCCGTGCCCAAAGACCCGAACTGGCTTTTCGCCACTCCCGACGCCTTAAAAAGCCAGTATCCCCTGCCCACCGCTTTTTCAAAACTTTTGCCGTAAAAAATAAAACCGAAGCAAACGCTTCGGTTTTTGTGTTTATGCTCGATTGCTCAGTCGATTTTGAACAGGCGCCCCGGATTTCTCGGAATGTCTTTGGGATCATCGTCCCGGTAGCCGACGATGCAGTGGCCAATGCCTTCGTAATCCCCTTCGATGCCCAGACGCTTCAAAATCGCTTTGCCTTCGGGCTGTTCAAATTCCTGTTTCGCGCGGTGAATCCAACACGCCCCGAGGCCCAGACTTTCCGCTGCCGTGAGCATATTGCCAATGACGAGGGAGCCGTCATACACATGGGTCGGCACGCTTTTGTCAGCCAGCACGATCAAAACGGCCGGCGCGCCGTAAAACGGGTCAGACGTCGTGCCCATGATGCCGGCGTTGAGTTCGGACAGCTGATCCCGGAGGGTCTTGTTGGTGACCTGAATGATGATCGCCGACTGACGCCCTCTTCCCGACGCCGCGTTGAGACCCGCCGCCGTAATCTGATCCAAAAGGCCATCGGGCACCGGATCGGATTTGTACTTTCTGCAACTGCGCCGTTCCAATAACGCTTTCATAACCTGGTTTTCCATCTTGCTTCTCCTTTTTTAAATTAAATATCCCGGCTGATTTCGTTGCTCCACTCTGAATAGTAGCGCTTGCCGTCGACCGTGATATAGGCGCGCACCTTGCCTTTTAAGGTGTAGCCGGAATCACTGGTGTAGACGGCGACCGAAGTGGTCTGGTCGTTCCAGTTCACCGGGCGCACGGTTTCTGTGCTGTCGCCCTGATTTTTCGTAATCTGCACTTCGTAGCCGCTGGCCCCCGAAACGGCGTTCCACGAAAAGCTGACACCGTCCATGTCTTCAAGCTTCGTGTCCTGCCAGTCCTGGGCTTTCGGCGCTGAAAGTTCCGACACCGTGTAGACCCCGTTCAGCACACTGCCGCTGCGCCCCGACGCATTGTACGCGACGACGCGGACCGTCGTGGTTCCCGGCGGCAGCAGAAAGGCGTTGCCGTAAACTTTTGATTTGCGGTTCGGCCGGCTGCCGTCGGTCGTGTAATACAATATATCTGATTTCCGCCCCGCCTTGAGCTTGAGCTTAAATCCGATATCGTAATGGCCCGGCTTCGACACAAAGGTCGGCCGGCTGACGAGAAGGGTTTTTTTGAGTTTCAGCATGCCCGTGTCTCCCGTGGCCTCAGCGCTGTCATCGATGAGTTTTGAAACGGCCGTATTGCTGCGGCCCTCCGCGATGTAAAGATCGATCTGCTGCCGGTACAGCCGCTTTAATTCTGATTTGTCCTGGGTGGATTTAATGCCGCGGCTGACGATTTTTTCTCCGAGCTTGAACTCGCCGATTTTTCTCGCCGCCTTGGCGCCGGCAATGGCGGTCCGCCGGTCAAGGCGCTCGGCAATCGCAAGCTGGTTCAAAAGAGATTTTGCATCCCGGTCCTGATCTTTCGCGGCATCCACCTGCGCCCGGAGCGCCTTTCCGTAATTCGTGTCTTTCCGGCGCTTCGCTTTGATTAAATTGGTTTCGGCCGTCTGGATCTGACCCTTAGCCAGAGCGACTGCCGCCTTGCCTTCATAGCCTTCCGGACGCCGGTCGTTCATTCTGACGGCTTCGTTAAAGGAAGCGTTCGCCGCCGTATAAGCTTTCTGATCGAGGTTGCGGTTGCCCACGTCGATGGCCGACTGATACTCGTGGTTCTGAAACAGCAGCGCAGCGGCGCCGATCCCAGCTGCCACCAGAATCAGGACCACCACGGCAGCTGTGATCTTGACTTTTCCAAAATTGATTGGCCGCTTTTTCGGCTTCTGAATTTTAGGCGCACTTTTCTTTTCCATATTCTCTCCGACCGCCTGTCCGCACTGGGGACAGAATTTCATGCCGGACTTCAGAGGTGCACCGCATTGATGACATCTCATACGTTTTTCTCCAGTCGTTTTCTCTTTATTTTAGCATTTAACGGCCGCTTAAGCAACGGCGCACGCGTCCACAAGGGCCTTGAAAACCGCAAGGCTCTTGGGATCGCTTTTGAAGGCGCATTCGGGATGCCACTGCACGGCGAGGAGAAACGCCCCGGAAGGGTCGCTGACGCTTTCGACGATCCCGTCTTCTGAAACAGCCTGAACCGTCAGCCCGCCGCCCACGTCTTTAACGGCCTGATGGTGCAGGGAATTCACGGCCAGTTCCCCGGCGCCGACGATGTGCGCGAGCAGGGTGTCCGGCGCGACGCTCACCCGGTGCGCCGGCGCGTCGTAAGGGGGCGCCTGATGATGGTCCACCCCTGTAGGATGATCCGTGGGCAGATCCTGATACAAGGTGCCGCCGTAAATCACGTTGATCAGCTGAAGGCCGCGGCAGATGCCCAAAACCGGCTTGCCGGCCTTTCTCACTTCTTTAAAAAGCGTCAGGCTCATCCGGTCCAAAGGGGTGCAGACTTCGTCCTGATCGGTCTGCCGTTTTTCCCCGTAATAATCCGGCGTCACATCCTGTCCGCCGGGAAACAAAAAGCCGTCGTAAGCTTCGGCAAAATATTTGAGCACGGCCGCATCTTCCGTGTAAGGCAGCATCACCGGGATGCCCCCTGCTGCCAAAACGCCGTCCATATAGCCCGGCAGCATCCAATAACTCTTTTTTCCAATATCGATCAATGGCAAAATGCCAATAACAGGTTTAGGCTGTTGCATCTTTTGACCTCATCTTCTTTTTATTTTTATTCATATTATATCAAAAAATCACAAAAAGCCGGCGCGTCCCGCTGGATTTGTGATTTTACTCTATTTTTACGTTTATTTTACTGTAATCTGTTGTAAATTTAATCGGGTTCTTTTATATTTAAAGTGAATAATTATGTTAAATGATTCTGATTAGAAAGCGAGACCGTGATGCCAAACGAAACCATTGAAACCAGCGAAACGACCGCACCGGCTGCCGATGCGGCTTCTTTAAACCCCTACACCTATATGCAGAACCGGGAACTGTCCTGGCTGAACTTCAACGACCGGGTGCTCAGCGAAGCTCAGGACCCGACCGTCCCCCTTCTTGAACGCCTGCGCTTCGTCCAGATCTTCGTCTCCAACCTCGACGAATTCTTCCGGGTCCGCGTCGGCTCCCTCATCGACATGGTGCCGGCCGGGGACGCCTACCACGACAGCAAAACGGGATGGACCGCTGAAGAACAGCTCCAGCACATTTACAGCACAGCCCGGACGCTGTGTGCCAAAAAGGACCGGGTGTACTTCCACCTCGAACACAAACTGCGCCACCAGGATATCTGGCACCTGTCCTACGACGAACTGACCGACGACGAACAGGAATATATTGAACACCATTTCCAAAATCACATCCTGCCGCTGCTTTCGCCGTTGATCATCGACGCCCATCATCCATTTCCTCATCTGCGGAACAAAAAAATCGAAGTCGGCGTCGTTTTAAAAGACCAGGCCGGCCGTAAGGTTTTCGCCATTATCCCGATTCCGGACAGCCTGCCCGACGTCATTTATCTGCCGTCCCGCCACAATCTGCGCTACATCTCCACAGAAGACGTGGTGTTTGACTACGCCGACATCATTTTCGACACCTACGCCATCGTCGAAAAAGTCAAAATGTCCATCACCCGGAACGCCGACATTCACGCGGACGACGAAGATTTCGAAATCAACGACGACTTCCGCTCCATCATGCGCGACATGCTCAAGCGCCGGAAACGCCTGGCGCCCTTGCGCCTGGAACTGTCGAACTTAGTCAGCGATGAATGCTACAATTTCCTGAAGAAAAAACTGCGCCTGGCCGACGCCCAGATTTTCTACGTCAAGGCCCCGATGCGCCTGAGCTATGCCTACCCCATCGCCGACAAATTAAACGACGAACAAAAAGCGGAACTCCTCTATCATCCCTTTGTGCCCCAGATTCCGGATTCGGTCAACATGAAGCGCAAAATGGAACCCCAGGTGAAGGATCACGACATTCTCCTGTCCTTCCCCTACGAATCCATGGACCCGTTCATCAAAATGGTGTCTGAAGCGGCCGACGACCCCTCTGTGCGCACCATCGCCATCACCATTTACCGCCTGTCTTCCAAGAGCAAGCTGGTTGAAGCGATCTGCCGGGCGGCTGAAAACGGCAAGAACGTCACGACCCTCATCGAACTCCGGGCCCGCTTCGACGAACAGAACAACATTGACTGGTCGGAACGCCTTGAAAACGCCGGCTGCACCGTCATCTACGGCACGCCGGGCTTCAAGGTTCACTCCAAAATCTGCCTGATCACCCGGGAAAGAAACGGCGAAATCACCTACCAGACTCAGATCGGCACCGGCAACTACAACGAAAAGACAGCCACCCTCTACACCGATTTGTCCCTGCTCACCGCTGACCAGGCCATCGGCCTCGACGCCATGCACTTCTTCCAGAACATGGGCCTCGAAAAATTAAACGCCAAGTACGATCAACTCATCGTTTCCCCTTCGACGTTAAAATCCACGGTGTTAAAGTTAATGGACGAACAGATCGCCAAGGGGGGAGAGGGAGAAATGTTCTTCAAGCTCAACTCCCTGACCGACGTCGACATCATCAAGAAACTCAAGGAAGCGTCCTGCGCCGGGGTCAAAATTCAGATGATCATCCGCGGCATCTGCTGCATCGTACCGGGCATCCCCGGCGTGACGGAAAACATCACCGTGCGCAGCGTTGTGGGCCGCTATCTAGAACACTCCCGGATCTACCGTTTTGGTGCTGATTCTGATCAGAAGATGTACATCGCCTCAGCGGACTTCATGACCCGGAACACCGAACGCCGTGTGGAAGTCGGCGCGCCGATCCTTGATCCGGCGGTTCGCGAAAAAATCAACCGCCTCGTCGACATCATGCTCCACGACACCTCAAAGGCGCGGCTCCTCGGATCAGACAAGCACTACCATCAAATTGTCAACGCCAAAGGCGAACCTCTGCCGCCCTTTAACTGTCAGCAGGCTCAGATGGACGAAGCCATCAAGCACAGCTTCCAGAATCAAAACGTCCAGATGCCTGCTTCTCCGGCTAAAACGAAGAAAAAAACATCGATCTTTTCCAAACTTTTCCACCACGGCGAATAAATTTCGCCTGCACCGGCGCCAGTGGCGCCGGTTTTTTTGTACAAAAAAAGCAGCTGCATCTGCAGCTGCTCAAGCATCTTTCGATTATTTGTCGCCGTTCAGATCTAAGTTTTCGAGATAGGCCTTAAAACGGTCGCCGACCCCCGGGGTGCGCAGACCGTATTCCACGGTCGCTTCGAGGAAGCCCAGCTTGTCGCCGACGTCGTAGCGGCGCCCCGCAAAATCGTAGGCGATCATTTTCTGACGGCGGGCCAGTTTCCGCAGGGCGTCCGTCAGCTGAATTTCGCCGCCGGCGCCGCGCCCGGTGTGTTCGAGAATTTCAAAGATGTCCGGGGTGATCACGTAGCGGCCTAAAATCGCGAGGTTGCTCGGTGCTTCATCGATGGGCGGCTTTTCCACAAGATCGTCCACGGAAAATTCGTAGTCGTTGATAGCCTGACCTGACACGATGCCGTACTTGTCGACCTGATCTTCCGGCACCCGCTGGACCCCGATCACCGAGGTCTGGTATTTATTGTAGACATTGATCATCTGCTTCAGAGCCGGATTGTCTTTGTTGTAGACAATGTCGTCCCCCAACACGACGGCAAAGGGTTCGTCCCCGACAAATTCCTTGGCGCAGAGCACCGCGTGGCCGAGGCCTTTGGCTTCGCCCTGACGAATGGTGTAGATGTTGGCCATGTTGGTGATGTCTTCGACCATTTTGAGTTCGGCATTTTTGCCCTTCATCTTCAAATTGAATTCCAGTTCCGGCACGTGGTCGAAATGGTTGATGATGATTTCCTTATTGCGGCCGGTGATGATCAGAATGTCGGTGATCCCCGACGCCACAATTTCTTCCACAATGTATTGAATCGTCGGCTTGTCGACAATGGGCAGAATTTCCTTCGGCACCGATTTGGTGACCGGCAGAAAGCGCGTGCCAAGTCCCGCTGCCGGGATAACTGCTTTTTTTACTTCGCTTGCCATATTTTCTCCTCGTCTTATTTTTTATATTTTAATGGAATAAATGCTGTGCTTATGCCTTTTTAGTATAGTCCATTTTGACTGCACCTTCAAGTTTTTCAAAGAGTTCTGCAGGCTTAAGCCCCAGACGTTTGGCTTTTTCCCGGTCGAGGGTTCCGGTGGTGTCCACGATGAGGCGGCCAGCCATGCGTTTGGGCAGCGCCGGGGTCAGCAGACGGCCCATGCCCGGCCAGGTTCCCAAAATTAAGACCATGCCGGCGTTTTGCGTCGCTTCTTTCACACTGGTGCAAAAGTCAAAGGCGTCCCGGGTTCTGAACAGACGCCATTTGGCCTGATCCATCCCCCAAGGCAGGTACAAGGCAAAGGGCTTGAGCCTTTCCGGTGCCTGGTCTTCATAAGGGGCAGCCATGGCCTTGAGGAGTTCCACCGCCGGCGTTTCCCGGAGGTCGTCGGTTCCCGGCACGTTAGACAGGCCCAGCACCGCGACCCGACTCCCGGCTTCGATTTGTTTCTGAACCAGGGGCAGAAGCCACGCCTTCACTTTTTCAGTGTGCGCTGAATTGGCTCCTTCCATGGCTTTCACGAGGGCTGTGCCGTCTTTTTCGTAGGCGGCTAAATTGGCCATTTCCTGGGCGAGACGCCGGCCCCCGGCGCCCACTGAACGGTAGGGTTTCGGCGAAAAGCGCCGGCGCATCTGGTCCGCCTTTGCGAGAATACCCGCGACTTTGCCGCCGTCGGCGCCGCAGTCCGCGGCGATGTCCTGAAAATAATTCGCGAGAATCTGTTCGAAAGCCGCCTGCTCCGCGTCGGAAACCGCGGCTGCCTCCGCTTCTTCCGGCGTGCAGAACAGGGTGCGCTGGCCGGTTTCGTCGATTTTTGAAAGGACGGATTCAAGGGCCGGATAACGGGCGTCCGTTCCGACGACGAGGGGCCCGTCCCCGCGCATCGCCCGAAGCATATGCCCGTCGTCGTAAAGCTCCGGCAGGGCCGTGACGTGCACCGCCTTCAGGCCGTCGTCCCGGTCTTTCGCCGCTTCGTCAGCCAACTGCTGAAGGTGGCGGATGCTCCCGGGAGGCAGCACCGTTTTTACGGCGATGACGGTGTCTTCCGGACACTGGAACGCCGCCTGGCGGACGATGGACTCGCAGAACCGGAGAGACGGCCGGTCCTCTGCATCGCCGGGCGTCATGCAGCACAGGGTGATAAACCGGCAACGCCGGTAAATCATCCGCGGCTGGGACAGCACGGTCAGCTGCTTTGATGCCATCTGTGCTTTGACAGCTGCTTCCAGTCCCGGCTCAACCCCGGGCAGGAGCAGCTCTTCCTGAATGCCCGCCGCCGTGTCTTCGTCGGGATCTGAAGCCAGCACTTCAAGGCCCTTTTCAGCCAAAACTGCAGCCCACGCGAGGCCGGTCACTGTCAGGCCGATGACGCCGACCGGCATCTGGCCTGCATCTGTTGTGATTGTTTCGTATTTCGTTTTCATCATAGACTTATTATACCAGAGATTGATTTTTTATAAAACAGTTCGCATTTATACAATTTTTTCCGCCGCCATCGCGTTAAGATATAACCATCAAAACAAACCAGTCAAGACAAAGGCGTCGACACCGAATCCGGTGGCGGCGCCTTTTTTGACGAATGGAGGCAAGCTATGAAATTTTCAAGAGTTGAAATCATTATGGACAATGCAAAATTAGAAGCCCTGCTCAGTGCAGTCGGACAGTACGGCATCTCCGGCATCACCGTTTATCAGGTTTTGGGCTGCGGCGTCCAGTACGGCTCTAAAGAATACGAAGGGGTCGCCAAAACCACCCCGACCCTGCTGCCAAAACAGGTTGCCATGGTCGTCATGCCGACGGATCAGGTCAAGGCTTTCTTGAAATTTGTCAGCGAAGAATTGTACACCGGCCATATCGGCGACGGCAAGATCTTCGTCTCTGACATCGAAGAAATCATGCGGGTGCGCACCGGCGAAGTCGGCATCGAAGCCCTCGAACCTCAGAAGCACTAGAACAGAAGGAAGTGATTTCTCGTGGCAAATAAAAAACTCGGCATGGGCAGTGTCGTGGCCACCGGCGTCGGCCTCATCGTCGCGACAAGCTGTCTGCTCTCCCTCGGCCAAGGCTCTGCCGCCATTGGGACGACCTTTATCATTTCAATGGTCATTGCCTGCGCCATCAACATTCTGTTCGCCCTGTCGGTTTCAGAGCTCAATTCCCTGATGCCGAACATCACCGGCGGACTGCCCCAGTACACTTTGGCCAGCATAGGGCCTTTCATCACCATCGTCATCATGGTGGGGGGCTACCTGGCCTGCAACACCATGGTCAGTTCCGCAGAATGCGCCATGTTCGGCAATACCATTCACAGCGTCTTCCCCCACACGGGCATTCCGGCATCGGCTTACTGCGTCGTCCTCGTCGCGATCCTCATGATCATCAATTTGAACGGCGTTGACATCTTCGCCAAGGTCCAGGATTTTGTAGCCTACGCGCTGATCGTGTCCCTGCTCATTCTCGGCATCCTCGGCACCTTGAAAATCGGGGTCGGCCATCCGGTGAATCAGCCTGCGGTGCTCTCCTCTAAATTCTCTGACATTACCGGGCTCTGCGGACTCGCCTTCTTCCTCTTCATCGGCTGCGAATACGTCATCCCGATCGGGGACAAAATTGACAATCCCCGCCAGAAAATCCCGGCAGGCATGATCATCTCCCTGATCCTCGTGCTCACCTTCCAGATTTTCATGTGCCTCGGCTTTAAGAACTACACCCCGTGGGCGCAGCTCGGCAAGAGCACAACTCCTCACGTCTTGTACGGCACCCTCCTCCTTGGTCCTGTAGGGACTTACTGGATGGCTGTGGTTTCCGTCCTCGCCGTGGTCTCGTCTGTGAACACGGTCATTTCCTCCCTGGCCTACATTGCAGCGGGCATGGCGAAGATCGGACTGCTCCCTGAAATCTTCAACAAGACCAACAAAAAGGGCGCTCCGGTCGCCGGCATCCTCCTCTTCGGCGGCATCATCCTCGTCATCAACGCCCTGGGGCTGTCGACTTCTTCTTCATTGTCATTCTTAATCCTCTGCGGATGCGCCTTCTGGATGCTGTCTTACTTCATCACCCACATCAACGTGCTCATTTTCAGAAAGCGCCTGCCCAACGCGCCCCGGAAATTCAAAGTTCCCGGCGGACCGATCATCCCGATTCTCGGCGCAGCCGGAATGGCCTGGATGTTCTGGAACATCTCCTCTGATCCGGCCCAGCGCATTCAGATTTACATCGTCTGTGCCGTCATGGTTGTGATTTTAAGCACCTACGCGGTGATCTGGATCAAAAAAGTCATGCACCGCGATTTGTTCAAGCCCTTCCCGATGGAAGAAGTCATGGCCATGGACAACGATTTATACGCAGTTTACCACGATCCAAAGACCGGGCGCCTGCGCGCCAACGTCAGCCGCGGGGCCAATGTCCCCGACGGCAGTGAAGCCTGAAACCATAATTTGAATAAATCGAATATTTTCCCATGGATTGCATGTGTTTGTTAGAAAGGACAATAAAATGAGTTATCCAAAAGTTGATTTTCTGTATTTAAGCGAACCGGACATGTTAAAAGCGGGCGTCGATGACGTCGCCGCCTGTACAGACTGCATGGAAGAGCTGCTGAAGCTCTTGGACAAAGGCGACTACCGCATGGGCGGCGAAAACGGCAACTCCCACGGCTGCATGGTCACCTTCCCGGACGAGCCGCAGTTCCCGGGCATGCCGAAAAACGGTCCTGACCGCCGCTTCATGGCGATGCCGGCCTATGTCGGCGGACCTTTCCAGGTTGCCGGTGAAAAATGGTACGGCTCCAACACCGCCAACAGAGAAAAAGGCATTCCGCGTTCCATCCTGATGGTTATGCTCAACAACAAGGACACCGGCGAACCGCTGGCCCTGATGTCCGGCAACCTGATCTCCGCTTACAGAACCGCCGCGATTCCAGGCGTCGGTGTGAAACATTTAGCCCTTGAAGACGCCAAGGTGCTCGGCGTTGTCGGCCCTGGAGTCATCAACCGCGCCACCATCGAAACCTTCGCGGCCCTGCGTCCATCTCTCGAAATCCTGAAAATCAAAGGCCGCGGACAGGCATCCATCGACCGCTGCATCGAATACGTCAACAAGAAAATGCCGGGGCGTTTCAAAGACATCATCGTTTGTGATACCCTTGAAGAGTGTGTCCGCGATTCCGATATCGTCAGCTTCTGCACCAGCATCACCGGCGGCGATCCGGCCAATTATCCGCACGTTGAAACCGAATGGATCAAACCTGGCGCCTTGTTCACCTGCCCGATGGCCGGCGACTTCAGCGACGACATCATCGAAGATCCAAATACCAAGCTGGTCGTCGATAACTCCGGACTCTACGAAGCCTGGGCGGAAGAATATCCATACCCGACCTACAACACCATCGCCATTCCGGGGAGCAAATTCACCGACATGATCCACGACGGGAAAATCGAAGCCTCCAGAATCGAAGACCTCGGCGGCATTTTAAACGGCCGCTTCCCAGGCAGAAAGGACGACAAGCAGGTCATCATCTACTCCATCGGCGGGATGCCAATTGAAGACGTCGCCTGGGGCAAAGTGCTTTACGACAGAGCCGTTGAAAAGGGCATCGGCGTGAAGCTCAATCTCTGGGACAGCCCGTACTTCTATTGATCCTAAGGATCTCTCCTTTAATCTTTATTGAAAACATCCATTTACTGACTTCTTCACAAAAGACTCCTGAGGACAGTTCCTGCCTTCAGGACTCTTTTATCTATATTAGAAACAGAGGTACACATGAGTACAAGATTAACCACCCACCCGATTTTAGGGACGTACGAAAAGGGCCCTAAAGTCAATTTCACTTACGACGGCAAACCGATGACCGGTTACGAAGGTGAGCCGATTGCGATGGCGCTCAAGGCAGCCGGCGTCATGGTCCACCGCTACACCTCCAAAAAGCACAACCCGCGGGGTATTTTCTGCGCGATCGGCCGCTGCACCGACTGCGTCATGATCGTCGACGGCAAACCCAACGTCAGAACCTGCATGACCCCGCTGAAAGCCGGCATGACCATCCAGACCCAATACGGCGTCTCGGCTGAACCCTTTCCAGAATTGGAGGAAAAAGCATGAAACGTGTTGATTTAATCGTCATCGGCGCAGGCCCAGCCGGGCTTTCCGCCGCTATCGAAGCCTCCAGCCGGGGGCTCTCCACCGTCGTTTTCGACGAAAACGCCCGTCCTGGCGGCCAGCTCTTTAAACAGATTCACAAATTCTTCGGCTCAAAGGAACACAAGGCGAAAATCCGCGGCTTCCGCATCGGCCAGACC
Organism: uncultured Eubacteriaceae bacterium; assembly: GCA_945867155.1. Lineage (GTDB taxonomy): Bacteria > Bacillota > Clostridia > Eubacteriales > Eubacteriaceae > Pseudoramibacter. Next base: position 141,028 of record CAMBHL010000002.1, on the reverse strand, counting down.
CTTCTCGACGAAGCGGGCAAGGCCGGCGTCGACGTCGTCCTGAACGCGACCGTCATGGGCATTTACATGGAAAAGGAAGTCGTCGTGCGCATCGGCAAAGCCATCGAACACATCAAAGCCGACGCGATCATCGTGGCCACCGGTGCTTCTGAAAACATGGTCACCTTCAAAGGGTGGACCCTCCCCGGGGTCATCGGCGCCGGCGCCGCCCAGACCATGATGAACCTCCACGGCATCAAGCCCGGCAGCCGCATCCTCATGCTCGGCACCGGCAACGTCGGCCTCGTCGTCTCCTTCCAGCTGCTTCAGGCCGGCTGCGAAGTGGTCGCTCTGGCGGATGCAGCTCCGTCCATCGGCGGCTATGGCGTCCACGCGGCGAAAGTCGCCCGGACCGGCGTGCCCTTTTATCTGTCCCACACCATCGTCGAAGCGGAAGGCACCGACCATGTGACCGGCGTGACCATCGCCGAAGTGGACCACAGCTTTAACTTTATCCCCGGCACTGAAAAACACTTCGATGTAGATACCATCTGTGTCGCCGTCGGGCTCTCCCCCATGAGCCAGCTGCTGAAGATGGCGGGCTGCAAAATGGAAGACAATCCCAAACGGGGCGGCCAGGTTCCGATTATCGACGAACACGGGGCCACCTCCGTCCCCGGCATCTTTGCCGCTGGCGACGTCGCCGGCATCGAAGAAGCCAGCTCCGCGATGATCGAAGGGCGCCAGGCCGGCCTCTACGCGTCGGAATACCTGGGTTACATCCAGGACGACACCTTCGGTGAAGGCGAAGCGGATCTGGACGCCGCATTGTCCGGCCTACGTCAGGGCATGTTCGCGCCGGGCAACAAAGGCAAAGTCATCGAAAAAACCGACGAAGGCATTCCCGTCTCCACCTCTCTGCTCCACCACGGCTTCGTCGCGGATGACGAAATCGAACGCTTTCCCGGGGTCACCCATCGGAGCGGTGTCCATCCGGTGATCGAATGCACCCAGAACATCCCGTGCAACCCGTGTCAGGACGCCTGTCCTAAAAAATGCATCGAAGTCGGCGAACACATCACGGCGCTGCCTCACATCAACGAAGATAACCCCTGCATCAACTGCGGCATGTGCGTCGCATCCTGCCCGGGCCAGGCCATCTTCTTGATCGACGAAGACTGCGGCGACGGCACAGCCGAAATCACCCTGCCTTACGAATTTCTCCCGGTGCCTGAAGAAGGCACAGCCGGAACGGCCCTTTCCCGGGACGGGAACCCCGTATGCCCGGCCACTGTGGTGAAGCTGCGCACGTCAAAGGCCTTTGACCAGACGGTGCTCTTAACCATGAAAGTCCCGAAAGCCTGCGCGATGCAGGCCCGGTTCTTTAAAGCCAATTAGAAATGAGGAAAATCATGAGTAAAAATAAAGGTTTAACCAGTTTAAACGACCGTTCTGCCGCCATTCCGCCTTTCGTGCCGGCAGCGGACGATGACCGGATCATCTGCCGCTGTGAAGAAGTCACCAAGGGGGAAATCCGAAAAGCCGTTCACGCCGGTCTGTGGACGCTGACGGAAATCCGCCGCTACCTGCGCTGCGGCATGGGCCTGTGCCAGGGCCAGACCTGCGCCAAACTCGTCAAGGGGATCATCGCCAGAGAGCTCGGCGTCTCCCCGGCCCTGATCGAACCGGCCACTTCTCGGTCGCCGATGCGGCCCACTGAAATGGAAGTCATTGCCAATGAAAGCGAGGTGGACTTCAAATGAAAAATACAGCAGACGTCATCGTCGTCGGCGCCGGCATCATCGGCAATGCCATCGCCTATTACACGGCTAAAAAAGGCCATTCTGTCATCGTCCTGGAAAAAAGTGAAATTGTCGGCAACGGCGGATCCAGCCGAAACGGCGGCGGGGTCCGCCAGTCGGGCCGGGACGCCAGAGAGCTTCCTCTGGCCATGTACGGCATTGAAAATCTGTGGCCCGGCTTGTCCGACACCTTAGGCTACGATGTGGAATACGTGAAAAAAGGAAATCTGCGTCTCGGGAAAACCCCGGAACATTTGAAAATTCTCGAAGGTCTGGCGGCCACGGGGCAGCGCTGCGGACTGGACATGCGCATGATCGACGGAAAAGAAGTCCGGGAAATCAACCCCTACATGTCCGATGAAGTGATCGGCGCCAGCTGGTGTCCCACCGACGGCCACGCCAACCCGCTGAAAGCCACCCTGGCCTTTTACATGAAAGCCCGGGAACTGGGCGTGCAGTTTCTCACCAGCGCCACGGTCACGAATCTCAAGAAAAAAGCAGGCAAACTGAAAATCGTCGAAACCGACAAAGGCACCTTTGAAGGCGACACAGTGATTTTGGCCTGCGGCATGGGCGCCCGGCCCATCGCGGAAAAAGTCGGCATCGACATTCCGATGAAATCCGTCCTCATTGAAGCCCTGATCACCGAACAGGAACCGGAAATGTTTCCCCAGATGCTCGGCACCGCCGAAGCAGATTTCTACGGGCATCAGACGGCGCACGGCTCCTTCCTTTTCGGCGGCTCCTCGGGCATGGAGGACGTCAATGCCGACAATGGCACCCCGGTAACCCACTCGATCACGGCGCCGTGCATCTGCCGGGGCATTATTAAATACCTGCCCCGTCTGGCCCAGGCTAAAATCGTCCGCACCTGGGCCGGATGGATGGACCACATGGTCGACGGCGTGCCAGTGATCGACCGGATCGACGAAGTCCCCGGGCTCATCCTGGCCTGTGGTTTCTCCGGACACGGTTTCGGCATCGCGCCGGCGGTGGGCATGACGGTTTCCGAACTCGTCGAAGGGACGAAAACCACCGTGGACATCTCGGGGCTCACCTACGACCGTTTTAAAGCGAAAGCTTAATTTTAATAATTCACGAATTTCTTTTCGTACTGGCTCTTTACGATTTGATTCCGGTATTTTTTCGGTGTCAGCGTCGTCGCCGCTTTAAAATACCGGGTCATCTGAGCCTGATCGTAATACCCGCAGGTCTGAGCCAGGTCGACCATCTTGACATCTTCCCGGCCATGGGTCAGTTCGAACAGGGTGTGCTGGAAACGAATGGCCTGACAGAACTGCTTTGGGCTGAGACCCAAAGCCTGATGAAAAACTTTGTCGACGTAGCGCGGCGAGTATTTTAACTGCCGGGCCAGATCGTCAATCCGCACGCACCCTTTTGAACGGGTAATGAGTTGGACCATGTCCCGGAGCAGCGTCTGCCGCCGGTTTTCCCTTTCTGTCAGGTTGGAATGGGTCATCGACCGCACCAGAAGCGCGGTCTGCAGATCAGAATGCCGGGCATTTTTAAGCTCCCGCTGGAGTTTCGGGTCTGCAAGGCAGTCTTCCAGGGGAATTTCTTTTTCAATGAAATCACTGAACCGGCCTTCGATGAAAGGCGGAAGGATGCCGGGATCAAAGCGGACGCCGCTGTAAAAATGGCCCGGCTGGGCCTGCACCTCGGCATGATGAGGAACGGGCCCCAGCACAAGGGCCTGCATCTCGTTTCCACAATAATCAAAGCGGATGTCGATGGAAGCGTCGGGCACGCCGATGGTCCCGCACTTTTTGGGGTTCGGCGAATAGGCGTAGGCCTGAGTGATGCCGGCGCGGTGAATCCGCCGGACAAAATACTTATCCGTGCTCAATGCAAAAAAAGGCTGAATCGCCATAGACAGCTCCTCTCTATTAAACAACAGTTTTTAACTCAAAATAAAAAAGCGCAAAGGTGTACATTCGCACCTTTGCGCTTTTTCTATTATACGCTTTATTGAATTTTAATTCAATTGATTTTCGCTTCAGCGGTTATACTTTTCTTCAATAGCCGAAATTTTGTCAATGCGGCGCTGATGGCGTCCGCCTTCAAAATCGGTGGTCATCCAGACCCGCAGAATTTCCTTTGCCAGTTCATCCCCGATAACTCTGGCGCCCATGGCGAGCACGTTGGCGTTGTTGTGCTGACGGCTCATCTTGGCCATGTATTCGTTGGTGCACAGGGCCGCCCGGACCCCCGGCACTTTGTTCGCGGAAATGCTGATCCCGATTCCCGTGCCGCAGATGACGATGCCCCGGTCAGCGTCTCCCGACACCACCGTTTCGCCGACTTTCCGGCCATAATCCGGGTAGTCTACGGAATCTGTCCCGTCGCATCCGCAGTCCACCACTTCTGCACCGTAAGTCTGGGTTAATTCCTGAATGATCTTCTGTTTTAATTCAAATCCGCCGTGATCTGATCCAATCGCGATTTTCATATTGACTCTCCAATCATCATTATTCATTAATTTCTTTTATTCTATCATATTTCCAGAATAATGACGCATATTTCTTGTTACTTTTACTTATGTCAATATGTTTTATTCCGTTTGATATTCCGGATCGTGGGTGTAGTCCGCCTCTTTCGGCATGCTGTCGATGAGGTGCATGTCCTCCGGCGAAATTTCGAAATCAAAGATCTTCGTATTATCGACAAGATGTTTGGGATTTGACGCCTTGGGCAGCGGAATGACCCGGTGCTGAAGCGCCCATCTCAAAATCAGCTGGGCCGGCTGCACGCCGTAGCGATTGGCCCTTTCGACGATGGTCGGATTGCCGATGATCTGTCCCTTTCCGAGGGGGCGCCAGCCTTCGATCACAATGTCATGGCCCATGCAGAACTTCAGAGTTTCATCCTGATCCAGCCCCGGATGAAACTGAATTTGATCCACCATGGGAATGACTTCGGTGTCCATAAGGGCCTTCAGCTGCGCCGGTTTGAAATTCGAGACGCCGATGGCTCTGATCCGGCCGGATTTGTAGAGTGCGATCAACGCTTTCCACGTGTCCACATTAATCGCTTCCCATTCGTCGGTCAGGCGGGGCACAGCCGGCCAGTGAATGAGGTACAGATCCAAGACGTCGAGTTTCAAATCAGCCATCGTCTGATCAAAAGCCCGCATGGTTTTATCGTAGCCCCGGTCGGTTTTCCACACCTTGCTGGTGATGAACAAATCGTCCCGGGTCAGTTCATTTTCATCCAAAGCGCGGCAAATGCCTTCGCCGACGTATTTTTCATTGTGATAAAAAGCAGCCCCATCGATCAAACGGTACCCTGCTTTGACCGCAGCGCAGATGGTATCCACTGTGCTCGGATCGTCGGGCAACTGATAGGTGCCGAATCCCAGGCTGGGAATCATCGTGCCATTGCGAAGGGCAACGCGGTCTGATGCTTGTTTCAGCTTCATTTTATCCTCCCTTTCTATATTCTATTTATGATATCTTTTTTTTCTTAAATTTATTTGATGTTTGCGGTCGGTTCACGATATAAATCCCGCCGGACACACAGATCAGGGCCAAAAGCGCCGGCCATCCCAGGGCCTGGCTGCGTTCGCCCAGAAGCCACGCCGACAGGAAGACCCCGGCGACCGGCGTGATGAAAAAGTAAATCTGCACTTTTGAAACGGGGTTGTGAGCCAGAAGCAGTGCCCAGAGCCCGTAGGCGATGGCCGAAACGAAGGCCAGGGCGATGAGGATGCACACGCCCTGGGGTGTCACTGTCCCAAAATGCCCCCCGGAAACCAGGCCAAAGGCCGTCAATACGAGGCCGCCCAAAAAGAACTGGCACCCGCTGAGCAGATACGGCGCTTCTTTGCGGCCGAACTGGCGGAGCAGCGCCGCCGAGACCGAAGATGCGATGGTCGACAAGATCATAAAGCTGTCGCCCAACAAAGAAAACGGCGCTTTTCCTGTTTTGAGCCCCGACAGATTCACAAGAAGAATCCCGGCAAATCCCAGAAGACAGCCGGCAATCTTTCTGACATTCAGTTTTTCCTGATGAAAGACGAGGCAGGCGATCAGGATCGCCCAAAACGTGCCAGTGCCGTTTAAGATCGACCCCCGAACTCCGGATAGATGCCCTAGGCTGACGTAAAAAAAAGTGTACTGGAGGATCGTCTGAAACAAAGCCAGCCACAAAATACTCGGAAGGGCGCTTTTTTTCGGCAGCCATTTGCCCTTAAAAACGGCTTTGCCAAGACCGACGGTGAGGATGCCGGCCAGGGTGAAGCGCAGCCCCGCGAACAAAATCTGAGAGGTGATGCCGCGGATGCCCAGATACCGGTAGCCTAATTTAATGAGCGGAAAGGCAGACCCCCACAGAAGACAGCTGATGGTCGCTAAGCCGAAGACGGCTCCCGCCGCCGTTAACGGATCTCTTTTACTATCCATGATGCTCCTTATTCTTTTTATTGCATTCAGTATTGTATTTTCCCTGTAATTTTAATCTCAATCATAAATTTTCTCGCCCTCGAACAGGCCTTGTGCTAAAATAAGGGCGTTCTTATTTTGGCCTTATTTATTTTTAAGAAAGGATTTTTATGAAAGACGATTCTAAATCTCTTAATCCGACGCGCCAGCTGGTTTATGCGGCGCTGTTCATCGCCCTCTCCTTTGTGGGCGCCAACATCAAAATCATGGGCTCCATCGCCTTTGATTCCCTTCCGGCCTTTATCGCCGTGCTCGTCCTCGGCGCGCCCTGGGGCTTTGTCATCGGCTTTTTGGCCCATATTTTAACCGCGGCCACTTCTGGCTTTCCCCTCGGCCTGCCGATTCATCTGATCAACGGGGTCATGATGGGGGTCACCATGGTCGCCTTTTACCTGAGCACCAAGGCCCTTCTCGACCATCACGTCAACAGCATTCTGGCTTACGTGATCGGCTGCATCGTCGCGGTAATCTTCAACGTGCCCATCGCCCTGCTGGCGACGTCTCCGCTCATGAGCCTGAAAACGGCCATGGCCCTCGTGCCGGTACTCATTCCGGCGGCCTTCGCCAACGTCATCATCGCCTGCGTGATCTACCGCTTCCTGCCGAAAAAAGTACAGCGCCTGACCCCTCCCGGCAAATAAAATGAACGCTTCTGCTTTTCATTACCGGGATCTTTGTCTGTGTCCCGTTCCCGGCGGGACCGTCGTCATGGCGGCGGACAGCTGCGCGTCCACAGGTGAAAAATCCGGCGACACTCTCAAGTGCCCGCCCTACCACTGCGGGCGGGTTTCCGCCCGGGTCGTGCTCTTTGAACTGCTCTGCATCGGCGCAGAGGTGCTCATGATTGCCGACGGCGTCTGCAGCGAAATGCAGCCCACCGGCCGGGAAATCATCCGCGGCTTCCAGGACGAAATGAAATTAGCCGGTCTCTCTCCGGAAATCTTAACCGGCTCCACGGAAGAGAATTTTCCGACCGTCATGACCGGCGTCGGCACAGCCGCTGTGGGGTATTTCCCGGGAAATTTCAAAGCGCCGGTGTGCTGTTCTGAAGACCTTTTGGTCTGCGTCGGCAAACCCGCTGCGGGACTCGACTTCCTTCACCGGAATGCCCCCATCGCGACCTACGACATGATCCGGACGCTGTCCCGGGACAAAGATGTCCACGAGCTGATTCCCGTAGGCTCCCATGGCCTGGCCTGGGAAAGCCGCAATACGGCGGCCCTGCATCACCTCTCAGCCGCCTTCGATGTGCCCTGTGAATTGGATCTCACCCAGTCCGGCGGTCCGTCTTCCTGCGTCCTCGCGGTGATGAATGCCGCGGCTTTTAAACATCACAAAGCGCAGCTGCTTTTGACGCCGATCGGGCATTTGCAGCAGATGGCCTGAAAACAGCTAAAAAATAAATAAGCGGTCGCCAGCAGGCGATCGCTTTTTTTGCGCTCATTTTTCGAGGAAGGCCCTGAGCCCTTCCAGGTGATTTTCTCCCGCGACCCGGCCCTGGCTGTACACCCGGCGCAGATCATCGGGATTGTGACAGACACTGCCGATTTTTAATGGAAAGTCCGGCATGATGACGTAGGCGCTGCCCTCTGCCGCCTGTTTTCTCACATAGGCTCGCTGTCTGTTGTAGAAATCGTGGCGTTTTTTCAAATCTTCGATCATCTGGGGATAGCGGCGCCCGTAGCGCATTTTTAGATAAGACATGTACGGATTGCGCTTTTTGATATATTCCACCGGCTGAGTCAGAATCACAACGTTCCGGCCATAGCCCATTTTTTCAAAAGCCTTCAGGGGAATGGAATCGGAGATCCCCCCGTCGAGATAGAGATGGCCGTCCAGCGCGACAGGCTTTGAAAAGACTGGCATGGACGCGGACGCGCGCATCCACTGCAGGCTCTCTTCGGCGCTGCCGCACCGGTGATACACCGCCTTGCCCGACTCGATATCCGTGACCACCGCGTAAAAAGCCGTGGGGTTTTCGTCAAAGGCTTTCTGATCGAAAATGTCGAGTTCTTCCGGCAGGGTGCGGTAGCAGAAATCCGCGCCGTAAAGATCGCCGGTTTTGATCCAGGAACGGAAGCTGCAGTATCGGGGATCTTTGCACAGGGCCAAATTGTAGCGGATGGTGCGCCCCGGCTGCCGGGATTTGTAGTTGCAGCCGAAAGTTGCCCCGGCGGAAACACCGATGATGCCGTCAAATTCAAAGCCATGCTCCATCATCACGTCGGTCACCCCAGCGGTGAACATGCCGCGCATCGCGCCGCCCTCCAAAACCAGCCCTGTCTTTTTTGTTTGCGCTCTCTTTTCTTCAGTCATGCCGACTCCCTGGTGTTAAGCATCGATGATTTTCTGAATTTCATCCCGTTTTCCCAAAATCAAAATCGTGTCTTTTTCTTCGAGGATCATCTTGGGTGTCACCGACGTGTCCAGCCGGTTTTCTCGTTTGACGGCCAAAATGTTGATGCCGTATTTTTTCCGGGTGTCCAGATCGCTGACGGTCTGACCGGCCCAGGATTTCGGCACTGAAATTTCGTAAATGGCGTGTTCGTGATCCAGTTCAAAATAGTCGATGATGTTGTCCGAGCTGGATCGGATCGCCAGCCACTCTGCGAGCTGTCTTTCGGGGAAGGCGATGGAGTCTGCGCCGTTGCGCAGCAGAAACTTCGCCTGAATGTCCGAGCACGCTCTGGAAATGATGTGCTTCGCCCCGAGTTCCTTGAGCAGATCGGTCGTTTCCAAAGAGGCCTGAAAATCATCGCCGATGGCGACGATGCACATGTCAAAATTGCGAATCCCCAGAGAGGCCAGAAAATCCGGGTCCGTGCTGTCGCCGATCAGCGCACTGGTCACAATGGGCAGCACCTTGTTGACCCGTTCTTCATCGTGGTCCACCGCCATGACTTCCTGGCCCACTTCGTTCAGCCGCATGGCGACATGGCGTCCAAAACGCCCCAAACCAATTAACAATATCGATTTTACTTTCATACAATCGCTCCTATATAAATCAACCGACCGTGAGATCTTCTCTCGGCAGACGGGAATGCGAAATTTTCGGTCCCGAAGACAAAGCGAAGAAAATGGTCAGCCCGCCGACGCGTCCAAAGTACATCAAAAGCACCAGCACCGTTCTTGAGATCAGCGTCAGATGCGGGGTAATGCCCAAAGTCAGGCCGACTGTCCCGATGGCCGAAGCCGTTTCAAAGAGACAGGTCGTGATGGGCAGATTTTCCACTGAAGAAATGATGAAACCGCCCACGAGAAACAAGGTGATGTACATCATCAAAATGGCCCCGGCCCGGCGCACCGTGTCTTCCGGAATCTTGCGCTTAAAAAAGTGCACGTCGCCGGACTGGACAAACACAGAAATGGCTTCCGCCAGCATCACCGCAAAGGTAGTGGTTTTCATCCCGCCGGCGGTCGATCCTGGAGAGCCCCCGATGAGCTGGAGAATCGTCAGAACTGAAATGCCGGTGTCGTTGAACTTCGTCAGATCGACGGAATTAAACCCGGCCGTTCTCGGGGTGACCGCCTGGAAAAAGGCGGCGAGCCAGCGTGCTCCAGTGCTTTTCGGCAGCGCCTGGGTCTGGAAGAAGAAGAAATACAGTGTCGGCACCGCGATGAGAAAAGCGGTCGTCACCAGCGCCACCTTGCTCTGAAGGCGGTAGCGCTTGAAATCCGTCTTGTAAGTGGCGATGTCGTTCCAGACGATGAAGCCGATCCCGCCGACGACAATGAGCAGGGCGATGGTAACGGAGATCGCCGGATTGCCCACAAATTCCGTGATGGAGCTGAATTTCTTGTGCACGCCCATCAAATCAAAGCCCGCATTGCAGAAGGCCGAAATCGAATGAAAGACCGCGTACCAAATGCCCTTTCCCAGCCCGAACTCGCGGATAAAGGTCGGCGCCATCACGGCCGCGCCAATGCCTTCGATGAGGGCCGTGCCTTTTAAGATAAAGCCGGTGAGGCGGATGATGCCGCCCACCTGGGGCGCCGAAATGGAATCCTGCATAAACGAGCGCTGCATCAAGCCGATCCGCCGTCCAGAGGCGATAAAAATGGACATGGCCATGGTCACCACGCCCAGACCGCCAATCTGAATCAGCGTGATGATGACGGCCTGGCCAAAGGCCGTCCAATAGGTCGCCGTATCCTGGACGATGAGCCCGGTCACACAGACCGCAGACGTCGACGTGAACAAGGCGTCGGCGAAGCTGGCGTGCCCCGGTCCCTTCGAAGCGATCGGGAGCATCAGAATCAGGGCGCCGGCCAAAATGACCGCCGCGAAGCCGATGACGATCAGCCGCGCAGAAGACGGCTGCTTGCGCAGCCGTCTCTTCCCTGTAAAATCATTAATTGATAAAAGTTCCATTTTATTTGGTTTTGCCTAAAATGCCCTTCAGATTGTTTTGAATCGCTGCCGCAACATCCGGCTTATTCATGGAATACACGTGAACATGGTCGATGCCGTTGGCGAATAAATCGACGATCTGTTCCGTCGCGTAGGCGATGCCGGCTTCGTAAATGGAAGCCGGGTCATCCCGGAAATGATCGACGATGTTGAGGAACGACTGAGGCATGAAGGCGCCGGACAAATCGACGATGCGGCTGATCTGCGCCGCGTTGGTCACCGGCATGATACCCGCGACAATCGGTACGTTGATGCCGGCCTGCCGGATTTTGTACATGAAGTTGTAAAACAAATCGTTGTCGAAAAACATCTGGGTCGTCAAAAACTCACAGCCCCGGTCGACTTTTTCTTTAAGGTACCGGATGTCGTCCTTCTGTCTTTCCGATTCGGGGTGGCCTTCGGGATAGCACGCGCCGCCGATGCAGAAATCCGGACTGAAACGGTGAATTTCGTCGATGAGTTCCGACGCGTGGCGGTAAGGCCCAGGTACGTAATCTTTCGGCAGATCGCCCCGGAGGGCCAGAATGTTTTCGATGCCCGCCGCTTTCAAAGCCGTCAGCTGGGTCCGGACGGTGGCTTCATCGCTGGAAACGCAGGTCAAATGGGCCAGGGGCGTCACGTTCATCGCCTTGATGCGTTTGGCGATTTCGACGGTGTACTGGCTGGTGCCGCCGCCGGCGCCGTAGGTCACGCTCATGTAGGCCGGATCCAGCTTCGCGATGCCTTCGACCGCTGCCATAATGGGTTCAAACCGCGCTTCTGTTTTAGGCGGGAACACTTCAAAAGACAGCATCGGACGTTCGGTTTTTAATTGTTCACTCAGTTTCATTCTGTTCTCCTCTTTGATGGTGCCAGCGGTCGACAAAAGCGGCAATTGCTTCGCCGTCTGCCAGGCCCTTTTGGTACAGCCTTTCTCCCGCTTCAGGGTCCGTTCCCAGGGTTTTCATGCCGGCGATATTGTCCGGCGCGACGATGAGCACCTTGCCCTGTTTTTCGAGAGCCAGGGCCTTTCTGAGATCCCGGTTGTAGGTGATGGCGCGCCGTGAAAAGACTTTCGCAGCTTCGGGATAATGGCGCCGCAGCAGTTTTGACAAGAAGCGGTCGGAGGAAGTTTTTCTGAAAAAGTGCTTCGGCCGGGTCAAAATCAAAACGACCGCATCCGCCCCGTCGTCAAAGGCTTTCTGAAGGGGGATGGGATTGGAAATCGCCCCGTCAAAATACAGCCGGCCGTCCACAGGCGCCGGACGGGTAAACACCGGCACCGAACAGCTGGCGATGATCACGTCATAGTGATCCTGGGAAAAATCGTCTTTTGTAAAATAATGGGGATATCCCGTCGCCGCGTCTGTGGCGATCACCGTGCACGGCGCCGGATTGGCCATCATGGCCGGAAAATCCAGGGGATATTCGCCGTCGGAATTGGAAAGGGTGGCGTACACGTAGTGCAGATCGATCACCGCATGTTTTTTCGCCAAAACCTTCATGCTTTTGTATTCTTTTCTCAGACAGTATTCGCCGTAATAGGTGTGATTGCGGCCCCGCTGTCCGGCCAGATAAGAAGTGACGTTGGCAGAGCCGGCCGAAATACCGTAGGTCATGTCAAACCGGACATGCTGATCCAGGCAGGTGTCGAAAATGCCGGCACCGTATATGCCCCGCTGGCCGCCGCCAACATCAATCACGGCTACTTTTCCCGCGGGGGAACTGTTGGTTGTTTTGCACATGGCTTTTCTCCTTTAAATGTATAACACATCATAGCACAAAACAATTTTGGCCGTTTGTTTTTTTCATTAATCTTTATTTGTAATCGATGCAAGGAAATCTTTGGTCCGCTGATTTTTCGGATGGTTGAAAATATCGTCCGGCGTCCCTTCTTCGAGGATGATGCCGTCGTTCATAAACAAAATCTTATTCGCCGCGGAACGGGCAAATCCCATTTCGTGGGTCACCACGATCATCGTCATCTTCGCCTTTGCCAGGTCGCTCATGACCTTGAGCACTTCGCCGGTGAGTTCCGGGTCCAGAGCGGAGGTTGGTTCGTCAAAGAGCATGATGTCCGGATTCATCATCAGGGCCCGGGCGATGGCGACCCGCTGCTTTTCACCCCCGGATAAAGTGGAGGGCATCGCATCGATGCGGCTTTCCAGTCCGACTTCACCGAGAAGCTTTTCTGTATGGGCTTCGATTTTCGCCTTGTTTTCCTTGTTCACGATTTTCGGCGCGAGCTGAAGGTTTTTGCGTACCGAAAGATGAGGAAAGAGGTTGAAATGCTGGAAAACCACGCCCATCCGGGAGATGATTTTCCGCACCTCCGTTGGCGGCGCCTGAACCCCGTCTTTGACCAGGGCCTTGTCTTCGATCATGATGGTGCCGCCGTCTGCCTTTTCAAGGTCGATCAGGCACCGGAGGAGCGTCGATTTCCCCGATCCCGAAGAACCGATGATGGCGATCACATCCCCCTGTTCCACTTCAAAATTAATATCTTTTAACACGTGGTTGTCTCCGAAACGCTTATTCAGTCCGGACACGCGTATCATTGTTTTTCCCATAGATTCCTCTTTTCTTAAAAATCTGTCTTCTTTTCCAGTTCTTTGAAAATAATCGTGATGAAGAAATTAATCACGAGATAAATCGCCCCAGCCACAATAAAAGCGGTCGGGTCGGCGTCCCGCACCACGGCGCCTTTGGCGTAGTACATGATTTCCGGCACCGCGATAGCCGTGACCAGCGCCGTGTCCTTGACGAGGACGATGGTTTCGTTGGACACCGCCGGCAGGGTCACCCGGATCATCTGGGGCAGCACCACGCGCCACATGGTCTGGAAATGGGTCAGGCCCAGCACTTTAGCCGCTTCGTACTGGCCGTCGTCGATGGCGAGAAGGCCGCCTCTGAAAATTTCAGCGAAGTACGCTGCGTAGTTCAAAGCAAAAGCGATACATGCCGCCTGAAACCGTTCAAAGACCATGTACTTCCCGATGCCCGGAATAAAAGGCAGCCCGAAATAGACAAAGAACAGCTGCAGTAAAAGGGGCGTGCCCCTTAAAATATAGACGTAAACCTCGGCGATCCCTTTCACCACTTTCAGCTTGCTTCTGAGCATTAGGGTCACGAGAAAACCGAGGGGAATTGACACAATCAATGAAATTGCAAACAAAGACAAAGTCTTTCCGAGCCCCGCCATGATCGAGCTAAGCAGGGACAATACGTGTGGACTCATTTCATCCTCCTTGAATTTTTAAATAAAAACAAATAGCAGACCTCCCGAAAAATCGAGAAGTCTGCAAGAATATCTACGCTTATTTGACGTTTATTTATTGTAAATAATATCTTCTCCAAACCACTTCTTGGAAATCTTGCCGGCCGTGCCGTCCGCCTTCATGTCATCCAGTGCTTTCTGAATCTTGTTCAGCATCTTGGTGTTGCCTTTTTTAACGGCCACGCCGTATTGTTCAGGCTGGAGGCTTTCGCCAACGATCTTGAAGTTGGAATGATGTTTTGCAATGTAGTACTTGGCCACGACGGAATCCACGACCATCGCGTCAATCCGGCCCGCGTCGAGATCCTGGAAACAGGATACATTTTCGTCGAATTCCGTGGGTTTGCCGCCTTTGATTTTCTTGTAAATCGGATCGGCTTCCAAAGCGTCTTCTGCAGAAGAGCCTTTCTGGCAGCCGACGGTTTTGCCGGCCAGATCATCCTTGGATGCGATCGAAGAGTCTTTTTTCACGACGATGACCTGATCGTTCTGCAGGTACGGGGTCGTAAAGTCCATTTTCTTTTTCCGTTCTTCAGTGATGGAAAGCCCGTTCCAGATGGCGTCGATATTGCCCTTGTTCAGTTCCATTTCCTTGGTATCCCAGTTGATGGCCTGAACCTTGAACTTCATGTTCATCCGTTTGGCCGCTTCTCTGGCCAGATCGATGTCGAATCCGACGATTTTGTTCTTTTTATTTCTGAATCCCATTGGCGGGAAGGTGTCGTCGACGCCGATGACAAAGGTTTTGCTGTCATTTTTCGTGCTGGTTTTTGAAGATGTCGTCCGGCGCGATGAACTGCTGCCGCATCCGGCCACCACAACCATCGCCAGGCACGCAGTTAACAAGACCGCCACAAGTTTCTTTTTCATAATACATTCCGCTCCTTTACAATCAGTGCTGTCCGCACTGGATTTCTTAAGATAAGTTTATTATACACTTCATCACTGTAAAATGCTAATATTATTTTAATTTTCGCTTAAGTGGTATAATGAATCTATATCAAAAAATTTTAAAATTGGAGTTTGACTTTGAAATTAAAAAATAAAGCCAAAAAATTATCTGAAGAAGAGCGCGCCCTGCTCCTTTCCGAAACCCGGGAGCGTTTTGCCAAAGACCGGTTTGCAACAAAAAAAACCGAATGCGAACTCATCGATGTTGCACCGGGCTACGCCAAATGCCGCATGCCCATCACCGAAGACCACCGCAACGGCCTCGGCCTCGTCATGGGCGGCGCCATTTTTACCCTGGCGGACTTTACCTTCGCCATCGCCTCGAACACCGGCCAGCCGGACACGGTTTCCTTCGACGCGCACATTACGTATTTTTCCGCCTCAAAGGGCCGCATGCTTTTCGCTGAATCCGAATGCTTGAAGGCTGGGCAGCGCACCTGTACTTTCGCCATTCACGTCACGGACGATTTAGGCGTAAAAGTCGCCGACGTGACCATCAACGGTGTTCGCGTGTAAAAAATTACAGCAAAAAAGCGATGCGCAGGCATCGCTTTTTTTGTGGATTTATTGAATGGATTATTTAAAGGAGAGGGAGCGGTTCATTTTGGGGGAGTGTGGATGTAATGAGCCGTCCCGATATGGTGTATGGTGTGTAATGGTTGTTGATGATTTGAAGCGCTGTTCAAAATCAATTTAAAATCAATATTCGCTTATGGTCTCTTTGTCTGGAAATTGTCCGGTCTGAAATCTCAGTCGATCTGAATCAGCTTGGACGCTTCGATTTCTTCTTTGCCCTTCTTCGGAATGGTCAGGGTCAAAACGCCGTCGGTCATCTTCGCGCTGATGTCGTCTTTCTTGATGTCTTCACCGACGTAGAAGCTTCTGCTGCAGCTGCCGCTGTAGCGTTCCCGTCTCACGTACTGGCCTTTGTCGTCTTTTTCATCTTTATTGTCTTTCTTCGTCGCCGTAACGGTCAGGGTGCCGTTTTCAAAACGGACGGACACGTCGTCTTTCTTGTATCCCGGCAGTTCCACATCAACGGTGTAAGCATCGTCATTTTCTTTAACATCTGTCTTCATCACATTGGCTCTCGATGTAGTGCCATCGCCGAAAAACTTGCGGTCAAATGCATTGTCAAATAAACTGTCAAATAAATTTTCTCCGAAAGTGCTTGGTAACATAGTGTCCAACCTCCTTGTTTTCACTTATAATTTTTAATTTATTTAAAAACATCCGCCGGTTTTCGGCTGATGGATTGTTGTCAGGCCGCCCGGCCCACGCCAGGCCGGACGGCATTGCGTCAACACTGACGCTTCAAGGAATTAGCCTTCAATCAGAATCTGCTGAGCTTCGTCAACCGCTTTCTGATCTTTCTTCGGAATCGTGATCTTCAAAACCCCGTCGTTCATGCTCGCCTTGATGTCATCTTTCTTCAAAGCGTCGCCGACATAAAAGCTTCTGGTGCAGCTGCCGCTGTAACGTTCCCGTCTCACATATTCGCCTTTGTCGTTCTTCTTATCATCGGTCTTCTTCGTTTCAGCGGAGATGATCAGATTGCCGTTTTCCAATTTGACGGTCACATCATCTTTGGTGAATCCCGGCAAGTCAACTGCAAGTTGATACCCATCATCAGATTCTTTAACGTCGGTTTTCATCATGTCTGTTCTGCGGACATTTCTTAAAAAGCCATCGTCAAATGCAGTGTTCATTAATTCATCGAATAAGTTTTCTCCAAATACGCTCGGTAACATGATTCATAACCTCCTCATTTGAATTTGATGCCGGACCCTTCGGACTGTTCCGCTCGGGGGATTCAGCTTCATGTCGCTTGGTGTCTCTTCTTGTTGTCTCTCTTTCCTTTCGACAACTATATTATAGGGCGAGTTGTTAGCACTGTCAAGCGTTGAGTGCTAACAACTTTTAATTTTTTAAATTTCTTAAGGTTTCTCCCCCAGATCACGTCTTGCGGCCTCCTTCCCTTTCTTATATAATAAGGTTTGTTTTATTTTGGAGGCTTGCATGAAAACAAAAGCTTTTAAAACCGCTTTTCCCTATACCATTCCCATCAGGACCAGTTTCCTCGCTCTCGGCCTGGCCTACGGGATTTACATGAACGCGTCCGGATTTTCCTTTGTCTACCCGATGGTCACCGCCGCGGTGATTTTCGGCGGCTCTTTGGAATTCGTCACCGGCAAAATGCTTTTAAGTCCCTTTTCGCCACTTCAGACCCTGACGGTGGCGCTGATGATCCAGCTCCGCCACCTGTTCTACGGCATCTCCATGCTCGACCGCTACAAAGACACCGGCCGGAAGAAAGGCTATCTGATCTTCGGCATGTGAGATGAAACTTTTTCGATTAACTACACCGCCGATATTCCCGAAGGCCTCGGCATCCTCGCCACGGTCATCGTCCACCGGATCAAGGGCAATATGCTCCTGTCCATTCTCTGCGGCACGGTCTGCTACATGGCCGTTCTCCATATATTTGCTTAAATTTATAACCGCCGTTCTTTTTTCCAGGGATTCCCTATGATATAATTTAGTTGTTTATTGATAAATTTTTATGAAAAGGAGCGTCGTATGAATCGTAAATTAACCGAAATCATTCAAGCTGCTGTTGAAATTGATGCCGGCGATCCGAAACGCATACAGCATTTTTTGAAAGTCCAGTCCTTTGCCGACTACATCGCAAGCCGGGAAAACCTGCCCGCTGAAACGTCCTTCCTTCTGGAAGTCGCCGCGATTCTGCACGACATCGGCATCCACGCCTGCGAAGAAAAATACCACTCGACGGCCGGCCATTATCAGGAAATCGAAGGCCCGCCAATCGCCCGCCAGATTTTAGACGATATCGGCGGCTTCACCGAAGCGCAGATCGAACGGGTTTTGTTTTTAATCGCACACCATCACACCTACGACCCCAAGCAGATTGACGGACTGGATTATCAAATCCTCATCGAAGCTGATTTTCTCGTCAACCTCTACGAAGATCATTCCCCCGAATCCGCCATCGTGAGCGCCCGGGACAAAATCTTCAAGACCAACACCGGTCTTTCTTTAATCGAACAGATGTTTCTTGTAAAATCCTGTTAATTTGCTTGCAAGGGAGCTTTTTCTTCTCTATAATATTAGAGAATATAAGCTTTATACTGAGCTTTACTTTGAGAGGAGAATCCTATGAAAAAATACGAATGCACCATTTGCGGTTACGTCTACGATCCTGAAAAGGGCGATCCGGACAACGGCATTGCACCAGGCACTGCCTTTGAAGATCTGCCGGACGATTGGACATGCCCGGAATGCGGCGTCGGCAAAGAAGATTTCGAAGTCGTCGAATAAGAAGACCGCTGTCAGTTTTGTAAATTGGAAATGAGGAAAATATGGCAATAAAAGCCAGAGAAAGAGTACACAACAAGCAGATGTCCGGGAAAGTCAGCCTGATCATCTGTCTGATCATCATCGCCTACATCACCGCTTACTGGGTTTTTATTCAGAAGCACCCGGTCATCGCCCGCCAGTTCAGTTTGATTTCAGTGATCATCATGATCGTCTGTCTCATCCTGCTGCTGCGTTTCGACAACACGATGTACGATCTGCTTCTCACCCACGAACGCCTGGAAATCGAACGCCGGGTCACTTTTTATCACAACATCGTCGCGGAAATTCCAATTTCCCACATTGTCGGACTGTGGCTCACGAAAAACTTTCAGGAAGATCAGCTGGTCGATGGTAAAACTTTTAAATACACGGTCTCTCCGAGAGAGATTCCCGCATTTAAGTTTTACACGCTGTTGTACCACCGCGATGGCAAAACCTGCCGTGTTGACTTTCAGTGCAGCGATTCCTTCTATCACGCGCTGCGCCGACTCATTACAAAATAATTCTGATGCCCATCCGTCTTTTGCGGATGGGTTTTTGTTTACTGGAGGACTGACATGAAAATACTGCACACCGGGGACTGGCACATCGGACGGCTGCTGGATCAGCATTCCCTCATCGACGATCAGCGTTATGCCCTGGCACAATTTCTTAAAATCACCCGCACCGTCGATCCTGATGTGATTCTCATCGCCGGCGATCTCTACGACCGCCCTGTTCCCCCCAGAGAAGCCCTTCAGCTGGTGGACAGCACCCTGACCCAGCTGATCCTCGAAGATCATATTCCAGTGATCATCATCGGCGGCAACCACGACGGCCGCAGCCGCATGGACTACGGTTCTGAGATTCTGGCCAAAAAAGGCCTGTATTTCAGAGGGGTCTACCACCCCGAAGACGGCCCCATCGAAATCACCGGGAAGGGCGACGCCGTGCCCACCGCCTTCTGGACCATCCCCTTTGTCAAGCCCGTGGAATACCACACCTTAACGGGCAGCAAGCACATTCCCGACTACAACGGCATGTACGCCGAAATGCTCGCGAAAATCAAGCCCCGTTTAAATCCGAACCAGCCCAACGTGCTCGTCACCCACGGTCTGATCCTCTCGGCGCCGCCGGACGAACACACCCTGGACGGCTCGGTTCGCCCTATTGAAATCGGCGGCATTTCCTACGCCTCCTCTCATTTGTTCTCGGACTTCGATTACGTCGCCCTCGGCCACCTGCACCGGCCCCAGAAAGTCGGCAGCAACCGCATCCGTTACGCCGGCTCCCTGCTCAAATACTCGTTCTCAGAAGTGAACCAGAAAAAATCCGTCGCGGCGGTCACCCTCGATCCCGAAAAGAACAGCCTGCCGGAAATCACCTGTGTGCCCATTCCGGCCAAACGCGACCTCCGGGTGATCACCGGTCCCTTCGACGACCTCACCGGCCTCGGCGCCTACACCCAGAACAACCGGGACGACTACATCAGCGTCGTGCTCACGGACAAAATCCGCGTGCCCAACCCCATGGACGGCCTGCGCCAAGTTTACCCCAACGTGCTGGAAATGGCCTACGCTCACAGTCAGACCGTCGACGGCGCAGACCAGCAGCGTAAAATCAAGGAGCACCTCCACCATCCGACCCAGCTGTTCTCGGATTTTTACGAAAGCGTCCGGGGCGAAACTGTTCCCGATGAAGAAGCTGCCCTCGTCAAAAAGCTTTTTAACGCCGCCGATCCCGACGATGATCCTGCAACTGACAAAGGAGATGCTCATGCGACCCATTAAACTCCATCTAAAATGCTTCGGTCCCTTTCTCGATCAGCGCATCGATTTTTCCGCCCTCAAAAACCACTTGTTTTTGATTTCCGGCCCCACCGGCAGCGGCAAATCGACCATTTTTGACGGCATCTGCTACGCCTTGTACGGCAAAACCGGCTCTCCGGACCGGTCAGCCGACACCATCAAGAGCGATTTCGCCGGCACCGGCGAATTGTGCTGCGTCTCTTTTATTTTCAGCGTCGGCACAAAAACTTACAAAATTTTCAGACAGCCCCGGCAGACGGCCTACAACCAGCAGAATACGCGCCTGATTTCCAAAGTGGCTGAAGCCGCGCTTTGGTCCTGCGACGCCGATCTCACCCCCGTCAAGCTTTTGGCGTCTTCGGTGACATCCTGCAATCAGGCCATTCAGCAGATTCTCGGCCTCAACGCTGAACAGTTCTGCCAGATCGTCATGCTGCCCCAGGGCCGCTTCAGCCAACTGCTCCGAGCCAAGGATTCTGAACGAGAAGCTTTGCTGAAAACTTTGTTTTCCATGGGCCATTACAAACGCTTCGAACAGCAGGTCGAACGCCATCACCAGGCCTGTCTCGAGGAATCCAAACGCCTGGCACAGACGCTGAGTCTCGAAGTGCACCACCTTCAGGCGTCTCCCCATTCCGAACTGGCCGATATGATCGAAAATGACGCGCCCGCCGAAGGGATTCTCCTCAAACTCAAGACTGAAACAGCCAAGGCCCGGCGTTTTAAAGCTGAACTCGAAGAAGAAAACGCCGGCTTCAGCGACGCCATCGACAAGATCAACCGCCAGATTGAAAGCGACCGGGCCCTTATCGCCCGCTTCGACCAGCAGAAATATCTGATCCGCCAGCAAGACACCCTGAAAGCCCAGCAGACCGACATGGAAAAACGGCGCCGCTGGATTGCCCAGAGCCGGCAGATTCTCCAGATTCTTCCAATTTACCGCAGCCTCAAACGCCAGGAAGACGCGGCCGAAAAAACGCGCCAAAAACTTTCGGACCTGCAGGCCAAAAGCGCCCAGTCTGCCCGGAATATCGCCGCCCTTCAGCCAGAACTCGAGTCCGTCAATTCAGACGCCTTCGCCCAATCCCTCAAAACCCGCCAGGAACAGCTGTCCCGCTTTTCCAACGCCAAGGCGACCTTGGCGCAGTTTCACAAGACCCGGGAGGACTTAGACAAAGCCCACGCCGGGCTGCAAAAGCTTTCTGCCCAGATCGAGGCTTTTGAACGCCAGGAAGCCCAAATGGCAGAAGATCAGACTGAAGAAAACCGCCTGCGGAAAAAACAGAGCGTTCTCCAACAGCAGCAGTTCCAAAACAGCGGCGAACAGAAAGAAGTCCGGGAACGGCTCACCCACCTCAGCGAACTCCAAGCCATCTGTTCGCGGATGCAGCAAAGGCAGGACGCCGTACACCACAACCGGTCCACGCTGGACGCGGCACTGAAATCTGCCCGCGAATGGACACAGCGTCAAAAATCCCTGGAGGCTCAGCTCAAGGCCAATGCTGCCGGCCGTCTGGCCCAGACCCTGGCAGACGGCGAGCCCTGCCCGGTCTGCGGTGCTGTGCACCACCCCCATCCGGCGCCTTTCTCTGAATCAGACGCCACAGACAAAGCCCTCCGTCAGGCTCAGACCGAACAGCAGCAGGCTCAGCGCGCCGCCGATGCGGCGAAGGTTCAGATCGATCTCCTCAAACAAGAACTTCAGGAGGATCAGCGCGTGCTTAAAAAGCGCATGGACCATCACGACTGGATCAAAGCCCTCCTCGAAAACTGCACATCTCCCTTAGACGCGGTCAACGCCGAAATGGCGGCCCTCAAAGCAAAGGACCGCGCCATTGAAGCCGAACAAGACAAACTCAGCCAGTCCCTGGCAGACATTAAACAAAAACTTTCAGAGCTTGCCCGCCGCACAGAACAGACAGCAGCTCGCCTTGCCAAAAAGCAGGCGGCTTTTGAAAAGCAGCAGGAACTGCAGCACTTCATCGATCAGAAAACCGGTGCCGCCAACCAGATCCGAAAGGATCTGGCGACGCTGCTCCCCGCCGTGGCTTCCGACGGTGACTACGAGGTTCAGATCAACCGGAAGATCAAACAGCTCACCGACGCTTACGACGATGCTGTCAAACGCCGGGATACCCTGCTCAAACGACAGCAGACCCTTGAAAAAGAAGCGGTCCGCTTCAAAACCGCTGTGGCGCAGCTCAAACAGGAAGCCAAACAGGCCAACGCCAACCTCGCTGAAGACCGGGCTGAATTTGATCAAGCGCTTTCGGCCAATGCCCTGAGCCGGGACGCTTTTCTCCGTTACCAGCGGTTCGATACAGCCGACTTAAACAGCAAAATTGATTCCGAAGCACAAACCGTCAAGCGCTACGACGAAAACTTAAACACCGTGAAGCACCAGCTCACGGCCCTTGAAACCGAACTCCAAGGGCGGGAAATGCCTGATCTCTCCGAACATCAAGTTGCCCTCGACCGTTATAAATACTGGCAGACCAAAGTCACCAGCCGCATTCAGGAACTGTCCCTCAAACTGCACAACAACGAAGATCAGACCCGGCGCATCAAAAAAATTCTGGAAACCCAGAAAACCGCTGAGCACAAAAAGCGCATCGCCTGCGACCTCTACGACACGGTCAAGGGCAAGGTTCGGGACTGCCCGAAAATCAGCTTTGAACGCTACATCCTCTCAGCCTATCTCCAGGATATTCTGCACTCGTCCAACCTCTTCCTCGAAGAGATGTCCGAATCCCGGTACCATCTGGTGCTGGCAGATCAGCTCGAAGACAAGGGCGGCCGGGGGCTCAGCATCGAAGTATACGACGATTTCACCGGGAAAGAGCGCCCGGCAGCTTCCCTCTCCGGCGGTGAAACCTTCATGGCGGCGCTGTCCATGGCCCTCGGCCTTTCGGACCGGGTTCAGAGCGAAAGCGGCGGCATCCAGCTGGACACCTTGTTCATCGACGAAGGCTTTGCCACCCTCGATGCCAACGCCCTCGACAAAGCAATGGACTGCCTGGCCCGGCTGCAGCGCAACGGCCGGGTGGTCGGCATCATCTCCCACGTCCGAGAACTCATGGAAGTGGTAGACGATCAGATCGTGGTCCAGAAAACAGAAGGGGGTTCCTACATCCGCGTTATCTCAGCCAACGCCTGAGCCTTAAGGACTTGCTAAGATCCTCTGATTTTATTATAATTATTCTGTTAAACTAAAATTTGGAGTGAAATGAACCGCATGAATACCACTACGAACCCCGATCTTTCCCCTGAGCGGAAAAGATTCGGTCTCTTTTGTCTGATCATGGATGCCCTTTACGTCATCCTCGGCCTTAGTTTTTTCCAGTACAGCCATTTGCCTGATGTGGTGAAAAACATTCTGCCCTACGCCTGGATCGCCCTGATGGGGATCGCCCTCGTCGTAGCCCTCATCGGCATTTTCACCAGTAAAGTTTACGACCTCTTTCGCTGCAGCCTTTTCGAAACCATCATCCTCGTCGCCCAGGGCGTCTGGCTCGGATGCTCAAAATCCCTGATGCTCACGTCGAATCCCCAAGACCCCTTCCCGCTGTACTTCCTCATCGGGCTGTTCTGCATTTTCGGCGTCGGCCTCGCCATCCAGATCGACACCGTGTGGTGCCGCTCGATTATGCATTTTATGACCAAAGGCGCCGAAGCCGATCTGCGTATCGCCGAAACTGAACCCGAACCGGAAAAAATTCAGCGTCAGCCGGTTCGAAACGCGAGTGTGCTGCGCCGCCGGACCACCGCGCCGCGCCGCCAGCAGATGGCCCAGGCCCAGACCCAGCCCCGGGTACAGGTGATCAGCCAGAGCCAGGCCAAAACGGCCATCAAACAGAACCAGGCGAAGGCCAGAGCCAAACAGGTGCTCGCCGAAGACTTCGCCCAGAACAACCGCCGCAGTGCGGGCCGTTCAAAAAATCAAAACACAGCTCAAATCAAAACCTCCCAGCCCCGGAAACAGCCATCAACCAAACCTGCCCGAGAACATATTTTTATGGAACCTGAAAAACCAGCCGCTGCGCCCCGCCCGAAAAAGCGCGTGCAGGATGTACGCGCCGACCAGACGACACCTGTCCGGGTCTCCGCTCCGAAACGTCGTCCGGCACCTCAAGCTCAAAAAACAACTACTGCTGCAGCCCGCCGTGCTTCTCAAGGCACCCGGGAAAATGTCAGTGACGCGACGATGAAATGGGAACCCAGCAAAATCCGGAAGGCCGAAGCCGCCGCCGAACAGGCGCGTCAGCGCGAACAGCGCCAGACCACCGCAGTCCCCCGTCAGACGGTCAAGCATCAAACTCATCAAACCGTTCAGCGTCAGCAGCGAACGACATCGGCGCCGCGTCAAACCACTTCCCGCCAGACGCCGCCGCGTAAAAGCGCTTACCGCAAAACCACAGCTGCGCCGTCCTCATCGACTCAAGCTTCATCAACGCCGACGCCCCAGTGGGCCACCCAGCGGAAGCGCCGTCCCAAGACGCACCACTACACCCGGTCCGCTTCAAACCGACTCTTTATCCGGGACGATGACGACCGCAACGCATAAAAACCAAACACAAAACCCGGCTTTGCCTCAAAGGCAGCGCCGGGTTTTTACTTTGATTTAATTTTTTTAAAATAATCCTTGATTTTTCTTTTCAAACTGTTATAATAATCAAGTAAGCTTTTTTAAGAGGCATGCGCCAATAGCTCAGCTGGATAGAGCGTTCGGCTACGAACCGAAAGGGCAGGGGTTCGAATCCCTTTTGGCGCACCATCTTTGAACTTTAACCGACGTTTAAAACGTCGGTTTTTTTATTGCTGAAAATTTGATGAAAATATAAATCTCATTTATTATGTTAGAAAGATCTTTCTTGGCTTCTTCAATTTTTATCAATCGGGAGGCAAACATGCAAATCAAAAAAGTCAATGGCAATTATGTGGTATCTGAAGGTCGCATGAACTCGCGCAATCCAGTGATTCGCATCATAGCCCTGACCACTTCTGCAGTTTTGACCGGCATCTATATCCAGTTTTTTTTAAATCCCGGCCACATGTATCCCGGCGGCGTCAGCGGCGTCGCCCTGCTCATCCAGCGGATCGCCGCCAAGTTTTTCCACACCACGCTGCCTTACGCCCCGATCAATATTCTGCTCAATCTCATTCCGATTTATATCGGCTTTAAATACCTCGGCAAAAAATTCACAGCCTATTCATGCTACACCATTGTGCTCGCTTCTCTGATCACCGACTGGATCCCGCAGATCAGTATCACCAAAGATCCGCTGCTTCTCGCCGTCTTTGGCGGCGTCCTCGGCGGGCTGGCTTCGGTTATGTGTCTGTGGGTTCATGCCACGGCTGGTGGGACAGATTTCATTTCCATTTTTCTGTCTGTGAAAAAAGGCATCGACGCCTGGAATATCATCCTGGCTTTTAACGTGGTCATTCTGGTCGTCGCTGGCTTGCTGTTCGGGTGGCGAGAAGCCTTCTATTCGATCATTTATCAATTTACATTCACTCAGGTAGTCAAAGCCTTGTACCACAATTATCAGCAACAGACGGTGCTCATCGTCACCGACTCTCCCCACGACGTCAGCCGCATGATCTACAGCATCTCCAATCACGGCGCCACGATCTTAAAGGGTGCCGGTGCTTACCATGATCAACAACGTTTCGTGGTCTATTCCATTATTTCAAGGGCAAATGTATCTGCCGTCATCAAGGCCGTCCGCGAAGTGGACCCCAAGGCCTTTATCAATTCCTTCAAGACCGAACGGGTTTACGGCGCTTTCTACCAGGAACCGACGGAACAATAAAAAGACCGGCGCATCACGCGTCGGTCTTTGGCTTTCAGTCAAAATCACACAATCGTCTCATCCGTATCAGCGGTCTGCTTCAGTACGCAGAGCACTCCTTTGTCCAGCACATACAGAATTTCGCCCATTGCCGTTTCCCCGATTTTGTCGTACAGGCGCCCGGCGCTCACGCTTTCGCCCAGAACCGTCCATGGGCTGTTGGCCACATAGCCGACTTTTCCAAGGCCCTGCATTTCCACGCGAATGGCTTCATGATCCGCTTGATTGTCCGGTTCTTTGACCAGTTTGACCTGCATGCCCGGCTTCATAAAATCCGAATGATAGGCGTAATTTGTTCCTGCAATCGTAAAATAGATTGGATCTGTCATGGATGATTCCCCCTTTCGATCATCGTTATTTTTCCTGCAACTATCGGCAGATGTTTTGCGTATTAATTATAATATATCATAATTTGGAATGATTTTGGTGCGCTGGGAGGGCACGATTTGATATAAAATAAAGGAGTGATTTCATGTCTGCAACTCAAAAAATTGTCGCCGGTCAATCTTTCATGATCGGCTGCTGTGTGTTTTATCTGTTATGGTGGCGGCTGTCTTACCACCCCGGCGTCGCGGTGAGCCGGGTCAGCGGGATCAACGGCCTGCTTTTTGCCTTCACGGTGTTCTTCGGCATCGCCGGGGTGGTCCTTTCGCTGTCTGGCTCGGGCGCGCTGCCTGCTGTTCATCCCAGAAGATTGAAAACAGCTCAGGTCCTCATCGGCGGCGTCATCGCCTATATTGTACTCTTGGGGATCACCACAGCGCGCTTTCACCGGCCTGTGACGACGGAGCTGTTTCTCATCACAGCCTGGGCCATGATGGAAGTGTCCGTGCTGAACGCCCTCGAAGGGGCGGCAGTGATCACCCCGGGCCGCTGCACTGCCGGCTTTTTCATCATCGCGGCCGCCGCGGCGATGAGTCTGGTGCTCTACGTCCTCTATTACCGCATGGCGCCGATGCGGGCGTTTTACGCGGCCATGGTGCCGCTGATCACCGAAGGGATCAGCATGGGGGCTGTTTTGGCGCTCATCCTCTGTCCTTAAACAATTTCCTGTGTTATCATTATCCATAAATTAACCACGACAAAGAGGAGATCCCATGTGCAGCCGTTATTATATCAGTCCCGTGATCGGAGAAGTGCTCTCTGCCTTGACCCATCAGCCGGTTTCTTTTCAAAGCCGGGATGTTCGGCCGTCGGACACGGCGCCGATTCTCACGGCGTCTGACGGGAAGCTTGGCCTTTCGGCGCTTGAGTGGGGCTTTCCGGCCTCGGATAAAAAGCGCATCATCAACGCCCGGGCTGAAACGGCGGGCGAAAAGAAATTGTTCAAGCGCGGCCTGGCCCGGCACCGGGTCGTGATCCCCGCCGCCGGCTTTTACGAATGGAACGCCTTGAAAGAAAAACACCGCTTCTCCCGGAAAGACGCCCCGGTGATCTACCTCGCTGGCATCGCCGACCGCTTTCAGGGCCGGCCCTGCTTCGTGATCCTCACAACGGCGGCGAATGCGTCGGTAGCCCCGGTTCACAGCCGCATGCCCCTCGTGCTGGAGCCGGAGCAGCTCGTCCCGTGGATCAGCAACGGCGGCGCGACCGACACCTTGCTCAAGCAGACGCCGGCCGCCCTCTACGGACAGACCGACGCGCACCAGCTTTCAATGTTTGACTAAAATAATAGACGGGCCTATGAAGCCCGCCTTTTTGTTTTGCTGTTTTCTTTTAATCAATACGGTCCCCGGACAGCTTTTTCACGGTCGAGAGCAGCCATTCTCCGTCAGAGGTTTTCACCGCCGTGTACTGCACTTGCTGGGTAATCCTTCTGTCGGAATAATCTTCAGTATCCACATCGTAGGTTTCGGTCGTCGTGAACTGATACTCACTTTTATTGATTTGCTTGCTCTCTAAGATCTGCGCCTGCACAAATTCTTCGTGAAGATACGCATCTTGATGATCGGCAATAAAGTTCTCCTGGGCATTTTCCATTTGTGAATTTGCTAAAATATAATCCCCGACCAGACTGTAGTCTCCTTCAGAGACCGCTGTCCCCCAATGCCGGATATACCGTTCCAAAACGGCCTTCGGCCCTGTGGTATAAACAGAGCTTTCCCCAGCGTCGATCATTTGATCTTGGTCGCTGGCCATGCTGGAATCATCGGCCGACTGACTTTGGGTGGCGGTGCTTTTAGATTTTGCCGAAGACGCGGCCGTATGCTTCTTGAAGACGAAGAAATAGGCAGCCAGGGCGACGGCTGCCGCAGCGGCGACCGCAACGACAACAATCAATATTTTATTGCTGTTTGATTTTTGCGGATCATCCGCTTCCTGCGCATTCCTGTTTATGGGCTGATTCAGCGGTTCGCCGCAATTTTTGCAGAAGACCGCGCCGTCTTCGTTCTCATGGCCGCATTTGCTGCATATTTTCACTTATTAACTCCTCTATTCGTAATCTTCTGACGAATCATCCTGATAATCCGAATCCGTATTGGTACTGCTGCTGCCGTCATCGCTGTAGTAATCGTCGTCTGATGAACTGCTGCTATAACTGTCCGAACTGTTGTTTGAATTGCTGTTTTGCTGTGTGTATTGTTGCTGATGTTTTTGTGTATTGGCCTGGATTTTGCTGACATAACCGTTGACTTCAGCCTTTTGATCGGCGGTTTTGTAATACATCGAAATTAAAGATTTCAAGGAAATCGTCTTAGTCACTTCGTGAGCATCCGCAGCGGTTTCATTTTCTCCGTAAGTATAATATTTGTACGTGACTTTATCGCCGTCCAGCCGATAATACATGATGCTGGTGCCGTCTCCGTTGCCGGTGACATAATAGAAGCTCTGTCCGTCCACAGTCTCACTTCCCCACGTCATATAGTCCCCAGTATCACCTGTGGTATATGTTTTTAAATAATCCGGCCAGTGATACAGCGAAGCCAACACGCCGATCTGCAGATTGCTTAAGGACGTGTTTTCCGCCGTGCTCTTGGCCGTTTTCGTGCTGGCTTTTACTTTGGCTGTCTTTTTATAAAAATGCACATTGCCGTCAGTATCGACCACGTAAAAGCCTTTGTCTGTCAGGGCGATGCGGTACAGATCTGTAAACGAAGCGACGGTATTCTGGTCTTCATCCAGAATCGTGTAAGTACCCCCTGAGGCATTTTCAGTCAGAACGTAGCATTGCTTTTGATCTGCAAAAACCGCGAGGGTTTCATCACTGTCAAGGCTGTCGATGACGGTCTTGAGTTTTTTGGACTGAAGATCGTACTGATAAATTTGTTCCGTCGGCGATGACGGATCGCTGGTATCCGTTTCAGCGCCGTACAGTTTGCCGCTGGCTTCGGTGAAGGGCAGCAAATGTTCGTCTTCCAGTCCGCCCTGAACATCGAGCTTGAATTTCTTCTTGCTATTATTCGTTAAATCGACCGCTGCTCCTTCGCCAACTCCCGGGATGTACAGCTGATGCCGAGCAATCGCAAATTTATAGATCGGGAAAGTATCGCCGTCGCCGCCTTGTTCATCTTCGATAAGGACTTTTTTATGCTTGCCGTTCAAGTCGTAAGCGTACAAAGCGGAATCCATTCTGCCGTAATGACTCCAGTAAATGCGGCCGTCATAGATGATCATTTCACTGCTCGTCACGTGCTTCTGGGTAAAGAGCTTCGTCAGATCTTTGCCGTCGGCGCGCACTTTATACACTTCTGCGAGAGTGTCGCCGCTGCCCGTTTCATCGGACGGCGTCATTTCTGCAAAATAAAACCATCCCTGAGTGTAATTCAAATGATTGAGCGTTTTATCATTGCCGGCCCGATAAACAGTGGTTGTCTTGCCCTTCGCATTCTTCTTGCAAAGCCTGTTTTGATACAGATAATAGATGTCCTTTCCGCGGGTCACAACCGATCCGCCTTCCTGTCTGCTGCCATCACTGCCATTTTGCAGACTGAAAAGGGCGTTGCTGTTCGTCGTGCCCATGGGCGTCTGCTTTTGCTGCTGCTTGTTCCGGTAAGCCCAAACACCGATGAAAGCCATCGCCGCGACAGCAGCCGCAATAATCGCAATGATGATTTTGCGATACTTTGGCGATAATTTTTCGCTTTTAGGCTTTTTAGGCGGGGCCTGCATCGCTTGTTCTGTTTCTTTTGTTTCTGACGGTTTTTCTGATTCGGCCTCTGCCGTATCTTTCAGCGCTTCCCCGCAGTTTTTGCAGAAGGCCGCACCGTCTTCGTTTTCATAGCCGCATTTTTGACAAGTTTTCATGTTCTTTTCCTCTCTGTTGTTCCGCAATGATTACAGCTTTTCTACTTTGTATTCATGTTTGCCAAACTGCACCACATCGCCCGGCTTGATAGCGCGCGTTCCGTCAATGGGCACGAGATTGTTGTTGATGTAAGTGCCGTAGCGCTCGTCCTTATTGTGAATCGCAAACGCGCCGGACTCTGAATTTTGAACAATCTGGGCATGAACTTCGCTGATTCTGTCTGAATTGTTCATCACATAATCGTTTTTGGGATCGGCGCCGATGTTGTAGGGCGTGTGTTTAACGCAGATGGCCTTTTCTTTGTAACGGCGAACCGTTCGCGGCATCGGCGTCAAAAAGCAGATCGTCGGCAGCTGCCACTCACTATTGATTTCATTGAACGGCACCGTTTTTTCCGGAACGCTGTCCGCTTCGCCGTTCACTTCTTTATCCGCTTCTTCCACTTCTTCTTTCGCTTCATCCAAAGTCATCAGCTGATCCTTTAATGAATCACTGGATTCTGTCTCTGCGTCCGGCGCGTCCGGCTTTTGGGGCGTCTCGAAACTTTCGAGTGAAAGGCCGCAGGCCGAAGCGATGGCTTCAATCTTATCGGAAAGCAGGATGATGCTGTGTCTCGCCGCATCTTCTGAAATCTCCCCACCCTGGCTGAGGGCCTGCGCCAGATCGTTCAGTTCCTGCAGTTCTGCATCGGAAAAAAAGGTATCCGCACTGTGAAACGTCAGGGTTTCGCCGGCGATCCCAATCACGTCGCCGTCGGCCAAAGGGGTCATGCTGCCTCTGGGAACGTCAGCGCCATTCACTGTTAACCCGATTCTGGACTGCAGTTCCTGCACCGCCCATCCTTCGTCGGCCTTCACCACCATCCCATGCAGGGGCGAAACTTCCGGATCTGAAATGGTGATGTCGCAGATACTTTCCATCGATCCGATTTTTAATCCTTCACGCTTTAAAACAAAGCGCTCTCCGTTGGATAACGTCAGGGTCGGCATTAATTGATTCATGATTTACACAACTCGCTTTCTTTAATTAATCTTATTTTACCATATTCATAAGATTCTTTATGAATTATCTTGGTTTATATGATCGCGATTCCTCGGTATGTTGGATATATGCTATAATAAGAAAAAACAAAAATTTAAGCGATAACACGCCATTAAAAAGAATAGAAAGAAGGCTTTTACAGTGAAACGAAAAGTTGTGGTTCTCGGGGCAGGGCATGTCGGCTCTCACGTCGCGCTGTCCCTCGCGTATGAAAACATTGCGGACGAAGTGGTCCTCGTGGACAAGGTCCCCGGCAAAGCAGACGCCCAGGCCCTCGACATTTACGACGCCATGAGCTTCGTACCCCACGAAGTGCTGGTCCGGGGCGGCGACTACAAAGACGTCGCCGATGCAGACGTCGTGGTCTGCGCCATCGGCATGGCCAGAAAGCCCGGCCAGGACCGGGTCGATATGCTCGACGACTCCATTGTCATGTGCAAGGAACTCATCGCGTCCCTGTCACCTTACGAAATCCCGGGGGTGTTCATCTCCATTACCAACCCCTGCGACGTCATCGCTGACTACCTGCGCAAACATCTCCACCTCGACAAAGACCGCTGCTTCGGCACCGGCACTCTGCTTGACACGGCGCGTCTGCGCCGGGTTTTGAGCCGCAATGCCGGCGTCGCCCGCCTGTCTATCCAATGCTTCGTCATGGGCGAACATGGGGAATCCTCGATGATCCCGACCTCGCTCATTAAAATCGGCGCCCAGGACTACGACGAGTTCGATCTGTCTGACGACAAGATCCTCGAAGAAGTCCGCCGGGGCGGCTGGGTCATCGTCGACGGCAAAAAATGCACCGAATTCGGCATCGGCCGCGCCTGCTGCGAAATGGTCGACGCGGTGCTCCGGGACGAACACCGGATTCTACCGGCCTCCGCTGTGCTGGACGGCGAATACGGCGAAAAAGACGTCCAGATCGGCATCCCGTGTGTCATCGGCGCCGCCGGCATCGAAAAGCGCATCGTTGCGCCGCTGACCGACGATGAAATGGCGCGGTTCCATCACTCCTGCGACGTGGTGCGCAAAAACATCGCCATCGCCGCCAAAAAATAAGACGGACGTCATAAATCCCTGTGCGCAACTGCGCAGGGATTATTTTTTTGTAAACGCTTAGGACACTATGCTATAATAAAGTAAAAATATGTCCAGGAGTAATATGATGGCAATTAAAATTTCACTCGTTCTGATTTTCTTCGCGGTGATGCTCGCGATCGGCTTCTACTGCCGCAAGCACACGACGGATGTGAACGGCTTTGTCCTCGGCGGGCGCAGCGTCGGCCCGTGGCTCACGGCTTTCGCCTACGGCACGTCGTATTTTTCGGCGGTGGTCTTCGTGGGATACGCCGGGCAGTTCGGCTGGAAGTACGGCATTTCCGCTACCTGGGCCGGCATCGGCAACGCCCTCCTCGGCTCCTTCCTCGCCTGGACGGTGCTCGGGCGCCGGACCCGGATCATGACCCAGCACCTCAACTCGGCGACCATGCCTGATTTCTTCGGCAAGCGCTTCGACAGCGACGCCTTGAAAATCGCAGCGTCGGTGATCACCTTCGTCTTCATGATTCCCTACACCGCGTCTCTGTACAACGGGCTCTCCCGTCTCTTCGGGATGGCCTTTCACATCGACTACGGCATCTGCGTCATTGTCATGGCGGTGCTCACCGGAGTCTACGTCATCGCTGGGGGCTACATGGCCACGGCCATCAACGACTTCGTCCAGGGCCTTGTCATGCTCTTCGGCATCGTGGCGGTGATCGCCGCCGTGCTCATCAGCAAAGGGGGCTTTATGGCGGCCCTGGACAAAATGGCCCGAGTCAGTGATCCGGCCATCTCAAAAACCCCCGGGGTTTTCGCGTCTTTCTTTGGGCCTGATCCCTTAAACCTTCTCGGCGTCGTGCTGCTGACGTCTCTGGGCACCTGGGGACTGCCCCAGATGGTGCAGAAATTTTACGCCATCAAAAGTGAAAAGGCCATCGACACCGGCACGGTCGTCTCCACGGCCTTCGCCCTGATCGTCGCCGGGGGCTGCTACTTTCTCGGGGGCTTCGGCCGCCTCTTCGCCGGCCAGGTCAACGTGCTCAAGGACGGCTACGACGTGATCGTCCCGACGATGATCTCGGGCCTGCCGGACATTCTCATCGGCATCGTCGTCGTGCTGGTGCTCTCGGCTTCGATGTCGACTTTGTCCGCGCTGGTGCTGACCTCCAGCTCCACCATCACTCTGGATCTCATCCGGGGCCAGTCGAAAAAGCATTTCACCGACGATACCCTGGTCGCCTTCATGCGGGGGCTCATTGTCGTCTTCATCGCGATTTCGGTGGTCATCGCCCTGATCCAGTACCATTCCAATGTCACCTTCATCGCCCAGCTCATGGGGATTTCCTGGGGCGCCATGGCCGGCGCCTTCCTCGCGCCGTTTCTATACGGGCTGTACTGGAAAGGCACCACCGCGGCGGGCTGCTGGGCCAGCTTCATTTTCGCCGTGGTCTTCATGGTCACCGACCTCTTCGCCGGGGCGCACCTGCCGGCGCTGCTTCAGTCGCCGATCAACGCCGGGGCTTTCTGCATGATCGCGGGCCTCGTCATCGTGCCACTGGTCTCGGTGTTCACAAGAAAGCCCGATCCCGAAAAGATCGAAGAAACCTTCGCGTGCTACAACAAAAAGGTCCTGGTCGAACAGCGGGAAGCCCTGTCCGACAGCGAAAAATGATCCTGATTTTCCCATCAAAAAAGCAAGTTCTGTATGATAGACACAGAACTTGCTTTTTTATAGGCTGTATTTTTTATAATAAAAATCTTTTATTCAAAATGACGTCGTTTTGCGGCCAGCACGATTACGGCTGCCAGAGCGGCGCCCATCGCGGTGACAAAAGGCATCGCCTGGGTCGCGTCGCCGGTTTTTACGCCGGTGCTTTTGACCGTCTGGGTTTTATTGCCCTGTGCTGGCTTTGTCGTCTGCTGATTGTTCTGAGACGGGGTCACAGTTGGTTTTTTTGTTTCCCACTGCGCGTACAGGGTCATATCGTCGCTGACTTTCAAATCTTTATCTGCGGCGTAAGCCGTACCAGAGCCGTCGGCCTTGGTGTTCCAGCCCGCGAAGGTTTTGCCTTCCGGCGCCTTAAAGGCGTTGGCCTTGGTTTTCACCGTCGCGTTGAGATCCACCGTTTCCGGGTCCATCTTGCCGGAGCCGCCGTTGGCGTCGTAGCTCACCTTGACCTGACGCTTGTAGAAAATGAAGATGTTTTTCTGCGCGGTCAGGTTGTCGGTGCTGCCCGTGAGGCTGTCCGTCTGATTTACTTTTTTGTACGCATGGCCTTGATATGTGATTTCTGATTTGTCAAAGCTGCTCAGATCGTAAGTCTGTCCAGGCTTGTAGAACAACTTGTACCGCATATGCGCCAGATCTGTGTCTTTGTCGTCAATATCCCGATAGCTCACGGTCACATAAGTGCCGAAGGCGAAACCATCTGTTTCTGTCCGCCCATTGTCCCAGGTCGTGACCAGTTCTCCGGTGCCGACTTTATCAGCCGAAAAATCGCTGAGGCTGTACGTTTGGCCGTTATAGGTCACATACTGGTTCGTAATGTGGGACGGGTCTACAGTCTGACCTTGTTCTGCCACATTGTTCTGAACCTTATAGGTCACGTTGAGTTTCCGGCTCTGATCGATATTCAGATAGTAGCCATATTGCCGCCCTTCAATATTGGCGATGTTGGCCCAGGTGCTGGGCAGCGGTGTGCTCTGGCCTTCAGCGTGCGCTGATACCCCCCCCTGTACAACGGCAATCGCCATGCAGGCGATCAGCGCTGCCAGGAAAATCCATAATCGTTTAATGCTCTTTTCCATTTATCTTCCTTTCTAAATTATAAAAAATACAGCTGAAAAAAAATAAAACGCCATATTGAAATGACATCTTTTCTGCTCAAAGTCCGTTTCTTAACATTTTGTCTGAGACGTGAAAATTTTTGATATCTTAATGAGATATTGTTGTTTTCGGTTCCCCCTGTCATTAATTCTGGCTGAAAAATATAGCTTCGGGATTCTGAATATCCAGCTCCTCGATCATCATCTCGATCTCGTCGCTCCCGAAAATGCCAATTTTCATCCGATGTGCAAATTCTTCCTGAGTCAGCCCCAGCTTCTTGGCCATCTTCGCCTCATCGTAATGCTGTTTTATCATTATTTTGTGTAAGCTATCTGTATCTATCATTTTTTTGCCTTTATTCTCTTCCTGAAGGGGGAGTATCTTTAAAATTTATTTTATTGTACCATCTAACATTTAAGATATCAAGAACTAATTGTTAAAAAAACCAAAACCGTGTTATAATATGATAAAATTGTAAAAGATTCACAAAGAAATGAAACATTATGAAAACCAATCAAAACTCTACCCACGAAAATGATACCCTTGCTTCAACTTCGACCAAGGGGAAGCGCATCCGCGCCCTGCGGATTCAGCGCGGCCTGCGTCAGGAGCAGCTCGCGCAGCTCATCCACGTTTCAAAGCAGACCATGTACAAGTACGAATTCGATATTGTCACCAATATCCCTTCGGACAAAATTGAAACCATCGCCAAGGTGTTAAACGTCTCCCCGGCCTACATCATGGGCTGGACCCGGAGTCCCTCGCCGAGCTCGATGATCCAGAACCGTTTTTCCGAACCGGAAGCCATTTTCAAATACAACCAGCTTGACGAATACGGCAAGCTCGTCGTCGACACGGTGCTCAATCTGGAATACGAACGCTGCCACATTTCCTCCAGTGAAATCATCAACGACCTGGATCTCGAAAATGTGGATGTCGATTTGTAACCTTCCCGAAATTTTCTTATAGCTACTTATAGATAACCGAAAGGACTTTCATCTCATCATGCGCACTGAAAAAAAAGCAGCGGTCAAAAACCGCGTCGCCTGGCTCATTGTCGTTCTTGCGATGATCGTTCTGGAAATTTACTGGCTTTACGGCCTCCTCGCCAAGCTCAACGCCGCTTTCACCTGGGTGCAGACCGGCGTGCGCATTGCCGCTTTAGTCGTCAGCTTTGTGATCTTCGGTGAGAACCGAAATGCGGCGATCAAAATGCCTTGGATCATCCTCATCCTCCTCGCGCCAGAATTTGGCCTTTTGATGTATGCTCTGGCGGGTCGGGTCAACGTCACCAAGCGCATGCGCAAACGCTACGCCGCCATCGACAAGCTGCTTCACCCGATGCTGGTGCAGGATGCCGCCGTCGCCGACCGGCTCCGAAAAGAAGACCGGGCCCTGGCCAACATCTGCCACTACGTCCGCCACTACGGGCCTTATCCGGTTTACGACAACACCAGCGTCCGCTTTTTCGACATGGCCGCGCCGGCCCTCGACGCCCTGAAAGAGGACCTGCGCAAGGCCGAACACTTTATTTTCATGGAATATTTTGCCATCGAAGATGCCGAAGCCTTTGAAGGCATTCACCGCATTCTCAGGGATAAGGTCAAAGAAGGCGTCGAAGTCCGTCTCTTCTACGACGACATCGGCAGCATCGGCTTCATCAACCGAAGCTTCATCAAACGCATGGCTGCCGACGGCATCCAGTGCCGGGATTTCAACCCCGTCATTCCTTTCTTAAACACTTTCATGAACAACCGGGACCACCGCAAATTTACGGTGATCGACGGCCTCGTCGCCTACTGCGGCGGTTTCAATCTCGCCAACGAATACTTCAATCTCACCCACCCTTATGGCTACTGGAAGGACACCGGCGTGCGCCTGGAAGGATCGGCCGCCCGTTCTTTCACACTGATGTTCTTCGAAATGTGGAACGCGGTCAAAAATTCCGACACCCCGGACGAAATAGACGCCAAATACCTAAGACCTTGGACCCAGGTGGAAGACGCCGAGGGCTACGTCCAGCCCTACGCCGACAGTCCCCTGGACTTCGAACACGTGGGCGAGGACGTGTACTTAAACCTCATCAAAAACGCCAAGCGCTATTTCTACATCTCGACCCCTTATCTCATCATCACCGACGAAATGAACCGGGAGCTGGGACTCGCAGCCAAGCGCGGCGTCGACGTGCGGATCATCACCCCGGGGGTGCCGGACAAGCGCTTCGTCTACGCCGTGACCCGTTCCTATTATCCCCAGCTCGTGCAAAACGGTGTCCGGATCTTCGAATACCAGCCCGGCTTCATCCACGCCAAGCAATGCGTCTGCGACGGGGAAGCGGCTACCGTAGGCACCATCAACCTGGATTACAGAAGCCTCTACCTTCACTTCGAATGCGGGGTGCAGCTCGTCAAAGTGCCCGCCATTGCTGACATCACCGCCGACTTCGCGCACACCTTCACCCTGTGCCACGAGGTCACCGAAACTTACCGGTACTCCGAAATTTCCCTGCCCCGGCAGCTGGTTCAGTCGGTGCTGCGGCTTTTCGCGCCGATCTTATAAAAAAAGGCCGTGTATGGATAAAATCCACACACAGCCTTATTTTTTTATTTAATTACAGCGCCGCCAGTCCTTTTTTCAAATCTGCAATGATGTCCCGGACGCTTTCCAGACCCACGGACAGGCGGATCATGCCACCGTCAATGCCCGCCGCGACGAGCTGTTCATCGGTGAGCTGGCGGTGGGTCGCAGACGCCGGGTGGAGCACGCAGGTGCGGATGTCCGCGACGTGGACTTCATTGGAAGCCAGTTCCAGGCTGTCCATGAACTTCACCGCCTGGCTGCGGCCGCCGTCCACCACAAAGGAGATGACGCCGCTGGCGCCGGCCGGCATATATTTTTGGGCCAGATCGTGATAGGGATCGTCCGGCAGTCCCGGATAGGTCACTGAGGCGATGCCCTTGGAATGTTTCAGAAACATCGCCACGGCCAGAGCGTTGTCGCAGTACTGGCGCATGCGCACCGGCAGGGTTTCCAGGCCGAGGTTGAGGAGGAACGCCGAATGGGCGGACGGGTAGCAGCCGAAATCCCGCATGAGCTGCATCCGCGCCTTGGTGATGTAGGGCGCGTCCGGATATTTTTCAGTGTAGACGATGCCGTGGTAGCTTTCGTCCGGTTCCGTGAATTCCGGGAATTTTCCGTTGGTGTAGTCAAATGCACCGCTGTCGACGATCATGCCGCCGCACTGGAGGGCATGGCCGTCCATGTATTTGCTCGTGGAATGGGTGACGATGTCCGCGCCCCATTCGAAGGGCCGGCACAGCACCGGCGTCGCAAAGGTGTTGTCGACGATCAGCGGTACGCCGTGGGCGTGGGCGATCCGTGCGAATTTTTCGATGTCGAAGACGGTCAGGGCCGGATTGGCTAAAGTTTCCCCGAACACCGCCTTGGTGTTGGGCTTGAAGGCCGCGTCGATTTCTTCAGTCGAGGCGTTTTCGTCGACGAAAATGCATTCGATGCCCAGACGTCTCAAAGTGATGTTGAATAAATTCAAGGTCCCGCCGTAAACTGAAGGCGTCGCGATGAAGCTGTCCCCGGCCGCGCACAGATTGAGAATCGCGAGGAGGTTCGCCGCCTGGCCGCTGCTTGTCGCCATGGCACCGACGCCCCCTTCCATATCGGCCACCTTCGCTTCGACGGCCATAACCGTCGGATTGGCGAAGCGGGAGTAAATGATGCTTTTCGTCGGGTCGTCAAACACCCCGGCGATTTCATCGGTGGAGTCGTACACGTACGTCGTGCTCTGCACAATGGGCACCACCCGCGGCTCCCCGTTCTTTGGCGTGTATCCCGAATGCAGACATTTTGTTTCCATATCCATAATGCTGTCCCCTTTCAATAACCTAGTAAAATCATAATTAATTCTGAGCATTTTACTCTGTTTTCATCTAGTGTATCAAAAAAAGGCAGGCGTGAAAACAACAAAAAAAGCCCTTTCGGGCTTTTTTAAGCTAGCAGAGTTTTGCGCCGGCGGGAATGTGGTCGTCAAGGATGAGCAGGTGAAGCTTTTCGTCCCCTTCTTCTTCGTGAACGGCGGAAATGAGCATCCCGCAGGATTCAATGCCCATCATTTTCCGGGGCGCCAGGTTCACGATGGCGACGCAGGTGCGGCCCACCAGTTCTTCCGGTTCGTAGAACTTGTGAATGCCGGAGAGAATCGTACGGTCCGTGCCGGAGCCGTCGTCCAGGGTGAACTGGAGGAGCTTCTTGCTCTTCGGCACCGCTTCGCAAGCCTTGACCTTCACGGCGCGGAAGTCGGACTTGCAGAAGGTGTCAAAATCGACCTGATCTTCCATGAGGGGTTCGACCTTGACCTTGGAGAAGTCGATAACTTCGTCGGAGCCTTCAGCCTTGAACACCGGCTGTTTCTTCGGTTTTTCGCTGTCCAAGGGCTTCATCGTCGGGAAGAGGATGACGTCGCGGATCGTGTGCTGGCCGGTGAAGAGCATAACCAGGCGGTCGATGCCGATGCCGAGACCGCCGGTCGGCGGCAGGCCCACTTCCAGGGCGTTGATGAAGTCCGCATCATACGGATGGGCTTCTTCGTCCCCTTCGGCCTTCTTTTCCATCTGAGCGATGAACCGGGCTTTCTGATCTGCCGGGTCGTTCAGTTCGGAGAAAGCGTTGGCGCATTCGGCGCCGGAGATGTAAAGTTCAAAGCGCTGGGTGTAGCGGGGATCGGCCGGATCTTTTTTCGCCAGAGGTGAAATTTCCACCGGGTGCATGGTGACAAAGGTCGGCTGGATCAGCGTGTCTTCGCATTTCGCGTCGAACACTTCCGCCATGATTTCGCCGACGCTGCCGTCCTTGCCTTCGATGTCAACACCGAGGTCGGCCGCAGCCTTCTTCGCTTCCTCTACATCGGTCATGTGGTCGAAGTCCACGCCGGTGGCTTCCTGAACCAGGTCCACCATGCGCGCCCGTCTGAAGGGTTCGCCCAGGTGAATGACGTGGCCGTCGTAGTCCACATCCTTCGTGCCGAGGATTTCATCGGCCAGATAGTGATAGAGATCTTCCACCATGTTCATGACGCCGATGTAGTCGGTGTAGGCTTCGTAGGTTTCCAGTTCAGTGAATTCCGGGTTGTGGGTGGCGTCCATGCCTTCGTTCCGGAACACCCGGGAGAGTTCGTAGACTTTGTCGAAGCCGCCGACGATGAGGCGCTTCAAAGGCAGTTCCAAAGCGATGCGCAGGTACATCGGGATGTCCAGGGTGTTGTGATGGGTGATGAAAGGGCGGGCATTGGCGCCGCCGGCCAAGTTGTTCAGCACCGGGGTTTCCACTTCGAGGAAGCCGCGGTTGTCGAGGAATTCCCGGATTTTGGAGATGATCTTCGAACGGGTCACAAACACGTCCCGGACTTCAGGATTGACGATGAGGTCCACGTAGCGCTGACGGTATCTCAGGTCCTGATCCTTGAGGCCGTGGAATTTTTCAGGCAGCACCTGAAGGGATTTGGACAGCAGAGTGAATTCGTGAACCCGCAGCGAAATCTGACCCCGCTGGGTTTTGAACACTTCCCCTTTGATGCCGACGATGTCCCCGATGTCGACCTTCTTGATTTCGTTGTAGTCGGGCAGCAGGTCTTTCTTCAGGTACAGCTGGATTCTGCCGGTGCTGTCCAGCAGATCGTAAAAGCCAACCTTGCCCTGGCCCCGTTTGGCCATGATGCGCCCGGCTAAGGACAGTTCCTTGCCTTCGTAGTCTTCAAAATGATCGTTGATGTCCTTCGCATGTCCGGTCACGTCGTATTTCGTCAGTTCGTAGGGATTCTTGCCTTCTGCCTGAAGGGCGTGCAGCTTGTCCCAGCGGACCTTGATTACATCGCTCATCTTTTCTTCTGCCATATTTGCTCCTCTTTATCTTGTATTCTAATGCCGATTTACCGATGGATGTCGAGAATGGTGTAGGTCACCGTGCCCCGGGGCACTTCGATGGCGACCGTATCTCCGACTTTGTGGCCCATGAGGCCTTCGCCGACCGGGGAGGCGTTGGACAGCTTGCCCGCTTTGATGTCCGCTTCGGCGGATCCGACCAGCTGGTACGTCACCTGCTTGCCGTTCACTTCGACGGTCATGTAGCTGCCGATCCCGATTTCATCGGCCTTGACATCGTCCACCACGACAGCGTTGCGGATCTGTTCTTCCAGTTCCTTGATGCGGCCTTCGACAAAACTCTGTTCGTTTTTCGCTTCGTCGTATTCTGAGTTTTCCGACAAGTCCCCGTAGCCCCGGGCAATTCTCAATTTTTCAATGACTTCGTACCGGGTGACGGTTTTCAAATGTTCCAGTTCGTCTTTCAGCTTCTGGAGGCCTTCTTTAGTGACCTCGATGTTTTGATTTTTACTGCTCATGCTAACCCCTTTAGTTTGATTTTAATCCTGTTGATAACTTTACATATTATATTCATGACTGGCCTAAAAGTCAATGATTTCAAGGTTTTTACCGTCCGCTCTGATCAAGAAAAAAACGAAAAAAACTGCCTCGAATGAGACAGTTTTTTTCTGTTGTTTAATAAGAAGGATTCTTATTATCGTATTTTATTACTCAACATCCATCAGGGCTTTCGGTCCTTCTTCACCAGTCCGGACCTTCACCACCCGATGCACGTCGTAGACGAAAATCTTGCCGTCGCCGATATGTCCTGTAAACAGCGCTTTCTTCGCCGTTTCGATCACGTCGTCGACCGGGATGCTGGACACGACCACTTCCACTTTAACCTTCGGCAGGAGGGTGGAATCCACGGTCGCGCCGCGGTAGCGTTCCGTCGATCCTTTCTGGATGCCGCAGCCCATGACCTGGATAATCGTCATGCCGCTGACCCCGAGTTCATTCAACGCGCGTTTCAGGGCATCAAACTTGGACAGCCGACAAATGATGACAACCTTGTGGGCTTCCACAGGTCCGCCGGACACCAGTTCCGGTTCCTTGGTGACTTTGACCGCCGCGTCGATCTGAGCCGGTGTCGCCTTTTCGTATTCGTCTTCGCCCAAATCCGTGTTTTCGTTGGCTTCGAGCCCCATGTCTGTGACGTCTGAAATCGCAAAGCCGGAATAAGCTGAAGCGAGGCCGTGTTCGTGAATGTCAAGACCTTCGATTTCAATTTGCGGTGAAACGCGCAGGCCGATGGTCTTGTCGATGAGCTTAAAGACAATAAACATGATGACCAAAACGTAAACCGCAACAGAAACCACGCCGAGGGCCTGAACGCCGAGCTGATGGACGCCGCCGCCGTAGAACAGGCCTTTGCCGACGCCGTCTGCGCCCGTTGAGAACAAGCCGACTGCGATAGTGCCCCAGATCCCGTTGACCATGTGGACGGAAACCGCACCGACCGGGTCGTCGATTTTCGCGACGTTGTCGAAGAATTCAACGGAGAGGACAACGATGAAGCCCGCCACGAGACCGATGAAGAAGGCACCCACCGGGGTGACCGCGTCGCAGGGCGCCGTGATGGCGACAAGACCTGCCAGAGCTGCGTTGAAAGTCATAGAGACATCGGGTTTGCCGTAGCGCACCCACGTGAAGATCATGGCTACAACCGTCGCGACCGCAGCCGCCAGGTTCGTGTTCATGAAGACGATGGAAGCAGAAGCGGCGTTGGCGTTGGTATCCATCGCCACTGTAGAGCCGCCGTTAAATCCGAACCAGCAGAACCACAGAATGAAGACGCCCAGTGCACAGGCCGTCATGCTGTGGCCCGGAATGGCGCGGGCCTTGCCGTCTTTGCCGTATTTCCCAATACGGGGTCCGAGCATCGCTGCGCCGAGGCAGGCGATGATACCGCCGACCATGTGGACACAGGTCGACCCTGCGAAATCGTGGAAGCCCAGCTGGCCGAGCCAGCCGCCGCCCCAGATCCAGTGGCCGGA
Organism: uncultured Eubacteriaceae bacterium; assembly: GCA_945867155.1. Taxonomy (GTDB): domain Bacteria; phylum Bacillota; class Clostridia; order Eubacteriales; family Eubacteriaceae; genus Pseudoramibacter. The sequence continues at coordinate 98,070 of CAMBHL010000002.1, read as the reverse complement.
AATCGGATAGACCAAAAGGGAAATCGCTGCAGAATAAATACAATACGCTTTAAAATTCGTCCGTTCTGCCATAGAGCCGGAGACGATGGTCGCGGCTGTGGCACAGAAGACCGTCTGGAAAATCACATAGCACCATAAGGGCATGTTCTGCGGCACCACACTGTTGGCTGCCGTGTATTTGCCGAGAATGAGCGGATCAAAATGTCCGATGAGCGCCCCGGTTCCGCCGAACATCAGGCCGAAGCCCACGAGCCAAAAGCACGGTGTCCCGATGCAGAAATCCATCATGTTTTTCATCAGGATGTTCCCGGTGTTCTTCGCCCGGGTCAGTCCCGCTTCGCAGAGGGCAAATCCCGCCTGCATGAAAAAGACCAGAGCTGCACAGATGAGCACCCAAGAGACTGTCGTCATGCTGTATTTCATGAAGTCCTCCTTTACCAAATAAATCCATTGAATGATTTCAAATGAGACCAGATAAAACAAAACGCCTTTCCTCCGCGGGATCCCAATACGAAGAAAAAGCGTCTTTGCTTTAAAAGAATATGCAAAAAAAAGGCACTTCGAAAAAATCTCGAAGCGCCTTTGCTTAACTTTTTATTGATTTATGGTATGATTATACTTGAATTTTCAGAAATTGTCAAGGAAGAATCACCCCGGTTTTTAAATTTTTATCAGGAGGATTTATGACGACACCGCCCAAACTCAAAAAGACCTTCAAAATCGGCGACTTGTCCCGGCTGTTTCACATCGGCGCCGATTCCATCCGCTACTACGAGCGCCTGGGACTCCTGCACCCGGTGCGGGACCCGAAGAGCAACTACCGCCTCTACACCCTGGACGACATTCGGGCCATGAACACCATCCGGGAACTCCTCGCCCTGGGCTTTCACACCGACGACATCCGCCAGTTCGAGGCCAACCGCAATCTGGATTCGGTGACGGATCTTTTGACCCGGGAAATCGCCGCGGTGGACCGCAAAATCGCCGCCCTCAAAAAAACACGGACCGAACTCAGCGCCAGGCTGACTTCGATCCGGGAGGATCTCGCAAAAGACTGTTCAGGGAAAATCCAGCGTCTCACCCTGCCGGAACGGCCGTGTCTGATGATCAAGGACGCTCCGATGCCCGATGAGATGATCAGCTACGAACTGGCCCGAGCCAGCGAGTCCTTCCCCGAGAAAATCGCCTCGATCGGGTGCTGCGACTGCTACACCCTGGACACCTCGGCGATGAACGCCGACGGCAGCGACTACCGGACGAAAAACGTGTTCTTCTACTCGTCCTACCTCAACCTGCCGTCCAACCACACCCTCCCCGCAGGAGATTACCTCAGCGTCTGCTATCGGGGCGCGTTTAACCAGAGTGTGGACTGGGTGCCGAAGCTGTTCCAGGCGGCCAAAGATCAGGGTCTTGGCGTCACCGGCGACCCCATGGAATTCTGTCACATCGACCGATTTGAAACCGCCGATCAGGACGAATACCTCACGGAAATCCAACTGCCGGTGGCCGACAAATCAGAAGAGGCGTAGCTTTATTTCCAAATGCCCCGGCGCTTGCGGATTCTGTAGTACAAGGTGTTTTCCATCGCCATAACTTTTTCCATCGGCACCGGCTTAAACACCGGAATGCGCATCTTCACCTTCGTCCAGATCACCGCGTATACGAAAAGGATCGCGAAAATTACGCCGGTTAAGGCCAGAATTTGCACTCGTTCCACAGGATCGGTAGAAATATTGGCGATCATAAACGCTGTGCCCGCGATGCCGATCACTGGCAGCACCACGCCACCAGGCACCTTGAAAGTTCGGGGCGCTTTTGGCAGCCGATGCCGAAACACCAGCAGATCAATGTGCGCCATGATGTAAGACGCCATCCAGAACACCGAACCGACTAAGATAAAGAAAGAAATCTTATCCGATGAATCCTGACTGATGTAGGCGCAGAGCAGAATGGCCGCAAAGACGAATACCACGCCGTAAACCGGCACGTTTTTCCGATTGGTTTTCCCGAAAAACTGCGGCATCAAATTGGTCTTAGCCATTCCCGCGAAAATATTTGAAAGCCCTTGCACCGTTGAGTTCTGCGCGCTGAGCACGGCCATGGCCGAAACCAAAGCCATCCAGATCTGTCCCGGCTTGCCGAGAAGTGCGTAGCCGTAGAGCAGATGGGGCGCCGCGGAATTCGCGAGGGCACCCCATTTGGCGTAGTGGTGAAAGCCAAAGACAAGGACCGATTGCACCAGACAAATGATACCGAGACCTAGAAACATTCCAAGGGGGACGTTGCGCTTCGCGTTCTTCACGTTTTTTGAAATGGGAATGGCGTATTCCGCCCCGATGAAAAGCCAGAAAGCCGTTGCCGCCATAGGCACCACCGCGCTGGCCTTCGGGTGCATCACTGCCGGCTGATGGACCACCGTGCCGGTCCCCAGCTTTAAAGCGCCGAGCAGCCCCATGATTAAAAGAGAGCCAAGGAGAAGATCGGTGATGATGTCCTGCATCTTGGCAAACATGTCGACCCCGCGCAAATTGGCGATCAAAATGACCACCGAAGCCATGACACTCCAGCAGTAATTGGGAATGGGCAGCCCGAGCACCTCGCCCATGGCGTAGGCGAAAATCGACGCTTCCACGCCGGAGGACAAAATGTTCGAAATCATGTAGCCGCCGACCATCAAGACGATCGTCGGCACCGGGCCGACCCCGGCCAAGGTGTATTGAGCGAGACCGCCGGTCACCCCGGGCATTAGCGCGTTGAGCTCCGACATCGTCGCCATGGTGATCATATTGAAGCCCATCGCGATGATCATCGCCACGATGAACAGCTCGCCCACCTGTCCAGCGCCCTGCCCCAGGGAAATCAGGCAGCTGGTCGCCAGCACCAATCCCACTGAGACTGAGATCACATCTTTCAAGCCAAGATTTTTTTCTTCAGGCATAGCTGCTCCCTTCTCTTATTAACCTGCTCGTGCCTCTGTTCCCTACAGTGCTTCGCTGCCTTCGTCACCAGTCCGGATGCGCACCACGTTGTCCAGGCTGAAGACGAAGATCTTGCCGTCGCCGATGTGCCCGGTGTACAGCGCTTTTTTAATGTCTTCCACGATATCCCGGACCTGTTCCGTTTCCACGACCACCGACACCTGAATCTTTGGCAGCAATTCCATTTCGTAATTTTGATCGACTTCGTATTCTTTGGTGCCTTTTTCGACACCGCACCCCAACACCTGGGTAAAGGTCATGCCGCCGACTTTTAAGTGGCTGAGCAGGCGCTTGAGCGCCGCAAATTTCGACATGTCGCAGATGACTTCGATTTTTGACAATCCTGTGCTCATGGTTTCCCTCATTTCTTGTTTTTATGCCATTTCCGGCTTGTCCCAAAGATTGAGCTTCACACCGATGCCCAGTTCTTTCGCTTTTCTGTACACGCTGCAGCCCCAGGCGACATCTTCCACCGGCATCCCGCCGACAGAGTAGACGATGATGTCGTCGTCAGAGGTCCGCCCCGGCGCTTTGCCTTCGATGATGTCGGCCATTTCGATCAAATCTTCCGGCTTGGATTTTCCTTCGTGAATCAAATCCGTGAACTTGCAGCCGATAATGCCCATCTTCGGGTAAGTCGGGTACGGGTATTCCGCTTCCCAGGCATCGTACAATTCTTTGTTGTCGACGACAAATTTACACGTCGTCAGGAAATCGTCGTCGAATCGGGCCGCACTCGGCATCGAAATGAAGGCGCCGGGCTTGACCCAATCGCCGTTGATGTACGGGTAGGTGTTGACCACGTTGGGGTCGTCGTCGGTCATGGCCGTCGTCGTCAGCGAGATCACATCCGCGCCGCGCACCGCATCTTCGACAGTATCGCAAACCACAATGTCGTCGATCTGCGGGAATTCCGCTTTAACAAATTCAACAAAAGCATCGAGGGATTTTTTGCCCCGGCCCTTGATCTGCACCCGATGCAGTTTCGGACAGGTCACCGCAAAGGCCGCCAAGCTCGTTTTGCCCATGACCCCTGGCCCAATGATCGCGGCGGTTTCGCTGTCTTTGCGGGCTAAATACTTTGCCCCGACTCCTGGGATGCCGCCAGTGCGGTAGGCCGAGAGCAGGTTGGCCGACATGAAGGCCAGCGGCGCACCGGTGTCCTTGTCGCTTAACGTCATCATCAGAATCGACCGCGGCAGACCCTTTTCTTTGTTTTCAATGTTGGAGCCGTACCATTTCACGCCGGCCATCTGGTATTTGCCGCCAAGGTAAGCCGGCATCGCCATGAAGCGGCGGTCCTGGGTGTTGACAGGCATCCCTGGGAAGGTCGGTTCGTCCGGGAACATGATCATGCAGCCGTGAGAGTTGTGGTTTTCCCCACCCATGCGGTAATCGCCTTTTTTAAGAAGCAACAGCATCTCTTCCATCGATTCGATGCAGGCGCGCATGTCCTTCACGCCGGCTTTGATCATATCGGGTTCTGACAAATACAAGAAATCAATTTTCGTATCCATTTGCGTCCTCCTGTTTTCGCTTTTCATCATTATATCATCTTCCACACAAAAAAATGGAGCCGACGCGCCGCTCTTGCGGCATTTCAGCTCCATTGCGTTTTTCATCTTTTGTTTTACAAGCTCTATTTTAAACACTGGTAATATACTAGAGTCAAGGGGTTTTCTCAATTTTTATAATTTGTCGTTCCAGTGATCAGCGCCATGTCGTGGTCGAAATCGTAGCGCTGAATCGGCAGGGTGTCCGGCGCCTCACCTTTTTCAACCCAGTCCGTCAGCGCCGCCATCCCGTCAGCCAAGCTCACGGCCGGTCCGCTCCAGTCGAGAATGGAGTGCCCAGCGTAGGGCATCCGGTACAGCCGGCACGCGTCGGCCATCGCGTCGGCGCTCTCGAAATGTTTGGCCATGTCTTTGACGTAAGCGAACGTGTTCACAAAAGGCACCACCGGATCGCCGGTGCCCTGGGTGATGATGAGCTTGCCGCCCCGGGCCGCAAAGGCTGAGAGATCTGACCGGCCAAAATCCCATTCGGGATGTTCCTGGCGCCGCACCCACAGGGCTTCAAAATCGTCGTAGCTCAAATCGTGAATATCCATCTTCGGATCAGCCGCCAGCCAGCGCAGAATCTGCTCTGAAATTGGCATCACAAGCAGGCGGCCGTCGGGCCGGCGTCTGAAATAGCCGTAAAGCGGGTTGCCAAAGGGCAGGGGCCACTGGCGAATGGCCGGTCCAAAACTGTGTCCCATGCGCCTGCCGTCCCAGGTAAAGGGACCGCGCCACGTCTTCACCATGACTTCGAAATCCCTCTGTGTGATAGGCCCGGCGGTGGTGGCGACCCCGACCAGTCCATTGAGATACGCTTTAAAATCCGGATCGTCCTCGTCAAAGGGGCGCTCGCCGATGGCTTGATCCGCCCGCGCCAGAGCGTAGGCCGCCTGATATTTTTCAAGGGGCACGACATGATGTTCATTTTCCTCGACAACCACTGGCCAAAGGCTCGCAAATACCACATCCCATTGGTAAATCGCCGGGGCGTCGGCCCAAAGTCCGTCGTAGTCCGCCGGATAGCAGACCCCTTCGGTCAGCACCTGCCGGCCGCCGCCGGACGTTCCCTGCAGATAGGATTTTTTCGGCGCTTCGCCGTAGGCCAGGGTGGTTACCGCCTTGCCCCAGACCGTTGTCTCGTGCAGCGCGCGGCCGATCCAGCTTTCAATGTGATGCCATTCTGGAGTGCCGTCCGCCTTAAAGCCCCAATCGCAGTTAAGCCGAGTGCCTGAGTCGTTGTCGGACGCGGCGCAGGCATAGCCATTCGCCAAGGCGACCGGCCAGCTCAAAACGTTAAACCGGCCAGAAGTGTACCAATCAATTTCATTGTTGGTGCCGCCGCCGGCAATCCCCATAAAACAGCCATTCCATTTCGCCGGCAGGTAAACCCGGAAGGCAGCGGTGTGGCCGTCGCCGACGTCCTGTTCAATTCGCACCTCCCAAAAAGGCCCGAGGGCGGTCAGCGGCGCTTTGCCCGGCTCGGTGTACTGCCCAGCCGGATAATAGGTCACGCCGCGAAAGGAGAGCCCCGGCCCATGGATGAGCAGACGGCCCATCGCGTCCGATGTCGCCTGCGCCCGCAGCCTGTCTGAGTAATCTGGCAGCCCCGCTACATCCACCCACTGATACAGCGGATGGCCGAGCCACACGTTGATGCTCGAGTCTGGTTCTTTGACGAGATTCATTTTCCGTTTCATGTTATTCCCCCTGGTCTGTGCCTACTATCGCTATTTTAGTTTATTATACTGCTCAGGGTCTCGACTTGTATAGGCAGAGAAATGCCGGGAAAGGGCAAATATCCGAAAAAACCGGTGTGCTGTGCACACCGGCTGAAATCATCTTTATAAAGTTGTCAGGGTATTACCCTTTAAAGTTCCCGTCTTCCAGGGGATCAGCGCTTCGTGGCCGCCAGAGTGCCGATCAACCCGGTTGATCCACGCCGCTTCATGAGCCGCTTTTGCGCGAAGAGATGAATTGGACGTGTCAAGGCCATTGAAAGATTGGTTGACGACCCACCATTTCACGCCGATCTGCGCGCGTTTGAGATCATCCTCCAGCCGTTCGGCCTCGTATACCGGCGTCGCTTCCGGCAGGGTCACGATGATGACTTCTGTCTCATCGCTTTTGAGGCGCGGCAAAAGTTTTTTCACGGCTTCCGGCGTTTTCCCCTGGGTCCGCTTCAGTTCCTTGTCGTAGCTGTCTGTCGATTCGAGCAGCAGCAGGGTGTGGCCAGTCGGCGCCGTGTCGATCACGACAATTTCATTTTCAGACTGTTCGACTAAATCGGCAAAAGCGCGGAACACCGCAATTTCCTGGGTGCATGGTGAGCGGAGATCTTCTTTGATATAGTCGAGATCATCTTCTGAAATTCCTGTGGCGAGCGCTTCTTGTATCACTTCGCTCTGATATTTTTTTAGTTCTTCCTTTTCGTCGATATGACTCATGCGCACGCCATCGTTGGCGTCCAGTACAAATTTTAAATGAGCCGCCGGGTCCGTCGTTGCCAAATGCACCTTTTTCCCTTTTTTCGACAGATCAAGGGCAATGGCTGCCGCGACAGTGGTTTTCCCCACACCGCCTTTTCCCATGGTGAAGATCACCTTGCGGTGATGGGCGGCGATATCGTCGACCACATCCGCCAGCTGGTACAGATGGGAAACGTCAATCGTCTGCTCTGCTGCTGCCGCGTGATCGCTCCTCAGCATCGCGCGGACGTTGTCGATCCCCGTGATGTTGTAAGTGCGCATCGGAATTTGAGTGGTGTCAATGTCTTGCAGAGCTTCCGGCATTTCCGCAAGGGCCCGCTGCTGTTTGTCGTACAGCGCTTCGGACACCGGGTCGCTGCCTTTTTTCGCGACGGCGTTCATGACGAGCACCTGCCGGTTGAGGCCCAGCTCCCGCAATTCTCGGGACGCCCGGGCCGCTTCCTTCAACGGGGTTTCTTCCGGCCGCGCGACCAGCACCAATGTCGCCTGCTCAGGATCCGCCAGTGTCGCCACCGCCTGCTGATACACCTGCTTCTTTTCGTCCAAGCCTGAGAGCTGCCCGAGGCAGGACGCGCCGTGCTTACTCTGCTGAATAAAGCCCGCCCAGGCTGATGGCAGCTGCAGCAGGCGCAGGGTATGCCCCGTCGGCGCTGTGTCGAAAATAATCTGGTCGTACTTTTCTTGAACCGCAGGATCGGTCAAAAATTCGGTGAATTCATTAAACGCGGCGATCTCTGTCGTACACGACCCCGACAGCTGTTCTTCCATATTTTCAATGGCTGATTCCGGCAATACCCCCCGATACGGTGCCACTGCGCGCTCGCGGTACGCTGCGGCAGCCTCAACCGGGTCTAAATTGGCGACAAAGAGATTGGGCACTTCCGGAATCGCAGTGCCTTTATTGTCAAGATCTGCCGCAAACACGTCCTGAAGGTTGGACGCCGGGTCTGTGCTGACAAGCAGCACTTTTTTTCCCTGATCGGCGAGGAACACCGCGGTGGCACAGGCCGTCGACGTCTTGCCGACGCCGCCTTTCCCGGTAAAAAACACGTATTTTGTCTGCGTGACCGCCGCAGGATTGAATAATTTCATTTTGATGCCTCCTATGTTGTCAGCAGCAGCAGCCTCCGCCGCAGCCACAGCCTGTGTCCCTGTCGTCGTCTGAATCCGGCGCGTCCGCCTGCGGGTCGCCGAGTTTCAGCCAGCCGAAAACTTCCGCGTTGGTCGGATAGCGGTCAGTCAAAACAACCGTGTCGTCGAGCATCGTAATCGGCAGCGCCTCTGTGCCTCTGATCGCCAGCATGTTTTTGACGGTTTCGTTTTCGGCAAAGGCCGCCGGTGCACTGTTCAAATTAAAACGTTCCACTTCGACGCCCGCCGCCTTCAAATCGTCGATCAGCGTCGAGATCCTGAGCAGCTCCGGATCGATTGATGGGCCGCAGAGCCCTGTCGAGCAGCACATAGCCGGTTCAAAAAGTTGCAGTTTTTTCATTGTTTTGCCTCCTAAATGTATATTCGTTTTTTCCGTAAATGTTTCTCCCTGATTTACCTTTCCTTTCGGCGGCACCCAAGGGGTGTCTTCCCCAAAATAGGTGATCGCGCCGACCGGACAGCGGCTCCCGCAGCCGTGGCAATGATCAACGCAGCCCACAGGATTGACCACTTGCGGTTTTGGCGCCGCGCCACGGTCGTAGACCCCGTGGCCGCACATCGCAATGCATGCGCCGCATTCGCGGCAAAGGTCCCGATCGATGACCGGATACCAGTTTTCAGCCATTTGCCTATCCTCCTTTTTTACATTTATATATTTAAATTTATCAATGTATCGAGCAAAAAACCCGCCCCTTTAAGCGCCGTCTCAGCCGCAGGCGGGCCCTGAGCACGCTGACTCGACCGGCCTGCAGTCCAGCGCGGCGATAAATTGCTGAAAGGCCCGAAGGGTGTCGCAGTTCAGCGAATAATAGCACCATTTGCCCGCTTTTCTGACGTTGACCAGACCGCAGTCCCGCAGAATTTTCATATGATGCGACAGCGTCGGCTGAGAGATATTCAGCGCTTCCAGAATGACACAGGCGCATTTTTCGCAGCCCGACAGCGTCTGCACGATCTTCAGGCGGTTGGCGTCGCCGAGGGCCTTGCAAATCGATGCGGTATCGATGGTTTCCATCTTGTCACCTCTCATTCATTTCATTCTCATTCATTTTATATTGATATTGATCTATGTATAGAAGTCTAGCAGACATATTGATATTTGTCAATGTATAAACCAAAAAAATAACAGGCGCCACACCGGTGCCTGTTATTCAGAGCCGTATCATGCCTCTATTTTAATAATGGTCTTCCCTCTGGAACTGCCGCGCTTTACCTTTGCCAGCGCTGCGTTCACCTGATTGAGGCTGAAGACAGCGTCAATAGATGTTTCCAGCGGATGATCCGCATCAAACAGCCTGCCGATTTTCTCCAGTTGACGGCCATCCTCATGTACAAAGAGAAAATCATAGGTCTGATCTTTTTTCGCGGCCATTTTATCATATTTGCTCCCGGCGATCTGAAAGAGCACTCGCTTAAAAAGCGGCATCCCGCTTCTTTTTGCAAATCTGCCATTTGGCAATCCTCTAAGCGATACCAGCGTGCCGCCTTTTTTCAATACCTTGAATTCATTGGGAAGTTCGCGATCTCCAAGGGTGTCCAAAACATGGTCCACGTCGGACAATACGTCGATGTAGTTTTCTTTCTTATAGTCAATGAACGTCTCTGCGCCCAGTTTTCTGACCCGTTCCTCATTTGCCGCGCTCCCATTCGTCGCCACATGCAGGCCAAGACTTTTTGCCACGGGAATGGCCATCGCGCCAAGGCTTCCGGTTCCTCCTGAGATAAACACAGATTCACCTGCTTTCGCCTGCATGATTTCAAAGGCTTGCATCGCTGTAAGGGCAGTAAGCGGAACCGTTGCCGCTGCCTCAAAAGACATATATTCCGGAATGTGCGCCAGTGCGGATGCTTGCACCGCCGCGTATTCTGCAAAAGCACCGATTTTCTTCAAAGGCATCCTGCCATAAACCCTATCCCCAGGTTTAAAGCCCGCGACATCTTTTCCTACTTTTTCAACCACACCGGCGCATTCGTTGCCCATCACAAGCGGCGTTTTGTACGGCACAATCAGTTTCACCTCGCCCCGAATGATCATATTATCCAAGGGATTGACCCCTGCGGCTTTGATCTTTACAAGGACCTCATCATTTTTCGGAACGGGAATTGCAAGATCTTGAATGGATAAATCCGTTCCCTTTTTATCGTAGTGTGTGAGTATTGCGGCCTTCATGCATGCTCCTCCTTATTTTGGCTCTCATCGATGCGCTGGCGCATGGCTTGCATGCAATCCGCCAATGTCACGTCGGAAAGCTCTTCTTCCACATGTTCTTCCATTGCTCGAAACATTCCGCCAAGAACCGGGCGAATATGATGCCCGACGATGCAAGCGTCATTGGGATTGCGATGAATATCAAAAAGATGCAGCGTATCGGTCGCCATCACTGCCTGATAAATATCAAAAAGCGAGATGACCTCCGGCGCCTTGAGCATCCGAAAGCCACTGACACCGCGGCGCCCTTCAATGATGCCTGCCTTGCTGAGCCTTGTTGTCAGCTTGCGGATATAGCTCGCGTTCGTTCCGACACTCGCTGCGATCTGTTCGGAATTCATGGGCGTCTCTGATTCAGAAATCAGGATCAGCGCATGGATGGCAGATGAAAATTTTGTATCCATCGTTATGCCTCCAGCATATAGGTGGCGATATACTCGGTATCCTCCGCGGACGGGATGCCAGGATCTGCCTGAATCCATCGTCCCTTCAGTCCGCTTTCTTCAGCGCCAATCTCGAAATGACAAAGGGCGATTCCCAAGTCCACTTTCTGAACATCTCCGGTCGCTTCCTTTGCGTACCCCTTCGTCTTCTTTTCGTAAAAATGTACGCTGTCCTTTTCGACAACGGCTCTCCAGGGCTGCTTATTTGTAGCAGACGGCGCAATCCGCACCGCTTCCAGCGGCAGCTGCCATCTCCCGGCATCGGCCGCCTTGAGCGGATTTTGAAAATCTTCATAAAAAAACAAATCTTCAAATGAGCGGCGGCTGTCCGATTTCAATCCCTTTCGCATCATATTTTCGCGGATTGAGCGTTTCTCTGCCGCATATCCCAGGGGCGTGACCGCCGGCATCACTTCGTCCTCTTCTAAACACATCGCCTTTTCGAAGGCTTTCCGGTCGATGGTTGCCGCCAGCCATACTGTTCCAAGCCCTAAGGACGTTGCGTAAAGCACAAATTTCTCAAAGGCATATCCAAAAGAAAGTTCTGCATTTTTTTGCTTTTTATATTTACCCGCAACATAGGTATCCGCGCCAAGAATCACTGGGCTGCCGACGTGATCTTCCTGGGCATTCAAAATTGAAAAAGTAATGGGTACATCGAAGAGGCCTGTATCTTGTTTCAGATAATCTCTCACCTGGTTCAGCGTCTGCTCTGGAATATCCTGTTTCCGATAGGTGCGTACACTTTTTCTTTCTCTCATTACTTTTGTATTCATCTTGTTCTCGCTTTCTCATCTTATTTGTATTTGTATTTAATGCAGATACTTTATCAAATCTAATTTCTCTTGTCAACGCTAAATCTCAATTATATTGCTGTCCGCCAATAAATAAAGCAAAAAATAACAGGCCCGCACCGGGCCTGTTATGCTCTTCCTTACCCAAACACGACGTCCAAGACCATCATCACCGAAAAACCCAGGGCAAACATCATGACGCCGACATTTGAATGGGCGCCGACTGACATTTCCGGAACCAGCTCTTCGACGACGACGTAAAGCATCGCGCCGGCGGCAAACCCCAAAAGCGCCGGCAGCACCGGCACGACGAGATCGGCGAAGAGAATGGTCAGCAGTGCCGCTGCCGGTTCCACAGCGCCGGAGCCGGTGCCGGATAAAAAGGCCTTGAACTTTGACTGCCCCGCTGCGCGCAGGGGCATCGAAATGATCGTGCCTTCCGGGAAATTTTGAATGGCAATGCCGAGAGAAAGGGCCATCGCCCCCGACACGGTCATGCTTTTACCGCCGAGAAGCAGCCCCGCGTAAACGGCACCGACGGCCATCCCTTCCGGAATGTTGTGGAGGGTCACGGCGAGGACCATCATCGTCGTCTTGGCCAGATGGCTCTTGAGGCCCTCGGGCTGGTCTTCGTCGAGATGCAGATGGGGGATCAGCTCGTCGAGGAGGAGCATGAAGGCAGTGCCGCCCCAAAATCCGCCGACGGCCGGCAGAAAAGCCAACCGGCCGAGATGGGCGCTTTGTTCCATCGCCGGGATCAAGAGGCTCCAAATTGAAGCCGCGACCATGACCCCGGCGGCAAAGCCGGTCAGCGCGCGCTGCAGTCCCTCTGACATCTGCTCTTTCATTAAAAAGACGCAGGCCGCCCCGAGGGTCGTGCCGATAAATGGGATCATCAATCCTTGAAAAATAATGAGATGCATGTGTTTATCCTTTCCTTCCGCGTATTGCGAAAAACGTTCATTCTCTGCTTTATGATTATCCATTTTAACAGAAGTGATGCGTCTGGAAAAAATCAAGGTGGAAACTGAATCCCACCTGTCCCTTTAATTCATCGCGCCAGCATTCTATCAATACAAGGTAATTGCTGTATTTTTCACGGAATAATCGTATATCTCCACCAGTCTTTTCGCATCGGACAGTTCTGCCTTGCGAATTGCAATCATTGGGATTTTCCTTCAAATTCTAATTAACTTTTTCTCTCTTATGTCTTTCGAGCAACAATAGCATTAACATCACTGCCCATATGATCCATGCAGTCAGCGTTCCCTTCATGGGAAAGACAAAGTCAATAACAGCTCCAATTGTAAAAGGGATCGGCCATAACATCATCCGCTTCCCGTAATCCTTGCACATTTTCTTCTCATCGTACTTCTTGCGTTCTTCAGCGGACTTCGTATTATAGCCCGTCAAAAAGTCTGCCGCTTTTCCGTTTGATCTATAAAATAAGATTCCAATCAATAAGAAAATGGAGGCCATTATCAAATCAAAAATAATGCAGATTTCTTTCGTCACTATATCTTATCATGCCTTTCTATTTTTTATTGACGTCTCCCGTTTTAAATCGTTGTGTCTTATTTTACCATATTTTATTCGGCCTTTGCGGCAAAGAAAAAACGGACAGCGATTAAACTGTCCGTTGTGCATTTGATTCGAGGATGCTGCCTATATCCTGGCCGCTATAAAAAATACGCACAATGTTCACCGTTTTGCTTTCATTGTTTATTATATAAATCACGACGTATTGATCAACTGGAACTTTGTGTGTATTTCTGCTTTTCCAGGGCTCCCAATCCACAAAAGCAAATCGTGAAGGCATCTGATCGAGCGATCTTATTTCATTTCGGATTCTGTTAACCTGATCTTTTGCAATGTCAGGCACTTGCAGATCGTACGCGATATATGCGTAAATATTCCGCAAGTCATCATACGCTTCAGGCGCGTAGATGATCTCGTATAAATCACTCATATGCCAAACGCGTCATCCAACATGGCGTCCACTTCATCTGCCGTATAAGCATGACCGGATTGGATCGATTCGTATCCCTTGGAAAGTTCTGCATTGAGTTCATCGTGCGACATCGACCCCAGCGCCTTTGGTTTATCGTAAGGAAGTTTGAGACTAATCGGAAAACTTTTCGTTAAAATAATTTGGCTGTAAAGCATCTGGATCGCGCTGGACGGTGAAATGCCAAGGCGGTGAAGGATGTTTTCAGCGTTTTCTTTTAGGTCTGTATCGATTCTTGCGTAAACAGGTGATGTCTTCGCCATAAAGATCACACTCCTTTTTTCTTTATTATAGCATGTTTATCAATTACCGCAAGCATGCGCAAGCGTTTATTGTTTTTCATGTTGCAAATTCGCGCTTTAGGACAAATAAAAAACGGACAGCGATTAAACTGTCCGTTGTGCATTTGATGATAGGTCGAACGCGTCGTCCAATATGGCGTCTACTTCATCTGCCGTATAAGCATGGCCGGAATGAATCGATTCGTATCCCTTGGAAACTTCCACTTCATGGATAAATCAAACCGAAAAACGGCAAATTTGAGGCATCCGCTTAAGACCACGCTTCCGGGTTTTGAATCGTGCAGATTCCAGGTTTTAATTGAGCAAAGGATGTAAACCGAATCATGTTATAATAAAGGAGATTCTATCGAAATAAGGGGTGATTTTATGATTCGCAAAACACAAGTCAAACACGTGGAACACCTTGCCGGAGGCAAAGGCACGGTTAAAATTGAACATATCATTGATGAAAATGAACTCCTCGGCGCTGCACGCATGTACGCCAAGGTCACGATTCCCCCAGGCGCCTCTATCGGCGTCCACACCCACACCGGGGAAACGGAACCCTATTACATCCTCGAAGGGGTTGGCGATTTCCGGGACAATGACGGCTCGGTCACGCCGGTGGTCCCCGGGGACTGCTGCCTCATCAAACCGGGCGAATGCCACGGCATGAGCAATCCCTACAACGCCGATCTGGTGTTCATGGCCCTGATCTATTACGACATCGATCACAGGGGATAATCATGGCCAAGAAAATTCTGATGATTGTCGGCGACTACGCCGAAGATTACGAAGTCATGGTGCCTTACCAGGCGCTGCTGATCGCCGGCTTTGAAGTCGACGCCGTCAGCCCCGGGAAAAAGCCCGGCGACACCATCCAGACAGCCATTCACGATTTTCTCGGCGAACAGACCTATTCCGAAAAACTGGGCCACCGGTTCGCCATCAATGCGGATTTTGACGCGATCCAATGTGCTGACTACGACGGTCTCTTTCTCACCGGGGGCCGGGCGCCGGAATACCTGCGCCTCAACGACCGCGTCCTCGCCATCACGCGCTGGTTCATGGAACACAAACAGCCCCTGGCGGCGATCTGCCACGGCATTCAGATTCTCACCGCTGCAGACGTGGTTCGGGGCCGGAAGCTGACCGCTTACGACGCCATCGAACCGGAAGTCACTGCCGCTGGCGGCACCTTTATCAAAAAAGCGCCGGATGAAGCCTACGTGGACGGCAACCTCGTGACCGCGCCGGCCTGGCCGGGCAACGTCGCCATCCTGAAGGAATTTATCGCCAAATTCGGGGCCTGATCTGGTTCGAAGCGATCTGCAGGCCCATCAATTTTAGAAAGGAGAACCCATGGCTGAACAAGAACTGCCAAAAGAACTCATCACCATGCTGCTCAGCGGCGCCGGCAAGGCCGAAATCATCGAATCCTTTTCGGAAGAGCTGTACGAAGCGGCGTTGTGCCAGCTCAGCGCTTTAACAATCAAAGCCACTAAATAATGTAAAAAACAAACACCCCCGCATATGCATTCAGCATATACGGGGGTGTTGAATTATGAATTGATGATTTTTACTGCACCGAAAAATCCGACTTCGGTGCGCCGCACACCGGGCATTTGAAATCGTCGGGGAGGTCTTCCCATTTCGTTCCCGGAGCGATGCCGTGTTCTGGATCGCCTTTGGCTTCGTCGTAGGTCCAGCCGCACACGTTGCAGACGTAGACTTTGCTTTCGGCTTTGGCCGGCTGTTCCGGCGTTTCTTCTCCGGCGAGGAGTTCTCCCACCATTTCGGGAATGGCTGCAAAATCGCCGTCTTCCGGATTCCACAGCGAGCGGACGCTGGCGTCGACGACGTCAAAGCCGTCGGCGGCAAGGCGTTCTTTCAAGAGCTTCACCGATTCGCCGCTCCAGCCGTAGCATCCGAAGGCCGCGGCCTTTTTGTTTTTAAACTTCAGAGTTTTCGCAAAGGCGAGAAAGGCGCTGACGCTGGTGAGGACTTCGTTCACGCAGGTCGGCGAGCCCACGGCGATGGCCTTGGACTTGAACACTTCGGTCATGAGTTCGTTCTTGTCCGTTTCGGCGATGTTGTACACCTTCACCACAGTGTCCGGGCTCTGTCTGTGAATTTCGTCGGCCACGGCGTGGGCCAGGGTCTTGGTCCCGTTCCACATCGTGTCGTAGGCGACGGTGATCTGATCTTCCTGATAGGCGTCCGCCCATTCGGCGTACTTCTTAACGATCTGTTCCGGATGATCCCGCCAGATGACGCCGTGAGCCGGGGCGATCATGTCGATGGGCAGGTTCAGTTTCGCGATTTCGGCAAGCTTGCGGGTGACAAAGGGCGCGAAGGGATTTAAGATATTGGCGAAGTATTTCATCGCTTCTTTATACAAGATGGCCTGGTTCGCCTTGTCGTTGAACATTTCTTCGACGGCGAAATGCTGGCCGAAGGCGTCCATGGAGAACAGGATGTTGTCTTCTGTCAGATAAGTTGCCATGGAATCCGGCCAGTGGAGCATCTTCATTTCCACAAAGATGAGCTGCTTGCCGTTGCCGACATACAGGGTGTCGCCGGTTTTGACCTTGTGGAAGTCCCAGCCCCGCTTGCCGTACTGGCCTTCGATGCTCTTCACCGCCGCTGCAGTGCAGTAAATCGGCGTGCCCGGGATTTCCTTCATGAGCGCCGGCAGGGAGCCCGAGTGATCCTGTTCCCCGTGGTTCATGACGATGGCGTCGATTTTCGACAGATCCCCGCCGAGTTCTTTCCGGAGGTTGTCGATAAAGGCGTCCCGATGGGGCATCCACACCGTATCGATCAAAATGGTCTTGTCTTCTTCGATCAGATAAGCGTTCTGACTCGACCCGTTTTTCACCGAATATTCGTCGCCGTGGAACTGCTTCAGTTCCCAATCCATGTAACCGACCCAGCTCACGTTGTTTTTAACCTGTTTTCTCATCCGTCCCGTCTCCTTATATAAAATTATCGAGCTTAAATCTCTCTCTTTTTCCTGAACGGTTTGATTATAGCCGCCGGGGCGTTATTTGTCCGTGGTTATGACAACGCTTTTGATTTTTTACGCGAGGTGCAGTTTGGCTTTCGCCGCGGTTTCGATCATGCCTGCTGTTTCTGCCAGGCCCATTTCGTCAGAACGGATGGCCAGATCGTAATGGGACAGGTCTTTCCAATGCTGATGGGTAAAATACTGGCAGTGATTCGCCCGTTCCCGCTCGACCTTTTCAATTTTCGCCCGGGCCGCCTTTTCGTCCAGACTGTCCCGTTCCACAACGGTTTTGATCTTGGCGTCCGGTGAAGCGCTGACAAACACATTGAAGCTCGGCACCTTGTCTTTCAAGATGAAATTGCCGAGGCGGCCGACGATGACGCAGGGCGCCTTTTCAGCGAGCTCAGTGATGATCTTTTCCTGGATGTCAAAAATCCGTTCGATGACGGGCAGCTCATCTTCCTGAGTCGTCCCCGCCGCCCAGAAATACAGGGAGTGAGCCAGGGGTCTGTCGATGATCTGATCGTTGTCCGTTAAAATTTTTTCGGTCATCCCGCTTCTTTTGGCCGCTTCGTGAATGATTTCTAAATCGTAATAGGCGATGCCCAGATCTTCGGCGATTTGCTTCCCGATCGTCCGGCCGCCGCTGCCGTATTCCCGGGCGATGGTGATCGCCCAGCTTTTCTGCGGTTCTGTTTTCGGACTTGCGGCTGTCTTCGTTTTTTCCGGATAGAGCCAGCGGTCCCGTTTGGCGCCAAAATGCCGGTTGACCACCCCTAAAACGTTACCCACCAGAAAAGCAGCGATCACTGTGCCGATGCCGACGCTGCCCAACTGATGAAGCAGAACCATGCATGTGGCGAAAGAAATCACCACCATCGAGACGTCAAAGCCGATCTTAACTTTTGAAAATTCGATGCCGGTCACATCAGAGACGGCCTTCATGACCCCTTCTCCGGCGAGAGGCATGATGTCCGGCGGCAGGTAAAAGAAAATCCCTACGGCGACGATCACCGAGCTGATGCCCACCATGACGAGGCGGATCACGAGATTCGACGGAGCCGGCAGAAAATGCATCGTCCAATTTCCGAAAGTCGTAAAATACCCGAAGACGACCCCCACGGCAATCTGCAGCAGGTTCTTGATCTTGAAATGCCGGCGCAGCAGGATAATCTGAAACAGCACCAGAAAGCAGTGAAAGATGATGGTCGCCCGTCCCATTTCGATGCCCCAAACGCAGGTCATCGTGTACGGAATGGAACTCACCGGGGAAACCCCGAGATCTGACTTCACCGAGACCGCGATCCCGATGGTCATGATAAACAAGCCAAAAAGATAACTGGCAAACCGTCTTCCAAGATGCTGATTCTTACGCATGCAGACTCCTTTCTTTTTTCATCTGATGACAAACCTTTTCCAAAGCCGTTTTGAGGACCTGCCGTTCTGTTTCAGACAGTAGCGACAGGGCCTTCTCGTCTTCTTCTTCAAAAATCTGCGCCATTCCCAAAGCTTTCTTTTTCCCCTCTGGTGTGAGATAGGCGTACAGGGAGCGGCGGTTGTCCGGCTTTTTCCGCCGTTCAATGAGCCCGGCCTTTTCCATGCCCAAAAGAATACTGCCCAGAGTCGCCGGCTCAATTTCGCAGATCGCCGCCAAGGTCTTCTGATCCTGACCTTCGTGATGAATCAAAGCCTCTAAGACTTTGGGCTGGCCCGAGGTCAGATGCAGTTCTGCTCTGGCCCTCGCCATAATATCCCGCCTCAAAAGCGAGTGGGTTTTCATAAGTGTATAGTGAAATGACATGACGCACCTCCTTTTAATAAGCTTTCTTATTGTATGGTTTCTTATTATATTTGTCAAAAAAAAGAACGGCCTTTTTTAATCAAGGCTGTTCTTGAGAAATTTAATAAACTTCGTATGGTTCAATCGCTTTAAATAAGGACGTGGTGGTCATTTTGCACCGGCTCTCGACGTCGAGACACATGAGGCCGGTGCCCCGCTGCCAGTCGTACTGGGCCCAGAGCGCTTTTTTCTTGGTTTTGTCCATTTTTTCTCTCCAAATATTTTTATATTTTTTAATTCATAATAACAGTTTTTTTCTTTCCCGATCAAACACCAGCCCCGCCACCGCTAAATTCACCAGTCCCAGCGCCGCCGCCAGCAGATAGGTCCGGCTTCCGGCCACTGCAGAGACCACGAGGGACGAAACGAACTGGCCGGAGAACTGGGCAATGGAGTAGCCGCTCAGATTGCGCGCTTTCGTCTCCGGCGTGCTCCGCTCGACGGTCAGGTTGTTGATCAAAGGCGTCGAGAACCCGAAGCCGATGCCCATGATCGGCGCCGCGGCGAAGAGCAGGCCGTGATGGTTCAGGGCCGCGAAATACAATAAATGGCCGACAGTAAAGCAGACCGCCGAAACCGTCAGGGAGCATTTTGCGGAAGTTCTGCCGACGAATTTCGGCATGAAGCCGGCGAAGATCACCGCCACCACTGAAATGGACGCCAGGTAAATCCCGCTGAAGGCGGCGGAATACCCCATATCGGTCTGGATGTAGACCGGCAGAGAGACGATGGCCGTGAAGAACGTCAGCATGCTGATGAAAGCCAAGGCGAGGACCACGGAAATGCCGCTCTGCCCAGATTTGAGCGCCTTGGTCTGGTCGATTTCTTCGCCGTCGTAGGCCGGGGCCTGTTTCGGCACAAAGGCCAGGATCAGAATCAGGGCTGCCGCTGCGATCAAATAGATCAAATAGGACGCGTTCCACGCGATCTCGGTCAGCACCCCGCCGAGGCTCAAAAAGATGACCCCGCCCATTTCAATGGCCATCCCCTGTACGGCGATCATCTTCAGGCGCACCTGCCCGTGATAGAATTCCGAGATCAGACTTGTGGACGAGGTCATGACGGCTGCGCAGGCCATCCCAAGCAGAAACCGGTCGAGAAGCTCGACGCCAATATTGGGCATCACCGCGCCGGAGACCCCGAAGAGGGCGTAAAAGAACAGGCCGACGCAGATCGTCTTGTAAGCGCCGAAGCGGTTGAGCACTTTTCCCGTGCCCAGCGCCCCGCACACGACCCCAAGGGACGGCACGGTGATGAGCCAGCTCGTGGAAAATGTCATGGCGTAATGGCGGCCAATGGCCGGCAGCGCCGAAGTCAGCGCCTCCCCGACCATGATGGTCAGGCTGCTCGCGAGCATGATCGCGAAAACGCCCATAAAAGACAGCGGTTGTTTTGTTTTTTCGTTCATACGCAAATTCCTTTCTTTTAGTCTTTACCATAAAAAAAGTTCCGGAGATCCGGAACTTTTGAGAAGCCGTTATTTAATGAGATACCCGCCGAAAAACACGCACAGCACGATCAGCGGCAGGATATAGCGCAGGTAGATTTTTGTGAACGAAGTCTCCGGCATCCGGAGCCCTTCTCCGGTGTTGACTTCCTTGATGAAGCCGTCGTAGCCCCAGCCAATTTTCGTCACGCAGAACAGCAGGTAAACCAGCGAGCCCAACGGCATGAGGTTGTTGCTCATGATGAAGTCTTCGAAATCGAGGATCGTCGTGCCGGCGCCCATGGGATGCACCCCGGACAGCACCGAGAAGCCCAGGGCGCAGGGCAGGGACAGCAGAATCATCACAATGGCATTGATCAGGCAGGCCTTCTTCACGGAAATGGTGGTCAGATCCGTCGCGTAGGACACGATGTTCTGGAACACTGCGATGACCGTGGACATGGCCGCAAAGGTCATGAACAGAAAGAAGGCGGCGCCCCAGAACCGGCCGCTGGGCATGTGGTTGAACACGTTGGGCAGGGTGATGAAGATCAGGGACGGTCCCGCTGTCGGCGTCACGTTGTAGGCGAAGCAGGCCGGGAAAATGATCAGCCCGGCGAGCAGCGCCACGATGGTGTCCAGCACAGAGATGGTCACCGATTCTCCAAGGAGCCGTTTTTCCTTGCCGATGTAAGAGCCGAAAATGGCCATCGAGCCGACGCCGATGCTCAGGGTGAAGAACGCCTGGCCCATGGCAGCGAACACCGTTTTGGTGATCCCATTCTGGACCATATGGTGCAGGTTCGGCTTCAGGTAAAAGGACAAGCCCCGGGACGCGCCGGGCAGAAACAGGGAGTTCACCGCCAGGGCGACCATCAGCAGGATCAGCGCCACCATCATAACTTTCACGATCCGTTCGACGCCGCCCTGCAGGCCCCCGGCGCAGATGCCAAAGCCGATGAGCACCACGAGCACCATAAAGCCCACGCACAGCTTCGGGTTCGCTGTCACCGCTGCAAAGGCCTGGGCGATCTGGGCGCTGTTCATGCCGGCGAAATCCCCTTTGATCATCTTGATGAAAAACAAAATCATCCAGCCTGAAATCGTCGTGTAGTACATCATGAGCAGGTAATTGCCGCCCATGGCGAAATACTTGTAGATATGCCATTTGCTCCCCGCCGGTTCCAGCTGCTCAAAGGATAGGGCTGTGGATTTCCGGCTGCCCCGGCCCACAGCAAATTCTACGGTCATAATGGGGATGCCGAGAATCAGCAGGAAGAACAAATACAAAAGGACGAAGGCGCCGCCGCCGTACTTCCCCGTAATGTAAGGGAACCGCCACACATTGCCGAGGCCGATGGCGCACCCCGCCGAGACGAGAATAAAGCCGAGGCGGCTCGAAAATGTTTCTCTTTTCTTTTCACGCATAAATTTATTTCTCCTTTAGAATATATTCCATTGATTATGACCCAAGATAACCGCCGATCATGATCACGGCAATGAGGATCGGCAGAATCACGCCCATGTAAAAGCGGCTGGCCTTGTTTTCTGGAAACCGCAGCCCTTCTCCGGTGTTGACTTCCGACAGAAAGCCGTCAAATCCCCAGCCGGCCCGGGACGTAATGAACAGCACGTAGATGATCGACCCCAACGGGACGATGTTGCTCGACACGAGGAAATCTTCGAGATCGAGAATCGTCGAGCCGGCACCCATGGGATGCACCCCGGACAGCAGATTAAAGCCCAAAGCGCAGGGCAGGGATAAAAGGATCAGCAGCACCGCGTTGATCCCGCAGCTCTTTTTGAGGGGCATGCCGGTCACTTCCCTGAAATTGGCGATGATGTTCTGGAACACCGCGATGACCGTGGACAGCGCCGCGAAAGTCATGAACAAAAAGAAGGCTGCGCCCCAGAACCGCCCCTGGGGCATGTGGTTGAACACGTTGGGCAGGGTGATGAAAATCAGCGGCGGCCCCGACGTCGGCCGCACCCCGTAGGAAAAGCACGCCGGGAAGATCACGACCCCGGCGAGGATTGCGATGATGGTGTCCAGCACGGCGATGGTCACCCCTTCGCCGAAGAGGCGCTTCTTTTTATCGATGTAGGCACCGAAAATGCCCATGGAGCCAATGCCGACCCCAAGGGTGAACAATGACTGGCCCATGGCCGCGTAAATCGTTTCGGGCAAAGAATGGGCCGTCAGCTTGGCCGGGTCCGGCTTTAAATAAAAAGCCATACCGGCCTTGGCCCCCGGCAGACGCAGGGCGTGCACGGCGAGCATCACCATCAGGATAAACAGCGCCACCATGATGATCTTCGAGATGCGCTCGACGCCGCCCTGCAGGCCTCCGGCGCAGATGGCAAAGCCCAGGGCCACCATCACGGCCATGAAGATCACGGAAACCGCCGGGTTCGCTGTCGTCGCGGCAAAGGCTTTCGCAACCCCGGCGCTGGACAGCCCGGTAAAGTCCCCTTTCGCCGTTTTGAAGAAATACAAAAGAATCCAGCCGGCAATCGTCGTGTAATACATCATGAGCAGATAATTGCCCGCCATAGCGACCCATTTGTAGACGTGCCACTTCTTCCCTTCAGGCTCCAGCACATCGAAGGAGCGCATGACGCTCTTGCGGCTGGCTCGGCCCACGGCAAGCTCAGCGGTCACAATGGGAATGCCTAAGATCAAAAGAAACAAAATGTAAATGACGACGAAAAGGCCGCCGCCGTATTTCCCGGTGATATAGGGAAAGCGCCACACATTGCCGAGGCCGATGGCGCAGCCCGCTGAGGTCAAAATAAAACCCAGCCGGCTGGAAAATTTTTCCTGAGGTTCTGTAGAATTGGTCATCTTTCCGCTCTTTTCTTAATGTTTTTTGAAATTCGGTTTTTATTCTACCATAATCCGGCGCTTTCTGTTAGTCTAAATTAAAGGCATTTTAAAGTAAAAATGAATAGAATAATATATCAGCTAAAAAATTAAGATCTAAGCTTATAAGGAGGTCCAAAATGGCAGTCATTACCATTACAACCGATAATTTTGAAAAAGAAGTGCTCCAGGCAGACAAGCCGGTGCTCGTCGATTTCTGGGCCAGCTGGTGCGGCCCGTGCAAAATGGTCTCCCCAATGGTCGACCAGATCGCTGAAGAACACGACGATTTCATCGTCGGCAAGGTCAACGTCGACGAAGAACCGGATATCGCCCAGAAATTCGGCATTATGAGCATCCCGACGCTGATGGTCTTCAAAAACGGCGAAATCACCAACAAACAGGTCGGTGCCGTTCCCAAAGACCGCATCGTCGCCCTGGTCGATTAAGACAAACCGCAATTTCATCAAAAAACCTGCTGGTCATAAACCGGCAGGTATTATTTTTTTGCGCCTACTGTGCTTTGAACTGACGCATCTTTTGATTCATGTGCAGATAGTAAAGCCACGCGATGACGATGCCGAAGACCGTCGCCGTCGGGCAGGCCAGCCCGATTTTGGTCAGAGACGGATGAGCTTGAACGCTTCTGAAGTACGAAACCGGAAGCCGGACCAGAAAGGTCTGGAGAATCCCCGTCACCATCACGACGGTGGAGCGGCCGTGGCCGTTAAAATAGCCGTAAAGGCTGAACAGAAAGACCGTAACGACGGCTTCCGGGCAGAAACCCTTGAGATAGGCCCAACTGTCCCGGATAAAGGCCGCCCGAGTCGTGAACAGTGACGATGCGGCGCCGCCGAAAAGCTGCACCAAAACAATGATCACCAGACCGACGCAGACCCCGAAAGCGATGCCGATTTTCAGACCCTTCTTCGCGCGGTCTTCTTTGCCCGCGCCGACGTTCTGGGAAACGAAAGCCGACATCGACTGCATCATCGCGCTGGGCACGAGCATGATGAAGCTGATGAGCTTGCTCGCCACGCCGTACCCAGAAGAGGCGGACAGCCCCAGATGATTCACAAAGGCACAGATAATCAAAAATGAAATCTGGGTCAGAAATTCCTGGAGGGTCAAAGGCAGGCCGACTTTCAGAAAACGCCGCACTTCCGGATTAAAGGAAAAATCCTGACGTTTCATGTGAAAGGGCAGGTTTTTTCTCCGGATGATGATGAGGGACAGCACCACGCTGATGGCCTGGGCCATGACTGTCGCCAGGGCCGCGCCGGCCACGTCCATATGAAAGCCCGCGATGAAAAGCAAATCCCCCGCGATGTTGCAGCAGCAGGCAATGACCACGAAAAGCAGCGGCATCCGGGAATCGCCAAGGCCTCTGAAAATCGCGGCAATGACGTTGTACGCCACGATGAAGAAAATGCCGGCGCCGCAGATGCGGATGTACTGGGTCGTCAGCGCGAGGGCGGCTTTCGGCGCCATCATCCAGGTGGCGATGTTTCTCGCAAAAACGGTCATCACCACACACAATACTCCGGCGATGACCGCGAAAACGAGGACGCCCCCGCCGATGACCGGGCCGATTTTTTCCGGCTTGCGTTCTCCGAGATCCCGGCTGATCACCACCGTCAGTCCCATGGCCAGCGCCGTGACCACGAAGGTCACGAGGTTGAGGACGTTGCTGCCGGTGGAAACCCCGGACAGTCCCGCCTTCGATCCGAACCGCCCGACCACGAGCAAGTCCACGGCGCCGTACATCGCCTGGAGGACCAGGGCGCCGAACACTGGGATCATGAACCGCAGGAGTTTTTCCGCGATGCTGCCCCGGGTGAAATCCGTTTTTTCTTCTTGTTTTGCAGTTGCTGTGTCTGCCATAAATACGCTCTATTTCCTTTCTATTTTTCACATCATAAATGTAAAATCAGATCCTGTATTTCCCGGGAAATACGCAAAAAATCCAGCCTTAAAGCTGGACTGGCTGTGCCGGATTGCCGATCACGGTGACGCCGTCCGGCACATCTGCGGTCACGACGGCTCCCGGTTCCACAACGGCGCGGGCGCCGATGTGCACGCCCGGCAGAATCACGGCACGGGCCCCGATGAAAGCCCCTTCGCCGATCACGACCCCTTCGCCCTGGATGAAGTCCGGCTGATTCATGTCGGGTTTTTCAGTCACGATGGTCACCTGGGGCCCGATACGCACCCCGTCTTCAACTGCGATGCCGGCGGCGGACAGAGCCGTGAAATTCCGGTCGATCACGATGTCTTTTCCCCAGGTGATCTGCTTCGGAAAGTCGATCCAGCACGGGGTTTTCGCCGAAATGCCCTTGGGGATGCGGCCGTCGAACAGGCGCATCCAGGCCTTTTCGTAATCTTTGGTCCCCGGTTCCGCGAGATTGAGCACATCGCAGGCCCGTCTGGCCCTGGCGATTTCTTCGGCGAGCAGCTTTTCAGTTTTGGGATTCACGGCTTCGCCGCCCTTAAGTCTTTCAAAAACGGTCATCGGCTTCTCCCTTATCCCGCAATGGCCTGAACCGTGCTGTCGTAAACGTCCGCGAGGGTGTAGCGCTTCAGATCTTCTTCAAAACGGTGGTGAATTTCGATCAAATCGCCGTCCAGGGCGCGGTGAATATTACGGCCCACCGGGCAGGCAGGATTCGGATTGCCGTGAAACCGGAACAATTCGTCTTTGCCGTGAGTTTCCACCGCCCGGTACACGTCGAGAAAGGTGATGTCGTCCAGGGATTTGGCCAGGGCCATTCCGCCGGGGCCGCGCTTCACCTGAATCAGACCGGCTTTTTTGAGCTGGCCCATGATGTTGCGGATGATCACCGGGTTGCATCCCACACTGGCTGCGAGCATTTCACTGGTGATTTTGTGGTCTTTTGAAAAATAAGCCGTCGCGGTCAGCACATGGATCGCGATGGTAAACTTCGTTGAAACTTGCACGTCTGCCTCCTCTGTATTTTTACTTTTTATTTGTCAACAAACTTATTGCATCATTTTATCAGATCTTGGCTGTAATTTCACTAAAAAAAGACCGGTTTTCGGTCTTTTTTTGCTGCACCCTTATCGGTTTAAAATTTCTGCGGCTTCTTCCCCGGTCATGCCGTCCCGAACGCCGAGGGCTTTGGCGGCTGAAGTCATCCCTTTGATCGGGTTCTTGAGGACCGCGTCAAAGTCCGCGCCGCCCACGAGCACAGCGGCGTCGCCGAATTTTTCCGCAGCGTCGAGATTTAAATAGCCGCACATCAGATACCCGCTCTGGCACTGAATCAGGATCATGTTCGGGTGGCCTTCCCCGCCGGGCGACTGAATGAACAAGCCGCCGCTTTCTTTGCCGTCAATTTTTAACTGGTCAATCGTAATCATCGTTTCACCTCAAATTTTTATTCTGCATTGATTTTACCCTTGCCCCCGTCAGCTGTCAATAAATCGTATGCTATAATAGCCCTATGAAAGGAGGATACGATGTCAGATTCCACACGGTTTGAACTGTTTGAAACCACCCCCAACGCCAGGCGGGGGTTCGTCCCCGAAGACACCCGAAATTTTTCGGCGCCGGCCTTAAAAATCTTAAGGGAAGCCGCTGCCGACTGCTGCCATCTGTTAAACCGGGGCTACGCCATGACCCAGACCCTCACCTTTGTGGGCAACCACTACCAGCTGTCCAAGCGCCAGCGCCTGGCCATCATGCGCAGCGTCACCTCTGCCGCCAAGCAGCAGGCGCGGCTCCAAAAGCAGCTTGCGCCGGAGGATCTGGCCGGCAAAACCCTGTGGGTCGACGGCTTCAATCAGATCATCACCCTGGAAGTCATGGCCTGCCGCGGGCCGCTGTTTCTCGGCATGGACGGCGCCGTCCGGGATCTGGCCGCGCTCCGGGGCACCTACCGCCTCATTCCCGAAACGGACTTCGCCA
Organism: uncultured Eubacteriaceae bacterium; assembly: GCA_945867155.1. Taxonomy (GTDB): domain Bacteria; phylum Bacillota; class Clostridia; order Eubacteriales; family Eubacteriaceae; genus Pseudoramibacter. The sequence continues at coordinate 71,093 of CAMBHL010000002.1, read as the reverse complement.
TCCACACCCTGCTCCGTTTTTTAAAATCCGTACATCCCGCCGGCGTCGTGCTCCTTCTCGACGCGCCGGTGTCCAATTCCGGGCGCCTCCGGGAAGCGATTTTAAAGGCCAATGAAAGTGTTCAGCTTCCCCTGGCCGTGCCGCTGATCCGGGGCGTCGACGCCGAACTTTCCGCCCACGGCGCCATCCTCACCGCCGATTCCGGCATTCTCGACCGCTGTAAGAGCTGGGTCAATTTCACCGGCGGTTTCGTCCAACAGCAAAATCATCCCTGCATTCAAGTCTGGCCTTCTGAATGAAAAAACAAGAAAGGATTCCCCATGAAAACCTCTAAAAAATGCGTCATTCTCTTCCCGGGCGTCGGCTACAGCACCGACCGCCCTCTTTTGTACTACAGCGCCAAACTCGCGAAACAGGCGGGCTGGTCTCTGTACGCCGTCGGATATCCCGAATTTAAAAGCGCCGCCATTTCCGACATGCGCCAGGACCAGAGCCGCCGGGAACGGGCTTTCTATCAGGCCCTGACTTCCGTTGAAGGGCAGCTCCGAGCCTTTCCCGATTTTGAACGCTACCTGTTCATCGGCAAGAGCATCGGCACCATCCTCGCCGCCCACCTTTCAGCGAATGTCTTCAAAGACCGGGATGTCCGCGGCATCTTCTACACGCCCCTCAAAGAGACCTTTGATTTCGCCCGGGACCGGGGCAGCATCGCCTTTTACGGTGACGCTGATCCCTGGGTCGGAAAGGAAACGATCGTCACCGGCGCCCAAAAGCGCCGACTGCCCCTGACCATCTACCCCGGCGCCAACCACTCTCTGGAAACCGGCGATCTTTCAAAAGATCTCGACATTCTCAGGGACGTCATGACCCGAACTCAGGCCTATCTCAAAACCCTTTAAGGAAAATTCAACATAAACTTTTTATAATAAAGATCGAATATTCGTGACATAAAGGAGGTTCTCATATGGCTTTTAAAGATCTCGGTGCTAAACCGATTTTATTCCCAATGCCGACTTACATGATCGGCACCTACAATGACGACGATTCTGTCGATCTCATGATGATGGCCTGGGGCGGCGTCTGCGCCCGCGACATGGTCGCCCTGAACATCGGAGAACGCCACAAAACCACGGCCAACCTGCGCAGGCGCAAGGCGTTCACCCTCGCCGTTCCGGGGACGGACACCCTCGCCGAATCCGATTATTTCGGCATCGTCTCCGCCAACGACGTGCCGGACAAGTTCGCGAAAACCGGTCTCCACGCCGAAAAGAGCGCCAAGGTCGACGCGCCGGTTATCACCGAATACCCCCTGACCTTCGAATGTGAAGTGGTGGAATTCCAGGATCAGCCCTACGGCCTCCGGGTTCTCGGTAAGGTGGTCAGCATTGTCGCCGACGAATCGGTGCTCACCGCTGACGGCAAGGTCGACGCGGAAAAACTCGGCGCCTTCGCTTTCGACGGCGACCAAAACGGCTATTACGCCATCGGCAGCCGGGTCGGCACCGCCTGGGACGACGGGAAAAAGTATATGAAGTAATCAAAGCAATAAAAAAGGCACGTTGTGCCTTTTTTTATTGCGCCAGCTGGCCGCCGGCGTTGCGCCCTTCGGCGTCCAGTGCCGTTTTTTTGCAGATTAAGCGTGAAAACGCTTAGAAGCCTGTGAAAATTAAATTCAAGCTCGATTTGAGAAATTTTAAATGTAAAATACAGATTAAAACCATATCTTAGCCGAATCTTAATGATTCATAACTTTTTGATGAAAACGCTTGCTTTCCGGGGCGAACCCCGCTATAATACAGTTAAAGATAATATTATCTGAGAAGATATCTTAAAAGACGTAAAAAGAATCGGTTTGGCGGAATTGATTCCAAGCCCCGCGGCGACGGCCCCGGGGCATTTTTTATGCCTTGATGGACGGGTTGAGCCGAATCTCGGGCAAGGCGCCGAGGCCAGCTTCGAGGGCTTCAGGCCCAAAAGGCTCCCCGTGTCCGGGGTAAATGCGCACCGGCTTTGCGTCGATCATGGTCTGCCAGCTCTGTTGATAAGCCTTCAAATCCTGAATCCAGATGGTCGTCTTCATCGGATACGCCAGCCGGTTCTGGGCCGCATCGCCGCAGAAAAGGCGGTCTTCCCAAAGGAAGCCGATGCTGTCTTCAGTGTGGCCGGGCAGAAAAAGCCCTTCGGCCCCAGACAGAAAGTCATGGAGATCGATGTCTTCGAGCCACAGAAATCGGGATAAAAATTTTTCGTCAATTTTCGGAAAAAGGTGCCGTCCCCGGCCTTCACGCACCATCTGACGACATACGGCCGCCGCGTCGGCATCGGGCACCCCGCCGCCAGGGCCATTCTGCCCCCTGTGCAATCCCGGAAGCGCCTTTTTCGACGCGATCACCCGAAGCCCCGGCATCTGTTCCAAAAGTGGATTCAGAAAGCCGGCGTGATCGTCGTGGGCGTGGGTCAGAAACAGAAAATCCGCAGCGTCCAGACCAAAGGCCTTCGCCTGCTGGATAAAATGCGGCCAGTCTTCGGCGTAACCGGTATCCACGAGAACGCGCCGGCCGTCTTTTTCAAGGTACCAGCAGTGGACAAAATCCGTGCCCAAATCTGCAATCTTTATCATCCCGCAAACTCCCTATTTTCTTTTTCTGTGAATTTTTTACAAATAATACACGTGGGGAACAATCGTTTCGTAATGGCCGTCATCCATCCGAAATCCCCCTTCGATTTTGCCCAAAGGCTTAAAACCAATATCCTGGTACAGCTTCAGTGCCGTCTTGTTCGTCGCGACCACGGCATTGAGCTGAATGATGCCGTAGCCCAGATCCCTAGCCTGTACGATGGAATCTTCAACGAGCAGACGGCCGATGTGCTGTCCCCGCAGGGAGCGGTCCACCGCGTAACTGGTGTTGGCAATATGGCCGCAGCGCCCCACATTGTTGGGGTGGAGAATGTAGAGACCGACCACGCCGCTGGTTTCTTCTTCATAGGCGATGCCCGTGTAGTCCTGAGCCGCGAAAAAGGTTTTGCCTTCTTCGTAAGAGAGCAGATTCGTCTGGGGGAAGGCGTTCCCTTCTGCGACGACCTGATTCCAGATCCGAACCATGCCGCCGACGGCTTTTTCGTTCCATTGTGTAATTTTAATTGTCATACGCACCTCCTGTTGTTACATTATTTCAATTTAATAAAATATAAAAATCAGCTTTATTTTACTAAATTGAACCTTTACATTATAACATAGTTTGTCTTACACATTGGCTTAAAAATGTAAAACGAAATGATAAAATTGAAGTAAAATGTAACCTTTAAGATTGTACTGAAAAAAGTGCAGGAAAAGATAATATTTTGCGATTTCCTTGAAGTTTGAAAAAAATCCGCGTAGGATACGGGTAAATCTAAAAGAGGAGGTCGCCTGCAATGACTGCACTCAGAAAACACAACGATATTTTTCAAACATTTCTCGTGGTTTTAATGCTGCTGCTCGTTTGGCCGATGGGTGTGATTTTAATGTGGACCTACGCGCCGTGGCCAAAGGCCGTTAAAGCCGCCCTCTCCCTGTGCTGTATTGTGCTGACCGTCATGGTCACTTCTTCCGTCTGCTTCCTGCAGATTTTACCGGCATAATTTTTCATTTATTCACTTTTTACCCCGCCGCTGCCGAAAGGCAGCGGTTTTTTAATGGTCGTGCTCGAAAATCGAACTGGCGAGCAAATCGTCGATCAGGCGCTTGGCATCCTCTACGGTCTGCTTCCGGTCGTATTTGTCCCGATGGGCAAAGACAAATCCCCACAAGCCGTAGCTCAGGAAAGCGTCCAGCTGGTCCGCATTGTAGTGAGTTTTTAACTGCTCCGCGTTGGCTTCCTTGAACATCTTCAGATTCTGAACGGCAAAATGATAGAACAGCGTCGCCGCCGCCTTGGAGTCCTCCTGGGCTGACGCATCCACAAAGGGCCCCATGATTTCAATGAGCACCATGATGAAATGCTGGCACGCAATGTTGAGCTGGTGTTCCGGATTTTCCGCCTCCAGCTCTTCGTAGCGCTGCAGCGCTTCATTCTGGATGTCCTCGAAGCACTGGTTGAGGAGGTCGTATTTGTCGCTGTAATACGTGTAAAACGTGATCCGGCTGGTCTTCGCCCGCTTGCACAGTTCCGTGACAGAAATTTTTTCAAAGGGCTTTTCCATGACCATCTGCCGCAGCGTCTTTTTTAAATTGTTTTGAGTTTTGATGATTCGCTTATCCATTTTATCTTTTATTTCATTTATTTTTATTAACTAAACACATTTGATAAACTGTCATTGAAATTCTAATTTTATTTCTGTATAAATAAAATTAGAATTTTAATTAACATAAACGCTGATTATGTTTCTTTATTATACAATCATATAAAGAAATTGACAAGGGTTTTAGAAAGAGAGAAACGCCATTAAAATTGTGATGCTTACCCCGACCACGGCCCTTTGCCAGCTAGCGGCCGATCGCTGGGGCGGAACCGCCGCCTCAAAAATCAGTCCAGCCAAATTTAACCGTGAAATTTTTGAAAAAATTTGAAAAAAGGGGACAGACATTCTATAATATATAGTTAACAAGCTGATCATCCTGATCAGACAAGAAGGGAGTCCTCGACATGAATTCAAAGAAATTTGCCGAACAGTCCGAACAATCCGCCGCCATGATTCAATCCGCAAACGACCTTTTGACCGAGATTTCGGAATTGGCCGACCGCCTCGACGACGCGTTGGACCGCTACCTCGGCATGTACGATTTTGAAACCATCGAAGATCCTTTCTGGAGCGATGCCCTCGAAGCCATGGACGTGAGCAAGCGGAACCTCATCAACGATATCGACGACCTCGCCGGCAGCATGAGCCCGGTCCTCGGCCTTGAAAAAGGCGAAGTGGACATGGAAACGAAAGACGAAATAGGGAGATGACCAAAATGGCATTCAGCTTCAAGAAAAAATGGCAGGCTTTTTTAAACCGCTTGGCAAAAGAAAACAATCAGACTTTTGACGGCGGGAAGCCCACGTGCTGCTGCGGCGGAAACAAAAAAGTCACGCCGAAGGAAGCCAGTCAGCAGAAATCAGCGTAAAATTTCAAAAACAGCCTTCACCGGCTGTTTTTTTATGCCCGTTTTTGATAGAATAAAGCTAATTATTTTTTGATTTTAAATTTTTTTCAGGAGTTTTTACTTGCAGTCAACAGATTTATCCCAAAAAACCATCGCGGAATTGAAACAGATCGCCGATGAACAGGCCATCTCTTACAAAAGCAAAATTAAAAAGGCCGACCTCATCGCCCTGATTGAGAAAGCGGAAAAGGCAGACGCCCAGACGAAGACCATCAAAAGCCGCTACAAACTCAAGGACAATATCGAGGACGCCGCCTACTCCGAAGGCGAGGTGAAGATCCTCCCCGCCGGCTACGGCATCATCGAACGGGACAACGCCCTGCCGATTTACGTGTCTTCTTCCCAGGTGCAGAAGTTCCGGGTGGAAACCGGGGACATCCTCGGCGGCCGGGTCCGCTCTCCGAAAAAGGGTGAGAAATACGCGGCCATGCTCTTCCTCGAAAAGGTGAACGGCACCAAAACCGCCGACCTCATCAAAAAGATGGAAAAGCTCATGAACGTGCCCAAGCGCAATCCCGCCGAACGCTACGCCAAGACCCAGACCGGCATCCTCGACGTCAACCCCGACGGCTACGGCTTCCTGCGCATCGAAAAGAACTTCTATCCTGGAAACCACGACGTCTACGTGCCGGCGAACATCATCCGGCGCTACAACCTGCGCACCGGCGACCTCATCGCCGGCCACCTGCGCAAATCCGACGAAAATGAAAAGCAGGACGCCCTCCTCTACGTCGAAACCGTCAACGGCGCTCTGCCCGAAGCCGTCGCCCACCGGCCGAAGTTTGAGCGCCTGACGCCGATCTTTCCCAAAGAAAAGATCACCCTGGAAACGGACCGGGACACCATCGCCACCCGGATGATCGACTTGTTCGCGCCCATCGGCAAGGGCCAGCGGGGGCTCGTCGTCGCGCCGCCGAAATCCGGGAAGACCACGCTGCTCAAGGCCATCGCCAACGGGGTGCGCCAAAACGCTCCGGATATCAAGCTGATCATCCTCCTCGTCGACGAACGCCCCGAAGAAGTCACGGACATGGAACGCTCCGTCGACGCCGAAATCATCTACTCAACCTTTGACGAATCGGCCCACCGCCAGCTGGCCGCCGCCCAGATGACCCTGGCCCGGGCCAAACGCCTCGTCGAACAGGGGGAAGACGTCATGATCCTCGTGGACAGCCTCACCCGCCTGGTCCGGGGCAACAACCTCGTCATCGAGCCGTCGGGCCGGACCCTCACCGGCGGCCTGGACCCGGCGAGCCTTCACTTTCCGAAGCAGTTCTTCGGCAGCGCCCGGAACATCGAAAACGGCGGCAGCCTGACGATCATCGCCACGGCCCTCGTCGACACCGGCAGCCGCATGGACGACATCATCTACGAAGAGTTCAAGGGCACTGGCAACATGGAGCTCCACCTGAACCGGGATCTCGCCGACCGGCGCATCTACCCGGCCATCGACATTCGGCGCAGCGGCACACGCCGGGAAGAACTTCTGCTCTCTCCCGAAGAGCAGAAAATGTCGGCCAACATCCGCAAGGCCTACGGCCGGGACGGCGCTGACGAAATGGCGGAAAAAATCATTCTGCTCCTCACCCGCACCGAAAGCAACGCGGCTTTCATTCGCCGGATGATGAAGCGGTAAGCTCACAAAATCAAAAAAGCTGGAAGCGCAATGCTTCCAGCTTTTTTATTTTTGCTTCAATCCCCGCTCATTCCTCTAAATTCATGTGGTAGAACATTTTGTACAGCTGAATCTCTTCGGGAGTGTCGATGCTCGACTTAAACACGACCCCGCCGGGGCCGTCTTCCGGCCTGCGCAGGGCATGGCGGCTGGCCAGCACCCGGTGCAGTTCCCGGGCGGTGCCCCGGCCGCCGTCGTAGAGCTTCACCCCATCGCCGAGGACCTGGCGAATCTGCTTTTTCACAAAGGGATAGTGGGTGCAGCCGAGGACGAGGCTGTCGATTTTGCCCCGGTAAGGCCCGAGAAACCGGGTCAGCATTTCGATAACGTCCGGCGCGTCGAGATTCCCCTGTTCGATGCGCCGGGCCAGCCCCGGGCAGGGCTGGGAGGCGCAGTCGGCGTAGCCGGCGTATTTTTCCCATAAATCGTGGTATTTTTTGAGGGACAGGGTCACCGGCGTCGCCATGACGAGGACCCGGTGGCTGTCTGCCGACGTGGCTGCGGGCTTCAGCGCCGGCTCGATGCCGATGATCGGCATGTCAAAGGTTTTGCGCAAAAGCCCCGCTGCGGCGCTCGTCGCCGTGTTGCACGCGATGGCGATGGCCTTCACCCCTTCGGCCGCCATTTTTTCCACGATGCTCAACGTGAGCTGCTGAACCGTCTCCACCGATTTTTCGCCGTAGGGGGCATGCGCCGAGTCGCCGAAAAACACATACCGTTCGTTAGGCAGCTCCCGGGTCATTTCCTGAAGCACGGAAATGCCGCCGAGCCCCGAATCCATGACGCCGATGTAATTTTTAAATGCCGGGCGCATAAGCTCCTCCTCTGTCTTTTAATCTTTTAAACTTCTGCTATTATACGTCATTATTGAATTAAATAAAAGAGAGGTGGACGTGCAAAATTTCTGTGATATAATAAATTTTACAAATTCATCACAAAGAGGTCCTATTGAAATGTCCATAGGGAATGATAAAATATTTTACATAAGCATCGGATTGGCGGCGGTGCTTATTTTTTGCGCCGCATTCATATCCGCCCGGCCTGTCCGCGCGGCCGACGCCGACAGTTACGCCGCGTTCTGCCAGGCGACCGGCGGAACTTTGACCCAGACCGATTTCGTCGACGAACCCCGGGGCAAGCTGACCCCCGGCAGCGTGCCAGGAACGGACAAGGAGTCGTCCAAAAAAATCGTCTACCTGACCTTTGACGACGGCCCTTCGGAAAACACCGAAGCGATTCTGGAAATCCTCAAACGAAATCACATCCATGGGACGTTTTTCGTCACGAACATGTATCCCCAGTATCAGCATCTGATCCGCAAAGCCTACAACGAAGGCAACACCATCGGCCTGCACACCGCCTCTCACAAATACGAAATCTACCGTTCGGAACAGGCGTATTTTGACGATCTGAACCAGATCGCCCAGGTGGTGAAGTCGGAAATCGGCTTTGTCCCGGCCTACGTCCGCTTCCCCGGCGGCTCGTCCAACACCGTCTCCCAGAATTACGCCCAGGGGATCATGGGCAAGCTCGCCTCGGATCTCAACGCCAAGGGCTACCAGTATTACGACTGGAACGCCGATTCCACTGACGCAGCCCACAGCGAAGACAACGTGGACGATCTCGTAGCCCACGCCACCGCCTGTAATGACAACAACGTGGTGCTCCTGTGCCATGACGCGCCTCACAAGGGCACGACGGTTCAGGCCCTTCAGCGCATCATCGACAACTACCGCTCCCGGGGCTACACCTTTAAACCGATTTCCTGGAAATCCTACGCCCCTCATCAGCCCATTGCCAATTAAGCCAAAAGAAATGGAGAAGCTCTCTTGAAACATCTATCCCAATTATTCACCCGCGTCTTCACGAAGTCCCTCGAAGGCAGCGACCAGACGGTCTACGATCTCTTCGACTGGCAGCGCGTCGACGTCTCCCTGACCGATTACCGGACCGGCAAAATTTCCTTTGAAATGCACGATCTGGAATTCCCGAAGGGCTATTCCCAGAACGCCTGCAACATCATCGCGAGCAAGTATTTCAGAAAAGAAGGGGTGCCCGAAGGCGGCCACGAATCCTCGATGCGCCAGGTGGCTGACCGCATGGTCGGCTTCTGGGCTGACGCCCTCCGGGACGAAGGCCTCATCGCAACCGACGAACAGTGGCAGATCTTCTACGACGAAATGGTCTTCGCCTTCCTGAGCCAGATGTGGGCGCCGAACTCCCCCCAGTGGTTCAACACCGGCATCCGCCGCAACTACGGCATCGATGCGGACTCCGACAGCCTGTACTACTACGACGAAAAGGCGGGCAGGGTCGTGCAGTCCAAAGACCGCTACACGAGAACCCAGTCCTCGGCGTGCTTCATCCTGTCCATCAAAGATCAGCTTTTGGGCAAAGGCTCCATCTCCGACCACTACGTCTCGGAAACCAAGCTGTTTAAAGGCGGCTCCGGGGTCGGATCCAACTTCTCTCCGCTCCGGGGCGAAGGGGAAGGACTGTCCTCCGGGGGCAAATCCTCGGGCATGATGAGCTTCCTCCAGGGGCTCGACCGCAACGCCGGTGCGATCAAATCCGGCGGCACGACCCGCCGCGCGGCCAAGATGGTTATCGTCGACATCGACCATCCGGAAATCGAATCCTTCATCAACTGGAAGGCCCACGAAGAACAGAAGGTCCGGGACCTCGGCAAAATGGGCTACGACACGAGCATGGACGGGGAAGCCTACCAGACGGTCTCCGGCCAGAACGCCAACAACTCGGTGCGCCTAAACCGGGATTTTGTCGAAAAGGTCATGCACCTGGACGACGACCCCGACGCTGAAATCGAACTGACCGGCCGGGTGGATGACCGGGTCAACCGGAAAGTCCCCGTCCGCAAACTGTGGCGGGAAATCAACGAAGCGGCCTGGGCCTGCGCGGACCCGGGGCTGCAGTTTGACAACCTCTTCAACGACTGGCACACCTGTCCCGCCGGCGAAGACGGCCAGGTCGGCGCAAAGCACAACCGCATCAACGCGACGAACCCGTGTTCGGAATACGCCTTTCTCGACGACACCGCCTGCAATTTGGCGTCGATTAACGTCTACCGTTTTGCGGGAGAAGACGGCAGCTACGACCTCACCGGCTTCACCCACCTCGTCGCCCTGACTCAACTTGTCCTCGAAGCGTCGATCCACTGGGGACAGTTTCCCACCGAAGAAGTGGCCCGCAAAACCTATCAGTTCCGCACGACGGGGCTGGGGCTGGCCAACCTGGCCTCCCTGCTCCTGTCCATGGGGCTGCCCTACGACTCTGACGAAGCCCGGGCGGTCGCCGCGTCTCTCGCTGGCATCATGACCGGGGTGTCCTACGCGACGTCGGCCCTCATGGCGGAAAAGCAAGGGCCTTTCCCGTGCTACAGCCTCAACGCGCCCTACATGGGCCGGGTCATCCGCAACCACGCCCGGGTCGCCGGCGCCCGGGACGACGCCTTTGAAGAACTGGACGTCGCGCCCATGACCGTCGATCACGCCAAACTCGCCGAACTGGGGCTGTCCGACTGGTCCGGCACCCTCAAAAACGCCTGGCTTGAAGCCGAAGCCCTCGGCCGGGAATACGGCTACCGCAACGCCCAGGTGTCGGTCATCGCCCCGACGGGGACGATTTCCTTCGCCATGGACTGCGGTGCCACGTCCATTGAACCTTTTTACAGCCATGTCGTCTTGAAGAAGCTCATCGGCGGCGGTGCCATGGAAATCGTCAACCCGGTGCTGGAAACGGGCCTGCGCCATCTGGGCTATCCGGACGATCAGGTCCAGGCCATCATGGATTATATTTTGGAAAAGGACGATGACGGCCATTTCGTTCACACGGATCTCAAATCGGCGCCCTATCTCAAACCTGAAGATCTGCCGGTCTTCGACTGCGCCGGGGACATCCGCCCCGAAGGCCACGTCCTCATGGTCGCGGCCATCACGCCGATGATTTCAGGCTCGGTGAGCAAAACCGTCAACCTGCCCCACTCGGCCACCGTCGAAGACATCGCGGCCATTCACCTGCTGGCCTACCGCTCCGGAGTTAAGGCCATCGCCACTTATCGGGACGGGTGCAAGGCGTCCCAGCCCATGACAGCTGGCGACCACAAGGAACACAAACGCGCCCTGAACGAACTGCGCTACGATGAACTCCTCGACCTCGCGGCAAACGGCCACAAAGTGCTCGAACGGAAAAAGCCCAAGGGCATCCGCAACAGCCGCACCCACGCAGCCAAGATCGGCGACATCGAACTGTACATCACAGTGTCCTTCTACGACAACGACAAGATCAGCGAAATCTTCGTGTCCACCGACCGGGAGGGCACCGTGGTCAAGGGGCTCCTCGCCTCCCTGTCCAAGTCGATTTCCCACATGCTCCAGTATGGCATCGACCCCGAAGACATTTCGGCGATGCTCCGGGGTCAGAAGTACGAACCTTCGGGCCTGGTGCTCCGTCACCCGTACATCAAGAGCGCGTCGTCGATTTCCGACCTGATCTCCAAAGTCATCGACATCGAATGCGGAGACTACTCCCGGTGCCAGGTGAAGCCGGACCATCACTACAAGCGCTCGGAATTCAAGCCGACCCAGATGGAAATGGCGGATCTCAGCTACGCAGATGATGCCGAAGACGATGACGCCGAACAAGGCGAACGCCTCTACGGGGAAGTGTGCCCGTCCTGCGGCTCGGACCGCATGGTCCGAAACGGCACCTGCAAAGTCTGCCTCGACTGCGGCTCCACCACCGGATGCTCCTGATATGTCGCTTTATCAATTAAAAAACGCCCCAGACGCTCAGATCTGGGGCGTTTTTCGTATGATGCTATGATATCCAAGTTACACTGCCACTGCCGGCGTCTGCCCGCGGTTCTGCTGCTGATCGCGCCAGGTGACCGCGATCGTCCGCGCGCCGTCGGCTGCCACTGCGTCGAAGGCAAAAGTTTTGTGCTGCCAAGCCCGCAGCGTCAGCGGTGTGGCGTCCTCGAGGAGCGGCGTCTCGCTCAGGGCCTGCCCCCCTTCGTCGTAACAGACAAGGGTAAAATCCGAAAGCACCGTCGCGTCGTAAGACGGGTTCTCAAGCCGCAGCCGAATGCGGATTTGGCACCCTTTCCCCGCCTTCTCGCTGGGTTGCAGGCTAAGCCGTCCTTCTGCCTCTCCAAAGCGCATACGCCCCGAAATCAGGGCTTTAAGCGCCTCAGACGGGTTGCCGATGACCGAGGCGCTCATTTCACTTCCAGCACTTTCGTACAGTCTTTAAGCAGGTTGATAATGGGCAAATGCTGAGGACAGGCCTTTTCACACTGACCACAGGCGATGCAGTCGGAGGCTTTGCCGTTTCCCGCCACGGCCTTGGCGTAATAGCCCCGGGCATTTTCGGTCTGGCCGTACATCAGGTGACGGTTCATCGCCGAGAAGATGTCGGGAATCCGGATCTGCTTCGGACAGCCGGCGACGCAGTAGCGGCAGCCGGTGCACGCGATGGAATCGAGGCCGGCAATGACGGCCTGGGCTTTCGCGATCACCTGCTGTTCTTTTTCACTTAAGGGCTTGAAATCGGCCATGTAAGACAAATTATCCCGCATCTGATCTGTGTCCGACATCCCCGACAGCACCGTGACGACCCCGGGCAGGGAGGCCGCGAAGCGGATCGCCCAGGACGCCGGCGACGCGTCCGGGTTCGCTTCGGTGAGCAGGGCCTTCACCTGAGCCGGCGGGTCGGCGAGGAAGCCCCCCTTCACCGGTTCCATGACGATGATCGGCTTGTTGTGGCGCCGGGCGATGTCGTAGCACGCCTTGGACGCCACCGCGGGATTGTCCCAGTCGGCGTAGTTGATCTGGAGCTGAACGAATTCCGCTTCGGGATGTTCGGTCAAGAGAGTTTCCAGCAGTTCCGGCGTGCCGTGGAAAGAAAAGCCAATGTGGCGGATTTTCCCCGCCGCCTTCTGTTCCTTCACGAAATCCCAGAGGCCGTATTCGTCGTATTTTTTATAATTGGTGAGCATCAACGAATGCAGCAGGTAGCAATCGAAATACCCTGCGCCGGTGCGCTCAAGGCTGATCTCGAGCTCGCGTTTTGCTTCTGCCGCGCTGTTTACGCCGATGGTGGCGTGCAGCTTCGACGCCAGCATGAAGCTTTCTCTCGGGTAGCGGTCGACCAGCACCGTCTTCACGGTCTCTTCCGAACCGCCCTTGTCGTAGACGTAAGCGGTATCGAAATACCGCAGCCCCGCGGCCATGAACGCGTCGACCATTTGCGTGACCGCATCCAGATCCACTTTCCCGCCGCCCTGGGTACCGGGCAGGCGCATCAGGCCGAAGCCGAGCTTCGGAATGTCTTGGGCCCATTCTGTTTTCTGCATCGTGTTCTCCTTCTTTGTTTATCTTCTTTGTTTATTTTGTGTTCTTGTCTTTTCTTATTATGCCACAGCATGATCTATTTCGGGCACAAAAAAAGCGGCAATTGCCGCTTTTTTATCGCAGTTTAATAGCGATCCCGATGCACCTTTGAAAAGTCGTAATCCCGGCCGTCTTCGCGGTTCGGCTGTGCCGGATAGCCGATGGATGCGATGGCGAATGGCACCACATTTTTCGGAATGTCCAGCGCTTTTTGAAGGTTTTGAATACGATCTTCAAAGGGGGCGATGGCAAGCCACACCGCCCCAAGCTCCAAATGCACCGCTTCGATCAGGATGTTTTCCATGGCAGCGCTCATGTCGGCGTCGAAGCAATCCGGGAAGCGGCACGTCGTCGGATCCCCAACGGGCACGATCAGTACGCCGGCCTTCGCCGCGCAGCCGGCGTAGGGTGAAGCGGTTGCGGCCTGTTTTTTCACTTCCGGGTCGGTGACGACGACGAATTCCCATTCCTGCTGGTTGCCCGCCGTCGGGGCAGCCATAGCGGCCTTGATCAGGGTTTCAATTTTTTCTTCTTCAACTGGCCGGTCGGCGTACTGCCGGACCGAGTGTCGGGTAAATAATGCGTTCATATTTTCTCCTTCGCAGGTTTTCATTTTGTGATGTTATTTTATTCCCTTCATCCCAAAAAAAGCTTAATTGAATTCGTAAATATCACTGCGCTTTGCGATGTCAAATCCAGCCGAAATGGGCGAGAGCTGCGGCGACCCCGTCTTCCGAGCACGGCGTCGTCACGTAATCGGCGCAGGCCTTGACGTCATCGGTCGCGTTGCCCATGGCCACCCCGAGACCCACAGCCCTTAACATCGCGAGGTCGTTGCCCCCGTCGCCGAAAGCGGCGGATTCCGACCGGTCAATGCCGTAGGCGGTGAGCACCTTTTCGATGCCCTTGCCCTTGTCCATGCCTTTGGGCACGATATCGCAGGCCCGGTCCCACCAGCGCATGACCTGGGCGCCTTTGATGCCGGCGAGGTAGACCGGATCTTGGGCGGCGGTCGTGCCGGCCATGACCTGGTAGATGTCATCGGCCATGAGGTGCTGAAAAGTCTCGCGGTCAACAACATGGTTCGGATGGCCCGCGAAGGCCATGTAGTCTTCAAGGTTTTTCTGATAGAAATTGCTGCCCATGGTGTGCGCCCCGGCAAGGAGGGCGGGCACGCCAATCTGCTCGCCGTTTTGGGCCATGCGGCGCACGTCGGCTTTGGGGATCGGTTCGGACACGAGCACGCCGTTCTGATCGAAGCTGTAGGCACCGTTGAAGCACAGGGCGCCGTCAAAGGTGAAGCCGTCGATTTTCGGCACGAGGTAGGGCGGCCGCCCCGTCGCGAGAAAAAGCTTCGTCCCTTTGGCCTGGAGGGCTGCCAGGGCCTCGAGGACCGCCAGATGGACCGTGTCTTCGTCGAAGTCCACCAAGGTGCCGTCGATGTCAAAAAAGATGATTTTGGGCTGCATGTTCCTGTTCTCCTCGTTCTTTATCACTGGTTTTATTATACCAAATAAAAAAAGGCTCCCGAAGGAGCCTTTATGAAATTATGAATAAGTGGCTAAACTTTTTTTAACGCATGGCTTTGAGATGTTTCGCGCTGAGCACGAGCACTGCGCCTGCTGCCGCGAACATGAGGACCAGTCCGCCGATCGTGGTCGGATCGCCGGTCTTGACGCCCTGGGCGACGGTCTGTGCCGGTTTAACGGTTGTGCCCTTGGACGGGGTGCCCGGTTTCGCCGGCTGACTCTTCTGGTCGATCATTGTGACCGACTGGACGTATTCGTCGGTGCCTTTGATGTCTTTCGCTTCTGCGGTAAAGGTGACATCGGCGGCTTTTTCGTAGCCTTCCGGCGCTTGGAGTTCCCGAAGGGTGTAGGTTTCGCCGGCGGTGAGCTTGTCGGTTTCGTGAACCAGATTGTCTTTGGTCGTGGTCCAGGTATCGATGACTTTGCCGTCTTTGTCGAGGACGGCCATCTTCGCGCCGACGACGGCGTTGCCGTTGGCGTCGACTTTCTTGATGCCGATGCGCACGACGGTTTCTTTCCACTGCAGATTGCCGTCTTTATCGAGAGAGACTGCGCCGTCTGAATCGGAAATGAGCGTTGCCGCCTTGTTGACGTGCACTTGCAGGATCGCCGGATTGGCGGTGCGCTGATAGCCCGCCGGGGCTGTGACTTCCAGCGCCGCGACGATATCGCCTTCATTCAATTCGTCTTTCGAGCACACAAAACCGGTGCCGTCGGTATTGTCTTCACCGAGGTATTCCCAGTTGTCAGAATTCATAATATCGCTTCTCGTCACCTTGCTCCAGTCGGTTTCCGTTGCCGGATCTACGCTGGCGCGGGTCAGCATAGTGAACAACTGCAGGCTGGCTTTTGAACCCTTCCAGCGGTACAGGGCATATGAAGCGCCGCCGACGGGGTTGCCTGTGAGATCGCCGTTGTAGAATTCGTTTTTAAACAGCTGTACTCTCGGGTGAACCGGTGAGTAGTTGTCTGTCAAATTAATGGTATTGGCATCACCTTCCAGGTGGGTCGCATCCACGGTGACGTGACCTTCGATATGGGAGGTCTTGTCTAAGGTATAACCATTCACTTTATCGGCGTTGATTTCTTTGACGGTGTAAGTGCCCCATTCCAAATTGTTCAGGGTCTTGCTGTACGTGCCGTCTGTATTTTTGATATCGGCTAATGAGTAAGTCTGATTGTATCCGTGCGGGCCTGTGACATTAAAGCTGATATTGCTTAAATCTTCTTCGGTCACGCCGCCGCCAAAGGTCTTCGTGAATGTCAGCGAGCCTTTTTTCTGGGTGTAGGTATCATTTAAATTCACAGTGCCCTTGAGCTGTGTTCCTGAAATTTCAGTCGAGCCTTTCACGATCGATGTTTCTTCCAGTTTGTAGCCGTTCACGTCATCCGCGTAGTTTTCGGTAACCGTGTATTTGCCCCATTCCAGATCTGTGAGGGTCTTGCTGTAGGTGCCGTCATCTTTCTTGATGTCTTTCAGGAAGAAAACTTGATCGTAGTTGTTTGGTCCTTTGACTTCAAAGCTAATATTCTTCAAGTCTTCTGCCGTAACATTGTCGCCGTCAAAGGTTTTCGTGAACGTCAGCGAGCCCTTTTCTTCTGTTGGCTGTTCTGGCTTAGTAGGTTGATAATTATCGTTCAGCGCAATCGTCGCCGTCTTTGAGCTTGTGGTTAATGTCGTTTCGCCTGATGTGATTGTTCCTTCTTTTACAAGAGAGTAGCCCTCGACGTTATCTGCTTTGTTTTCAGTGACCGTATATTTCCCTAACGTTAAGTCTGTTAATGTCTTTGAATAGGTTCCGTCGTTCTGCTTGATATCTCCTAAGGTGAACGTTTTGCTGTAATTATCCGGACCAGTCACAGTAAAACTGATATTGCTTAAATCTTCTTCGGTCACGCCGCCGCCGAACGTTTTTGTAAACGTCAGTGAACCCTTTTCTTCTGTCGGTGTCGGTGTATCCGGTCTTATGTTTTTAGTCCCTGGGTAAATATTGTGCCATTCACCTTTTACATTTGAAAAAAAGCCATTCGTAACAATCCAGCCCTGTGATGTTGCTTTACCTACTATTTTTACATTACTATTATTGACGAGAAGAACTGCGTTCAGTTCACCTTGGTCAATGTCTGAATATTTTGTTGTCTGCACGTTGTAAATAATATGTTCAGTCTGATCTAATTTATTAACGTCACTGTTATTTTGATCCTTAACTGCAAGAAGTCTTCCTAATGTTAATTTATTCGTGTTGTTCTGTGTATTACCTGTAAAATTAAATACAATTGTCTGATTGGCTTTTTTCGTAACAGTTAATCTACCTTCCTCTAAGAAATTAACATAATATCTTGTTCCATTACCATTATCAAATGGATAATTTGCCGCCTGATCTCCATCAACATAAATTACATCAGCGTCAATTTTTGTCGTGTCAAGCGTTGCCGATGTATCTAACACTTTCCCATCACTTTGCTTACTTGGTTCAACCGAAGCCGTTGCTGGCTTCTTCGCTAAATCTTCTCCATTTTTCAATGCGGTATTAATTAAACCATTAACATCATCTCTTAAAGTTTCATCAGAAATAGAATGTATATTGCTAGAATCAACATTTAAAAAAACAGGTGAATTTTTTGTCGATTCCCCAACATAAAATTGCGATTTTTTATTCTGTTCAATATAGTTTTTGAACGGTTGATTCCCGTTTTCAACAACACTAGTGATCCAATAGTTCCCTGCATATTTGCCATCGCCTGTTAGATCTGAATGAATGCCATGTTCTGATGGTGTAAATTTATTTGTGGCAAAATTCGATTGTAAATCATTTGCCGGTGAAAATGATTCGGCCACAACCCCAAAGTTCACAGCCTCGCCCAATACCTTCTGATACAATGCGCTGCTTTCGCCTTCCGCGTGCACTGCGAAGAGTCCCGCCGTGCAGAGCGCGGCAAACAAGACTGCCAGCCATAGTCCCACGTGTTTGAATACCTTTGCCATTGTTCTCACTCCTTCTTCTTATTTTATAAATATGTATGGCCTCAATGCAAATTGATGTATGCTTATTCTTTTCCCTAAATAGCACAAGCAATATTTAAGGTAAGAGTGTTCAAATTTATTTTGTTTCTATTTGCATTATTTTACATTTTAAATCAGATGTTAAATTATTAAAATATAAAATATTGTAGTTGAAATATAAATTTTTTGTAGTTTAAAGTTAAATATTTTATCTTTTTTATTGTAACGTTTGTAAATAAATGTAGAAAAATCAGTTATGATGTAATGTGATGTAAAAGATTGTGGTTCCGTTTTCATTTTTTAAGGCTGTCTTATGAATAAATACACTGATTTAGGCTGCACATGAAGAATCCAAACCAGATAATTGTCAGTTTATGCCCTTTTATTGAAAATGATTTCTATTTCTTTTATCATAAAATTAAATTAAAATTCAACAGAGAGGGAAAACAATGAGCCACATCAAGTCGAATCAGCAGCGGAAAATTAAAAAATTGCAGAAAAAATTAGGCGGCCTGCCCGACGGCTTCCGCCAGGAAAGAAAAAAGAGCGAAGAAGAAAAGACCTCCCAACAGGCCCAGATGAACTTTGACGAAAACACGGCGGCATCGCTCATGGACCTCATGGATCAGCACCGCCAGGGCCAAATCGACGACAAAACCTACAAACAGAAAAAGCGCGCCCTTCTCGGCTTATAAAGCCAGAGCGCATAAAAAAATCCCGCAGTGCGGGATTTTAAATCATTTTTTGTAAGCTTTCGCCCAATCGGCATCGACGGCTTCCTTGTCGCCTTCTTCGAAGAACGGCGTCGTCGTCACCGTGTAGACGCAGGGTGCGTCACTGTCATTTAAAATCAAATGGGCTTCCCCCGGTTCCATGTGGATGAAATCCCCGGGACCGGCGTCATGACGCACGCCGTCGATCACAAAGGCGGCCTGCCCTTCGATCACATAAAAATCTTCTTCCATCCGGTGATGGACGTGAGGTCCGAAAACCTGTCCCGGCTTGATCCGGACGATGCCGAAATTCAGCCGCGGCCCGTGGATGAAATACTTGGGCCCGCTGTCGCCGTGGCGGTATTCGCAGTCTTTTTCGTGAATAAGTTTCATGATTAGAGCAGATAGACCGGCAGATCGGCCTGATCGTGAATATGCTGCTTTTCTTCCGCTTCTTTTTTCGCCTTTTCTTCAGCAGCAGCTTTGGCAGCAGCTTCTGCAGCTTTACGTTCCGCTTCGGCTTTTTCAGCAGCCGCTTTCGCTTCCGCTTCGGCCTTTGCTTTGGCTTCCGCCTCTGCCTTCGCCTTGGCTTCGGCTTCGGCTTTCGCCTTGGCTTCTGCTTCTGCCTTCGCTTTGGCTTCGGCAGCGGCTTTGGCTTTCGCTTCTTTTTCAGCCGCAGCTTTAGCTTCGGCTTCCGCCTTTAATTTTGCTTCCGCTTCCGCGTTTTTTTCGCCGGCTTCCGCCATGGCTTCTGCGGCTTTCGGCTGTTCCTTCACCGCTTCTGTATGATCCATTAATTGTGATTTCAATTTGCTGTTTTTTCTCGCCATTTTAAAATCCCCCTTTGGCTTTGATTTCATCGTACAAGGCCTTGTAATCTTTCGCGCCGTTGGCTTTGGGCTTGTACTCGAAAATAGACTGCTTAAACACCGGCGATTCCACCAGCGCGACATTTTTGCGGATCGTCTGGCGCATGAACTTGTCCCCGAAAGCGTGTTCCAGATTTTCGTACTGGAGCTGGTTGATGTTGTTGCGCGCATCGTGCATCGTCGCAAAGATGATGGAAATCTCCTTTTCGACCCCGAGCGACTCATTGACGTACTGCAGGGTTTCCTGGAGCAGATGCACCCCGTCGACGGCGTAGTACTCCGTCTGCACCGGGATGAAGATCTTGTCCGTCATCACCAGGGCGTTGGTCGTCACCACCGAGAACGACGGCGAACAGTCGATGAGACAGTAGGCGTAGTCGTCCGCCACTTCCTTGAGCCGGCGCTTCAAAATGAATTCCCGGCCCACCATGGCCGAAAGCCTCGGGTCGATGGTCGCCATCAAAAGGCTCGACGGGATGATGTCCACATTGTCCTTGAGATGAAAGATCGTGTCTTTCAAGGGCTTGTCCCCGGTCATCAAATGGTAAATGCACGGCCGGTCGTAGTCGGCGTCCATGAGGGAGCCGGTCAGATTGGCCTGCATGTCGCAGTCGACGAGGAGGAGCTTCTTGTTTTCCTTCGCCAGGTCCTGCGCGAGGAGATAACCCAGATTGATGGCGGAGGTCGTTTTGCCGCATCCTCCCTTTAAATTAAAGAAACTGATCACTTTCATGTCAGGCTCTCCTCCTTCTTAAACTATCTTTCGTGTGCTCTGGCCGCGTCTTTTTCTATCTAAAATAAACGTTGCCACAGAACACGAAATAAAAGCTCCGAAGGGCTCGCGCCCTCCAGAGTTCTATCCATAGATCCGCCGATTGGCCTTAGAGAATCAGCTTGCGCACATCCTGATGCGGCGATGCGATCACGGAAGTGCTCGTGATGACGCCGTATTCGCGCATGGCGTTTTCAGCAGCCGCCACGGCCTGTTTGACAGGAGACACTTCGCCGGTCATGATGACGAAGGCCTTGCCGCCGAGCCCGCGGGCCATTCTCACTTCAACCAAGGTAATATTCGCCGCTTTTACAGCGGTATCCGCTACGACAATCGATGAAATGGCATTGATCGTTTCGATAATCCCAATCGACTGCACGTTTTCGACATCGACATTTGCCATCAAAGCCGGGAAAACAGCCTGATGAATGTTCGGAATCACGTGGGATTCAATGACGAAGATCCCACCGACAACTTCACCATTTTTGACAGCAGATCTTACTGCGCCAACATCTCCAGAAACGATGGTCACATATTTACCGGGACAAACCGGCGTCGCTGTCACCAACTCAACATTTCCGGATTTGAGCATTTGGTCAGTGGATTCGATGCCGATAGGGATGCTTTTAAATTCGATAAATCCTATTGCGTTTTTCAAATTTCCACTCTTTCTTTATGCATCATTCAGCGCATTTCTCAAGCTTTAACAGTGACGACACCGTTTTCAACCGCGGTGACTTTCCCGTCAATGCTGGAGAAAATACGAGCACTCAAAGCCCCTTCCGGAATTTCTCCGACCAGCTGGCCCCGTTTGACTTCGTCGCCGACAGCGACAACCGGTTTTGCTGGTGCTCCAATGTGTTGAGACATCTGGAGATGGACTTCTTTAAACTGTTTCTTGCACGGTTCCATCGGGGCATCCTTGTCAAATTCTTCCAAACCTAAGCGTTTGGTCAGACGATGGACGTTGAAACGCCGGTCTTCGATGAAAGGATTGGCCGATTTCGGCTGTTCGTGATGGGGATTCTTGATCCCGTTCTTCTTGAGTTCCCCTTTGAGGAATTCGTTGACCTTCCAAGGCTGGAGGTCCATCACGCACGCATACTGGCACAGCCCGCAGTCGCAGCACAGATAAGCGTTGGTCGGCAGGGCGACATTGTCGCAGGTCGACGCGTACGCCGCAATGCGCATCATCTTGTGGGGTTCCAGATGGTGGCCTAAGTTGTGTCTCGGGCAGACTTCCGTACACAGACTGCACTGCATACAGTAATTTGCCGCTAATTTCAAAGAGCGCTGGAAGCTTCTTGTTTTCGAGTGAATCAGATAATGATCCTTCGGCAGGACGATGAGTCCTTTGGTGCCCTTGGTGATGTAGGAATCTTCGGAAACGATTTTTCCCATCATCGGACCGCCGTTGATGATGACATAATCACTGATGGTCGGGCCGCCGGCCAGAGCCAGGGCTTCTTTCACCGTGATGCCCAAAGGCACCTTTGTCGTGATCCGGCGTTTGACGTTGCCTGTCACCGTCAGATATTTGTCGATCACCGGCTTGTCTTCAGTGACACAGTCGTGAAGATTCAGCAAAGTTTCAACGTTCATGACCAGTGCGCCAACGGCCAAAGGAATACCGCCTTCAGGAACGATTTTCCCGGTGCATTCGTAGACGAGGGTTTGTTCGTCGCCGGCCGGGTAGAAATTGTTCATGATGTGCAGTTTCAGTTTCGGATATTTCGGCAAAAGTGAATTGAGCTTATTGATCGCCGGCACGTATTTTTTCTTTAAGCCGATAATGCCTTCTTTGGCTTTCGTGTGTTCGACGACCATGTTGAGAGCTTCCAGTAAATCGGAAGCTCTCAAATCCATCAATTGTTGATCAACTCGAAGCAGAGGTTCGCATTCAGCACCGTTGACAATGACGACATCTGCCGTAGCATCTATTTTGACGTGGGTCGGGAAAGTGGCCCCGCCTGCACCGACAATGCCGGCGCTTTTTACTTTGTCAACCAAGCTCATATGCAACTCTCCTCTGATTATTTAATGTTGAAGGCGTCGCAGAGTACGCATCTTCTTCTTCTTGCGAATGTCTTTGCTGAGGTTAAGCCTTCACCAGTCGGGCCGGCAATGGTAAAGGTCGGATAACCTTCGCCGCCAACACCGAGTCCTGCGTAGGAAGGACCGTTCTTGACAAAGATCGTGGAAGCGATCTTCTTGGACATCTTGGACAAGGCGTCGACATTCTTGGAGTGCATGGTTGCCGTGTGGCGGTTGCCGTGTTCCAATTCGCAGGCCAGGTCGATCCCTTCGTCGACGTTGTCGACGCGGACGATCCCGAGGATCGGCATCATGAGTTCGATCTGAACCAATGGGTGGTCAGCCGGCAGTTCGCCGATGAGCACTCTCGTATCTTCCGGTACGTCGATGCCAGCAGCTTTGGCGATGTATTTTGCGCTCTTGCCGACATAGTCGCGGGAAACGCGGCCGTCCGGTGCGACCATCGCAGCCAGGTCATCGAGAACTTTTCTGTCTTTGATTTCGAAAGCGCCGTTCTTCTTCATGTTGAAGATCAGGTAATCCGCGACCTGGTCGACGACGACGACTTCTTTTTCAGCGATACACGGCAGGTTGTTGTCGAAGGTGCAGCCGTCAATGATGTCTTTAGCTGCTTTTTCGATATCTGCAGTTTCGTCGACCAGTGCCGGCGGGTTGCCAGGGCCAGCGCCGATGGCTTTCTTGCCGCTGGACAGAACTGCGTGAACAACGCCAGGGCCGCCTGTTGCGCACAGGAGTCTGACATCAGGATGATGCATCATGACGTTTGCAGAATCCATGGTCGGATGTTCTGTTGAAACGACCAAGTTTGCCGGGCCGCCTGCTGCTTCAATGGCCTGGTTGACCAGTCTTACGCAGTACAGAGAAGTCTGGAGTGCGCCTGGGTGGGGAGCGAAAACAATCGCGTTCCCAGCAGCCAGCATGCTGATGGAGTTGTTGACGATGGTTTCATTCGGGTTTGTGGACGGGCAGATGGCACCGATCACGCCGAATGGTGAAAGTTCAAGTAAGGTTAACCCTTCGTCGCCAGTCCAGCAGTTGGCCTGGAGATCTTCCATACCTGGTGTTCTTTCAGCACACAGATACGCTTTTGTCAATTTGTCTTCAACATTGCCCATGCCGGTTTCTTCAACAGCCATGTTGACAATGGTTTCAACGGTTTCTTTCTTCGTAAAGGTTTTGCGGATTTCGTCGATGATTTTGTAACGCAGTGACAGCGGACGCATCTTGTAGTCGTTCCATGCTGCCTGAGCTGCGGCGATGGCGTCTTCCATATCTTCAAAAATGCCGTCTTTGCCCTTGGCATCCTGGGCTGCTGGTGCAACACCGTTAGCTGCGTCGATAGATGTCATTACTCTTTTAACGATTGCTTCGATACCAGCTGTATCAATATTCATACTGCCTTCCTCCTAAAAATAAATCTAGTTTCAATGATTCTGCAACACCGCAAGGCCGGCTTTGGCAATGGCCATATCTTCGTCGGCAGTTCCGCCGCTGACTCCGATCGCTCCGATCTGTTTGCCATCGACGATCAACGGATAACCTCCGCCAAAGGTCACAATGCGGTTTTGATTCGTAAACTGAATGCCGAATAAAGGACTGCCTTCCTTGGCCAGATCCTGAATGTCTTCCGTCGGGCATTTCAGCGCATTCGCGGTGAACGCCTTGTTCTGGGAGATATCGATGCTGGCGATGAGGGAATCTTTCATTCGTTCGTAATAAGCCAGGTTGCCGCCGCGGTCAACCGCCGAGAAGACAATGGGCACGCCCAGTTCCCGGGCCTTGACCCTTGCACCTGCCGCCGCCCGTTTTGCGAGCACGAGCAGCAGTTCGTTGTCGTCTTCAGACGTTTCAACAGCGCCTGCACTGACTTGATCTTGATCCTTCATACCCTTTTCCGCTACGTCCCGAATATCCTGTTCAAATTCTTCAACCCTCGCCAATGTAAAGAGCAAATCGGAGAGACGGTTGACGAATTTGACCACTTCCGGTCTCAGCCCCGGATCCTGAGCTTCGTAAGTCACGATCCGTCTTTCTCCCCGGCGCACCACAGCTCTCGCCGTGTGCAGCGCTGCGGAGGCGGGATTTCTGCCCGGAATCACAAACTTCGTCTGCTTGCCGACAATCTGCAGATAATGATCAATCTGCTTTTCCATCTGATCGATGTCCGATTGTTCGACCTTGTCCTTGAGCATGTTTTTCCCGCGGTCATCGCTGGCCAGTTCGGCTTCCAAAACGTAGATTCTTTCTTCAATGTGCAGAAGGATATTTCGAATTTCTTCGTCTTTGGTCAGAGACGCAGCCAAGCCGATAAAAGCCTGAGCTTCGTCCATGGTCCCGTAGGCTTCGATCCGGACATCGTCTTTCGAGATCCGGCTGCCGCCAAACAGGCCCGTTGACCCTTTATCCCCGGTTCGGGTATAGACATTGGGCATTCTCTTTCTCCTCTGCTATAGTGTTTTCTGTACTTCCGGTGCCGACGTCTGAATTTCATCGACAATCCCGACAATCGTCATATCCATAGGCGTCGTCTTGTTGCCGTAAACAAAACGGGCCGTACTCCCTTGTGTGACGATGACGGTTTCGCCGATTCCGGCGCCGACGGTATCAACGGCGATGGCTGTGGAGTTGCTCGAATACTTTTCGTATTCGCCGTTTTCATCAATTTTCTTGATGATCATCAACTTACAGCCCATCAAATGCTGATCTTTCTGAGTAGAGACGATGGTTCCGACGACTTTTGCAAGCTGCATCCCATTCACCTACTCTCTGACTAACTGCATGCCGTACGCTTCGGCCGTTTCAGCGGCAAAGGCCGTGATAATCGCGTCCTTTTTCACTTTGACGACTTTCTGTCCCTTGCGGGGCATTAAATCCTTCCGGCTGACGATATGCGATAAAATCACATCATCACAGGCCGGAGCTGCGGATACGGCCGGCTGCGGGTCCGCGGGTTTGACTTCAGCTGCTGGTGCGCCGGCGGTATTGGCTTCTGCCGGTTTTTCCGCGCAGACTTCGTAGAGATCTGCAGCGGCGCAGAGCTGCCAGCCAAAGGAACCCAGGGTGGCGAGGTTGTCCCGAAGCACTTTGCGGTAACCGGCGGGAACTTTCCCCATGCCGATCTGTGCCCGGACTTCATCGTCTGGGTCTGCGCCGTCAATGGCACAGATGAACGACTTGCCTGCCATAATGGACTGGCTGATCAAAGTTAATACCGGTGTGTCTGCAATGCCGTGGGCGATTTTGGCGGCCGTATTGATCGTCAAAGTCGGCACAATCACAGCATCGGCTGTTTTGACAAAGTCTTTGAGTTCAAATGCATTGTCATTGGTATAAACCTGATCGACGCCTAAAGTCTTCTGTATTTTTTCAAGATCAAGGACTTGTTTCGAACTGTCCGTCACTAAAACTTTAAGCTGCCATCCATCCTTGCGGAGTTTTTCCATTGCATTCAGGCCGTTCGTGTAGCCAATTACAGCGCCTGTAAAGCAAACCAATGCGGTTTTGGGTCTATTCTTCAGCCGTTTGATGACTTCATCGACGATCCGCTGAACCAGAAGATTAAACATGTCTTCATTGTTCACCAAATCTTTTAAGTCCAATTGATCACCACATTTCTTATTTCATAAACTCGAATTCATGCCGCCTCAGAGCTTGCAGTTAAATGCAATCCCGAGGGGGGTTACCAGTAAAGGTTCTACAGGTTTGACGGTTTTGATGCCGATTTCCCGTTCGAAGACGCTTTCGAATTTCTTGAATTCGCAGGCCCCTCCGACGACGTAAATGGTATCGACGTTGTACCCGTCGATGTAGCGTCTGACGATTTCCGCCATTTTTTCAACAGTCGGTTTAATCAGCGGGAAAACTTTGCTTTCGTCATCGTGGATTTTCATGTCCTCAGCTTCATCGAAACTGATGTGGTAGGCCCCTGCGATGACCAGGCTCATATGCGTCCCGCCGGTGGGTTCGTCTGCGGTAAACACGACTTTGCCGTGATCCAGGATCGAAATCCCGGTAGTTCCGCCCCCCACGTCGACCACTGCGCCGTTTTCGATGCCCAGCACCGTTGCCGCTGCTGTCGGTTCATCCAGCACGTTGGTCACATTAAAGTCACACGATTCCACAACGTTGGCGATGATCTTCGTGTTGCCTTCGATAATGCCTGGCGGGATTGCTGTCGCCGCCGGCGCGTTGCTGAGATCGACGCCGAGCCGGTCTTCAAGCTGACGCTTCAGGTCTTTGACGATATCCACTGCGCCGATATAATCGACGACAATGCCGTCCCGGACCACATGCGCCCCCTGGGTTGCCCCAGCGACCGGTTTGTTGTTTTCGTCTACAACAGCCACAACGATATTCGCCGTTCCGAGGTCAACGCCGACTTTCAGCCGGCCTTCATAAGGGGCGACCCGTTTTTCTTTTATTAACTCATCAAATGCTAATATGGTATCGTTGCCGCTCTTCCAATCCATTAAAACGCTACTCCCTGCTATTTCTTCATGATTTTGACATCGTCTCCGTGCTTCAGACCCGCGGCCTGGGCTTCATCTTTGGTGAGCAGCAGTTCATGCCGTCCGTCATTCGTGACATTCACAATGACGTTTTCAAAGATGGTGCCGTCCACACCCTGGGTATTCACAGAGACCGTGTCCTTGTCTTTGAGCTGCAGCTGTTCTGCAGCGTAGTCCGGCAAATTAAGGCTTCGCCGGGGAATGATCGCGCCTTTTGCACAGGCGACTGCGCCTAAAGGCCCGACAATTCTGCACGCGCCTGACTGATAATCGTCGAGGGATTCCCGCACCGGGGCATCAATCCCCAGGGCTTCGCTTTCCGATCGGGACAATTCAATGATCGGGTCCTGATCATCGTCAAGCAGCGGTCCGAAAATGTAGCCATGAGTCGAACCTTTGGGGCCGCTGATCGCGACGCCTTCTTCATAATAAAAAGAGTTCAGGTCCGCTGCCCTTGTGAGCTGGGCATGGGAACCGAACAGCTGTTCGACTGTTTTCTGGCTGCAGTAAATGTGGGCACTGGGAATGCCCAGGCTCACGAGATCAGGCGCCTTCTGGCAGCGTTTAAAGACTTCCAAAACAGCTGCTGCAATTTGTCTGATCTGTTTTTCATCGTACATTTGCGGCTCTCCTTTCTTGTGATAGGACAAGTCCAGATTGCTTAGTTTTTCTTATCTACCGGGTCCGGCATTTCAGCTCTGGTTCCCCTTGAGGGTTCAAACTGGCTGCCGAATGTCGGAATGTTCCAGTAATACTTCATCCAGTATTTGTCCCGTACATTAGCGGGATCAAAACCTTTGGTCTGGGTGTTGTAGACCATCGGCATCAAGCCGTCCGACGGGCGGGCAATGACAATGGCTGACTGGCAGCCGTTTCCCTTGTCGCAGGCTGCTTCGCCAGCCTGCACCGCCGCTTTGCATGCGCCGACATCTCCCAATACTTTGACAACATGCATGCCGCCGCCCCGACTGGACTCAATGCCCAACAAACAGACGTTCGCGGCCTTGACCGCCGCGTCAGCGGCTTCAATGGCTGTGGCTAGTCCCTTGGCTTCAATAAAACCAATTGATTGGCGCATTGAACTCTCCTTCCTTTCGGTTTACAGCACTCACGCTTCAAGCATTTTAAACGGCATATGCTTGACAACCCGCGCGGCATTCGCGCCGATTGCACGAAGATGTTCTTCATCTTCATTCGTTGAAATGCTAAACAGCGGCTTGCCTCCTCTCAGTTTGATGTAGTGCAGGACGATCTGATGCTGATCGATCCCGATGCCCACACCGAGATGAGAGGATTCCGCTGCTTTATAGGCTAAATCTTCAGCCGTTATCTGATTTTTCGTCGTTTCCTGTTTATAAGGCAAGCCTTCTTCTTCAATTCCTAAAAGGACTTCTCTGATGATGTCCTTCGGCACTGAATTCTGGATCGCGTAGACCACAATTTCTGGTTTCGGTGCTTCTAATCCGGGATTCATATCATTCACCTTCGCAGTACGCGAGAACGAGTCCCGTTGCCACTGCATTTCTCGGTCCTTCAGTTGCGCGGATGTTCGCACGTCCGGCTACGATGGAGTAGCGCGAAAGGGCATCCGTGATGAGCTGCGGGATTTCGAAATCCAGCGAGGAGCCGCCAACCATTGTGACGTATTCCATGTCTCTAGCATTGCCTGTGGGGCTGACTCTTTCGAGGGCCCGGATGGCGTTCACCACAAAAACTTTTTTCTTGGCTTCCTGACGCACGGTTTTAACGCGTTCTACCGTGAGATTGCCCGGCAGAGGCACCATGCCGTCCGGCGTCAAGATGACCACACGGGCGAAGACCCGCGGATCGAGCTGCTTTTCAAAGAACTGTACGGAACCGTCTTCGTGACGGATGTGGAACAAGCTTTCGACTTTGGCCACCGGATATTTTTTGATATCTTCGGCGGTGTGCATGTCTTCAATGCCCAGTTCCGAACCGATCAGCATGGTGACCATGTTGCCGGCGCCCGCCAGGTGAATGTAGTGGATCTTGCCTTCCCGGTTGATGATGGCCGCATCCGTAGACCCGGCACCCATATCCAGAATGGCCATCGGCTTGTCAGACCCTGGTGTCGTCAAGGCACCGCGGATCGCCATTTCAGCTTCGACACCGCCGACTTCCACTTTGACGTTGAGTTCTTTTTCCAGTTCTTCCGCGATGATGCCCATCTGCAGTTTGTCCGCCTTGACCATGGCCGCGATGCCAACGGCATTTTCCATCGAAAATTCGTTGGCCATCCCGCCCTGCACCTTTTGAGGCACGAAGGTGTCAACAGCCAGAATATCCTGAATCTGAATGTTCTGGGGTGACTGGTTGGTCAGGTTGGACATGACCTGGCGCACTCTTTCGAGCATGCCGCCGGCGTTGGTTCCCGGTTCCCCGGTGACGTCTTCGACCGGCTGGACGCTTCTGAGGGCTTCCATGATTTCTTCTGCACCGGCATCCACCGCGATTTCAGCTTTTTTGTTTTCACCTTGAATGATGATTTTACCAGCCGGAATCTTTCTTTCTTTGACATCCCCGGCCGGGGTTTTAATAATGACCGCTGAACGGTTCCCGATGAGGGCTCTTGAGATTGGCACAACCTGTTTGGTTTCTTCGGAGCTTAAGTCAAAAACGGTCGCAATCCCGTAAGGGTTCGACAGCTGTTCAATGACCTTGCCCGGTTCGGCAACTTCTACTGCCGCCCGCATGCCAATCGGCACCTTGTCGATTAATGCGACTTCATCTACAATCGGTATTTTTTTGTTCAAGCGGTTGTTGATCAAAACGCCGTCATCTCTCTGAACGATCGCGCCGTTTACGTGAATGCCTGCATCCACAGCGCGGTTGATCATCTTCGATGAGGTTTCGAAATCAACATCCCTCGGGATCACGGCGATCACCGCATCGCCGGCTTTCGCCGCTGGCAGATCGCGGATGTTCATCGTATCCCCGACGCCGGTTCCCAATCCACCCGGGGTGGATGGATTGTGACCGATCATGGTGGATTCTGTGATAATCGTTTCTGTGATGGTTTCCATCGCCACATCGCCGATAACAGGAGCTGCTTCGTTTAAACGAATCAGCTCCACATCATCAAGCGTTAAATTGGCTTTGTCTAGGGCTTGCTTTAAGGAGGCGAAAACGCCGTGGATGTTCTGCCGCGTCCCCTTGATCCCGGTTGTCGCGACAATGCCACTGGCCAGAAATTCGGGCTTGTGATGATCAACTCTCGCCAGCGCAGTTTCTGTACTCGCGTTGCCGATGTCAATCCCAGCTATAATCATATTCTCCTCCAAACAATCCTAATCGAAACTTATTTAAATTCTTTTGTTCTCTTTCTCTTGTATCCGATGTAAGCGGCTTCTCTGACGAGCTGTGCGCAGACTTTTGCGCTGTATTTGGTTTCGAGTTCATCAGCGATCGCTTCGAGTTCTTCTTTCGTTGAACGGTACGGACGCAGAGCGTTGTAGATTTCGAGAACGCGGGCATCTGGAACTGCGATCAATTCAGCAGCACGGCGGAGGTTGATGCCGAAAGCATCACGGCCGACAGAGTCCGCGACCTGAGCCTGGAGTTCCAGGGTCTTCGGGTTGATTCTCAAGTCTTCAGCTTTGAGGGTGCCGTCGAGAACCTTTTCCAAGGTTAATTCTTTCAGCGGGATCCCTGTTGCTGATGTGATTAATTCAGGTCTTTTTTCGCCCAGAGGATAATCTGCATCGGTCACTTTGACGTCGTCAGACGGCGCGCTGGCTGCAGAGCCGGAGGACATCGATGCCATAACCTGTTTGACGATTTGTTCTAACATTTGTTCTTGTGTCATCTGTGCACCTCCTTATTATTTGTAGGAAACTTTCATGTTGACCGGTTTCTTCCCTAAGACAACAGACTGGACTTCTTTTAAGTACAGAAGCGCAGCTCTGGCCTGGAAAGCAGGACGGGCCATCTGGTCGTTCTTAACCGGCACTGGGTTCGGGCTTTCGCCTTTTGCGTAAAGGGCAGCGTTTTTACCGATCTGACGATAGGTGTCAAGGTCGATCAGCGGGCACTGCGGGAATAATTCCAAGTTGCCGAGCTGCGGCAGGTCTGCCTGATGGATCAAGCAGGTCCCACGGGACTGGATGCCGATTGCAACGCCTGAACCAGAAAGTTCTGCACAGTCATGTCCGATAACAGCAACGTCACCTGAACGATAGACTTTGACGACACGAGCTTTCATTCCTTCTTCTTCGATACCAGCGATCAATTCTTTCATGATCTTGGCGTGCGGCACGCCGATGATGTTGTTCTGCTGTTCTGCACCAAACTGTGCGGAAACGCCGATAATAACTTCATCTGCAGCCGTGCCCTTCTGGGCTTCGCCGTCTGGCGTCAATACCAATGTTTCAGCCGGGCCTTCATCAACAGGAGCTGCTTTCGGCGCTTCTGCTGGTTTTTCTGCTGGCGCATCAGCTGACATTTCTTTTACAACATCTGCGATGATTGATTTTAACAATTCTTCGTTAACAGCCATTCTATACACCCCTCTCACTAAATTGTTTCTGGGTCATCTGCCCACGGCAGGTCAGAAATCTGTTTCCAGCGTTCTTCAGAGATCTGATACCCAGTTCCGACACCATGGTAGTCGTTCTTGTAGTTAACTGCAGAAATGACTTCCCAGTCAGAAGACAATTTAGAAGCTGTATGCAGGTAGTCACCAGCGCATTTGATGTACTGGATGTTAAAGATCGACTGTGCAACATCGTGGAAGCCTTCTTTGTCGAGAGCCTTGATGAAGTCGACAGCGGTGACGCCTCTGTTCATCATGTCTTCGATAGCTTTCAGGTCGGCAACAACGTCGCGGTCCGGCATATCTTTGGAACCGTCTGCGTATGTTGCGGCTTCAACTTCTTCATCGGTAATTTCCGGAAGACCCATGCCTTTGAACAGGCCCTGGATCGCTCTAGCGGCTTTGGCACGTGCTTCGACCAATGCGTCTTCAGTGATAGGCTGTAAGCCGGCATCGATTCTCAAGTCACGCTGGATGACGTTCCAGTCATCGTAGTCATGAGCATCCCAGTTGGATCCTGCGAACATGTTGTCGTAGTTCGGAGTGGATGAATAACCGGAGCAGATGTAGTCTGTCCCAGGAACCATCTGCATCAATGAACGAGCGACACGGCGTAAATCCGAGTGTGTGAATGTCTGGTCGTTTGATGATGCGCATTCCAGGTCGAGGCATGCTGCCAACAGGTTTTCAGCCAGGATTTCACGAATCCCGCCAGGAACAGCGGCCGGAACACCAACGCATGAAACAGAACCGTTCTGAGTCCCCTGAACACCGGCGCCTCTTGTGACATACAGGCAGCGGGCTTCGAGGTATAACATGGAGTGGCCTTCTGCATAACCCATCTGGACTTCTGAACCAGAACCAGAGGTGAAACGCATTTTCAAACCACGAGATGCGTAAGCGGATGCTAAGAATGCTTTTGAATACGGGGTGTCATCGCCGTCCATGAAAACTTGTTCAGTCCCATAAACAGAAATGGTTTCAGCGTAGGCGGTGAAGCCTCTCATCCCCATATCAAGTTCGGTTGCTTCTTCAACAGAGCACTGTGTTAAGATACCCGGACGGCCGCAGTTTGCGCCAACCATGATCCCTAAGGCGTTGAATGGTGCGTAACGTGCGATACCAACTGTGGTTTCCTGTTCGTCAAATCCACGGATAGCTGCTTCAGCAGCATCAGCGGCGATTTGAACCATGTTATCTTTAACGTTTGTAACGTGGCACTGGTTAGACGGCATCAAACGAGCACGCATCTTGTTCTGTGCCATCATCATTTCGAGAACGCTCATGTAGCCCAGGACTTCAGTCATCTTAGCTGGGGTAACAGCGGTTGTGATTTTGATGATGTCTTTTCTTGGAACATGAATGTCAACGAGTTTGTTGGCGATATCGATGGACGGAATTGCCATCGCTTCTTCTGCATCTTCAATGTGGATAGCGTGGTCAGCGATGAACTGATCGAGCATGTCGAAGTCATCTCTCTTCTTGCCATCCATTTCAACAATTTTGCCATCTTCAACTTTGATGCTTGGTTTTGGGTCCAAGTCAGAGTTCATGGCGATCAAGCCAACTTCTGGCCATTCTTTAACGAAACCGTCTTTTTTAATCGGACGTGCTTCCAGAGCTTCAAATCTTTTTGATCTCATTTAGTCATTCCTCCTTAAATCTCTTTGTATTAGTGTGGGTCTAATACCATTAAATGTAAGGAGTTGTAGCTGATGGGCAAGGTCCGCCTAATGCTGTTAATGCCTGGATACCAGCATCACGAGCTGCGCGGACAGCCTGACGGACAGCGCCAGCGTCGCCGTAAACATTGATAAAGCCTTCGTTAGAAGCCTTTGTCCCATGATCAGGTGAGCAGTAGCTGATCAGTTCAACGTTAGCAGCTTTGAGTGCGATATCGGAGATTAAAATACCGATCCCTGCAGGAGCGCCTAAGATCAGAGCGTATGCACGGCCGATTGGTGCGCCGAATGCAGCGTTGCAGGCGAAGGAAGCACGAGCGGTGTACTGGAATTCCAGGTGGCCGGCGTCGTTGCCGTAAACATCGCCGAAGTGTCTTTCAGTTTCGACCAACGCAACTTCAACAGCGCGTTTTGCATCGGAAACATCTTCAGCACCGAAGACAACCAGTGAACCATGTCCTGCGCCGCCTTTGGTATCACGAGCCATTTCGCAGATAACCATTTCAGTGTTGGTCGCTTTAACAGCTTCATCAGCTGCCATGATCTGCGGGCCAGCCCCTGTACGTCCTGAAATAATCCCGATTGAACGGTATTTCGGATCGATTTCCATTGCTTCATGTAAGTTAGGATCTACGTTAGCGATAACCAGACCAATCGTATCCCCCATGGTCTGTCCTACGTATTCAGTCAGTCCACAAGTACCAGTGGCTTCGGAGACGGTGCCTTTTTCTTCGACTTCTTCCATCTTCTTCATGACTTCGTCCATCAATTTGTTCATAACATCATCTTTCATTAATTCACACCTCCACTATTTTATAAAGTTGGTAACATTTTTTCCACATCTTGATGTGGTCTCGGAATCACATGAACTGAAACAACCTGGCCAACTTTGTCAGCTGCCGCTGCGCCAGCATCTACAGCTGCCTTGACCGCACCGACATCGCCGCGAACCATGGTTGTGACAAGACCGGAACCGATCTTTTCATAGCCTGTGAACGTGACGTTGGCAGATTTGACCATGGCATCAGTTGCTTCGATGCATCCGACGAGGCCTTTGGTTTCAATCATACCCAAAGCTTCATTTGTCATAAGCTTTTCCTCCTTTTAGGTTATCTGACTACAGTTATTGTAAACCATTTGACCAGATAATTACTTGCGGTGTTCTTATAAAAAATACACTTTTATGCGTTTACACCCGCGTTTTCATGTGCTTTTGAAAATTCACACCACAACATATAGATCTGCCCTGATTTACGGTTTTATTTTACCGAATAATTGTAAAAAAAACACAAAGAAAGCAGTGCTTTCTTTGTGTAAATTTGTCACCTTGTATACACAAATATGATTTATTTTTACTTTTAAGCGGCTACTTTTTGACGGATTCGAAGGCGTCAATTTTTTCCCAGGGGCGGTCCGGCTGGCCGAAATGGCCGTAGGCCGCTGTCTTTTGATAAATTGGCTGAGCCAGGTTCAGGCCGTCGATGATATCCGGCACCGCAAAAGAAACGTTGTGTTCGATCATTTTTTTGATCTGGCTTTCCGGCGCTTTCGCTGTTCCGAACGTATTGATTTCGAACATTTCCGGTTCTTCCCGGCCGATCGCAAAAGCCAGGGCCACTTCGCACCGCTTCGCGAGGCCGCAGCCCACAATGTTTTTCGCCAGGTAGCGGGCCATATAAGCCCCGGAGCGGTCGACTTTTGTCGGGTCCTTCCCCGAAAAGGCGCCGCCGCCATGATGGCAGGCTCCGCCGTAGGTATCGACCATGAGCTTGCGGCCGGTCACCCCGGTGTCTCCCAGAGGGCCGCCGATGACGAAGCGCCCGGACGGATTGATGTGGATCTGAGTATCCGCCGTGATCCAGTCCAATCCCACCGTTTTTTCAAAAACCGGCACAATCACATGCTCGGCAATGGCCTGCTGAAGGTCGGCCAGGGCGATGCTCGGGTCGTGCTGGGCAGAGACCACAATGGAACTGACTTTGTGATCCCCGTCCAGGGTCACCTGGCTTTTGCCGTCGGGGCGCAGCCACGGCAAGGTGCCGGCTTTGCGGACCTGGGCCAGACGTTTGGAAAGCGCTGTCGCCAATACGAAAGGCAGCGGCATGAGGCTTTCGGTTTCGTCTGTCGCGTAGCCGTACATGATGCCCTGATCTCCGGCGCCGATGTGGCTCACGGTGTAGTGTTCTCCCGCTTCGCCCTTTTCCGGCGGCAGCCATTTGCAGCGGACCTTGCCGGCCTGCCATTTGGCGGTTTCCACTGTATCCGCCTTGGAAACTGCGGCGTTGATGTCAGCGGACTGGGCGTTGATGTTTGCCATCACTAGGCAGTGCCGTCCGTCGAGTCCCGCCTCTTCAGAGGTGTAGCCGATGGCTTCTGCCGTTTTTCGCGCGATGGCTTCCACTGAAACGGCGCGGCTTTCGATCAGTTCCGGCGAAAGCTCTCCCGCTAAAAAGAGGGTGTTCTTCGACGCCATCACTTCGATCGCTACATGGCTTTTTGGATCTTTTTCCAGACAGGCATCCACAATGCCGTCTGCGATCTGATCACAGAGCTTGTCCGGATGTCCTTCTGTTACAGATTCTGCTGTTCTTTTCATTGATTGTTTATCCCTTTGCTTTCTGTTCTTCTTTTTCTTTTCGCACGATTTTTTTGTATTCTGAAATCGTCATGTGCTCATATTTTTTAAAGAGTTTGCTGAAATACGAGCTCTCGTTATAACCGAGACGGTAAGTGACGTCGGTCACGCTGTCGTTGGACACGCAGAAATACCATTTGGCCTGCATCATCCGGCACAAATGGATATAAGTCATGACGGAAATGCCCAGGGTCTTCTTGAAGATCCGGCTCAGATACCCCTGGGACAGGCCGCTGTTTTCCCGCACCTCCCGAAGGCCGATATTCTCGCCGATGTGATGGTCGATGTACGCAAAGGACTTCTTCATTACCGGATACAGATCACAGGCGTTGTGCCGGTAAATGAGATCCATCGTCGCGTAGAGCCGAAACGCCAGCCAGCGGCCCACAGGCAGCATTTTCCCTGCCGGCCGGTTGATGTAATTCGTCTCTTCGAGACAATTGTAGTGAATGAAAAGCTGGTTTTCAAGGGTGTAGTAGTAGTCGATGATTTCGTCCGCTGCTTCCCAGCTTTCGGTCTTAATGGCCTGCACCAGCTGGGGCAGATCGTAATACATCTTCGCGTAATCGCCGCCGTCGATCTCTGAACAAAGGGCGTTAAAGGTCCGATTCCGCCGCTTTTTAAGGCCTCGGAAAGATTCCAAAAGCCGCTTGACTTTTGAAAAGCTCAAAGGCTTGAGCAGGTACTCGTCGACGCCCACATGAATGGCTTCTTTGGCAAAGTCGAAAGTATTGTAGGCTGACACGAGATAAATCGTGACGTGGGGCAGGATTTCGCGGATTTTCTGGGCCGCTTTGATGCCGTCTTCGTCGGGCATGACCACATCCATAAAAACGATATCCGGCTTCAGGGCCTTCACCTGTTTGATCGCCTCATTCCCCGTGGTCGCCTCGCCGCAGACTTCAAAGCCGTCGACCATCCCGATCATCTGCGTCAGTGCCTGACGCATGAGGGGCTCGTCATCGGTGATTAAAACTTCAAACATGGGACACTCCACTTTCCGGAATACTGATCAGCAGATCGTTGACGCCGTCCTTTTCGGTGTTGACGATGTGATAGCCTGTGCCGTAAATCTGTCCCAGCTGGTCCCGGACTCTTCCGATGTTCTTTTCAATGGAATAGTGTTTTTTCGGTTCTGAAGGGATTTTAGACGCGATCTGCCGTTTGGCGTTGTCCTGCACCTCACAGACGATGTGGGAGGATTCTTTGCTGAATTTTACGAGAATCTGACCGCCCGCTTCCTGATTGATCACTTCGACCGTGCTGAATTCCACAAAGGGCATGAGCATCATTTTGGGTACGCAGAGCTTCATCATGCTCCGGGGCACATCGATTTTGTACTGAACCCGGTCCCCGAAGCGCACCCCCTGAATGCGCAGGTAGCACTCGATGGCTTCGGTTTCCTTGGCAATGCTCCAGAAGCGTTCGTGGTCGAAAAGGGTGTCCCGGAGGAAATCCGAAATCAGGGTGATCATTTCGTTGGTGCGCATGGCCCCTTCAATGATGGCCAGATTCGCCGCAGAGGTCAGGGAATTGAACCAGAAATGCATGTTGAGCTGATCTTCGAGATGCTGCTGTTCCGGTTTCTGGTGTATCCGCCTTTCAAAGGCCTCTATTTTTTTGTACTGCTGCTCGATGATCGCCGTGTGATGTTCGCTGCGCGCATTCATTTCATCAATCTTGCGTCCCAGCGCGGCTCGCCTTCCGATCCACAGCTGTCCCATTTCTGCCACGGCCTTAAAAGACGCCAGAGAAAAAACCGGCAGCGCTTCGATGAGTTTGGCATTGACCTGGCAGAAAAGTTCCGCCTTTTTCCCCATCTCGGCCGGCACATCGGCGATTTCAATGGAAGTCTCTTCAAGGCGCACCGGTCCCCCCTGAAGGGCGCCCATGTACACGCCGTCAAAAGCCAAGGGCACCACAAAAAACCCCAGGGTCTTGAAGACGCGGTACAGCCGGATTTCTTCATCAGTCACCGCCTGAATGCTGGTTTCCCTCGCCTCCTGTTCAAATATTTTTTTGATTTCCTGCCAATCCGCCGCTTTTTTTAAAATCGGCGACGTTTCGTTCCCTTCGTTGATGCTTTTGCCTCTATAATCAATCAGCCGGCAGGGCACTTTTGTCACTTTTTGAAAGACCTGCTGCATGTGTTTAAACTCATCTGATTGGGCCCATTTATCAATTTCTGCCATGTTCCAATCCCCTTTTGTTTAATTTCATTATTCTTATTTTATTAAAAATAAATGTACTTTTCAACACACACAGCGTTTTCTTTTTTAATCTTGCTATTGTATTTTTCTATTTCTCTATCTGAGGCGGAAGGCTTTGGACAAAACGCATCTTCTCCGGTAAGCGAGATGCCGGGCTGAGACCGGGCCTTCACCTGTCCGGTTCGCAATAGAGAGCGCACAGGGCACTTCCACGTCAAAGCCAGCTGCCGAAATGAACGGCGCGTTTTTGACAAAAACCGCTGTCCCCATCACCCGGGCTGCTTCTTCCAGACGTTCGATGCTGCGGCTGTGAATGCCTGCCGTGTGGCGGCTGTGCTGTTCGATCTGAAGGGCGGCTTTCAAAGCCGACTTAAAGTCTGGCATCCGGACGATCGGCACCACCGGCACTTTGATTTCCTTCATGACGATGAGATGATTCAGCTGGGCTTCGCCGACGGCCAGTTTCGCCGGATAATGATACTGTACCTCAGCTTTTTTCAAAATTTCTTCCAGTGAACGGCCTTCGAATTTACGGTTGATGTCGCCATCCGCGTTCGTCATCAGGCGTTCGACCTTCGCCATCTCTTCCTGATTTAAAACCTGAACCCCCTGGCGGGCAAAGGCCGTCATCAGCAGTTCGGCAATGCGGTCGACGGCAACAATCGCCTTTTCTGAAATGCACATCAGATTGTAGTCAAAGCTGGCCGATTTCGCGATATCCGCCGCAGCCTGTTCCAGATCTGCCGTTTCGTCGACGATCACCGGCGGATTGGCCGGGCCTGAGCCGATCACCTTTTTATCGGCGCGGAAGGCGGCGCTGAGTGCCGTGTCGGAACCGGTCACCAAAATCATATCCACATCGGGATGATTCATGAGTTCTTCCGTGACCCGATGGCCAGCCGAAGGGAGAATCCCGATCAGATGATCGATGCCGATGCAGTCCCGAATGCTCTCGTTGATGAGATCAACCGCCAGCTGACTGCACTTGTACGCCCGGGGGTGCGGGCAGTGAATGATGGCGTTTCCCGCTGCCAAAGCTGAAATCGTCGCGTTGATGAGCACGGCAATAGGATTGGTGCACGGGTGCACAGCTGCCACTACCCCGTAGGAGGCGTATTCGGTTAAGACCATCCCGTCGTCATTGGTCAGCACTTCCGTGCCGAGATCCTCGACGCCGGGCGTTCTTTCAATCGCCAGTTTGATTTTCCGCGCTTTGTCGACAGGATGGCCCATGCCGGTTTCCCGGTAAGCCCTTTCGGCGAGGTTCATAACCGCTCCCTTTAAGCCGGTTCGAACCGCCTCTATCGCTTTTTTCCGGTCTTTCAGAGAACACCTGCGGTACGCTTCATACGCCTGTCCTGCGGCATGAACAATTTGTCCAATTGCGTCCATTGTTTTCCTCTCTTTATTGAATTCATTATAAAAATAGGGCCCGAATCTCGGGCCCCAAAATCAAAACCGTTCAAGACATCATGAGATCAAAAATTGAAGTGCTCTGGAAGCTTGTAAGCAGAAAGGCGGCCGATCCCCACATGATCAGTCAACTGCTTAAATTGTCCTGTCCGTTGTTTTGATTATTGAACGGCCGTTGTTTAAACCGCCGGTTCAACCTTTGTATAAAAACTATTTAACCTTTATTCCATCTTTTTATCCGCCGATTTTACATTTCAGCCCTGCCGCTTCGACCATCTCCTTGAAATGATTCATGGTCTCGCGGGACGGCCGTTCTGTCGGCGGCATCCGATACGGAAGACCCAACAATTCGTATTTATTTTCGCCCAGCGTATGGTACGGCAGCAGATGCATTTCGTGAACGCCGTCCAGGGATTTGGCATAAGCGATGATTTCCGAAATGGTGTGATCATCGGCATTGACCCCCGGAATCGTCGGCACACGAATGATGGTCTGGCCTGCTTCCCGGGCAATGCGAACCGCATTTTTCCGGATGACCGTGTTGCTCACATTGGTGAAATGTTTATGAACTTCATCATCCGGCGCTTTGGCGTCGAGCAGCGCAAGATCGACATTGGGCAGCACCTTGTCCAACGCTTCTTCATTGGTTGTGTACCCTGTCGTTTCTATCGCTGTATTCCAGCCTTGGGCCTTCGCCGCTTTGAGCAGTTCTGCCGAAAATTCATACTGCAGCAGGGGTTCTCCGCCTGATAAAGTCAGACCGCCGCCGGTTCTTCTGTAATAGCTGGCGTCTTTCTTGACCTCCCGGATGACCTGCTGAACCGTCATCTTTTTGCCTTTCTGGGTCAGGGCGTCGGCCGGACAGACCGCCGCGCATTCCCCGCATCCGTTGCATTTGTCGTAATCGACAAAATGCGGGTTGTCCGGCGACAGTGCCCCTGGCACCGGACAAACCTTCAGGCATGACCCGCAGTGAATGCAGTTTTCAGCCTGATACAAAATCACAGGCTGAAGTTTCTGGGATTCCGGGTTGCAGCACCAGAGGCAGCGCAGCGGACATCCCTTCAAAAAGACAATGGTTCGAATGCCTGGGCCGTCGTTGAGCGAAAATCGCTGGATGTTGAAGACGCTGCCTTCCAATCCGTAATTGATATTGTCATCTTCAAACAACGCGGCTTCTCCTTATTATTCGAATGTCTGTTCGGTTCTCGCGATGATATCGTCCTGAACATCTTTGGCCAGAACGACAAACTGTGCGGAGTATCCGGCGACGCGGACGATGAGGTCTTTGTGCTGTTCCGGATGTTTCTGCGCTTCGAGCAGGGTCGCGCGGTCCACAATGTTGAACTGAATGTGATAGCCCTTGTGATCGAAGTAAGCTCTGACCAGTGCGGCAAAGCGTTTCAGGCCTTCGTCTCCTGCGACAGCTGACGGCTGGAGCTTCTGGTTCAGCAGGGTGCCGTTGCCGAAGTCGAGGGCATCGATGGTTGCAGACGATGCGTTGGCGGCAGTCGGTCCGCTGACATCGCAGCCGTGGCGCGGTGAAATGTTGTCAGACAAGGCAGTCTGTGCCAGACGGCCGTCCGGAAGTGCGTCAACGGCACGGCCCATCCCGACGTTGGCTGAAACGGTGTAGCAGCCGGCGTGATAGATCCCGCCGCGGGGGTTCTTTTTGCCGTGAACGTTGCTGGAGTAAATCTTGGTCAGGCGGCGCCCGAGCAAGTCGACTTCAGGAATATCGTTGCCGAAGTGCGGTGAGTTCAGCAGCATCTGGTGAATCTTTTCCCATTTGGCCAAATCAGATGCGCTGGCGTCGCAGGCGCTGCAGCTGTCGGTCGGCGCGGATGCCGATGCAGACTGGGCGATGGATGCGATGTCCACATTGCTGCTGCCTTTGAGAACAGACTGGACGACATCCCAGATCTTCTGTTCCATCGCGGAGCGTCCGCCGGAAGCGGATGATGCAGTGCTGCCGCCCTTCGGTGCCACCTGGCTGCGGTCTGCGCCGTCCGGTGCCCCTGTCGGGTCAACGGCATAGCCGAAGTTGTGATCCACTGCGTCCATCAAATCGGCCATGGAGATGTCTTTGTCGTCGTAGACGTGTTTCTTTACAGCGACGAAGGAGTCGATGATATCGGCAACCCCGAAGGCCTGAGGCCCGGTGAAGTTGTAAATGGCCGCGCCTTCCTGAACCGTCGCACCCTTGTCCATGCAGCCGTCAACCAGTGCGGATTCGAAGGGCAGGGTCATGTTCATCATGTGGGCGTAGTCGACGCAGTTGTCGGCTTCGACCAGGTAGTCGATGAAGAATTTCATCTGGGTTTCGTAAGCGGACACAAAATCTTCAAAGGTCTTGAATTCGGTCATTTCGCCCGTCTTCGGCCCGAGCTGTTCGCCGCGGCAGCGGCCGTTGTGCATCGTGATATCTAAAACTTTGCAGCAGTTGAAGAAAGCGGCATCGTGCCAGCCGTCTGTCTTGTGCTGAGGCTGAGGTTCGACGCAGCCGATCGGCAGCCAGTCTCTGGCGTCTTCCAGTTTGACGCCGTCGTTTTCCAGCATCGGAATGGCGACTTCGTCGCTGTACATGGCCGGCAGGCCGTGTCCCAGACGGACGACTTCGCAGGCGCGGTACAGGAATTCATCCGGGGTGCCGTCCCAGTAACGGATAGACATGGATGGCTGTGGCAGGCCGGTGTGGGCGATGGCATCCAGCTGCATGTAGGAAACGTCGTTGGTTGCATCGAGCCCTTCAGGGGTCTGGCCGCCGGCGCACATGTTCTGGAAGATCGCGTAGCCGGCGAACAATTCGTCAGAAACCGCGTCTCTTGTTTTGTTTAAGTCGTTGAGTTTGATAAAGATGCAGTCGACCAGTTCCTGAGCAAAGTCACGGGTCATATTGGCATCGTTCTTGTAGTACGGATACATGTACTGATCGAAACGTCCAGGTGAAATGGAGTGGCCTGAAGATTCGATCTGCATGATCAATTGGACAAACCAGAAGGACTGGCAGGCTTCCCAGAAGTTCTGAGCCGGTTTTTCCGGAACATTCTGGCAGTTCTGAGCGATGACGAGCAGTTCTTTCTGACGCTGCGGGTTGATTTCCGTCTTCGCCATTTCCAATGCTTTTTCAGCGTAGCGGTGCGCGTAGTTGATCGCCGCATTGTAAGTGATGATCACGGCATCGTAGAACTGGCGTTTTTTAATGGTCGCCGGATCGTTAGGATCGAGGGCGGCTTTCTTTTCAGCTGCTTCGCGGATGATGCCGCTGAAGCCGACGCGCAGGACTTTGCCGTAGTCGACGCAGACGTGGCCGATCCCGTTGTAGTAGTAGTTCCCAACGGTGAACACGCCTAAATCCTGGCATTTCTGGCAAGTGTCCGACATGAGGGAGCTGGCCAGTTCGGAGTTGGTTCTGCCCGGCCAGTATTCAAAAACTTTAGCCAGACGTTTTTTCGTATCTTCTGGAATTTCAAATGGGTCGCATTTACGCGTTGCCATTGTATCAAATTCATCGGCAACCCATTGGAATGAGTATTCTGGGAAAATCTGGCAGCCGCGGTCTGTGATG
This sequence comes from uncultured Eubacteriaceae bacterium, assembly GCA_945867155.1. Taxonomy (GTDB): domain Bacteria; phylum Bacillota; class Clostridia; order Eubacteriales; family Eubacteriaceae; genus Pseudoramibacter. The sequence continues at coordinate 28,370 of CAMBHL010000002.1, read as the reverse complement.
GTCGCAGACCCGACGATCAATTCGTCAGGGCGAATCGTGATTGGAATGTTGTTCAGAATGTGTTCATTCGCATGAGCAATCCGCATAACCGGCGCTTCTTTTTCATGTTTCCGGTACGCTTCTGTAATGAGTTCCGCACGATCTGCTTCAACCGTCGGCGTTGCATCGATAATGCGTTTTTTCAGACGTTTGACCCGATCAGTGGGTTCGGTGAATCCTTTTGCAATTCCCATAATAGCCTCCTCTATAAGCTTTTCATTTCATTTTATTGCGCAGCATCGCTTCACACACACCAACAATGCTTGCGATTTCATTATAGAGCAGGGCGCCGGGGTTCAAGAAACACTACCCAAACCAAAAATCTGTAATTTTGAATTTGCGTTTAAGGCAAAATAAAAACGCCCGAACGCATCAATTCGGGCGTTTCCGCCGGTTTTCCGGCAGGTTTATGCATTATTCAACGGTCACGGATTTGGCCAGGTTTCTCGGCTGATCCGGATCGAGGCCTTTGCCGACTGAGGTGTAATAGCCGATGAGCTGACACAGCACAGCGGTTTCAAAGACCGTGAAATCGTCGGGCACGTCTGGAATCGACAGATGCACGTTGCAGATCGACGGGTCGTGGACCGCCTTGTCCTTCGAAATCAAAATGACGAAGGCGTCCCGGGCCTTGACTTCCCGGATGTTGGAGATCATCTTTTCATAAACGGGCTGCTGGTTCGCGATGGCGATCACTGGCACGCCCTTTTCGATCAGGGAAATCGTCCCGTGCTTCAGTTCCCCGGCCGCGTAGGCTTCGGCGTGGATGTAAGAAATTTCCTTGAGCTTTAACGCCCCTTCCATGGCGACCCGATAGTCCAGGCCCCGGCCGATGTAGAACGCGTCATGGGCGTTGATCATCCGGCTCGTCAGTTCCTTGACCTGATTTTCATAAGCCAGTACCTCTTCCATGTGAGCGGGCATGGCCTTCAAAGCGGCCACCCGGTCCCGGGCTTCATCTTCGGTGAGCCGGCCCGACGCGAGGCCGAGCTTAAAGCCTAAAAGGAACATCGTCGCCACCTGAACGGTGTAGGCCTTGGTGGAGGCCACGGCGATTTCCGGACCGGCGTGGGTGTAGACGACGTAATGGCTTTCCCGGGCAATTGACGACGCTTTGACGTTGACGATGGACAGGGTGCGGTCGGTGTATTTTTTCGCCAGGCGCAGGGCTTCCAGGGTGTCAATGGTTTCCCCGGACTGGGACACGACGATGACCATCGAATCTTTATCGATGACCGGCCGTGCGTAGCGGAATTCCGACGCGATGGACACGGTGACCGGCAGCCCCAGATGGTTCTGGATGAATTCCGCGCCGACCATGCCGGCGTACATCGCCGTGCCGCAGGCGATGATGGTCACGTCCCGGACCCCTTCGAAGAAGGCATCGGACACGCCGTCCTGAGAAAAGTCCGGCAGGCCGTCCGCAATTCTCGGCGTGATCGTCTGGGTGATCGCGGCAGGCTGTTCGTGAATTTCCTTGAGCATGAAATGGGGATAGCCGTCTTTTTCAGCAGCGGTCAGATCCCAGTCCACGGTCATGAATTCCGGCGTGAGCTTCTGGCCTTTGAGGTCTTCCACTTCAATGCCATTTGGCGACAGGGCTACCACGGCGTATTCCGGCACGACGAAATAGCGGTTGGTGTGTTCGATGAACGCGGTGACGTCCGATGCGATGAAGGCGCCGATTTCCGGATCGTAGGCCGCCACCATCGGGCTGACGTTGCGGACCGCGTAAATTTCCCCGGGGCGGTCTTCAAAGAGAATGCCAAAGGCGAAGGAGCCTTTGATTTCCGCCACGGCCTTGCGGATCGCCGATTTCGGGTCGTGATCCTGGCTGTAGAAATGATTCAGGAGGGCGGCGCCGACTTCCGTGTCCGTTTCCGACTGGAGTTCGTCTCCCAGATTGAACTTTTCGGTGATCGCTGCGTAATTTTCGATAATGCCGTTGTGAATTAACGCCACCTGTCCAACCCGGTGCGGGTGGGCGTTGGTCGTTGAGACGCCGCCGTGGGTCGCCCAGCGGGTATGGCCGATGCCGCAGGTGGACGGATTGACCTTGTCGCAGACCGAGCGCAGGTCCTTGACCTTGCCCGCTGTCTTGCGGATTGAAATATGGGCGATGTTTTCTCTGAAATACGCGATTCCGGCGCTGTCGTAGCCCCGGTATTCCAGGCGGGACAGCCCGTCGATCAAAACATTTTGAGCCTCTAATTTACCAGTGTATCCGATAATGCCACACATATAATCGTTCCCTTTCTCTGCGCAGTGCACGCATGATTTTATTGTCAGTATCCAATCTATTAAAATGTTTGAACTAGTTTATCATAAAAACCTGAAAAGAAAAAGCATTATCTGGGTTAAGGGGCGGTCATCACGAGTTCATTGTCTTTTAACGCAAAGGTTCCGCTGGTGCTGGACTTCGCCGTGCCGTAAACCGCAGTGCACCGGAAAAACCAGCTTTCGGCGTTCAGGCGGTTCACCTGAATCTCCGCCCTGCCCCGGTCCTGTTTCAGAGTCTCCCCGGTGTAGGCGCCGTCGGCTTCGATCTGCGCCCGGCACAGAGCCGTGCTGGAATCCAAAAGCACCAGGCAGGCTTCGTGATCCCGGTAGCGGGCCGCCGTTTCCAGCTCCCGGCCGTTATTGGTGTACAAAGCGAGAATCGGCACCACCGCGAGGATCATTACGATGAGCACCAGCGGCAGCACCGATCCCCTTTGTTTAAGGATTTTTGAGGACGACGGTCTGGGCGTGGGCCGGGGCGTAAATTTCCGTTTCATAAACCGTCTCCTCTCCGATGTACTGCATTTTCAACCGAAAGACGCCGTTCGGGCGGTCGTCCTGCCATTCCGGCGCCAGTTCAAAAAACGCGACCCCCGCGTCCAGCTGACTGCGGGAGCCGCTCACAAGGGGGGTGAAGTTGTCGTAATACTTATCCCGGTACAAAATATGGGTCGATTTGGCCAGGCTGTAGACGTCGTAATACTTCGGCGTCTCCAGATCCTGAACGTACAGGGTGTCTCCGTCGATGACGATCGAATCCGCCGCGCGGAAGGTCTTCTCGATAAAGACGTGGACGTGGCGGAAATCCTGGACGTGCGTCCTGGCCGAAGCCGTTTTGGGCTCTTTGGTGAACACGGCCGCAAAGCCGGGCAAAAGCCCGGCGATGAGGCCGATGATGACGAGGGTGACCAGGAGCTCAGCCAGGGTCATCCCTCGCTGGCTCTGAAGTTTCGTCTGAATTTTCCTGATTCGTCGATTGGGGTGCTGCATAAATCACTTCCTTGTAGGTTGCCGCCTTGGCCCCTTTGGGCGCGACCGTCACCGTCAGATGATAGGCATTGCCTGAAATCTTGTCGACGTGCAGGGTGTACGCGGTGCGCCCGTCCGACAGGGCCTCGGCTTCCGTCTCAAGCCGCGCGTTGGCCGCCGCCTTGTCCGGATGGCCCATGGCGGCGATCGCCGACTGAGCCCGGCAGTAAGCCCTGGGCAGCCCCTGCCCTTGGGCGTTGAGCCCCGCCGACGCCTTTTTGAGAATCGCCAGATTCCCGAGCAGCGTGACCATGAGGACCGAGAGCATCCCGATGATGACCAGCCCCGCCAGGCTGTCCACGAGGGTCATACCCCGGCTGTCCCGGATTTTTAAAGCTTTGCCGTGCTGTTTCATGGGGATAGCCAGATGCGCCCGGTCACCGGCTGAAGCACCAGGCTTTTTTTCAGCTGGCCGGGGCCGTTCAGCCGGATCGTCTGCCCTTTGTTGATGGTACCCTGGGCGGAAAAGCGAACCTGGTAGTGGTAATTCGGGTCGGCCGCGCCTTTGGCCGCGGAAGCGGTGAGTTTTTCAAAATGGATGATTTGAGACGTGTATTGATCCTTCCGGTCGTCCCAGATCTTCACCACGGCCATGTCGCTGTAAAAGTCGACGACGGCGTCCCGTTTGGAGCTCTGCATCAGCGCCCGATCCCGGGCGTCGTTCAAGGTGTCCCGGAGGGCCCCGCATTCCGATTCAAAAGACTCTCGATTTGCCATGCGCACCCCGGCGGTCCCCACTGCTGCCGCCCCGCTGCTCAAAAGACCGATCAAAACCAGCACCACGAGCATTTCTCCGAGGGTCATGCCCCGGTTATTGATCCGCGAGGGCCACCACGCCGTCCGCCGTGTTGTAGACGAAGACCTTGCCTTTCTGTTTCGCGCTGTAGTCATTGTCCGCTTCCTTCTTCAGGTATTTGTTCTGAACCAGCACCTGGACCACTTCGTTGTAGGCGGCGTTGGTTCCGGAGTCGGCCGTCACCGCCGGCAGGCTCCCCTGATCCGCTTCGTACAAGGTGACCGCCGACGTCACCTGCTTCGCGTTGGCCTTGTCGACCTGAGCCCGGGAGCGCTCGATGATCTGGGGCACCGCGACGATCATGATCCCTGCCAGAATCCCGATGATCACCAATACCACGAGCATCTCAGCCAAAGTAAAGCCCTTTTGATTCTTTTTAATCTTTTTCATTTCTTCTCCTTATTTTGAAATTACATGAGTGCGGCGTACCCCCCGTAAATGGTGTACAGCAGGCTGATAAACGACACGATGATGCAGCCCACGAGAATGCCCACGATGACAATGAGAGCCGGCTCCATCACGGCGGAAAGCCGCGCGAACTGGCGGTCGTACTGCTTGCCGAAGCGCAGTCCCGCCTTTTTCAACATGGCCGTCAGCTGTCCTGATTTTTCACCAACTACTATTAAGCGAACACCTCCTTTGTCCATCAGGCCGGTCGCGTCGAGACTTTCCGACAGGGCCCATCCCTGACCCGCGGCTTCGGGCACCAGACTGAGCTGGGCTTTGAAGTACGCGTTGGCCGCCGGTTTCACCGCCACGGACAGGGACGTCACCATATCGACGCCGCTTTCCAAAGCGAGGACCAGCATGTCCAGATAGGCCGCCCAGAGCTCCAAGCGGCGCATCCGGCCCAGGAAGGGGCAGTACAGAAAGCCGTAATCGATAGACCGGCGCAGGGCGGCGGTTTCCGGCAGCACCAGATGGCACAGCCAGAGGCCTCCCAATACGCCGGCCGCGGCCAGCAAAACATTGGCCATCGCACTGTTTAACGCGATCATCACCCGCGTGCCCGGTGTCATAGAAAGATTCAAGCTGGACAGCGTCGCTGTCAGGCTCGGCAGCACCTGCTTCACCAGATAGCGCGTCACCCCTATGGTCATCACGAGGACAATCGCCGGGTAGATGAGAATTTGAATGAGTTTGTTCTTCTGCCGGCTCCGCTTTTCGTAGTACCGCTCCAGGCGCTCGAGCACCGGCACGAGGCGCCCGGACACTTCCCCGACGCCCAAGGTTTCGATGACGAGCTGGGGAATTTCCAGGCCGCACTGGGCCATCGCGGTGCTGAAGGGCAGCCCCCGGCGGATCGCGGCGAGGGCCGATTCGGCGCCGGCTTTCAGCCGCCCCGTCTTTTCCCCTTCGGCGAAGGTGGCCAAAGCTTCGGATAAATCCAGGCCCGACCCCATGAGCACGGCCAGCTCGCCGCAGAAGGCCGCCAGGTCTTCGTCCCGGAGCCGCCGGCGCTTAAAGATAGGGTTCAGCGTCGGCATAGGCGACCCTGCCTTTTTTCAGATGAGCGACGGCGCTGGCCCTGAAGGGCCGGCTGTCTGCCGCTTCTATGTCACGTTCGGGATCGACGAGTTCAAACAAGCCGATGCGTCCGGCGCGTCCCGTCTGCCGGCAAGCCGGACAGCCGGCGCCGTCCCGGAGCTTGCCTTTTTTCGAAAGATTCAGTTTTTGCCGCTGGGCTTCGCTCATGTCCACCACCTTTCCGCACGCCGGGCAGATCCGGGGCACCAGCCGCTGGGCCACAAGGCCGATGAGCTGATCCTGTGCCATGTAGTCCGGCACGCCGAAATCCAAGAGCCGTTCCCGGCATCCCCAGGCACTTCGCGCGTGGATGGTCGCGAAGCACAGATGCCCGGTCGCCGCCGCCCGAATGGCTGCCCGGGCCGACGGGGCGTCGCGGATTTCTCCCAATATGATGATATCCGGGTCCTGGCGCAGCACGGCCCGGACCCCTTTTTCGAAACTGAAATCCCGGACGCCCGACAGCGAAACCTGGGTGACCCCGGGAATTAAAATTTCCGCCGGCTCTTCGAGACTGACCACGTGGAGGGCTTCCCGGTTCAAACGGTTCGCGATGGAAAACAGGGTCGTCGTCTTCCCGGAGCCGGTGGGACCGCTGATGAGGATCAGCCCCTCCCGCCGAGCAATCATGCGGTCGAGTTTGGCGGTCTGTTCGGGCAAAAGGCCCAGCCGGGACAGATCCTGGATGTAGTTCCGGCTGTCGAGGATGCGGATGACGAGGTGTTCCCCGTGCACCGTCGGCAGCACCGACACCCGCATCGGGATGTCGTGAAAGACAAAGGCCCCGTCCTGCACCGAGCGCTTGTCGCTGATGTCCAGCTGGGCCATAATTTTGATGCGCGAAATCATGCTCATGTAGTCTTCTGACGATAATTCAGCGTACAAAAAAAGCGCACCGTCGATCCTGAAACGTATCCGATAGGTCTGTACTCCCATCGGTCCAAGGTGAATGTCCGAAACCCGCTGAGCCAATGCTTGTCTTAAAACTTCATCTGTGAGCTTAACGATTTTTTCACTTTGAATACGTTGATCGATCATGCGCTTTTTCGCTGCACGTCTGTCATCAGAAGCGCGTATGTTAAATCGGTTCATCTTTAACACGCTCTCTTCATCCAATATTAAATTTTTCTCAATATATCACGATCATTTTGATACCGCAATCATTTTTTAATAATACTTTAAATGTAATGCCGCTATAAGTTTCTTTATTGTTTTTATATATTACCTGCCAATTTGTCTTTGACGAGGCCGAAGATTTCCCGGAGCACGTTGTTGGGCAGGTACAGGGCCGTGGACGGGGCGGCGAGGCCGAAGGCGGCGGTGTACCCCGCTTTCCGGGCGAGCTTCAGGCTCCGGTACACGTGGAAGTTGTTGGTCGCGATGCCGATCTTCTGGTCTAAGGGGCCGGCTATTTTGGCGGAGAAGCGAAGGTTCTCCACGGTGCTGTGGGACTGATCCTCCAAGCGAATGCGCTCCGGCGCGATGCCTTTTTGGACGAGTGCCCGGGCCATGGCGGCGGCTTCGCTTTCGGGCTCGTTGTCGCCCTTACCGCCGGAGACGATGCAGCGGGTTTCGGGATGGGCGGTAAGATAAGCGGCGGCGGTATCTAATCGGAAGGCCAATGCCTGGCACAGGCCGTCGGACCGGATCTGGGCGCCGAGGACGATGAGGGTGTCGAGACCGTCCGGGGCTTCGGCGTGAAACTGGGTCAGAATCAGCCCGAACATGATCAACGCGCCGGCGGCGGCCGCTAAAACCAGCCCCTCGAGCACGTGCCGCCCGATCGCCGGCATTCTGACAAAAATCCCAGCGTGGGCGCCAAAAGCTGCGGCGCCGAAAACTACGGCCAGTCCCCACCACACCTGGTAAAAATGGGAGCCCGACGCGATGTGCCAGACCAGCGCCCCATACACCGCCGAGGCCGCTGCGAAAATCATCAATATTATCATTTGCCTCACCTCTTTTTGATTCAATTGCTTCATTTTAACACAACAAAATTAACATAAAAAAAGAAGGCCCATCTGAGCCTTCTCGTTTCATGCTTAATGCCGTGCCGGTCTGTGTTTGATGAGGACCACAGCCACCCCTGCAGCGGCCGCCGCCAGAATGACGTAGAGAGCGATCGGCGTCGTGTCGCCGGTGTTCACCTTTGAAGCTGCCGTCTTCTGCACCGTCTGATTGTTGTTCGCCGCGGGCTTGTTGTCCGTTTTGGTCGGCTGCGTCGGTTTCGGATTGTCCGGCTGAACCGGCTTCGGCACTTCCTTCTGAACCGTCAGTGAAATGCCCTGAGCGGATTCTTTCGGATTGGCCGCATCGGCGCCGCCTGCGAGCTGAGACGCGTACCAGTTGCCGCGGAACGGCAGCCCCAATGAATAAGAAACTTTTGCGCTCATGTAGCAGTCAGAATCGTTAGAATTCTGGCCCATGGAGCCGTCAAAAGTCATGGTCTGGCCTTCTTTGACATTTTTGTCGAGGGCGATCCCCGGAATTTCCAACGTAAAGTTGTCCGGCATGCCATTGACAATTTTATAAAGGCAGCCGAAATTGAATTGGCTGATTTCATCGTAAGATTTGCCGTTGTAGTTTTTCGGGATCTGCAGGGTCATCACGATGTGCAGATTTCGGCTGGCTTCATCATAAGCCGCAGATGTGACTTGGAATTTATAGCCCGACAGGTCGTAACCCTTATCCTTATAAAAATCGGTGCCGGCGATATCCACGCTTTTTAAGCTTTCGTTGTTCTTATATTCGCCGAAATTGTCCCCCAACTGAAGCTTGTGCTTGTTTAAATCGACTTTGGACATGTCAATCCCTTCCGGAATTTTGACGTCAACCGTCATTTGGCTTTCTGGATTCACAATGCCCACAACATCCAGCGTCGCATCGCCGGATGCCGTTGAAGGATCTGTTCCCGTAAAGCCAGAAGCCTTCTTGATGTTTTCCATGTCTTCTTTGATGCCGGTCGTGTTAAGCATCAGGCCCAAGGTGTAGTCCTGGCCGTCTTTCATCTGGTACACGGCCTGATCTTCGCTGTCGTAGGTTGTGTCCCCGGTTTTTTTGATCAGAATATCCCCTTTAATGGAATTTAATGGCTGCCCGTATTTGTTAAAGGCATTCCACACTGAAAACGTTGGGCTCGCAGCGTGCACCGTTCCGCTGCCGATGACCGGCAGGGCCAGGGCCGCGATCAGAACCGCGGCCATCACCGCGAATCTTTTTCTTAAACTTTTTGCCATGATTGTACTTCTCCTTTGATGTTTTGAATATTTCTTAAACAAAACCCAATGATACCATGATTATACCAAAGGAAATTTTAAGATTCAATGCTTTTATTTGTAAAATTTGGTTCGTCTTAATTGGGTATAAGGTTTCTGATTCCGACGTTTCGCGGCGTGGACCAGGTCTGTGTCAGCGAAGAGAAGGGTCTCTTCCTTTCCAGCTAAAGCCAGGGTTTCACCGTCAGGTCCTGCGACGATAGAGCGCCCAGAAAAAGTCACCGCCCCTTCAGCGCCTGTCCGGTTGCACATGGCGATCCCCACGCTGTTCTGGTAAGCCTGGACCTTGATTTCCCACTGGAAGAGTTCGTCCGGTTCATCGGTAATGTTCGCCGTGGGGACGAGGATCAGGTTCGCGCCCTTCAAGGCTTCGGTGCGGATGCTTTCGGGATAGTGGCGGTCGAAGCACACGACGATGCCGATTTTCCCGAAGGGGGTGTCAAAAACTTTGAACCCGTCGTCCGACGGCGTGTAGTAATCCTGTTCGAAGAACGCCGGCGCCTGCGCGACATGTACCATTTTCTGGGCGCCGAGGATTTTTCCGGTGCTGTCGATCAAAAAGCTCGTGTCGTAGTTTTTTCCATTTAAATGCATATAAAAATTCGGGGACGCGTAAATGCGGTGGCAGGCGCACGCGTCCTGCACCGCCTTCAAATACGGACTGTCCGGGGTCATAAGATATTGTGAAGCGTCCTGATTTTCATATTGGGGAAAAAACGGGCTCAGCTGGATTTCCGGGAACAGCACGAGGTCTGCGCCCCCCGCCGCCGCCTGCTCGATCAGCGCCAACGATTTTTTCAAATTTACTTCCATCTTTTCAGTCATGGCCATCTGTGCCAAAGCGATTTTCATCCCGATTGTCCTTCTTTCGATTTTTTGACATTTTCTCATGGTCTGTCTATTTTTCCCATTAAATTAAGGTTATCTTAATTTTAATCTGTAAAACTTATACTTACTTAAAAAAATTATAATCAAAGAAGAGAGAATTGAAAAATGATGCACACTGATTCAAACACCGTGGACGTCCAGTTTTTCAAACAATTTACCATCTGCTACAAGGGCAAAACCATGATTCCGAGGGAAGCGATGCCCCTGCGCCGCTCTGCGCTTCTGGCCCTGCTTATCATCCGCCGCGACAGCGTGTGTACCGTGAGCGACCTTTCCGAGATTTATTGCCCCCATTCGAAAAAACCCGAAGGCGCCCTGCGCAACCTCATCTACCGCATCCGCTCGGCCCTGTCCGACGTCTGGCCCGACGACACCTTTATCCTTTCCCGCACCGGCGGCTATCAGTGGAACCCCAAAATCCCGGTCCGAATGGACACCCGGACATTTGACACCCTCTACATCCAGTTCCTGGAAACCGAGGAAATCGACACCCGGATCGATCTGGGCCTTCAGCTTTTTAAAATATACTCTGGCGATTTCGACAAACTGGCCCAGTCCCAGTATGAGTGGATTCAGCAGCGTTCCGCTTATTACCGGGTCTGCATGGTCAAGCTGCTCAAGACCCTCGCCGACGACCTCGTCTCCCGCCAGCGCGCTGCCGAAGTTGAAACCATCGCCCTGTCGGCCACCACCAACCAGTACGTCGACGAAGGCCTGCATCAAAAACTGATTGAGTCTCTGCTGGCCTGCCGGCTGTTCACCCAGGCGGAGTCCTACTGCCGGTGGCTCATCGATTTTCTCCGAAGCGATCTGGAAATCGAACCCTCTGAAGCCACTTTCGATCTCCACGCCAAAGCCATCGCCGCCGCCACTTCCGTCCAAACCCGTTCCCTGATCGCCATTTTGGGCGAACTCGACGCCGTGCCTTCCCGGGACCGCGCCCTGTACTGCGAGCTGGGCATCTTCAAAAAAATGTACGACATTGCGATGCACCAGGTGCGTTTCCACGAGAGCCAGTGCGACATTCTCCTGGTGACCCTCGACGCCGCCAAACATCTGAAAAACGATCTGCCCCTCAGCACAGCCATGGCCCGAATCAAAAAACACCTGTCCAAAGGGCTGCGCCCCTGCGACATTTACACCCAGTACGCCTTCAATCAGTTCCTCATTCTCATTCCCGTCCGCGTGGCGACAGAAGGCGCCCAGGTCGAGAAAACCATCTTCCGCATTCTCCAGAAGCGCCTCGGCAAAGGCACCTTCACCCTGGAAAGGCAGCATCTGTCGGAGTGTAATCCTTTAATTTTACCCCCCCCACGGGGAATGATTGACTTGATTCATAAGCCCGATCGAGGGCTTATATTTTTTTGCTCTAACTAAATTTTTACACTTTTTTTCCAAAATTTTTACATTTTACAATTTATAACTTTTTTACTCTTTTAAAGAAAAAAATTTCACTTTTTTTAATTTCTGTCACATTTTCTTAAAAATGTGATGATTTTGTGATGTGCAAATTGTAAACTTTCTAAAAAGCATCTAAGTGTCTTTAAAGAAAGGAATGAATTGATGAAAAAAAGCACGTCTCAAATCAAGCTCACGCCGCTTATTGTCGGGGCTGGCGCTGCTTTTCTGCTCTTCCTGACGATTATTCTCGGGATCATCAGCCCCAAAGTCCTCGCTGACGCCCCCGGCACCATCACGACAGAAGACAGCCGTGCAGATGGCATCACCATGAATTTATTCGACTACTCCGGCTGGGACGGCACCGACGCCAACACAGAGGGCCAGTATTATCTCGATGAATACGCCGATAAAACCACCCGCAATCTCGGCAATTATCCCCCCAGCAACGACACCAGCGCGGACAACTGGCAGCCCAGGGGCCTTCACAGCAACACCGGGATCAACCACAATTACGACTCCGGCAACTGGCGCCGCCTGCTCTTTACCGCCAGCGGCAAAAGCGGGTACACCCTCAATAACGGCGGCAGCACCGCCCGAACCGGCATTGTCCAGAACCGCCTGGGCAGCGACGGCTATCCGGTGCTCACGAAAAATGGTACGCTGCGCACAAACGGCACAAGCCTGGACTATCTTTTTAATAACAACGTTTTCCCGTACAAAAAGGTCTATCAAAACGTCACCGGCCTGATGCGCATAGACACCAATAAAAGCAACAGCAACTACACCACCTACACTTATGACAGCGATCAGAACTACGCCTATTACAATCCGGCCCAGGGAAACAATGGCAGCTTTAAGGTGTACAGCGTGCCCCACGCCGTGACGTACGGCAATGATGAAAGAAATTCCAATCCCGGCAGCTTTTTCCCTTTTGACGATTACGACACCAATAAAACCAGCGCCAACAATTACGCGTCCAAAGAAACGCGCTACAACCACCATTTCGGCATGACCATGAACGCCCAGTTCTCCCTGCCCAAAGACGGCATGCTGGACACCAACACACCTGCTGTTTTCAATTACAGCGGCGACGACGACATGTGGCTGTACATCGACGGCGTCCTCGTCCTCGATTTAGGGGGCATTCACACCCCTCAGAGCGGCGAAATCAATTTCGCCACCGGTCAGGTCAAAACCTATCCAAAGGCCAGGCCTTCCAACAGCACCACAACGACTTTGAGCGACATTTTCAAGGCCCAGGGGGTGAAATGGGAAAACGACAAGCCCCACACCTTAAAGATGTTCTACCTGGAACGGGGCGGCGCCTTATCCAACCTGTCCATGACCATCACGATCCCCATCACCCGGACCGTGAGCGTCACGAAAAAAGTGACCGGCACCACGGCTGACGACTACTTAGATCAAAGCTTTAACTATAAGGCGGAAATCAAGCGGCCGAACAGCAATACCTGGGAACCTTACACCGGCCGTGCCGTCATCGACGGGGTCACCTCCAATGTCGGTGCCGGCGGCACCTTTGCTTTGAAGCCGACCCAGACGGCCCAGCTGTTGGATATCAAATCCAAATGGCAGTACCGGATCACCGAAACCGGCGTAAACGGCAGCGCCTTCGACAAGGTCAGCATCAGCGGCAATGACAGCCGGAGCCAGACCCTCACCGACGGGAAAACCGCCGGCGTATCCAGCGGCGCCGTTTCGGCCCAAAGCCAGGACAACGCCCTGACGTTTACGAACAATGTCCGGGAGGAAACGAAACCCCTGACCGTGACGAAGATCTGGGCCGACAACAGCAACCCCGACAACAAAATCTCGAGCGTCAAGTTCCAGATTATCCAAACCGCCCACCACGCCGATGGCACCACCGCCGACACGGTATGGCAGGACGCAGACGGCAATTCGGTGTTCACCGCCGAGGCCTCCGCGAACTGGCGGCGCACGTTTAATAACATGCTCGTGCGCAGCGGCACCACCACCTACACCTACCGGGTGCAAGAAGTGGACATCCCCGCCGACTTCACGACCAGCTACACTCAGCCCAACAAGGATAGCAAAAGCCTGTCGGCTGCTATCACCAATAAGGCAGAGACCCAGCTCACCGTCAAAAAGGTCTGGAAAGACACCAAGGGCAACGCGCTGAGCCAGACCCCGTCTTCGGTCAAGGTGCAGCTGTACAAATACCAGATGGCCGCGAAAACCACGACGGTTTCCGGGCAGAAGGTCAACGTGCATTTCCAGACCACCTACCGCGGCACAGCCGGCGGCCCCGGCGCCAATGACGCGTCGGTGATGCGCCAGAACGGCGACTATACTTTAGATCACAAAGTCACCTCCGGCGGCGGCCTGACCTTTACCGTCCACAGCTTCACCGACAATTTCGGGGTGCTGTCCGTTGAAGTGAACGGCCAGACCCTGAAGCCGACGGCGACGACCACCTCATCGACGAACAGCTACCTGCCCGCCGGCAGCAGCACGTGGACGCCGATGGTAACCTCGGCGACCTATCATCTCGACAACATCAAAAACGACACAACCATCACTGTCAATATGATCGGCTGGCTGAACTACAGCGGCGCCACGTCTTCCGTCGCTGCGACCATGGACATCCGGAATCTCAAAACCTCGGAACCTTCCGGGGGCAGCACCGTCGTCACAGAAGTGCCGCCCCCGCCAAAGGACATGCCCGCTGACGCCGTCCCCGTTTCCGGAAAAACGGCGGACCTGAACGCCACGAACAACTGGCAACAAACTTTCAGTGGCCTGCGCGTTACGGAACCCAAAGACGGCAAGCTGTACTACAACTTCTATTACGTGAAAGAAGTGTCCGAACCGAGCGGCTACAAAGTCGCCTACGCCAACGATCAGGCCAACAACACCGTAACGGTCACGAACACGAAAGTGGCCAGCCTGCCGAAAACTGGCGGCACCGGCATCGCCTTGTACTTGGGGCTTGGCGCCGCACTGATCGCCATCGCCGCGATCCTTAAAAAGCGGACATTCAATAATTAATCTGATAGAGAAATCCATTTTAAAGGGGGAATGCCCAAAACAACGCTTATATCATCATCCAAAAACAACAATCAAGCAGAGCAACACGTCGTATTATTTGTTTAAATATTATAAAGAAAAAAAGGAGAAAATCATGCAACAAACCATTCGAAAGTCGGGAATCGTCCTGCTCGCGTTTTTGTTCGCGGCCCTCATGGCGTTTTCCGCCATCCCTGTCCACGCGGCCAGCTTTGATACGACTTTGACGGTCCAAGGCGTTGAAGCCGGCAATACCGTCACCGGCTACCAGATCGTCAAAGACGACGGCAGCGGCAACTGGGTCGTCGCCAACAGCAAAATTAGTATCAACAATCCTGAAAAACCGACCGCCGCGGAATTGAACAAGATCGCCGGCCAGGTCAAAGGTCTGAACTTACAAACTGTCGACTTTAAGGAATCTAATGGCGACTACACCGCCACCGCACCGGCAGCCGGCTCCTATCTCGTGCTCGTCACCAACGGCCCCAACGCGAACTACGTCTACAGCCCGATGCTCGTCAGCGCGGACTACAACGGCGACAACGGCACCGAAACTTTGGGCAAAACCACGGCTGACGCCAAAAAGACCCAGCCCGGTGTCGACAAAGTCATCACGAAGAAGAACGGCGAAGACCCCGCTAACAACAAAGGCGTCACCCTGGCGCCTGAGGACAAAGTGACCTTCAAAATCACCCCGACCATTCCGAACTACGGCACAGAATACACCAACGCGACCTACACCGTCGCCGATACCCTGACAAACATGACCCTGTCCGGGGACATCACCGTCAACGGCGCAACCACAGATGATTACACGATTGAAAAAACCGACAAATCCTTCACCGTGACCTTTAAAAAAGACTTCCTGACCAACGGCAATGCGAAGAACGTCACGATCACCTACGCCGCGACTTTGGATTCATCGGCAGCCCGCGGCTTCGCCGACAACCCGAACGACGTCAAAGTCACCTATTCCAACAACCCAAACACCTCGGACAACACCAAGACCGTTGAAAAACATACCCATCAGTACACCTTCGACATCGACGGGGACATCAACGGTGAAAACTCCGAACAGACCAAGGATATCGTCAAAGTCGGCGTTGATCAGAAGGGTGATCTCATCACAGCAACCAAATACGGCGAAATGACCACAGTCAAGAATCCGCTCCAGGGCGCAGAATTCACCCTGACCAGTCAAGATGGCAAGGTCACCAAGACCGTCACCACGGACGCCAACGGTCTCATGAAGATCACCGGTCTCGACGCTGGGGAATACACTTTGAAAGAAACGAAAGCGCCAGCAGGCTACAAGCTCGACACCACAGCAGTGCCAGTCAAGATCGAAGCGACCTTAAACACAGACGGCACCCTGGCCAGCTATAAGATCACCATTAACGGGACCAACACCAACACCTACACCGCGACTTACAACGGCGACACCAAGACCGTCGCAGCGGCCAACGCTAACGCAGACAACAAGACGTCCCTGTTCAACGATGCAAAATCAGGCGGACTGCCTTCAACTGGCGGCGCAGGGATCTTCTTCTACCTCATCGCCGGCGGCGCACTCGTCGCTCTCGCTGTGGTGCTCTACACCAAAAACCGTAAAAACCAGGCCTAACGCCTGAACTGACTTGTTGTTCTGCAGAGCGGGCCGCGTGCCCGCTCTTTTGTCATCGTATTTATAAGGAAATGCCCATGAAAACCAGAAGTTTTATCCGCAGAGGGCGCCTTTTCGCTGCAGTGGCGGCTGTGCTCGCAGCGGTGTGTCTGACCGCCTTTCCGGTTCACGCCGCCGTCAACAACGTGCCGCCTTTGAGCGGCCAGAAGGCCAGCCTTGAACTGCGCTTCATTTTCAACGATAATAAGACCCGGAAAGCGATCCCCGGCGCCGCCTTCACCCTGTACCGGGTGGCGGACCTCAGCGTCTCGGGCAACGCGGCCGTGTTTACGCCTGTGGCGCCCTTTAAGGCCCATTCGGTCGATTACGACCACCTCTCCGCCTCGGGCTCCGAAGACGCTGCAGCCGCCTTTGCGAAACTGACCGCGAAAGCCGCCCCGGCCGCCAAGGCCACGACGGACGCCAACGGCACGGTCCGGTTCTCGGCCCTGCCCTACGGGATGTACCTCGTGGTGCAGACTGGCGCTTCGGGACAGGCCGCGGCCTACGACAAGGTCGACCCCTTCCTCGCCATGGTGCCAGAAGGAGTGGATCAAGGCAACGGCCATTCCGAATGGGACTACTATTCGGTCGTCTACCCGAAAACCACAATCAAAGCGAAAACCACGCCCGGCACCTCTGCCAAAACCAAAACGACTCGGGTGAAAACCGGCGATCCCTCCACGCTGTTTGAACTCGTCGGCGCGGCCCTCATCGCCTCTGCGGCGCTGATCGTCATCGCCCGCCGCCTCAAATCTGAATAAAAGCCGGACTTCCGGCTTTTTTTGTATATTTGCATTCACTGAAAGGGCCTATGACTTCTCCAACCCCAAAATCATCCAAATCCAACAAAAAAAATAAAGCGGTCAACGTGCTGATCCTGATTATTTTTCTCGCCGGTCTCAGCATATTTTTGTATCCGGCGGTCAGCAACGCCGTCAACCGCCACCAGAACGCCGTCGCCATCGCGGGCTACCAGGCCAAAGTGCACAAGCTCTCCAAAGCAAGGCGGCAGAAAATCCTCGGCGAAGCCCGGGCATACAACGCGGAGCACACCGTCAACAGCATCGAAGACGATGTGTTCGACAAAAACAACCACTACGTGCTCCATCATCCCTACGACACCCTGCTCAACCCCGCCGGGGATGAAATCATGGGCTACCTGCGCATTCCAAAGATTCATCTGCGCCTGGCTGTCTACCACGGCACCAGCGACAAGGTCCTGAAAAAAGGCGTCGGCCACGTCCAGGGCACGAGCCTGCCCGTCGGCGGCCCCTCAACCCACGCGGTTCTCGCCGCCCATCGGGGTCTGCCCTCGGCAAAGCTGTTCACCGATCTGGACAAAATGAAGAAGGGCGACCATTTTTACATCACCGTCGTCGGAGAAACCCACGCCTACGCGGTCGACCAAATCAAGGTCGTGAAGCCCGATAAGGTGTCGGCCCTGAACATCGTCCCCGGAATGGACCTCGTGACCCTGCTCACCTGCACCCCTTACGGGGTCAACACCCACCGGCTCCTCGTCCGGGGACACCGCATCCCTTACACGCCGATCAAGGACGGCTTCGATTGGGACCGCTGGTGGCCGCTGTTCATGGCCATCGCCCTGGCCGTCCTCGCCGCCATTCTGATTTACCGGAAAGTGAAAAAGAGCCGAAAAGCATAATACCGCAAAAAAAGAGACCTGTGCGTCAAACACAGGTCTCTTTTTTGATGATTTATGATTTTACTTTTTCCTTCAACTCCGGATAAGGCACAACCGGCGGCTGGTTTTCCCGGTGTTCACCGACGTCTTTTTCCATCCAGACCATGTGGTACCAACGGCCAAATTTGCAGCCGCACTGTTTGAAGTCGCCGACGATACGGAAGCCCAGGTGGCGGTGAAACTGGACGCTGTTGTGAGTTAAATACTCGTCGTCTTTTTCAGGATAGGCGATGCACGCGTAGAGGTTTAAGATCCCCATCGCCTTCAGAGCTGACGCCAGCGCCGTGTAGAGTTGGCGGCCCAGACCGCATTTTCTGACATTGGGGGCGAGGTAAATCGTCAGCTCGCAGCCCCAGTCGTAGGCCGCTCGGTCGACAAAGGGCCCTGCGTAGGCGTAGCCCTGAATCACGCCGTCCTGGAGAATCACGAGATAGGGGTAGCGCTGCATCGTCCGGCGCATCCGTTCCCGGAAGGCTTCAACGCTCGGGGTCTCGTATTCGAACGTAATGGCCGTGAGTTTGACGTAATGGTCGTATATTTCAAGAAGGCACGGCGCATCTTCCAGCACCGCGTCACGGATTTCGATCATGCTTTGTTCCCCTTCTTTTTCTCGTTCTTAAATAATTTCTTCGCTTCTTTGATGTCTTTCCCGTCGATGTAATGGGCGACGGCCGCCTTGCCGATGGCCGAGGTGCCGAAGGCGGCGATGCCCGAGCTGATGGCCGAGCCGGAGCCGGGGAACACGCCGTTAAACAGCTTAACGGCCTGCTGGGCGGCGAGGCGGAACGCGTAGCCGGCGCCGGCGACACCGCCCATGCTCAAAATGAATTCCTTCGCCGTTTCCAGAGAAATGTCCCGGCCGCTCAGAGACGCGATAAGGCTGACGAGCACGGCCTGAAGAATGAGCAGGATGTAGATGTCCGAAATCGGGATGGGCGTCAGAGCGACGGTTGCCGAAATGCCCGAGAAAATATGAGTCAGGTGGTCGGCGAGACGGCCGACGACGTCCTGAAGCCGCGCCGCCATTTTGAGTCCCATCTGAGCCTCCGCGTCGGCCATCGCATCTTCAAGCTTGTCGAAGAGTTCGTCGATATGCCAGCGGCCGTCGAAGGCGATCTGGAGCTGAGCGATATCTGCTTCGGGCAGATTGTCGATGCTTTCCACATCCACTTCCTCGCCGTCCGGAGTCTGCCAGTCGATGAGGGACGACACGCCGACGATGCTCTGGATTTTCAGCCCATTTTCAACGATGATCTTTTTGTAATGCCGCACCTGTTCTTCGATCTTGTCGATTTTCCGCTGGGGATAGTCTGCCGGCGTCTTGATCCGCGACGGTGCCATTTCGTCGCATTTGTTCACGACGGCCACGACAGGCAGGGGCGTGCCGTTCGCAGCTTCGTAAGCTTCCGCCAGCTGCTTCAGGAACCGGACGTCCGAATCGACGTCGTCCCGGTGGGTGCAGTTCAGCATCAAAATCGCGACGTCCGGCTCAAAAGCCTTCACCTGATCGGTGAGCTGGGCTTCCGCGCTTTCGTCGGGATTCACGGTATCCGATTCGGCGATGCCCCGGGTGTCCAGGAGTTCCATGAGCACCCGGTCCCCGTCCCGGCACGAGTAGGGCGTGGCCGTTTCCGTGCAGCTCTTCGTGTCGCTGACCCGCGCCACGTAGGCGCCGCACAGGGCGTTGATGAGGCTGCTCTTGCCGACGCCGGTGCGCCCCACTGTAAAAATCCGCGGCGGCCGGTGGGCGTCAAGCCCGGCCATGAGGGCTTTCAGCTCCGCGTCCCCGAGAATTTTATCCTTAATCATCACCCGGGTCTTGTCCGGAATGGCATCAGACAGCTTGTCGATGAGTGCCCCGGCCTTTTCGTAAATCTGCTTCATGTTTTCGATACGCTGTTCGATTTTCGCGGTATCGTCTTTCATACCTTTTCCTCCTGTTGTGAGAACGTCCTCATAATGATGATTATAGCATACTGCCGAACACAAAAAAACCGCCCCCTTCGGAGCGGCAGTCCAAATCTATTACATCAACAAAATCAAAATCAGCACGGACAGCCCGGCGGTGACCCCCGGCGTCATGCCTTGAACAAAGGCTTCAAAATTTCCGCCGACGGCCATGCCGATAAAGCCGAGGGCGGCGAGGATCAGGCCGCAGACTGCAATAAGGGTCAGGGGCTTAAAACGTCAGGCGCATCTGATGCCAGACCGCTTCAAACCCATAGCCGTTCATCTCTCCCGCAAAGATGCCCGGAACCTTGTCGATCCAATCCTCCAGGCTGCCGCCGATGTATTTTTCCACGAGGCTGTTGATCCTCGGTTTCCGGCCGTTGAAGCGGACCTCCGTCTTCAAGGCGTACGGATTGTAGCGTAATTCTGCTTTGACCAACGTATCCCCCCTTATTGATTCACTTAAGATATCGTTTTATATCATGCTCCCGTACGATAAATGCCCTTCTTTACAATAAAATAACGCCTGATCCGAAGATCAGACGTTAAAGCCCATGGCCTGGCGCAGGGATTGGGAGCGGCCCAGAATCCACAGAATCATCACCATCGCCGCGAGCATGTAAATCCCGTTGGTGTCGGTGCCATAGGCGCCCCCGGTGACAAACCGGCGGGAGCTGGTCAGCACGAGATTCACCGGCCAGTCGTGCTGGACGCTGGTATTCATCGGGAGCAGAATTTCGATGAGGTTGTTCATGGCGTGAACGGTGAAGCTGGCCCAGATCGACTTTTCTTTCAGGCAAAGCAGGCTCAGAAAAATGCCGATCAAGGTGATGTTCACCACCGTCTGGACTGCGCTCGCAGCGTCCATCTGCCCGTTCATCATGTGGGCGGCGCCGAACAGGACGGACGAAATGAGAATCCCTTTCCAAATGCCGTGGCGCTTGGAAATCCGGGGCAGAATCACACCCCGGAACACCAGTTCTTCCACCAGGGGCGCGATCATCGCCGTGTCAAAAATCGACACGGCCATCTGAGCTGCGGCCTGGGCATTTACCGACGGCAGCACCAGCCGGACGCCAGTCGCCAAAGTGCCAGTGTAAAACATCCCAACGAGGGCGGCGCCCCAGGTGAAGTACCGGCTGCAGATTCTCGGCGGAAAGCCGATGAGCCGGAACCGGTCGTGAAAGACATATTTGTTCAAAAAATAAAAGCCGACGAGGACCAAAGCGAGGTACACCAAAGGTCCCCAAATCATGTGAGCCAGGGTCGCCGAAAAATTGGCCTGCAGGGTCTTCGGCCAGTACACGCCGATGAGCCGGCTGGCAATTAAAAGTGCGAGGACCGACGCGACGTCCCGCACGGTTTTTGTGATTTTTCTCTTGATGGTCATGTGCGCCTCCGATGTTAAAATTCAATTTCCGATTTTAACATAAAGGCGATGCGAAAAAAAGCGATGTGCGCACTAGTCGATCTTTGTGATACCTGCTCGCAATAAACTCGTCCATTCGCCGTCGACAGCTGGGACGTCTGAAGGAGAAGATCGGGCTGGACACCTTCAGCCTCAAAATACTGACGAAGCAGTTGGGTGTGGTAGTAGCCGTTCGCAAACATGACGACTTTATGGTCTTCCAGATCCCGGGGCGGCAGCCGATAAAGCTGCCGCCTGTTACAATTCATCGTACTTCGCTGCCCTTCCCCGGGCTTTTTCCACCGGGTATTTCGCTTCATTTTTGGTCATCTTGCTGTTGACGATGTCGTCCACGTCGAGTCCCAGCTTATCCAGCAGATTCTGGCAGTACACGATCACGTCCGCCAGTTCTTCCTTCACATGTTCCAGATCGTAATCCGTGCCGCTCCACTGGAAACATTCCAGCAGCTCCGCCGCTTCAATCACGATGGATTTCGCGAGGTTTTCCGGCACGTGGAACTGATCCCAGTCACGGTCGTCTGTAAATTTCCGAATGCGGTCAATGGTCGTTTGTTTCATCTCTGCTCCTTTTCTTTCTCTGCCGGCGCTGTATATGCAAACACCAGCTTGTCGAACTGATTGCCGCCGATGGCAAGGGCGCCTGATTCTGTGCTTTTCAGCTGCATGCCGGCTTTTTCCATCGCCCGCTTCGAGCCGATGTTGTCTGCGGCGCACCAGGCTATCACAGTGCGGATCTGTTCGTGCCCGGTCAAATGGTGCAGCACGGCGGTCAGCGCTTCTGTGGCAAAGCCCTTCCCCCACGCGTCCCACGCGATGCTCATGCCTACTTCGATTTGACTTTTTTCCGGATCGTAATCGTAGGCGCCGACGGTGCCCACAAGGCCGCTGCCATCGTCAACGGCCCAGCCGTAAAACCGCGGCTCGCTGTAATGGCGGATGAAATCGGCCACGGTCTCTTCTGCCATGGCTTTCGTCGCATAGGGGTTCCATCCGGAGTATTCAAACATTTTCGGATCGCGTCCGAATTTTTCGTAAAGAACGGCTGCGTCTCCCCCGCCGTACCGCCTTAATAACAGCCGCTTTGTTTTGATTTCAATCGTTCCGTTCATCGACTTTCTCTTTTATCATGTCTTCCTTTATAAAAATCTATCGCCAGATCCGCCACTTTTTCCGGCGCATCGGGGGTTTCCCAAATCGAATGGCCCTGTCCTGCCATCACCGTAATCGGAATGTCAAAACGGTCGGCGAAGGCTTTGGCCTTTTCGACGGGAATCACCGTGTCTTCTTCCCCGTGGACCATCTCAAAGGCCATATCCCGGTGATCGGCTGCAGCGAAGACCGTGGGCAGATCGTTGGCTCTTAAATCTTCAAGCATTCCCTTTGAAACTTTGACGGGATTGCCTAAATCCATGTTCGGCGTAAAATAGCCTTTGGTCTTTAAATCCCGAACCATCCTGGGATCAGGGTCAGCCTTAAAGAACAGGTCCGGCATGTTGACGGCGGCGCTGCGCATGAAAAGCTTGGTGCCTTTGTGGCGGCGCTTGCTGACGTACAACAGGACCAGATAGGCGCCGTAGCTCGACGCGAAATAATAGACGGGAAGGCCGGGATACTGCTTTGCGCAATAGGCTTCGACCCGGGCGAGGCTGTCCATGCAGGCGCCGATGCGCACCCGCTCCTGCCGGGCTTCGGCGGTGCCGTGGCCGGGCTGATCGTAGCAGATGACCCCAAAACCCGCCGGGGGCAGCCGTCTCAAAAGCAGCTGACCGCTCCGGCATTCCTTGCAGCTTTCAAAGCCGTGGATCATGATCACGATGCCTTCTGGCGTTTTGGGCATTTCTGTAAGACACGGCACCAGATAACCGTTGGATTTTCCAAGTGTAAAATTTTGAAACATCTCATTTCCTCAATAGCCCCGCTGATGGCTCATCATTCCTCCTTACCCCTCACTTCTTCTTCGTCAGCCGGTAACTGTCTGCAACGCTTGCCATGACCACATCATCAGCGATGGTGCCGTCCAGCACGACGGAAATCCAGTTCTTGTGATTCATATGATACCCAGGATAGATGCCGGGCTGTGCCCTAAGTGCTGCACCGCGCTCGGGGTCAATCTTTAGATTGACAATATCCACTGTGGTTTGATCGCCGTTCTTCAAAAGCACATCCCATTTCACATTCATCAAAAGCGCAAACCATTTTCCGCTGTCGGCATGACGAAAGGCGCCGTAGGACTGATACTGCTGCTGTGCCCACGGGAAGTCCGGCTTCACGTCATACGTTTCAAGAATTCTGTCTGTGAGGCGGTTGGCCTGATCCGATGCGAAAAGAACAGTCTCGCAGCACACATCCGCAATCTGCTCAAGAAGCGCCTGATAAGCACACTGAACCTTGTGGGCATACGCCCCTTCATGAACCTGCTGCCGAAGCGGGGCATAGGCTTCTTCATTCATGCGATCGATAACCGTACCGCTGACTTCGCCCTTTTGAGACACTGTGACCACAGCGTGAAAATCGCCGTCCATAAAATCTTTCTCATAAGTATAGCAGCGGCCCTTTTTTGCAAAGCCGTATGCGGTCATGCGCGCCGGAACAAAACGCCGTTTCTTAAAAACCTGCTGCTCGATCGTACTGCTCAAAATGTTCACCTCTATGCTTTCTCAAACCACGCCACGGCTCGATAACGTGAGTTAAATCAATGACCTTCATATTGTGCCGTCCTTTCTCTTTGTGATCAGTATACTATAAAAACACGCAAAAAGGCGGCAGCTTTCAACGCTGCCGCCATATTTTAATGCCATGCGCTTCTGATGCCTGCATTCAGGCCCACAGCACACTTGAATCAAACGAGCGAGTGTTCGGAATGCCGGTGTAGAGCATCAGCTCGGACAGCTCGGCATTCATCTTCTTGACTTTATTTTCCACGCCTTTGCTGCCCGTCTGGAGGAGCGGGCGGAGAATGCCCCGGCCGACGGACACGGCATCCGCTCCCAGAGCCAGCACCTTGTACGCGTCGTAGCCGGTGTCGATCCCGCAGTCGCAGAAGACCGCCATGCCGCTGCCGGCGAGGGCTTCTTTAATTTTGGGCAGAACCTGGGCCGGTGCGATGCCGAAGGGAATGCGCCCGTGATGATGGGAGACCACAATCGCTCCGCAGCCGGCATCCCGGGCCTTGAGGGCATCGCGGACAGACAAAACGCCTTTGGCTACAAAGGGAAGCGCTGTAGATTTGACATAAGCGGACAAATCTTCACTGCTGATCGGCCCAAGGGGAATGCCGTCCACGACGTCATAGCCGCCGTCTTTTCCCGGCACATGGTCGATGTCGATGCCGACCGCCACGGCCCCATGGGCTTCGGCAAACCGGATCTGTTCCCGGATCACCTCGTGATCGGCAAAGGGTTTAATGATCCGGACCGTATCTGCACCGGCAGCCGCAATCTCGGCGTATTCCTCATCCGGCTCCATGCCGACCCAGTTGAGCACGTGCAGCGCCTTCGCGGCTTCTGCGTATTGGACCATGGGCTTTTGTCCGTCCTTTCCCACCTGATTCAGATGAGAGAAGGCCGGCATCATGATCGGGGACGCGTAGGTTCTGCCGAAGATCTTTGTCGTGAGATCCGGCTTGACCGCGTCGACAATCCGCATCTCCACATGGATGCGGTCGAGGAAGGCCCGGTTGTACACATTCGCGTCCTCTGCCTTGCCGTTGGTCACCGGGATCAGGCCAGCCGGCCCCGGCCACGGACTTTTGACACTGTTTTCACTCATGTTGAAGGCTCCTTTTATTCTTTTTCGTTTCTATCAATTCCACTTCTCGCTCTGCCAAAGACTTCTGATGCAGCGTAACGAACTGTGGATTGCTCTGCAGCAGCATCTGCTTCATCCAGTTTCTGCTCGATGTGATGCGCAATCTTCTTTCGGACAAAAACAAATTCCGTATCGGACGAGCGGTCGGCATCAAAGTGATAGCCGCTCCCGTTAAACCCTTTGATCTGCTCCGACTCGTCAGCGTGGATGCCGGCCAGAAACCGCACCATCTCGCCCCTTGCCATTTTGACATAGACGCCTTTTTGAACGATCTTATCACCCTTCGGTTCGCCAAAAATGCACGTAATCAGCCGGTCTTCCGGCTGCAGATATTTTGCCACACATTTCGCGTATTCCTTCGACGCCAGATTGATGATGATCCCGCTGTCGTCCCGCACTTCCCGGTACAGGCTGTCCCCCCAGAAGCCGTACAGGTTTTTGTATCCGCAGGCAGAAACCTTCGCCTGCATTTCCAGGCGGTGCGGCACCACGCCGTCCATGGGCTTTAAGACGCCGTAAAAGCCGGACAGAATGCGCAGATGCTCCTGCACATATGCGTACTGACCGTCTTCAAAGACGGCCGGCGCCATATAGGTGTACTGGATGCCGTCGTAAGCCAAAATTGCCGGCGTCAGGTTCCGCCGCAGATCCATATGCGCAAACCGCTCGTGGTTCTGCCGGGCGATCTTGTCACTGCACGCCCACAGGGCTTTCTGCTGTTCATAAGTGAGCTGGCTGATCCAGTCTTTCAGCTTCTCCGTCTTTTTGAGAAATACAGGAAGCGCTAAACAGGCGAAGTCATCCGCGTCCACCCGCATCTGCTTCGCCGGAGAAATGATGATTCTCATAATGATTCACCTTGCTTCACATGATGCCTTGTCAAAAGCACCACCAAAAAAACGAACAGCTCCGAAATCGCGAAGGCTGTGATATAGGTCACGGCATGCATCTCGCCAAGTCCGCCGAATCCCAGTTCCTTGAAGATAAAATACAGAAAAACCGCCCGGGCAATGGAAACCCGCTGCTGCTGTCCCCCTGACAGCTGGCCGGGAAAATGATCCTGAAATTCTTCAAGTCCCACCATTTCTGCCGCTTTAACGGGATCTATGGCGTCCGGGCAGATCTCCGTGGCGAGCTCGATGTTCTCACGGGCGGTCAGATTCGGCATCAGGTTGTAAAACTGGAAGACGAATCCGATGTCCGCCCGCCTGTAAAGGGTTAATTCCTTCCGGTTCATGCCTTCCAGGTGCTTGCCGCCCACCGTCAGGTGCCCGGCTGTGACAGCATCCATGCCGCCGATCAGGTTGAGAAGCGTGGTCTTTCCCGCGCCGGAAGGGCCTAAGATCACCGTGAGCGATCCCTCCTCCAGCATGAAATTGATGCCGTGCAGTGCCGTGAATTTTATCCCGTTGGTATCGTAGGTTTTGCCAAGATCTTCTGCTTCAATAAATGACATCTCTTATCCTTTCGCGGTTCCTTTTGTATCATACCGTAATATTTTTAAAATTGTCAATTCTATTTCCCTTTCATAAAAAACAAACTGGATGCCGCCTGTAAGGTACAGGTCAGCATCCAGTTGTTAAATGGCGCCGCTAGTCAATGTGTTCAGGATTCTGGGGACCTCTCATTTTCCTGTTTGTTCTTTTCTCATCATATCGCGGGCTTTCCAAATCGCATTCCAGTCCGTCTCGCCTTCATCCGTAAGGCCATTTTCTTGAGCATATTCATGGTTGTTAGACCATGTACTGTTCAAACCAAAAGAAACCTCCGAAAGACCACCTCCGGCAAAAGTGACATATACGTTCTGTCCATTTGCTAATTTGCCGAGATCTTTTACAGCACCGTTGTTTTTGGGCCAAGGATTATCCGCTGCAACCACAATGACAGCTTCTCCAACCGAGTGATTATTCGGCTTGTATTCAAGCTTCCACTTCACGCTATTGATCTGCTCCACGCTCCAATCGCTTGATGTCCAGTCATCCGGCACATCAATATAGAAATAGTCGTTGCTGTAAGCGTGTCCACTCGAAGATGCAGCTGTTTTTTCAGCCACCGCATCATCTCTGCGTGTCTGCGCTTTTTTCTTGAGCGTATTCAATTTAGAAGTGCTGATTCCGCTGTCTTTCGCCGCATCGCAGGCTTTTTTGATTTCTTCGTCCGTCACTTTTTCTGCGGCAATCGGTGAGATTGTGATTTCCGACTTAACTGAAACTTTGCCGTCTTTGGAAATGCTGGTATCTGTGCTTGCGCCATCGACATTATATATTGTCCCATCTTTTGCAATAGGAGAATGACTTACAGTGAACGTGTATTTTCCAGGTTTAAGTGCAATATCAGATGACGATGTGCCGCCATAAAAAGACTTGTTAACAGCGTTCCCCCGGACATCCTTCCCTTTTACGCGTATGGGAATTTTCGTCCCCTGCTTCGTATCCAGCCCTTCTGCGTTGATCACGAGGGGGACACTGTAGGTTTTCGACTGCTGACTGTGTATATACCAGATTGCACCGCAGCAGAGTACAGCTGCCGCTATCACGGCCACTATGATTTTTATATTTCTGCTTCCGTTCACTTTTGCTTCCTCGCTATGTTTCTATTTATGATTATATCACATATACGCGGAGATTTATAATGCTGGCCGCCGCATGGTTGGATCTTCGATGTCCTCGATCCGGACGCCGCAGATTTTGCCCGTAATCTTTTCGCTGTCCGGATTCCATGCCGGAGATTCATCAAAAAATGTCTGATATGTTACGTCGGCAGCAAGCTGTCTTTGAATCCCTGTCTGATCGCAGCCGCAAAGCCAGCGGATCAGCTCGTCGACCTCGTCTTGGGTGCGCCCTTTTCGCTCTGCTTTTTTACGAGAAGCCCGTATACTTTCGCGAACTTCATGGCAAATACTTTTTCATTATCCATTCGACCGCCTCCCGTTCTTCGATGAATTCCGGATGCTGCTTTAAGATATTGGGAAACAATTAATCAATAAGCCATCCGTCAACTAACTGCTTGTCTGCGGGCAGCCAGTCCACCGTCTGAAGCTGTTCCCGGCTCAGCCACTTCGCCGCTTCATGCTCCAGCAGCTCCAGCGCGCCGCTTTTCACCTGTGCCCAATAACAAGACAGCGTCAGATGAAAACCGGGATAATCCTGATCAATGACAGCGATCAAATCTCCGACTTCAATCTCAGTGTTCAGCTCTTCTTTAATTTCCCGAACAAGGGCCTGTTCCTGAGTTTCGCCCGGCTCCACTTTGCCCCCTGGAAATTCCCAGCCGTCTTTAAATTCGCCGTACCCGCGCTGCGTGGCGAAGATTTTACCGTCTTTTTGAATCACAGCTGCGACGACTTCTATGTTTTTATTTGTGTGTGGTGTCATTTGAAGAACCCCCGGCAAACCCACTAGTTATTTCATGATACAGTTTTTCCAAGTTTTTTTCGCGAATTCTCGATTTTCCCAATCAAAGTTAATATGTATCTCATTTGCATCGGTTTGTGGAAACATGTCCAGTGCCTCATCGGTTTGCGGGAACTTATCAAT
>CAMBHL010000001.1 GCA_945867155.1 uncultured Eubacteriaceae bacterium | reverse complement strand
ATATTTTGCTAAACGCGACGATAAACTAAATTTTAGCAAAATCATTTAGCTAAATTTAGGAAAATAAGCAAAATAATAAACTAAAATTTTGCTAATTCACAAAAATATTTTGCTAAACGCGACGATAAACTAAATTTTAGCAAAATCATTTAGCTAAATGCTTGAAAGAAATCAATAGATTTTGCTAAAATAAGGGTGATTAGCAAAATTAAAGAGGAAGCAAAATGTTACCTAACGAACTAAAAGATTTGGTACAAAAAATATGTGCACAAAAAGCAGAAAGTCAAACCGTTGAATTAAAGGCGGCTAATGGTGGGACGCCAAAACGACTTTACGATACCTTATCATCATTCTCAAATCAAGATAGTGGCGGTGTGATTATTTTTGGTATTGACGAAAAGGCGGGTTATTCCATCGTTGGTGTTTACGATCCTCAGGATCTACAAAAGAAAGTTACGGAACAATGCAATCAGATGGAACCACCAGTCCGGGCTTTATTTACATTAGCAGAAATCAATGACGTTTGGGTATGCTCAGCAGAAATTCCTGCGGCTGATTATACGAAACGACCCTGCTATTACACTGGTGTTGGTCGCGTTAAAGGATCGTATATTCGCGTCGGCGACGCGGATTTGCTGATGACAGAATATGAGATATACAGCTATGAAGCATTTCGTAAGCATTTCCACGATGATGAACGGCCGGTTGAACGAGCAACACGGGCCTCTTTGGATAAGGCGGCGGTCACAGCTTATATTGCTGAACGACGGCAAGAACGACCTGGATTCGCGCAAATGACTGATGTGCAGACCGACGAGATGCTTAATTTAATGCGAGGCAATCGGCCGACGCTGGCGGCTGTGATGAATTTTGGTGTTTACCCACAAGGGTATTTTCCACAATTGGGGATAACGGCAATTGTTGTCCCAGGCACAGAAATTGGCGATACCGTGCATCAAGAGACGCGTTTCCTTGATAATCGGCGAATTGAAGGCACTATTTCGGAAATGGTAGAAGGCGCGATGACGTTTTGTCGGCACAATATGAAAACCAGAACGATCATCGATTCGGAAACCGGATTGCGGAAAGACCGAACAGAGTATCCGATTGAAGCCATTCGGGAAGCGGTGCTTAACGCCTTGATCCATCGAGATTACAGTCTTTACACGGAAGGGACGCCAGTTCAGATTAATTTTTTCACAGATCGTCTTGAAATTCATAGTCCGGGAACATTATATGGCAGAATGAGTATTGAACAGTTGGGATACGCAAAACCCGATCAACGCAATCCAGCGTTAGCCGTTATGGCTGAAACACTGACCAGTGCTGAAAATCGGTATTCTGGGATACCAACGATGCGTCGAGCGATGAAAAAGTATCATTTGTCAGCACCGGAATTTAAAAATGGGCGAGACGAATTTGTTGTGACCTTTTATAATGCAATGATCGATCAAGAAGATCGCGTTGATAAAGGAGTAGATTTTAGGGAGACCGTACAATCAGAATCTTCAACAAAGGATTTGATTGCGTTTTGTCAACACCCTCGGAGTCGTCAGGAAATTGCCGATTATTTAGAGATTAAAACAGTTTTTTACGCTATGTCGAAATACGTACAGCCACTAATTGATGCAGGTAAAATTGGGATGACGATTCCAGATAAACCCAAGAGTAGAAAGCAGAAATACTTTACGATTAAATAACAATAAGAGTTGAAAAATTTCATTTGATCAATGCGATTAGAACGGTACGTATCATGATGTTCAAGAATGAGGTAGGGTTACTTGCAATCGTTAGGCAGTCCTCGTTTTTATAACATTTAAGAAATAGGGCCGCGGAATCACAGGAAACATGGTATAACTAAAATTTTAGCTTCTGATCGGGAAAATTTTGCCCATGGCTTGTTGACTGGGCTGCCGATTCTTGCCATTGCACTCGCTCAGCTGGTGGTCAGTTTAATCCATGCGGATCCCGGATATTTTGCCCATACCGAACTCGTCGTATCCACGCTTATCATTTATTACGCTCACCGGCATTTTTGAAGAATTACTGTTTCGCGGCGACGATGATTCCAGTGATCCGGATGCTGGCCGCACACTATGGTCGGGCGCTGTGCTGAGAGTGTCCTGAAGGGCCATCCCCATGTGGTGACTATTTTTGTCACCGGCGATCTGGAGCAAAAGGTGCAAAGGAGTAATATGTATTTTACAGATTTTTTTAAACGCATGACGCGCAAAGGGAACATTCCGACATTGGTTTATCTGGCACTCAATGTATTCATTATCGCATTGAGCGTTTACGTGTTCATCGGAACGGCATTCATGCTTCCGATTTGGCTTTGTGTTTTGCTCGGCATCGGGCTCTACGCCTTGTCGCTCGCGATCGCTTTGTCTCCGATGGGCGAGTGGATTTTGAGAAAACGGGCGGGATGTAAAAAAATTGAACGGGTCGAACAAGTTAACTTGATTAAGCCGCTTTTCAGAGAGGTATACGGCAGAGCAAAACAGATTGATCCGAGCATTCCGGAAGATGTACAGTTGTTCATGAACGATGACAAAGACGCAAACGCTCTCGCGACAGGCCGCAAGACCATCTGCATTACGCGCGGGCTTATGGACGCGCCGCCGGAGCAGATTAAGGCAACACTCGGTCACGAATTTGGCCATCTGGCCCACAAAGACACGGATTTAATGCTCATCGTTTGTGTCGGCAATTTGATCGTCAACGCAATCATCATTTGCATTCGGGTGATCATCGAAATATTCCACATCATCGGTATTGTCATGTCATTTGGCTTCGGAGGCGATAGCCTTCTCGCACTCTTTGCTAACGAACTGAGCCATTTGCTGACGCTTGTTTTGTTTGTCGGACTGACGAAGTTGTGGAACTGGATCGGCACGGTGCTCGTCATGAAATCGAGCCGTGCCAACGAATTTGAGGCGGATGAATTTGCTTACCGCCTTGGCTACGGCGACGCGTTGTGCGCGCTGCTCGACAACATCGGCGGCCAGAAGCCTCAAGGATTGTTTGCGACGCTTGCAAGCTCCCATCCGGATAAGGATGCCCGCATTGCACGGCTTCAGGCTATGGGCGCGGCCTATCGAAACGCTTATGATTTGGCGAATGCCCAATGAGGGACGCAGAAAATGCCAGAACATGCAAAAATGGGCAACTTACGCCGCCGTTTTCCGCGACGTGTTAAACCGGTAAAATACAAGACCGCTTCGGCGGTCTTTTTTTATTGCCTGAAATTGGGCAGAAAAAAACCGGCAAGGATGCCTTGCCGGCAGTGTGATCTGGTGTCCACGGGGGGAGTCGAACCCCCGGCCTACCGCTTAGGAGGCGGTCGCTCTATCCATCTGAGCTACGTAGACAAAATGTAAAATCATTATAACGGTTTTGATTTAAAGAATCAAGGGTTGCATTTTAGGAGCCGCTGCGCTACAATTTTATCGACATATGTCGGAAAAAGAGGTGAGAAAATTGGGCAGACCTGTCAAGCACCGTAAAATCTGTCGGAAGCCGAAGTGGGACTGCTTTGTTCCCGAAGGTCAGAATAAAACAAGAGAGAAGGTCGTTTTGAGTCTGGACGACTACGAGGCGATCCGGCTCATCGATTTAGAGGGATTGACCCATGCCCAATGCGCCGAACAGATGGATATTTCCCGGACGACGGTGACGGAGATTTACGAAGCTGCCCGGCACAAAATCGCCGAAGCCCTTGTGCTCGGGAAGTCCCTGGAAATTGCCGGCGGTCATGTCAGACTGTGTGCGGCGGCTGGCTGCTGCCGCCGCTACTGC
Organism: uncultured Eubacteriaceae bacterium; assembly: GCA_945867155.1. Classification (GTDB taxonomy): domain Bacteria; phylum Bacillota; class Clostridia; order Eubacteriales; family Eubacteriaceae; genus Pseudoramibacter. The sequence continues at coordinate 374,501 of CAMBHL010000001.1, read as the reverse complement.
AGAGAGAGAGCAGACACTTTAAAGCACGGAAAAAGAAGAAAGGAAAAAGACATTATGAGAATCGCAATTCCCTACGACAACGGCGAGATTTTCGGGCATTTTGGCCACACGAAACAGTTTAAGCTTTACGACGCGGAAGACGGTAAAGTGAAGGACACCCGGATCGTGGACTGCGGTGAAGCGGGACACGGCGCTCTGGCCGGGGTGCTGCAGGCTCAGGACGCGGACGTGTTGATCTGCGGCGGCATTGGCGGCGGCGCTCAGATGGCCCTGCAGGAAGCGGGCATCCAGCTCTTCGGCGGCGTTTCCGGAGACGCGGACGCGGCGGCGGAAGCATATCTGGCCGGAAACCTTCAGTACGATCCCAACCCTAAGTGCCACCATCACGAGGGCGGCCATCACTGCGGCCACCATCACGAAGGCGGCCATCACTGCCATCATCACGCAGAATAAGGCGCGCAAAACCTTAATACTGCCCTTAAAACAGCCTGCAAAAGCGGGCTGTTTTTTGGTTCCGGCGGCAATTTATTGCAATTTGACTAGGAATGTGATAGACTAGCCGGAAATTTAAAGAAGAGGCGAAATATCATGAATAAAAAAATTCAAAAGATAGGATGGATCGGCACTGGCGTCATGGGTGCGCCCATGGCACAGCGCCTGATGGAGGCCGGTTATACCCTGACGGTTTACAACCGGACGAAGGCGAAAGCAGAACCGTTAATTGCGAAAGGCGCCGTTTGGGCAGACGGCCCCGAAGCCTGTGCGAAGGGGCAGGACATGGTGTTCACCATGGTGGGATATCCCAAAGATGTGGAAGAAGTTTACTTCGGTGAAGAAGGCAAGGACGGCATCATCGCTGCGGCGGACGCAGGCACCCTTTTTGTGGACATGACGACGACCCGCCCGAGCCTGTCAGTGGACATCGCCAAGGCCGCTGAAGCAGCGGGCTGTGCCGCCATCGACGCGCCGGTTTCCGGCGGGGATGTGGGCGCCAAGGCCGGCACCTTGTCCATCATGGCCGGGGGCAGTGAAGAAGCAGTCGAAGCAGCGGAACCGGTGCTTTCCCATCTGGGCACCCAGATTTTAAGAGAAGGGGGCCCGGGCGCAGGTCAGCACACGAAGATGGCCAATCAGATCGCCTTGGCAGGCACCGTCGCTGGGGTCTGCGAAGCGGTGAAATACGGCAAGACCGTCGGTCTCGATCCGGACCAGATGTTAAAGAGCATCGGCGGCGGCGCGGCCGGCAGCTGGCAGATGAACAACCTCGGCCCGAAAATGGCCGTCGGGGATTACGCGCCGGGCTTTTTCATCAAGCACCTGGTCAAGGATCTCACCATTGCGGACACGGAAGCTGAAGACCGGGATCTGCACCTTGTGGTGCTCAAGACCGTGCTGTCCATGTACAAGGATTTGAGAAGACAGGACATGGGGGAACTGGGCACCCAGGCCCTCATCGCCTATTACGACGCCAAAGGCCAGGAGGACCCCTTTGATGAATGATCACAAGAAGGGCCTGGCCCTCATCGGCGCGCTGCTCCTCGCGGCGATTCTCGTGCCGCTGATTCTCGGGGTGGTGGGCATCGCGGTGATTCGCTCGCCCCGGGTGCTTCTGGTGCTTGTCGTCGTGCTCATCGGGGCTTCAGCTGTGATCGCCTGGAAAAACGGCATCGGCCGGGGCAAGCCCAGGCGCTGAACGCATCAAGACTGTCAAATTAATGGCAGTCTTTTTATTTTGTAAAAAAAATCGAATCAATCTGAAATGACGGGTATTATTTTGTCAAAAGGTTGACAGACACTGGAATAATATAGAAAATATAGTCAAATAGTAGATTTTATTTTGAATGAGATTAACGAGAAGAGGAGAACATGAGTACTACACATCATCATCACGGATTTAATCCGAAAAACGAAGCAGAATATTTAAAAGGCCATGAACACGCGCCGGGGGATCACAGCCACCGGCCGATCATCCGCTTTGACAAAAACGGCATTCCGAAGGTGGTCGACCACGAACACGATCACACGACGGACGCGGACTATCAGGACGACTACATGCAGGCGGTCGCCGCGTATAAAAAGACCTTCCCGGATAAAAAGCAGCAGATGGAAGAAACGCCGGACCCGGCCATCCGGGAACTGATGCGCCGGATGGACGATCTGGGCATCGACAACGTCTTCGACCGCTTTGACGCCCAGAAGCCCCAGTGCAGTTTCGGCATCGCGGGGATCTGCTGCAAGAACTGCCAGATGGGCCCGTGCCGGATCACCCCGAAAAGCCCCAAGGGGGTCTGCGGCGCTGACGCTGACCTCATCGTCGCCCGGAACCTCTGCCGGATGGCCGCCGCCGGAGTGGCCCAGCACGGCATGCACGAACGGGAAGTCATTCTCAATTTGATGTGGGCAGCTGAAGGCAAGCTCGACGTGCCCATCGAAGGGGAATACAAGATCCGCGCGATGGCCGAACAATTTGGGATCAAGACGAAGAACCGTCAGCTCAAGAACATCACCATCGACTTGTGCAAGGTGCTGCTTGACGATTTGTCGACGCCATATCCGGGCCAGTACAAAACCATCGCCGCCTGCGCACCGCCGGAACGCCAGAAAGTCTGGAGGGACCTGGACATCATCCCGGTGAGCGCCTATCACGAAACTTTTGAATCCAATCACATCACCGGGGTCGGGGTCAACGGCGACTGGCAGAGTGTCATGCAGCAGATGCTCCGCAACGGCCTCGCCTTCACCTTCAGCACGGTGCTCGGGACGTCCATCGTCACAGACGGGCTCCTCGGCATTGGCGACCGGGCAACGGCGAAGGTCAACGTCGGCGCACTGAAGAAGGATTACGTCAACATCGCGGTCCACGGCCACCTGCCGATGCTGGTGCGGGAAATCGTCCGGACGGGCCAGACCCAGAAGTTCATCGACAAGGCGAAGGCGGCCGGCGCCAAGGGCATCCAGTTCTACGGCATCTGCTGCAGCGGCCTGTCGGCCATGTACCGCTACGACGGGGTCATTCCGCTGTCCAACGCGATCAGCGCGGAAATGGTCATCACCACCGGGGCCCTGGACCTGTGGGTGGCCGACGTGCAGGAAGTGTACCCGGCGATCATGGACGTGGCCCGGTGCTTCAAAACCACGGTCGTGACGACCCACGATTCCGGCCGTCTCCCCGGGGCTGAACACATCGGCTACGACCACCACCACACCAACATCGGCGAAACGAAGCAGATCGCCGAAAAGATCGTAAACCGCGCCATCGAAAGCTTCGAAAACCGCAAGGATGTGCCGGTGTCCATTCCGCCCTACGAAATCACGGCGGATGTTGGCTTCTCGGTGGAATACTTCAAAAAGGCCTTCGGCGGTCTGGACGTGCTGATAGATGCGCTCAAGGACGGCACCATCCGGGGCATTATCAACCTCGTGGGCTGCACGAACCCGCGGGTCGTCTACGAAAAGACCATTGTGGACTACACCAACGTGATGCTCAAAAACAACTACCTGATTCTCACCAACGGCTGCGCGTCTTATCCGCTGATCAAGCTTGGCTACGCCCAGACGACGGACGCGGCCTGGGATCACTGCGGCGATTCCCTGAAGGGGTGGCTTAAGGCCCACAACCTGCCGCCGGTGCTCCACGTGGGCGAATGCATCGACAACGCGCGCTCGACTGCGTTCTTCGGCGGCATCGCCGGGGCGCTCGGCATTGCGATCAAAGACATGCCCTACGGCTTTGCATCGCCGGAATGGGCCAATGAAAAAGGCCTCGATGCGGCGCTGGCCTTCCGGCTTTTCGGCATCAGCTCCTATCACTGCGTGGAAGCGCCGATTTACGGCTCTGAAAAGGTCACGGCCTACATGAAGTACGATTCGAAGAAAACTTTGGGCTCGGTCATGGTCGTCGATGCGGACCCGAAGGCCCTGGGTGAAAAATGCGTCCGGGATCTGGAGGCGAAGCGCAAAGCTCTGGGATGGGACTGATGGCCCGCGAATCCGCTTTTAAAGCTGCGATTCAGAAGGTGCCCATCAATTTAAGCGGCGTGATGCTCGGCTGCTTCGCTTTGGGCAACCTGGTCCGGAGCTTTGGCGAAGGGTGGCGGATGGCCTGCGGCGCGGCCGCGGTCTTCCTGTTCGCCCTCATCGTCCTCAAAATCGCGTGTTTTCCCAAGGCGCTGATCCAGGATTTGAATCAGCCGGTCACCGCCGGCATCGCCGGGACTTTCACCATGGGGCTGATGTTTTTCGCGGTGTATCTCGCCCAGTACACCGGGCTTTTGGCTTTTGGCCGCGGCCTTTGGCTCTGCGCCGTGACTCTGCACTTCGCGCTGATCCTCTGGTTTACCTGGTGCTTTGTTCTGCACTTTAAGCTGAAGCAGATTTACGCGGTCATTTACATCGTCTACGTGGGCATCGCCGTCGCCGGCGTGACGGCGCCGGTTTTCGGATACACGGCGACCGTCGGCACCTTTTCTTTCTGGTTCGGACTGATCGCTTTTGTGCTGCTGTTCTTTGTGGTGACCTGCCGTTATGTGAAGTATCCGCCGGAAACGCCCTTTAAGCCCCTGGGGGTCATTTACGCCGCGCCGCTGTCTTTGTGCACCGTCGCCTATGTGCAGTCGGTGATGCCGAAGAACCTGACGGTGCTTTTGGTCCTGATGGCCGTTTCGGCCGCGATATACGCGGCAGCGCTGATTTACGCCGTGGGCTGCCTGCGCCTGCCCTTTTATCCGAGCTTTGCGGCCATGACCTTTCCCCTGGTCATTTCGGCCAACGCCTTGAAGCAAGGTGTCGCCTGCGCGGCGGGTTTGGGGGTGTCCCTCGGGGCCCTCAAGCCTTTCATTATGATTGAAACGATCGCGGCGGTCTTTTTCGTCGTGTACGTGTACAGCCGCTACATGGGCCATATCTTTTTGCATCCATAAACACCAATCCTGCTGACGCATCATCAGCGGGATTTTTTTTCGCAAAAAAGATTGCACCTGAGAAGACGTTGAACTATACTGAAAGCTAATTTAAACATGACAGAAAGAAGTGTAAAGCAAATGAGCAGCCAATCCCAGACCGAACGGGCGCCAAGCCCTGTGAACTGCCGCCTTTTTTCAGAAAAAGACGAACCGCGTATTTTAGAAGTCCTCAACCAGTCCATCGTCGAGCGCAAGGTGACGGCGCAGCTGACGCCGGCGACGATGGCGGCGCGGCGGGACTGGTTTGCCATGCACGAAGATCCCCGCTATCCGATTTTCGTGGCTGAACGGGACGGGGAAGTCCTGGGCTGGATGGCGGTGACCCCGTACCGGGGCGGACGGGAAGGGTTCTCTAAGACCTGCGAGCTGAGCTACTACCTCGACCGAAGCTGCCGCCATCAGGGCATCGGCTCGGCCCTCATGGCCCACGCCCTGGACACGTGCAGGACCCTGGGGTACTGCCACGTGCTGCTCATCATCTTTGAACACAATCTGCCGTCCCAGGGCCTGGCACGGAAATTCGGCTTTACGGTGTGGGGACGCTTCCCGAACATCGTGGACATCGACGGGCACATCCAGGACTGTCTGCAAATGGGGCGGGATTTGTAAAAATCGAAAAAAACCTTGATCTTTCGGGACACAGTTGCTATAATAAATTTCATAAAGGCTTTCCGCCTTTTTTTATTGTGGGCGAAAGCCGAAATCATGAAAAAAATAAGAGTTAAACCCTATATGGAGGTAGTCGGATGAGAACCAAAGTTACATTAGCCTGTACAGAATGCAAACAGCGCAATTACGATACCATGAAGAACAAACGCAACAACCCGGATCGTATTGAGCTTAAGAAATACTGCCCGTTCTGCAAGAAACACACGTTACACAAGGAAACACGCTAATTAAAGCGGGTTTGAGAGCACGCGGATATGGCGAAAAAAAAGAAAAACAGACAGGAACGCCGGGCTGAAGAAGCCAGACTTGCTGAACTGAAAAAGAAATCAGAAGCCAGAGCGGCGGAAAAACAAGAAGAAAAGATGCAGGCGGCCCGTGCCCGCGCCATGGCCCACGAAGCCGGCAAGAAGACTGAAGACAGTGAAGCCGCTGCCGGCGTAAAAGCCGATGCGCCAGCCAAGGACCACTTTGACGAAAAAGCCGCTGCCCAGGCCTCGAAGGAAAAGAGAGCCGCCAAAAAGGCTGCGGCTAAAAAAGAAAAGAAAGAAAAACGCCCCGGCTTTTTCAGAAGAATCGGAAACTTTTTCAACGAAGTCGGCGTCGAACTGAAAAAGGTCAACTGGCTGTCCCGCGATGAGCTCATGCGCTCAAGCGGTGTCGTCTTCGGCATCGTGATTGTCTTCACAGTCCTGACCTGGCTGGTTGACAGCGGATTTGGTGCTTTGGCTGCACTTTTCCTGGGCAGATAACCCGGACGGAGGCAAGACATGGAATACGAAAACGCAGATCAGCCGCAGTGGTATGTGGCACATACCTATTCGGGCTACGAAAATAAAGTCAAGGACAGCATCGAAGCCACCGTCGAACACCGCAACATGCAGGACGTCATTTTCGACGTCGAAGTGCCGGTGCAGGATGTGGTGGAACAGAAAGACGGCAAGAAAGTCGTCAAGGAAAAGAAACTGTTCCCGGGTTATGTCATCGTCAAGATGTACATGACTGACGAATCCTGGTACGTGGTGCGCAACACCCGCGGGGTGACGGGCTTTGTCGGACCGGCGTCCAAACCGGTGCCTTTGACCGAAGAAGAACTGAAAAAACTCGGCATCCGCCGAACCACCTACAATATCGACTTCGCGGTCGGGGATCAGGTGAAAGTGACCGCCGGGCCTTTTGAAGGCATTGCCGGCAAGATCGCAACCATCAACGCCGATCAGGGCAAGATGGTGGTCGACCTGTCGATGTTCGGCCGGGATACTCCAACTGAACTGGAATTCGACCAGGTCGAAAAAATCAACGGCTAAAGCTGTGTGATTTTAAATTCAAAAAATTAAAAGCATTGCTTTATTCGCCCGCACAGGGCGTTTAAATAAATTAACACTTAAGGGAATCCATTCTTCAACCTTACAATTTTGACCGATCACAAAAGATCGAGACTAACGAGGAGGTGTCACTATGGCTAAAAAAGTAATTGGGCTGATTAAACTTCAGATCCCGGCGGGCAAAGCGTCTCCGGCGCCGCCAGTTGGGCCAGCTTTAGGCCAGCACGGTGTCAATATTATGGGCTTCTGTAAAGAATTCAACGCGAAAACTGCGGATCAGGCGGGGATGATCATTCCTGTCGTCATCACTGTTTTCCAGGATCATTCTTTCACGTTCATTACCAAAACACCGCCAGCCGCTGTTCTGCTTAAGAAAGCAGCCGGCATCGACAAAGCATCTGGGGAACCGAATAAAAACAAAGTCGCATCTGTCACAATGGATCAGGTTCGTGAAATTGCACAGACCAAGATGCCTGACTTAAATGCCGCTGACTTGGACGCCGCTGCCAGCATGGTTGCCGGAACAGCACGTTCGATGGGCATTACGGTCGAAGAATAATCTTTACGTATAAAACACAATTAATCTAAAAGTTAAATTTGAAGAAGAACCTTAAGTGGGAGGATTTTATCCGTTAAGACCACAGGAGGAAAGATGAAAAGAGGAAAAAAATACCAGGATAATGCGAAGACTTTTGACAAGTCTGAGCTGTTTGATCTGGATGCCGCTGTGGCACAGGTCAAAAAAATGGCAACCGCGAACTTCGACGAAACCGTTGAACTTCACGCACGCCTCGGTGTTGATTCCCGTCACGCTGACCAGCAGGTCCGCGGGTCTGTCGTTCTGCCGAACGGCACCGGGAATACGGTTCGCGTTTTGGTTATCGCCAAGGGCGACAAACTGAAAGAAGCGGAAGCAGCAGGCGCTGACTTCTTCGGCGAAGAAGAAATGATCGAAAAGATCCAGAAAGAAAACTGGTTCGATTTCGACGTTCTGATTGCCACACCGGACATGATGGGCAAGGTCGGCCGTCTGGGCCGCGTGCTCGGGCCGAAGGGCTTGATGCCAAACCCGAAATCCGGCACTGTCACCATGGACATTGAAAAGGCCGTTAAAGACACCAAAGCTGGGAAAGTCGAATACCGTCTGGACAAGGCCAACATCATCCACGTCATCATCGGGAAAGCTTCCTTCACGGAAGAACAGCTGACCCAGAACTTAACCGTTCTCCTTGACGCCCTCAAGAAGGCCAAACCGGCAGCCGCCAAAGGACAGTACTTCAGATCTGTCACACTGGCATCTACCATGGGCCCAGGGGTCAAGATCAACCCGGCAAGAATCTAACAAATTTGACTTGACATCCTCAGAGAGTCGTGATAAACTACTCTAGTCTGAGATAAGGAAATTGAATATCATTCATCCATAGACAGCAGGGACACACGTTTAAAAAGCCTGCCGAGGGTGTCGCAAGCAAGAATTATTAGGCTTTCTTCACCTGGGTGGAGAGAGCCTTATTTTTTGACAGCAAATGTCAGAAAGCCTTCTGCATCTGATTTTTGTTAAAAATCTAAAAAAGGAGGAAAATATGCCCAATCTCGAAGCAAAAAAAGCGCTGGTCGCTGAAGTTGCGGAAAAGCTGAAAGCTTCACAGGGAACGATCATCGTCGATTACCGCGGCCTGACGGTTGCGGAAGTCACCGAATTGAGAAACAAAGCCCGTGAACAGGGAATTGAATACAAGGTCTACAAGAATTCAACCCTGCGCTTCGCCGCAAAAGAAGCTGGTCTGGAAGGTCTTTTAGAAGCCCTTAAAGGACCGACTGCCATCGCATTCTGCGAAGCTGATCCAATTGCTCCGGCTAAATTAATGGTCGATTTTGCAAAGGATCACGAAAAGCTGGAAGTCAAATCCGGTGCGGTTGACGGCAAAGTCGTCAGCGTCTCTGAAATTGATGCCCTGGCTAAACTCCCGAGCCGCGAAGAACTCATCGCACAGACCCTCAGAGGTCTCAACTCACCGATTCAGGGATTCGTCAATGTGCTTAACGGCACGATCAAGGGACTCGTCGTCGCACTGTCTGCGATTGCCGACAAGAAAAAAGAAGAAGAAGCTGCTTAATCCGTTTCTAACGGAATACCAATTACAAATTTAATTTGGAGGATTATCATGAGCGAAAAAGTCGAAAATTTAATCGAAGAAGTTAAAGGTTTAACAGTTCTGGAATTATCAGAATTAGTTTCTGCATTAGAAGATGAATTCGGTGTCAGCGCTGCTGCTCCTGTTGCTGTTGCAGCTGCTCCTGGTGCTGCTGGCGGCGATGCTGCTGCTGAAAAGACTGAATTCGACGTCGTCCTGAAAGAAATCGGCGATCAGAAGATCAAAGTCATCAAAGTTGTCCGCGAACTCACCGGCTTAGGCCTGAAAGACGCTAAAGCTTTAGTTGACGGCGCACCGAAGACCGTCAAAGAAGGCGTTGCCAAGGACGAAGCTGAAGAAATGAAAGCGAAGATCGAAGAAGTCGGCGCTACTGTCGAACTCAAATAATCGGTTTAACGATTGCGATCAAAAACGAGACCTGCTCCGGCAGGTCTTTTTTTTGATGTCAGAGCGTAAAAGATTACAGGACAAATTTTTAAAAATATTTTATAATAGGAAAAGCATGAATTTTATTAATCTTAGAGAGGAGACCGGATGATGGCAGATCGTGATCAGATTGAACCGAAAAAATGGATAAAATGGGCCCAGACCCTTCAGGCCGAAGCCCAGAGCGGGCTGGCTTACGCGACCAATCCCTTCGACATTGAACGCTACGAAAAACTGCGGGACCTTTCCGTGGACATTATGAACACCTACACCGAAGCGGGCATGGACAAGGTGCGCTCGATGTTTGCAAACGAAACCGGCTATCAGACCCCGAAGGTCGACGTCCGGGGCGCCGTCGTGAAGCAGGGCAAGATCCTCCTCGTTCAGGAAAAGCTCAATGACGACTGCTGGTCCCTGCCTGGAGGCTGGGCCGATGTGGGGCTGTCTCTCAAGGAAAACATCGAGAAAGAAGTCCGGGAGGAAGCGGGCCTCGACACCAAGGCGACCCGTCTCGTCGCGATCTACAACTGGCTGAAAAGCTACAAGGACGCGCCGTTTTCGATGTACAAAATGGTGATGCTGTGCGAACCTGTGGGAGCCGGCCACTTCGCCGACAACGCGGAAACCGAAAGCGCCGCTTATTTTGCCCTCGGAGAGCTGCCGCCTTTGACCCGGAAAGTCAGCCGGGACCTCATCGCGCGATGCTTAAGCGCGGCCAAGGACTGGGACTACACCCCCTATATCGAATAGGCGGTCTAAGAAAGCCTTGACAGGGGCGTCTTATATCAAGTATAATAATCTTCACACTAGACGGAGCAGTAGCGGCGCTCTGTAACCTGCAATCCGCTATAGCAGGGTTGAATTCCCCAATGCGGGAACGGTGATTGATGCCAGTCGACGGGTAAGTGGCGTTGAAGGCTGGACTCTGCGCAATAAGACCCTGTGAATCCTGTCAGGTCCGGAAGGAAGCAGCAGTAAGCAGGCAACCTTATGTGCCGCAGAACCATCTGGCCCGAGTTAACTGCTCGGCGGACGGTCGAAAGCCGTTTTCAAAGCGGGGTGTGTGTTCTTTTTAGAGACTTAACGGCGGGCAGGAGAACATCCTGCCCGTTATTTTTATGCCTAAGATATTAAATAGCACTTTATCAGTAAATTATTGCCATGATGTTTAAACCCCTTCCAAAAGCTGTTATAATTTATGTGGATAAATTTGTGATGATCGTTTACAACCAAAGCGTTTTCACGCTGTGTTCAACCATAGAAAGGGGTAACCGATGAGTAAAATGAATACCGTCCGCGGATTCCAGGTGAAGCCGCAGATTTGGTACGGTATTGGATCGATTAAAAAACTCGCAGACTTTGGGTGCAGCAAAGTCTGTATCGTTACGGATAAAGATATGGTAAAATTCGGCCTGCTCGACAAGATCACGGAAGTGCTCGACGAAGCCGGCGTGACCTACCATGTCTTTGATGATGTCAAGCCCAACCCGACGACAGATATCGTCGAAAAGGGCGTGGCCCACATGCTGACGGAAAGACCGCAGGCCCTGATCGCCTTGGGCGGCGGCTCTTCGATCGACACGGCGAAGGGCATCATTTACTACACCAATAATTTCAAGCAGATTTTCTTAGACCCGCAGTTCGTGATCAACCCACACTTCATCGCCATTCCGACCACAGCCGGAACCGGTTCCGAAGTCACGGACTACGCGGTCCTCACCGATGTGGAAACAGGCACGAAGATTCCGTTGACGGAATCGATGATGATGCCGGATACGGCCATCCTCGAACCCCGCCTGATCGAATCCGTTCCCGCCGGCGCCACCGCCGCAACCGGGATGGACGTCCTGACCCACGCCATCGAAGCCTACGTCTCCACGGGCAACAACCCGTTCTCGAGATGCTACGCCTCCAAGGCGACGGAACTGGTGTTCAAGAGCCTCAAGGCCTGCTACGATGACGGCCACGACCTCGAAAGCAAGGCCAGCATGCAGATCGCCTCAACCATGGCCGGCATCGCCTTCAACAGCGCAGGACTCGGCATGGCTCACGCCATCGCCCACACCGTCGGCGCTCAGTACCACATGCCCCACGGCATGGCCTGTGCTATCGCGCTGCCTTACGTCATTTCCTACAACGGCATTGACGACCGGGCCGAACACCTGTACGAACGGCTGCTCCACGCCATCGGCGTCCACAAGGACGAAGGGCGCACCGCCGCCGCGACCCTCGTGAGAATGGTGGTCACCCTCATGAAATCCATGAAGCTGCCCCTGTGCCTCGACGAAAGCCGCTCCGACACCTCGGATTACGATCAGGTCCGCCCGACTTTGATCAAAAAAGCCATGGCCGACGCGACACTCAAGACCAATCCGGTCCAGCCTTCCGCAGAAGACATGGGCACCATGCTCGACATGGTCTGCCACGGCGTCTTTTAAGCCTTAAGCTTTAGACCTTACGCTCCTGTCAGGTTTTTCTGACGGGGGCTTTTTTTGTGTTAAAATAGAGCGTAAACTGAGTGTGTAAATTCAAAGGAAAGGAGCGCCGCCATGTCAGAGACTGCCGCGATCGACCAATTTTTAAAATCAGGGGGCATCCGCCGGCCCATCGCCCTGGGGCCCCAGCAGCTCGCCGCCGCAGCCAGAACCGAGGGCCAGACTTTGCTCCTCGCCGTGCCCGGAAGCGGCAAGACCACGGTGATCATCTGCCGTCTGGCCTACATGATCGAGGCCCGGGGCATCGACCCCGGGGCGATTCTGACCCTGACGTTCTCCCGTTCCGGGGCTTTCGATCTCTTAAACCGCTACCGGGAGCTTTGCGGACACAGCGCCTGTGAGCCGCGGTTTTCGACGATCCACAGCTTCGCCCTGTCGGTGATCCGCCGGTACGAAGGGCTGTACGGCAAAAAGGCCTTCGACGTCCTCGAGGACAGCGGACGGGTGATCCGGGAGCTGTATCACAGGATTTACCACACCTGGCCCTCGGATAGCGACATGACGGACATCGAATCGGCCCTGTCGCTGATTTCCAACCGCATGATGACGCCGGCGGAGATCGCCGAAATCAAGGTAGGGGATTTATCCATTGAAAGGCTTTATGAGGCCTACCGCCGGTACAAGCGCCGGGCCCGTCTCATGGACTTCGACGACATGCTGGTCTACGCTTACAAATTATTAAAAAAGCACAAAAGGCTCTTAAATGATTTTAAGGACCGCTACCATTATCTCAACATCGATGAAGCCCAGGACACGTCGACCCTCCAGTTTGCGATCATCCGCCTTTTAACTGGGAAAACCGGCAACCTCCTCGTCGTCGGGGACGAAGACCAGAGCATCTACGGCTTCCGGGGGGCGAGCCCCAAGGCCCTGCTTCAGTTTCAGAAAATCTACCCTAAGGGCCAGGTCCTCCTCATGGAAGAAAACCGACGCTCCACGGCGGCTTTGGTCGCGGCGGCGGACCGGTTCATCAAGCTCAACAAAGAGCGTTACCCGAAGCACATGGTCACGAAGAATCCCGAGGGGCTAAAGCCCGTGAGACGGGTGTTCCCGTCCATCGAGGCCCAGTACGCCTATCTCGGCACGGCGGTGCGCCAGGAGGGCAAGCACACGGCGATACTGTACCGCAACAACGACTCGGCGATTCCCTTAATCGACCGCTTCGAGCGGGAACACCTGCGCTATCGATTAAAAGAACACGAGCCGACGTTTTTCTCGCACTTTGTTGTCAGAGATATTGCGGATTTCTTCGCCTTCGCCCACGATCTTTCGAATCTGGAATTATTTAGAAATCTGTATTACAAAATGGACTGCGGCATCTCGAAGCAGCAGATGGAAATGGTGTGCCGGATGCGCCCGAAGGTCTCGGTCTTCGACGCGCTGCTCGCCCTGCCGGGACTCAAGGACTGGATGGCGGACAAATGGATAAAAGAAGAAAAGGGATTAAAGCAGCTCGCGGACATGGCCCCGGGGCCCGGGGTGCATTTTATCGTGGACGAACTCGGTTATCGAGAGCACCTGGCCTTTCGGGTGAGAAACGGCTACCGGGAAGAGACCGTCGTCCAGAAGCTCAACATTTTGCAGATTCTCGCGGGCCGGGAGCCAACCCAGGAGGCCTTTTTCGACCGCCTCACGGACCTTAAATCCTTGATCGCCCACCACAAAACCGATCCCACCGGCCCGGTGACCCTGTCGACCATCCATTCAAGCAAGGGCCTGGAATTTGACAAGGTGTATCTCATCGACGCGGTGGACGGGGAATTTCCGACCCAATCGGCATTAGAGGACTCAGAAGAAGGGAAGGCCCTGTATAACGAAGAAGTGCGGCTGTTTTATGTCGGGGTGACCCGGGCGAAGAAAGAAGTGGAAATCGTGTCGGTGAAGGGCCGGAAGGAATCCCGGTTCGTTCCGGTGTATCTCGGCGAGAAAAAGAAAATCAAAAAAGCAAAAGCCGCCCGGAAGCTGCCGTCCCTCGGGGCGGTTCAGGCGGCGGTGACGCGCAGAAAAGCTTTAAGCCACATGCGGGAAGTCAGCGCGAAGCGGGCGGCCCGGTGGCACCCCGGGGACCGGCTCGTGCACACCAAATTCGGCGAGGGGACGATCACGGCCATCGACGGGACGACGGCGTCGGTGATTTTTTCGGGCAAAACCCGGCAGATCGACCTCGCGGTGTGCGAGGGCAAACACTTAATCCGGCGCGTTTAGGCTGTTTTGGATCACCTTTACGATGATGAAGATGCAGCCGATGACGACGAAACAGTCGGCGACGTTGAAGATCGCGAAGCCGATGAGGCGGAAGTCGAAGAAATCGACGACGTAGCCGTAATGAATCCGGTCCACGAGATTGCCGAGGGCCCCGCCGATGACGAGGCAGAACGCGGTGTTGAGACTCAAATACGCCTTGGTCTTCGGCAGACGGTATAAAAGCCAGATCAGAAAAGCGATCAAAACCGAGGTGAACAAAATCAAGAACACGGATTTTCCGGCGAAGATGCTGAAAGCGGCGCCGGTGTTTTCGATGTAGGTCAGGTGAAACACCCGGGGGATGATGGGCACGGTGGTGATCGGCGCGAGAAAACGCACGGCCAGCACCTTGGTGATCTGGTCGGCGGTCAGGCACAGGCCGATGAGCAGTATGTACATGAGCATAAGATAAAACCTCCTGTGGTATGCCGCTAGTATATCACAAACCAAATCCCTTCGGGGTTTTATTGAAACTCATGGGATAAAATGATAAACTACAAGACAGCCAAAAATATAAATTTATAGATAAAGGAATGAAAATTATGGAAAAAATATCATCGAATCCGGTCCGCGGCACCCGGGACATTCTCCCCGAAGAAATGCGCATCCGCGACGAACTGGAACACACCATCGCGGGCATCTACAAGGCCCACGGCTTCTCCCGCATTGAAACCCCGGCCCTGGAAAACATCGACCTGCTCTTAGGCTCCGACGGCGGGGACAACCTCAAGATGCTCTTTACGGTCTTAAAACGGGGGCGGAAGTTTAAGCCCGCGGAAAATTCGACGCCCCACGACCTGTGCGACATGGGGCTGCGCTACGACTTGACCCTGCCTTTGTCCCGGTTTTACGCCAACCACGCGGAAGAACTGGAAATGCCCTTCAAGGCGATTCAGATCGGCAACGTCTTCCGGGCGGAACGCCCCCAGCAGGGCCGCTTCCGCTCCTTTAAGCAGTGCGACATCGACATCATCGGCGACCCGAACATCACCGCGGAAATCGAACTCATCAACACCACGGCGACGGCGCTGCTCGCGGCAGGGTTCTCGGATTTCGTGATCAAAGTCAATGACCGCAGGCTTTTGACCCAGTTTATCCTCCAGGCGGGCTTTAAGGCCGAAGATGTGGGCTCGGTCTGTATTTCTCTCGATAAGGTCGACAAGATCGGCACCGACGGCATCAAGAAGGAACTCGTCGAAAAGGGTTATGACGCGGCCATGATCGATCAGTTTGTGGATGCCGTGGCCGGCGTCAATCTCGACAACGTCGACGAAAAAGTGGACGCCCCGGACGCCGTGGCCGACCTCAAGCGGGTCATCGCCACCTCGACGGAACTCGCGGAAGGGCGCTACAAAATCGAATTCGACTTCAACCTGATCCGGGGCATGGGCTACTACACCGGGGAAGTGTTTGAAGTGCGCTGGGGCGACGTGGGCTACTCCATCGCCGGGGGCGGCCGCTACGACAACATGGTCGGCAAGTACATGAAGCAGTCGGTACCGGCGGTGGGCTTCTCCATCGGCTTTGAACGCATCGTCGGGCTTTTGATGGAAAAAGGCGCGCATCTGAAGAATCCGGTGAAGAAAATCGCCCTGTTCCACCAGAAAAACGCCGACATGGCCGATGTGATCAGAAAAGCGGACGCCTTGAGAGAACAAGGCTATGCGGTGAACCTCATCACCGAAAAGAAGAAGATCGGCAAGCAGATTAATCACTGCGAAGCACACGGCTACGCGGGCTTCATGGTCTACGGCCGGGATCTCGAAATCCGATTCTTCGGCGAAGATCATTAAGATGCTCGAACTCATTGCCACCACCGCCTTCGGACTCGAGAGCGTCGTCAAGCAGGAGATTAAGGAGCTGGGCTACGCGATTACCAAAGTCGAAGACGGCCGGGTCCATTTTGAAGGGGATGCCCGGGCGATTCCCCGGGCGAATTTGTGGCTGCGCTGCGCCGACCGGGTGCTCCTCAGTGTCGGAAACTTCACGGCTGTCACCTTCGACGAGCTGTTCGAAAAGACCCGCGCCCTGCCCTGGGAAGACTACATCCCCGAAGACGGGGCCTTTCCCGCGGCGAAGATCTCGTCTGTGAAGTCGAAGCTGTTCAGCAAGTCCGACGGCCAGCGCATCGTGAAAAAGGCCGTGGCCGTGCGCCTCGGCGAGGCCTACGGAGAGGGGCATCTGCCGGAGACCGGGGCGGCGTACCCCATCTACATCAAGCTCTTAAAAGACCAGGTGACCCTCGCGATCAACACCAGCGGGCCGGGGCTCAACAAGCGGGGCTATAGGGCCCACGGCAACGGGGCGCCCCTTAAGGAGACGCTGGCGGCGGCCCTCGTGAAGCTCTCCCGGTGGCGGCCGGACCGGTTTTTCTTAGATCCCCTGTGCGGCTCGGGCACCATCGTCATCGAAGCGGCGATGATCGGCCGAAATCAGGCCCCGGGGATGCACCGGCACTTTGACAGCGAAGCCTGGCCTGAAGTGGGCCGCCTCCTCTGGGATCAGGCGAGGGAAGAAGCCCAAGATGTTTTAAAGCGTTCGCCGAATTTCAGAGTCCTCGGCAGCGACATCGACCCGAAGGCCTTAAAGCAGGCGCGCCTTAATGCGGACCTGGCCGGGGTTTCCGATTACACGGCCTTTCAGCGCCTGCCGGTGCAGGAGGTGAGGACCCGCCGCCGCTACGGGGTCATCGTCACGAACCCGCCCTACGGCAGCCGCCTTCTCGATCATGATCAAGTTTCGGAACTTACGAAGGACATGGGCGAGGTGTTTCGCGCCCTGCCCGACTGGTCGTATTTTATCTTAAGCGGCTACGAAGACTTTGAAAAAGATTTCGGACAGCGGGCGACGAAGAACCGCAAGCTCTACAACAGCATGATCAAAACGTATTTTTATCAGTATTACGGGCCGCTTCCGCCCCGCCGCGGGCGTCTTGAAGCGATCGCCGGAAACAAGGGAGTCAACCATGAAAAATAAACCAGCCCATCGGCCCAAAACCGCACGGCACCGCGGGGAAAACTTTGAATCTGCAGGCACAGGCTTCGTGATCATCGGCAAGAACCCGGTGAAGGAAGCCCTTCGGGAAGACCGCCAGATCGACCGGATCTACGTCATGAAGGACAACCGGGACCACGTCCTCGGGGACATCACGGCCCAGGCCAAGAAAAAGGGCATCGTGATTCACTCGGTCGAAAAGCAGAAACTGAATCAGATCGCCCGGAACGCCGGCTTTGAAAACACGAACCACCAGGGCATCGCCGCGATGATGGCGCCCTTCGATTTCGCCGACCTCAACACGGTGATTAGGGACGCCGGGGACGGCCTCTTCGTGATTCTCGACCACATCGTCGATCCCCACAATTTCGGGGCCATCGTCCGCTCGGCGAACCTGTGCGGCGCCGCGGCGGTGATCTTCCCCGAAAGGCGTTCGGCGTCGGTGTCGGCGGTGTCCATGAAGGCCTCCGCCGGGGCCATGAACGCGACCCCGATGGTCAAGGCCGCAAACCTCTCCCAGGTGATCGAAACCTTAAAGGATGCCGGGTACTGGATCGCCTGCGCCGACATGGACGGCGAGCCCTACGAAAAAATCGACTGGAAGGGGAAGATGGCGCTGGTTATCGGCAACGAAGGGGCCGGGATCAGCCCGAACGTGAGAAAGCACTGCGACTTCACCGCGTCGATTCCGAACTACGGCACGGTCGATTCCTTCAACGCCTCGGTGGCGGCCGGAGTGCTCCTCTGTGAAGCGGCCCGCCAGCGCCATGAACGGTGATCAGCCGACCCTCATCGTGGACGGCTACAACGTCATCTACGAGCGGGCGAGTGAGGCAAACCGGCCGGTGGGGGACCTCGAAAACGAGCGCAAATGGCTCGTCGACACCCTCGCCGACTACAGCGGCTACCGGGGGATCGAGACGGTGGTGGTCTTCGACGCCTACAACCGCAAAGACTTCGAGAAGCGGGAATTTTCCGTCAGCGGCATTTCCGTTATCTTCACCCCCTTCGGGGAGACCGCGGACAGCTTCATCGAAGGGCTCGTGTACGCGATTATGGGGGCCCACCGGGACGCGCGCAAATATCGGCGAAATTTAAGAGTCGAAGTTGTGTCGTCTGACAATGCCGTTCAGCAGATCGTCCTCGGGGGCGGGGCGACCCGGATGTCGTCGAGAGAACTTTTGATCGATATCAAAAACGTGAAGAAACGGGCGAAGGCCGCCCACGCGATTAAGCCTGCCGCACCCCACCACAACCGTTTAAGTGAAAATATGGCCGGGGACGTCCGGGACATCCTCGACGCCATGCGCAAGTCGGATATTAAAGAAAATAAATGAAACGCCGCCGTAAATAAACGTTTTCTTTCGGAATTTTTGAAATTATGTAAAAGATGAAAAATTATCAAAAATGCCGTGGACAAGGCAAAAAAGGCGGCGTATAATTAAACACATAGTGAACAGGGTACTTATTACTGAAATAATGTAAAAGACCTGTTGGATTAAGATTAAATTTAAAGGAGAATTTTATGGAAGATCTGAAAGCCATTGCTAAAGAAATCCGCCGTGATATTGTGAAAAGCATTGGAAAAGCGGCTTCTGGCCACCCAGGCGGGTCTCTTTCGGCAGTCGAAATTTTGACCCTTTTGTATTACGAAAAGATGAATGTGGATCCGAAAAACCCGAAAATGGAAGACCGGGACCGCTTCGTCCTCTCCAAAGGGCATGCGGCGCCGGCACTTTACGCGACACTGGCGAGCAAGGGCTATTTCCCGAAGGAAGAACTCGATCACCTGCGCCAGGTCGGGGCGATGCTTCAGGGACATCCTTCCATGCACACCCCTGGGGTTGACATGGCGACCGGTTCCCTCGGCCAGGGCTTTTCGACGGCTGTGGGAATGGCCCTCGGCGCGAAACACCAGGGCGCAAAATGGCACACCTACGTCCTCCTCGGCGACGGGGAAATCGAAGAAGGCATCGTCTGGGAAGCGGCGATGGCGGCTTCCAACTACGGCCTGTCCAACTTGACCGCCTTTGTGGACAACAACAACCTCCAGATCGACGGGGCCGTGTCTGACGTCATGAATCCGTACCCGATCGACGAAAAATTCAAGGCTTTCGGCTGGAACGTCATCGACGTGGCCGACGGCAACGATTTTGATCAGCTCCGCGCGGCGCTCACCCTCGCAGAAGCCTGCACCGACAAGCCATCAGTGCTCGTCTGCAAGACGGTCAAGGGCAAAGGCGTCTCCTTCATGGAAAATGAAGTGGGCTGGCACGGCAAGGGACCGAATCCGGAACAGGTCGAACAGGCCCTGAAGGATTTGGCATAATCGGGTTCGAATAGAGGAGAATATAGAATGGAAAAAATCGCCACTAGAGAAGCATATGGGAAATATCTTGTCGAACTGGGCAAGAAGAATCCGAAAATCGTCGTCTTTGACGGGGACTTGTCCGGCGCCACCAAGACGTCGTATTTCAGAGCCGAATTCCCGGACCGTCACTTTAACGCCGGGATCGCCGAAGCGGACCTCATGGGCATGGCCGCTGGGATTTCCACCACCGGGCTCATCCCTTTCGCGAGCACCTTCGCCATTTTCGGCGCAGGCCGCGCCTTTGAAATCATCCGCAACAGCATCTGCTATTCAAATCTTAACGTCAACATCTGCTGCACCCACGCGGGTCTTTCCGTCGGGGAAGACGGGGGCTCCCACCAGTCCATCGAAGACATCGCCCTGATGCGGGTGCTGCCGAACATGCACGTTTTTGTCCCGGCTGACGCGGTGGAAACCCGCAAGATGATCGACGCGGCGCTCAACATCGACGGCCCGTGCTACATCCGTCTGTGCCGCCTGGCCACCAACGTCGTCCTGCCGGAAGACTACGAATTTGTCCCAGGCAAAGCCGTTGAACTCAAAAAGGGTTCTGACGTCACCATCATGGCCATCGGCCTCATGGTCGAACGGGCCCTCGAAGCCGCGGAAACCCTCGAAAAAGAAGGCATCTCCGCCAGAGTTCTCAACATGGGCTCCATCAAGCCGATCGACAAAGCGGCCATCGAAGCGGCGGCTAAAGAAACCGGCGCCATCGTCACCGCAGAAGAACACTCCGTCATCGGCGGCCTCGCCGGCGCGGTCTGCGAAACCCTCGCGGAAACGACGGCCTGCCCGGTTGAAAAAGTCGGCGTGAACGACGTCTTCGGCCAGTCCGGAAAGGCCCTGGAAGTGCTCGAACACTACGGTCTCACCGCTGAACACATCGCAGAAGCTGCGAAAAAAGCCATTTCCCGCAAATAATAACGCAAGAGAGGAGCGTATTTAAATTATGAAATTTTTTCTCGACACCGCTAATGTAGACGACATCCGCCGCGCCAACGACATGGGCGTGATTCAGGGGGTCACCACCAACCCGTCCTTAATCGCCAAGGAAGGCCGGGACTTCAACGAAGTCATCAAGGAAATCACGTCGATTGTCGACGGCCCGATTTCCGGGGAAGTCAAAGCGACGACCACCGACGCCGAAGGCATGATCGCTGAAGGCCGGGAAATCGCCAAAATTCACCCGAACATGGTCGTGAAGATCCCGATGACCGAAGAAGGCCTCAAGGCAACCAAGGTGCTGTCTTCCGAAGGCATCAAATGCAACGTGACGCTGATCTTCTCACCGGCTCAGGCCATTCTCGCAGCGCTGGCCGGCGCCGCCTACGTTTCACCGTTCTTAGGCCGTCTCGACGACATCGCGACCCCTGGCATCGAACTGGTCGAAACCATCGCCCAGGTCTTTGAAGTTCAGGGCATCGAAACCGAAATCATCGCCGCGTCCATCCGCAACCCGATCCACGTGGTCGACTGCGCAGCCGCCGGCGCCGACATCTGCACGATCCCGATGAAGGTTGTCGAACAGATGACCCATCATCCGTTAACCGACATCGGCATCAAGAATTTCCAGCGCGACTACATCGCGGTATTCGGCGACAAGTAAGCGATAATTAAACCCCACAGGAGCCGGTTTTGCCGGCTCCAATTTTTTTTATAAATAACGCTTGACATTTAGATTAAAATTAGGTAAGATAAAGAAGTTCTTGACGGGGAAATGCCCGAGTGGCTAAAGGGGGCGGACTGTAAATCCGTTGACTTAGTCTACGATGGTTCGAATCCATCTTTCCCCACCATGTGCTATTGTAGCTCAGTAGGTAGAGCACCACCTCGGTAAGGTGGGGGTCACCGGTTCAAATCCGGTCAATAGCTCCAGTTGAGAGAATGCCCAGAACTTATGTTCTGGGTTTTTTTTATTTTACTTTATATTTCCTTAAATTTATTTATTTTTTTTAAAAAATATGGGATCTTTTTGGATTTTTCGGAATGATATAGACGAGCCCCAAAATATTAAAAAAATTCAAAAATAGGCTTCACATTGATTTCACTTTGTGGCATAATAGGTCATGAGGTGATCTTGGTATTCACATAAGGAGAAGTTAAAAAGAACACATGGCTAGAAAACACAAAGACAAAGTTGACTATTTTCCGTTAGACGTGGTGATGGACACCGATGTCAGGCTTCTCGACATTCGCTTCGGCCTTGCCGGATACGCCGTTTTTATCAAACTCTACCAATATATTTACGGGCAGCACGGATATTACGGCGAGTGGGACGCAGATGCGAAGCTGCTGTTCTGCAGCGATCAGAACATTCGGGAGGATGAGCGGGCACTCGTCGACGAAGTCACGGACTGGTGCCTTGACCGCGGCCTGTTTTCCCGGGAAATATACGAAAAATATCAAATCCTCACGTCCCATGGGATTCAGGCCCAGTTCCTGCGGATCACGAAAAAGCGCGCCGAAACGAAAATTGACGAACGCTTTGATCTCGTGCATCAGGATGTCGGCAAAACTGAAGCATCTGTTGACAAAATCGGCATAACTTCCAGAAGAAATACGCAAATAAAACAGAAAGATAAACTGAAACCGAAAGGGAAAGAGATAGATAAAGAGTGGGCGCCGGAAACCGGCGCTGTGGGTCCCGAAGGGCCCCACGATATCTCTTTAATGATCTGTGATTATTGGAATCATCATGTGGCAGAACCGGCAGGCTTAAGCTCGGTTAAAAAACCAGCGTGCTGGAATAAGAAGCGCAGACAGGCGGTGCAGTCGCGCCTTGCGGAAAAAGGTGAGCGGGGGATTCTCGACACCTTCGACCGGGTCTGCGCCTCGGATTTTTTAACGGGGCGCTCCGGCAAATGGCAGGCGGATTTCGACTGGGTCTTAAAAGCCGAGAATTTTCAGAAAATCGCCGAAGGGCGCTACGACAACCCGAAGCAGGCGTCCAACGAAAGCTATTATGATAAGATTATCAAAGGAGGCATAGAATGAACAAACAAGGTGCGGCGCGCATCATGAAGATGCTCAAGGCCGCTTATCCCAACTTCGACAACAACGCGAGCCCCGCGGACATCATGGACATGTGGCTGTGGCGGTTCAAGGACACGCCCTTCGAGGTGGTGTTCGAGGCCGTGGGCGAGTACATCGACGGCGACCACAGTTTCGCGCCGACGGTGGGGCAGATCAAGAAGATCATCGCCGACAAAAACCCGGGGATGACGGCGGCCGAGGGCTGGCAGGAGATCGAGGGGGCCCTCAAAAACGCAGGCCGGGACAGCAAGACCGAGTTCGAGAAGCTCTCCCCGGCGGTTCGCGCCTATGTGAATTCCCCGGCGACCCTCAAATACCTCGCGACGACGCCCTATTCGTCCGGGGAGTACGAGGCCTATCAGACGCGGTTCTTTAAGTGTTTTAAGGGCGATGTCCCGGCTCAGGCTCCGGATGATCAAACGCAAAACAAAAAGCTTGAAAATGGCGGAGAGGATCCGAGAATGCGAAAGCTTCTTCAGAATTTAGATCAGAAGATGCGGGAGAAAAATAAAAAAGAAGATGAGGAGAAGAAAGAGAACCAGGAAAATCAAGAAGCTGAATCAAAGGCGTGATTGCAGTTTGGGGCTGATCTTGGAAAAATAAAAGCGAGATTTTTCTCCAACTTTTTTTCTTGCGCCCTCCCGCCTTTTGCGTTAGAGTAGAGGTGTTTTCAAAGAAGGAGGGCAGGATGACAGCATTTCTAAACGCGGTGGCGGCGGTGGCGATGATTTTCGCCCTCATGGCCGTGGGGATTTTCCTCGGCCGTCTGGGCTGGATCGGCGAGAAAGAGAAGAGGTTTTTGAGCCGGTTCGTCATCAACATCGCCGTGCCGATGAACTGCCTCACCGGGATTCTCGGGCATCTGTCCCACAAGGATCTCGGCCGGATGGTGCGGCTTTTCCCCGTGCCCCTGCTCACGATTCTCATCTGTTTAGCTCTGAGCGCCGCCGCGGCAAAGCTGTTAAAGCTGCCCAGGCGGCAGCGGGGCGTTTTCATCGCTTTAGCTTTTATTTCGAACACTTTATTCATCGGGCTTCCCATGTCAAAAGAACTCTTCGGCGCCGTATCGGTGCCGTGGGTCATGGTCTACTACATGGTCAGCACCGTCTTCACCCAATCTGTTGCTTTAATGCTCGTCGTCCATTCCGGGGAAGGCGAGGAGACGAAAATGACCGCGGCTGGCCTTCTTAAGAGCATTTTAACCAAGCCGCCGATTATCGGCGTTATCGCTGCGTATTTAATTTTAATTTTAGGCATACATCTTCCGGCCTTCGCGATGGATTTCGCGGGCTACCTCGGAGACACGGTGACCCCCCTGGCGCTCATCTACTGCGGCTACGTTGTGTACGATATGGGGATCAAGAACGTGAAATTGATTAAGGGCATGCCCACACTTTTGATCCTAAGGCTGATTGTGGCCCCGGCTATCTGCGCGGGCTTGTGCCTGATCTTTCACGTCACCGGCCTCGCCCGGCCCGTCTTTATCGTCGAAGCGGCCCTGCCGTCGGTGTCACAGATCACCATCATGGCGGGCAACTACGGCGCTGATGAAAACTACGCCGCCTGTGGGACGATCCTCACCATGATCGGCATGTTCATCACGATTCCGTTTCTCATGGTGGTCTTAAGCTGATAAATACAGTCAATCAGACAAGTTTTTGCCCCTACACGGGGCATTTTTTTTATGCGTGGTTATAACAAATTCATATAACGGTTTATATGAAATCCCTATAACCTATTTTATAAATAGGAATTGACTAAATTAAGCGCGCGGGTTAAAATATAGGCATAAACATACTAAACATATTACCACACTATATTTTAAACGAAGGGGGACCACCATGAAAAAGACTGCCGAATCAAAATCAGCCACAAAAGCGGATAAAGGGCGCTTTTTCAGGTGTATGTTTAAAATCGGCGTCATCGGTTTCGGGGGCGGGACGGCGCTCATCCCGGTCATCGAAGAAGAAGTGACGAAGGCGCATCACTTCGTTTCGAAAGAAGCCTACGACAAGGACGTGGTCGCGGCGGCCATCACCCCCGGCGCCCTGCCGGTGGAAATCGCCGCGGGCCTCGGCAAGGAAGTGGGAGGATTGTCCGGGATGCTCTCGGCGGCGCTGCTCATGGCCCTGCCCGGGTGCCTGTTCACCTTCATCATCCTCGCGGTGCTGTCCGGTGTCAACCGGCTGGTGCTTACGATCACCGACTGCCTGTCCATCGGCATCACTGCCTTCATCTGCACACTGCTCATTGCCTACGTCACCTCGACCTACCGGGACGCGGCGGCGGACGGGAAGCGGGGGAGCCGGATCGCGGCCATCGCCGTGATCGCCGGGGTCTTCGTCCTCACCTGCGGGAAGAACCTCTTCAAGATTTTAAACCTCCCGGGCAGCCCGCTGTTCACGCTGGATACCCTGTCGGTTTTGGGCCTGGCCTTCTTCGGGATTTTCTTCACCCGGGGACGCCGGGACGTGAGAAAGATCGCCGTCGCGGCCGCCGTGGGGCTGGCCTTTATTTTCACCAAAGGCCGCCTGCACCACATTTTCGGCTTTGCGATGGCGGCCCTCGGGGCCTGGGGACTGGTCCCTGAAGTGAAACGCGCCCGGAGCGAAATCGAAGAACCGAAGACGATTTTCCACAAATGGCTGAAAGAAATGGCCGTGTGGGGCGGCCTGATTCTCACAGCCCTGATTTTGACCTTGATCGTCACCGGAAAAAATCCCGTCTTCGTCTTGAAAGGGCTGTTGTCCTCTCTGATGTCCTTCGGGGGCGGCGACGCGTATCTGTCCGTCGCAGAAGGGCTGTTTGTCCAGACCGGGACCATCAGCGCCGGCCATTTTTACGGCAATTTAATCCCGGTTTCAAATCTCCTGCCCGGTTCGATTCTGTGCAAAGTCCTTTCGGGCACCGGCTACTATGTCGGCTACGGGGTGCGCCATTCGCTGTTCGATGCGGGGCTCCTCTGGTTCGCGGGCTTTCTTGTCGCCGTGGCCGGCAGCGGCTTCACCTTTGGCACCGTGCGGCTGATCTACGAAAGCCTGTCAGAGCTCGACGTGTTTAAATGCCTGTCCAAGTGGATCCGCCCCATCGTTGCGGGTCTGCTCTTAAACATCTGCCTGTCCTTAATCAGCCAGAACCTCTCTACCGGGGTCACCCTGGGGATCTCCTCAGGGGCAGCGGCAGCCATCACCGCGGGCATCCTCGGCATCAACCTGACGCTGCTCTACCGCCGCCGGGCGCGTTCCGGCGTGATGATCGTGTTTTCGGCCGTGGCCGGCATGCTCACCGCCGGCTCCCTGGTCTTGTTATAAAATCATTTGAGAATCATTTGAGATAGAAAGAAAAGTTATGGAAGAATCAAAAATAAAATGGCAGACCCTTGACACCGACGTCCTGATTGTCGGGGGCGGCACCGCCGGGTGCTTCGCCGCCTACACCCTCGGCAAAACCGGGGACGTCTCGGTGGTGATCGCCGAAAAAGCGAATATCAAAAGAAGCGGCTGCCTCGCCGCCGGGGTCAACGCCTTGAACGCCTACATCACCAAGGGCCATGACCCTGAATTTTATGTGAATTATTGTCTGAAAGACGCCGACGGCATCGCGAGACGGGATCTGCTCACCACCATGTCCGAACGCCTCAATCACGTCACAAAAGAACTCGAAGACTTCGGCCTCGTGATCTTAAAAGACGAAAACGGGGAATACGTCACGAGAGGCCCGCGGAACATTAAAATCAACGGGGAAAACATCAAGCCGTTATTGGCTGACGCCGCCCTCGCCCAGCCGAACGTGAACGTCATCAACCACGTGAACATCACGGATTTGATGCGAAAAGACGGCCAGGTCATCGGCGCCTACGGCTTTTCGGTGAACGAGCCGATCGCCTACGCGATCCGGGCCAAGGCGGTGTTCGTCGCCACCGGCGGCGCCGCAGGACTCTACCGGCCGAACAACCCGGGCTTTTCCCGCCATAAGATGTGGTACCCGCCCTTTAACACCGGGGCCGGCTACGCCATGGGCATCCGCGCCGGCGCCGAGATGACGACCTTCGAAATGCGCTTCATCGCCCTGCGCTGCAAGGACACCATCGCCCCGACGGGCACCATCGCCCAGGGGGTCGGCGCGCCCCAGGTCAACGCCAAAGGGGAAAAGTACGAAGCGAAATACGGCCACACCACCTCTGAGCGCCTGTACGGCACCGTGGTCGAAAACCGCGAAGGCCGCGGCCCGTGCACCCTGAAAACCACAGGCATCGGGGAAGCCGCCGAAGAAGATCTCTACAAAGCCTACCTCAACATGGCCCCGAGCCAGACCTTAAGATGGCTCGAAAGCGGCCGGGGCCCCGACGGCGAAGACGTCGAGGTCGAAGGCACCGAGCCCTACATCGTCGGCGGCCACACCGCCAGCGGCTACTGGGTCGACGCCGGACGGCGCACCACCCTAAAGGGCCTTTACGCCGGGGGAGACGTCGCCGGGGGCGCCCCCCAGAAATACGTCACCGGGGCCCTTGCCGAGGGGGAAATCGCCGCCGAGTCGATTTTAGACGATCTCAAAGATTTGGACCTTCACGCAGAAGATGCAGCGCAGCGCCCGGATTACGATCATTGGTTTGCGGATGATGATTCTGGCCTGATGAATACCGAACAGCTCGAAGAAGCGATGCAGAAGATCATGGACGAATACGCCGGGGGCATCACCCAAGGGTATCAGTACAACGCAGCGCGCCTTGAGATCGCGAAAAACAAAATCGCCGAGCTGAGCGAACTTGCAAAAGATCTCAAAGTTTCGGACATGGACGGCTTGCTTCGGCTCTACGAACTTCTCGACCGGCTCACCGTCTGTCCGGTGGTCATCGCTCATCTTGGCGCCCGGAAGGAAACCCGCTGGCACAGCTTCGCCGAAAACGCGGATTATCCCGAAAAAGATGAAGCATACGCATGCTATATTAATTCGATTGAAAAAGACGGCGAAATTCAAATCATCAAGAGAGCTTTGAGGTGAGAGATGAGTATTGCAATTAAACAAGACAAATGCATCGGCTGCGGGCGCTGCGTCGAAGCCTGCCCGGGCAATTTGATTAAAATGAACGCCAAAGGCAAAGCCGAACAGCGCCACCCCAAAGACTGCTGGGGCTGCACCGCCTGCCTCAAGGCCTGCCCGACCGGGGCCGTCGCCTTTTTCCTGGGCGCCGACATCGGCGGCCGGGGCGCGACCCTGTCTTACAAAAAGCAGGGCGACGCGGTCCGCTGGACCGTGACCCGCCGGGACGGCACCCGAGAGACCATCGGCCTAGACGCGAAACAAGCCAACCAGTATTAAAAACAGAAGGAGATGACATTATGGCATCATTATCCCATTTAGACGCCCTGGAAGCAGAGGCGATTTACATCATCCGGGAAGTCGCCGCAGAGTGCGAAAATCCCGTGATGCTCTATTCCATCGGAAAGGACAGCTCGGTGATGCTCCACCTGGCCCTCAAGGCCTTCTATCCCGAAAAGCCGCCGTTTCCGTTTCTACACATCGATACCACGTGGAAATTCCACGAAATGATCGAATTCAGAGACCGGGTCGCCAAGGAAAACGGCATCAAGATGCTCACTTACACCAACATGGACGGGGTGAGAAAAGGCGTGAATCCCTTTGACTACGGCAGCGCCTACACCGACATCATGAAGACCCAGGCCTTAAAAGCGGCCTTAAAGAAATACGGCTTCACCGCAGCCTTCGGCGGCGGGCGCCGGGACGAAGAAAAATCCCGGGCCAAAGAACGGATCTTCTCGTTCAGAAACGAAGCCCAGGCCTGGGACCCGAAGAACCAGCGCCCGGAAATGTGGAAGCTTTACAACACGCGCCTTCACAAAGGGGAATCCATCCGGGTTTTCCCGATTTCAAACTGGACCGAAAAAGACATCTGGGAATACATTCGGCGGGAAAACATCGAAATCGTCGATCTGTACTTCGCGAAGGAACGCCCGGTGGTCTACCGGGACGGCAACATCATCATGGTGGACGACGACCGCATGCGCTTAGAACCTGGCGAAAAGCCGGAAATGAAGAAGATCCGCTTCAGAACCCTCGGGTGTTATCCGCTGACCGGCGGCATCGAATCCGACGCCGATACACTGGACAAAATCATCGACGAAACACTCGCCGCGGTGGAATCCGAACGGACGAGCCGGGTCATCGACCACGAAGAAACCGGCAGCATGGAAAGACGGAAGAAAGAGGGCTATTTCTAAAATGAACGATTTACTCAAATTTATCACCTGCGGCAGCGTCGACGACGGCAAGTCCACGCTAATCGGCCACATCCTGTACGATTCGAAACTGCTCTACGCCGACCAGGAACGGGCGCTGGAACTGGATTCCAAAGTCGGCTCCCGGGGCGGGGCCATCGACTATTCGCTGTTGCTCGACGGACTCACCGAAGAGCGGGAGCAGGGGATCACCATCGACGTGGCCTACCGCTACTTTACCACTGACGCCCGCTCCTTCATCGTCGCCGACACCCCGGGCCACGAGGAATACACCCGGAACATGGCCGTCGGCGCCTCCTTCGCCGACCTCGCCGTGATCCTGACCGACGCCTCCCAGGGCGTCTTGATCCAGACCAAGCGCCACGCCCGCATCTGCGCGCTGATGGGGATCAAGTACTTCGTCTTCGCCGTCAACAAGATGGACCTGGTGGATTACGATCAGGCCCGGTTTGACGCCATCGCGGGGGACATCCAGGCCCTCTCAGGCGAACTCGGCCTGGAACACGTCGTCATCATCCCGGTGTCCGCCACCGAAGGGGACAACGTCACGAAAAAGAGCGCCAACATGCCGTGGTACACCGGGCCGACCATCCTCGGCGAGCTGGAAACCGTGGACGTGGCCGCCGACAAGGAAAGGGGCTTTGTGATGCCGGTGCAGCGGGTCTGCCGCCCGAACCACGCTTTCCGCGGCTTCCAGGGGCAGATCGCCTCGGGGAACATCGCCGTCGGCGACACCATCGAAACCCTGCCGTCCAAGGAAAAGGCCGAGGTCAAGACCATCCTCGTCGGCGACAAGGAGGTGGATCACGCCGTCACCGGCCAGCCGGTTACGATCTGTTTGAATAAAGAAGTGGACGTCTCCCGCGGCTGCGTCCTCGTCGGGGAAGGCGCCGACCTGAAGGTGTCCTCCGGCGTCACCGCCGAAATGCTGTGGATGGACGACCAGCCCCTGACCCCGGGCACCGGCTTCTTCGTCAAGCTGGGCACGAAGCTGATCCCAGGGGAAGTCAGCGCCATCGACTACAAGATCGACATCAACACCGGCGAACACCAGAACGCCGACACCCTCAAGAAAAACGAAATCGCCGTGGCGGGACTGCGCTTCGCCGACAACGTGGTCGTCGACACCTTTGACGCCCACCAGACCATGGGCTCGCTGATTTTAATCGACCGGGTCACCAACGCCACCTCCGCCTGCGGGGTCGTGCGCAAAGTCGCCAAGGAAGCCTGGAAAGAAACGACCATCAACCCGGATTTAAGAAAGCTCCAGAAGGGCCAGAACGCCGTGACCATCGCCTTCCCGCTGCGCAAGGACGGCATCACCGAAGGGCTGATTCAGGACGTGGAAAAACGCCTGTATCACGCCGGCCGCCACACCTATCTCTACAAGCCGAACTTCGAAGACGCCCCGAACGTCGTGCGCCATCTGAACCGTGCCGGGATCATCGTGCTTTTGGCTTTGGATACCGAGATCGTTCCAACCGAAAAATTCGCGGAAATCAACGGCTTCTACGCCGGCTGGGAAGACGAAGTGGAACTGAACGCCGCCGCCATCGCCGACTTCATCCTCGAAAAATCCGATCTGGATCTGTCCACTTCAGCCGCTTACAGAGAACCTGCGATTTTAATTTAAGGAGCACGCTATGACCCTCCAGCAGATGTACTACGTCCTCGAAGTGGCCAAAACCGGCTCGATGAACAAAGCCGCCGAAAAGCTCTTTATTTCCCAGCCGACCCTCACCAAGGCCATCCAGGAAACCGAAGACGAAATCGGCTTTCCCATCTTCATCCGCAGCAACCGGGGCGTGGCCCTCACCGAGCGGGGCGAAGCCTTCGCCGCAGACATCCGCCAGGTGTACAACCAGTACCACGGGCTCATGGCCAAATATCAGAAAGCCGAAGATAAGGGCCGCAAGCAGTTCGGGGTCTCCACCCAGCATTATTCCTTTGCGGCCAAGGCCTTCGTGGACATGGTCAAGGAATTCGGGACTCTGAACTACGATTTTGCCTACCGGGAAACGACCACCGCTGCCGTCATCGACGACGTGGCGGACGGGCGCAGCGAGCTCGGCATTCTGTACCGCTCGCCCTTTAACGAGCGGGTCATCGACCGGCTCCTCGTGGACCATCATCTGCGCTTTACGCCGATCGTCAAGAGCCAGGCCTACGTCTACCTGTGGGCTGGACATCCCCTGGCGAAGAAGAAGGCCATTTCCTTCGCCGACCTCGAGCCCTATCCGTGCCTGTGCTTCGAGCAGGACGGGCCGGAAACCGCCTACATGGCCGAAGAAATTCTAAGCGACCGGCGCTACCCGAGACGGGTCGTCGTCCGGGACCGGGCCTCGATGCTCAATTTTATGGTGGGCCTTTTGGGCTACACCCTGTGCTCCGGCATCATCCACCGGGACTACAACGGGGAAGACTACCGCTGCATCCCGTTCC
Organism: uncultured Eubacteriaceae bacterium; assembly: GCA_945867155.1. Taxonomy (GTDB): domain Bacteria; phylum Bacillota; class Clostridia; order Eubacteriales; family Eubacteriaceae; genus Pseudoramibacter. The sequence continues at coordinate 343,131 of CAMBHL010000001.1, read as the reverse complement.
AGGCCGATTTCGGCAACCCGAACCAGGAAATGGAAATCGGCATCGTCGAGCGCATCGGGGAGCTTCGGACCCCGACCGCCCAGGTGTACGTCGAAGCCATTGGGCAGTATTTTAAAAAGTGAATATATATATATTTAAAAGAAAGCTGATGCAAAAAAGCATCGGCTTTTTTTATTTTTGTTCTATTTTTGTTTTTTTCTTTTATATGCAAATAAAAGAAAGAAAAAGTAAACAAAAAGAAAAATAATGCTTGACTTTCGATGTGAAACGGTTTACGATAAGAACATAAAGAAAATAAACAAAAGCAAAACGAAAGAAAAGAAAAATAAAGTTTTAGAAAGGCAAAATTGAGGAAAACTTATGGAAGAACAATTTAAACCCGTTATGGCCATTACGATGGGCGACCCCGCAGGGATCGGGCCGGAAACCACCATCGGCACGATGTTAAACGACGAAATTCACGCGTGCTGCAAACCCTTTGTGATCGGCAGCATCGCCATTCTCGAAAAGGCGGCGAAGGTTTTGAACCAAGACGTGAAATTCAACAAGATTTCAGACCCCGCTGAAGCGAAATTCGAAAAGGGCGTCATCGACGTCATCGAAACCGGGGACTACGACACCGATTCGATCGAATGGGGCAAGGTTCAGAAGCTCGCGGGGCAGATGGCCGTCGACTTCATCATGAAGTCCATCGAACTGGGCATGGCCGGCAAGGTTGACGCCGTTTCCACCACGCCGATCAACAAACAGGCGATCAAGCTCGTAGGCGTCAAGGAACCGGGCCACACGGAAATCTACCAGCACGCGACCAACTCGCCCTACGCCCTCACGATGTTCTCGTGCCACAAGCTGCGGGTCTTCTTCGTCAGCCGCCACATGTCCCTGATCGACGCGATTCATTACGCGACCAAAGACGTGGTCCTGTCTTATATCGAAAATATCGACAAGGAACTCCGGGGTGTCGGCATCGAAAACCCGCTGATCGCTGTGGCGGGGATCAACCCCCACAACGGCGACAACGGGCTCTTCGGCCGTGAAGAAATCGACGAAATCGAACCGGCCGTTAAGGCGGCTCAGGCCGAAGGCATCAACGCTGTCGGGCCGATCCCGGCGGATTCGATCTTCAACATCGGCAAGAGCGGCAAATTCGACGCGATTTTGTCCGAATATCACGATCAGGGCCACATCGCCTGCAAGACTTTGGACTTCGAAAAATCGGTCACCATCACCTGGGGCCTGCCCTTTATCCGCGGCTCCGTGGACCACGGCACCGCCTTCGACATCGCCGGCAAAGGCATCGCCAACGACGTGAGCCTCATCGAATCCACGAAAGTCTGTGCGGAATACGCGGTGCGCAAGCACAACATGAACGCGAAGTAAGGAAAAAGAGGGGAAAATATGGCAAAGATAGGAGTTGTGGCGGACGATTTGACCGGCGCGACCACGACAGGGGTGCTCCTGGCGCGGTCGAAGGCCAAAACCGCCGTGTTCTTTGACGACGCGGCAGCCGCCAATTACGAAGGTTTAAGTGATCTGGACGCGGTGCTCATCAGCAGCAATTCAAGACCGCTTCCGAAAAAAGACGCGTACCAGCGGGTGAGCAAGGCGACCGCCGTGCTCAAAAACGCCGGCGTCAAGTATTTCTCGAAGCGCATCGATACGACCCTCCGGGGCGGCATCGGCACCGAAATCGACGCGATGCTCGACACTTTGGGGGAAGACACCGTTGCCATGGTCGTGCCGGCGATGCCCCAGTCGAGACGGATTTTAGTCGGCGGCTACTCGGTCATCGACAACGTCGCCCTGATCAAAACGCCGGTGGCCCAGGACGTCAGAACGCCGGTTAGAGAAAACTACATTCCGAAGCTGATCCAGTCCCAGAGCAAGCGAAAAGTCGACGCGGTCTTTCTCGAAGATATCCTCGCCGGGGAAGCAAAAATTGCCGAAGCGATGCAGCAGAAGATCGCAGACGGGGCCGAAATCCTCGTGATCGACGCGATTTCGATCGACGACGTGGAAGTGATCGCCAAGGCCGCCATGACTCTCGGCCGGCCGGTGCTCGCGGTGGACCCGGGGCCGTTTACGGCGAAGATGGCCTTCTGCCGGGGCATCATCGAAGTGGAACAGCCGAACATTCCCGACGTCAAGCCCGTGAGCGGAAAGACCGTGCTCATCGCGGCGGGCAGCGCCACCCCGGTGACCAAGCGCCAGATGGAAGTGCTGTGTGAAGACGATCAGGTGCGGCGCATCGAAGTCGACCCGCTGGCCCTGATTCACGGGGCCGATTCGGCCAACGCAGAAATCGCCCGGGTGGCCAAGCTCGCGGTGGGGATGCTGCGCCAGCCTATCCCGCCGAAGGCGATTCTCATGGAAACCGCCCTTCACGGCGATCTTTTAGACCTCGACGCCGAAGACAAGCGCCACGGCTACGCCAAGGGCATGAGCGCCGAAAGCATCAACGGCGGCCTCGGGACCATCGTCGCCGACGTCATCGAAACAGCCGGCAAGGACAAAATCGCCGGACTCTACGCCACCGGCGGCGACACCATGGTCAACGTGTGCTACCACCTCGGGGTCAGCTGCCTGGAAATGATCGACTACGTCATTCCCCAGACCGACGTGAGCTTCCTCACTGGCAAGTACGCAGGCCTGCCCATTGTGGGCAAAGGGGGCCTGACCGGGGACGATCACATCGCTGAAAAAATCATCGGCCGGCTCTGTCTTGAAGCCGCCCGTTACCGTTAAACATGCAATTCCAAATAAAAAATACAATAAAAGAGATGGAGAGTAGGAGAAAACAATGAACGAAAACGAAGTCAAAACTGCCCAGACCGCTCAGCCAGCCGGCGAGCCAGAAAAAAAGAGAAGAGATTTTCAGATTCTTAAAAAGATGAGCGAACTGCCCGGGGGGCTGGTCATCATCCCATTGGTCATTGCCGTGGTGATCGCGACGATTGCCCCTGGATTCTTCCAGATCGGCGGCTACGTCACCGCCTTGTTCTACGAAGGCAACGCCTGCATGATGGGCTTCTTCCTCATCGTCTGCGGGTCCATGATCGACATCAAACAAGTCGGAATGCCCTTGTACAAAGGGGTCGCAATGACCGGCGTCAAATTTGTCCTCGGCGTCATCGTCGGGCTCGTCGTCGGCAAACTCTGCGGACCGGCCGGCTTCCTCGGCATCGCGCCCTTTGTGTGGATCGCCGCCATCACGAATTCCAACGGCTCTTTGTACATTTCCCTGTCTTCCCAGTTCGGGAATGCCACCGACACCGGCGCCATTTCCATTCTGTCCTTAAATGACGGCCCGTTCTTCACCCTGGTCGCCCTCGGCGCCACCGGTCTCGCGAGCATTCCGTTCATGTCCCTCGTCGCCGTCATCATTCCGATTTTGATCGGCTTCGTCTGGGGGAACCTCGACAGCCACTTCAGAAAGGCCTGCAAGGCGGCGCAGCCGATCGTCACCTTCTTCATGACCATTTCCATCGGCGCGAAAACCGACCTGAAGACCATTTTAACCGCCGGCGCATCGGGCATCATCTTAGGCCTGATCTCCGCCGCAACGGCCGTCATCTTCTTCTTCATCATCAACCTGCTTCTGCCAAAGAAAGAAAGAAACGCCATGGGCGCTGCCATCGGGACCACGGCTCTGAACTCCGCCATGACCCCGGCCGCCGTCGGAGAAGCCGACCCGTCCATGAAGAAATACACCGGTATGGCTACCGCACAGTGCGCCACCGCGTCCATCATTACCCTGTTCCTGTGCCCCTTCATCACTGCAGCCTTTGACCGCTACATGATGAAACACCAGAAAGGCATCTACAGCCCCGAAGGCTGGGCATACGAAAAAGGCCTCCAGACCATCGCAGATATGGCCAAATAAGTGTGTTGATCGCTTTTGATCGTTAATAAAGGATAAATCCAAATGAAAACCTCTCATGTTTCAGAATCAGCCATTCCCATTCCGGAAAAAATTCAGGACGTCACCTTTGACGTCAAAATGGAAGAAAACTATTTGTTTGACTTCTTCCTGTATCACGCCTATTCCAAACTCAGCGGGTTCCTCGTGAACCTGCTGGGCCTGGCCGTGGCCTTTACCGGGCTCTTCCAGTACGCCAATCATCAGATCGGCGTCCTCGCCTGTGTGGCCTATGTCGCAGCATCGGCCGTCTTTCTCGGCTACACCCCCTTCATGCTCAAGCGCCGCGCCAAAAAAGCCATGGCACAGAAAACGGATGCAGAATGTTTGACCCAGGTGACACTTTCTGAAAAGTATGGTATGATTAAAAAACAAGGAAACCATGAGAGTACCTATCCGTGGACCGCAATGGAACGGGCTGTGGTGACCCCGAAGACCATCGGCATCTATCTGAAAGACGATGAAGCCATCATCCTTCCGAAACCGAGTTTTGGGGACCAGTTCGTGCCCGCGTTTATGATGATTACGAAACAGCTGGGACTGAAAAACGTCAGAATGAGATAGAAAGGCCGAAAGGCGGCAGAGGGAGAATTGGACGATAAAAAACTTTATATCATGCAGCAGCTTCAGGAAAAGGGCCGGGTGGACGTAAGCACCTTGAGTGAAGCCCTGGGCTGCTCAAAGGTCACGATCCGCACGAAGATCCGGGAGCTTGCCGATGAAGGCAAGCTCGTCCGTGTCCGGGGCGGCGCCGTGGCAGCGTCTGATTCCGCCGTCTCCGAAGGCTTTAAGACCAAGTACAACAGCGACCATCTGGACCAGAAAGTCGCCGAAAAAAAGGCCATCGCCAAGGCTGCCTACGCCTATATCGAAAGCGGAGACGTGATCCTCATCGACGATTCGACCACGAGCTTTTATCTCGCCGTTTATATCCGGGATCACGCGGAAAAGCGGATCAATGTGGTGACCAACTCCGTGCCGGCCGCCAACGAACTGTCCAGCGTGGACCACGTGGAACTGTACATGATCGGCGGCTACGTCGACGGCTTTCTGGCCGCGTCCATGGGGGACAACGCCGTGGCAAGCATCAAGGGCTTTAAAATCGACAAGGCCTTCATAGGCGTCCACAGCATCAATTTTGACGTGGGCCTGACGTCCATCGCGACTCCCCAGATGCAGATCAAGCAGGCGATCCTCCAGGCGTCCAAGCACGTGATCGTGCTCGCCGACAGCAGCAAGTTCGAGAACGGCTACCTGGCCGTGATCTGCCCCATCGGTGCTGTGGACAAAATCATCACTGATGACAAAATTTCAGAAAAAAACTTAAAGCGGGCCGAGGCGGAGAAAGTGCCCCTCGAGGTGGCGCAGACCGCCCCGGAAGAAGCTTAATCCTTACGCAGCATGCCATTAGGAATGCTGCTTTTTTTATGTTATAATAGAAAAAGTCTATCGACAAAGGAAACCGCCATGAAAACAGATTTATCCGGCGACGAGATCCGGGCGCTTCTCACTCAGATTTTAAAACAAAGAGAATGTACAGAAAAAAAGCTTCGAAAAAACCCGTACAATTTCTTTTATCAGGGGAAATCCGTGGCTTACGCCGAGGTTTTGAAAGTGCTGAGCGCAGAACTTGAGATCGAAGACGGGGAATGGCCCGTATCCCGCAAGCCGAAACGGCGGGGAAAAAGCCAATAAAGGAGAAAAATCAATATGAATCAGAATCAAAATCGTGATCCGGACAGCATGCGCAATCTGCTCATCGGCTGCGCCATTGTGTTTGTCCTCATCATCGGGCTGGCCTGCTACCGGCATTTTTCGTCCACAAAAAAGACGTCCAAAACCGCGTGGTTCAGGACGCCTGCAGCCGTTCAGACCGAAATGTTTGAAGCCAGAGCTTAAGCTTTGTCTTTATGCGATCAGCCGGGTCACCGCCCAGCTGATTTTTTTTGTGCTGACGGCGGAAGCCAGGCCGAAGACGAGAAAAACGAGGGTGAGGAGCAAAGACACCAGCCAGATGACAGCGCAGGCGCGGAACACCTTGGCGCTTTCTTCTTTGCGGCTGATGCGAAACAGCCACAGCATGCCCACGAAGACCGCCGCCGCGACCACCACAAAGCCCAGGATAATTGCCGGGCGGCCGGCATTTGTGTGAATGGCCTGAAAGGTTAAAAAGCCGCCCAAAATAGACAAGACGCCAAGCAGGGCGGAAATGAGTATGGATTTGGATTTCATAAAATTCACCTCGGATCAGTTGATCTTTTTATTATACACAAACCGGGGAGAAAATAAAATTAGGCTTTGACAAAGTGAAGCATTCATGCTATATTGTATACAAACCTAATAAGCAACCTAAACCGTCGAGACGGAGATAACATCAGTGATGCTCATACAGAGACTCTGGAGTGCTGAGAACCGGGGAGAAAACAAGCTGAGCAAATGGACCGTTGAGGGCGCAGTGAAAGGCGTGGGCCGAGTATTCTGCGACGTGTGGGCATACGTGAGTTGCCGGGAGTATGTTGGTACTTCGCTAAGGGCACAGGTGCAAATCTGTGAATCAAGGTGGCAACGCGGATAGTTTATTCGTCCTTGACAGAAATCTTCTGTCAGGGACTTTTTTATTGAAAAAAAAACCGGGCAGAAAAAACGAAAGGGAGAACGCACATGGAAGTGTATCCGAAATTGGAAGAAGTAAAGGCCATTGCCGCATCCGGCGACTACAAAGTCTGCCCGGTGAAAACAGAAATTCTCGCAGACCGCTGCACGCCGATCGAGGCGCTTAAGATTTTAAAGAACGTCTCCGCTCACTGCTACGTGCTCGAGTCAGTGGTGCACCGGGAAAATTGGGGACAGTACACGTTTTTGGGCTTCGACCCGAAACTGGCCATCACGTGCAAGGACGGAAAAATGCAGGTGGGGGACGTGAGCCTTAAGACCGACGATCCGTCGGCGGTGCTCCGGGATGTCCTCTCGAAGTACAAAAGCCCGAAGCTTGACGACTTTCCGTCCTTCACCGGCGGCCTTGTCGGCTACTTCGCCTTTGAAAGCTACGGCTACGTGGAACCGAGAATCCGGACGGCCAAGGCCGATCCCGAAAACTTCAACGACATCGACGTCATGCTTTTCGACAAGGTCATCGCCTTCGATCACATCGCCCAGAAAATCATCCTCATCGCCAACGCCGACCTCAAAGATCCGGAAACGGGCTACAGAAAAGCGGCGCTGGACGTGAAAAACCTCGCAGAGCTCATCAAATACGGGGTCAAGAAAGACGAAAAACCCGGCCGGCTCAAAGGAGAACTCACCCCGATGTTTGATGAAGAACAGTACTGCGAAATGGTCGAAAAGACGAAGCACTACATCCGGGAAGGGGATATCTTCCAGGCGGTCATCGGCAACGGCTTCACCGCTCCTTACGAAGGCAGTCTCCTCAACACCTACCGGGTGCTCCGGGCGACGAATCCTTCGCCCTACATGTTCTATTTCTCCGGCACCGACGTGGAAATCGCCGGGGCGTCCCCGGAAACTTTGGTCAAGCTCAAAGACGGGGTGCTCCACACATTCCCGCTGGCGGGCACCCGGCCCAGGGGCAAGACCGAAGCCGAAGATGAAGCCCTGGAAGCAGAACTGAGAAAAGATGAAAAGGAACTCGCCGAACACGACATGCTCGTGGACCTCGGCCGAAACGATCTGGGCCGCATCTCAGAATTCGGGACGGTGAAAGTCGAAAAGCTCCACGTCATCGAACGCTATTCCCACGTGATGCACATCGGCTCCACGGTGCGGGGCAAGATCAAGGCCGGCAAGGATGCCCTCGACGCCATTTCGGCGGCGCTGCCGGCGGGCACCCTGTCCGGGGCGCCGAAAATTCGGGCCTGCCAGATCATCGGCGAGCTCGAAGGGCAGAAGCGCGGCATTTACGGCGGCGCCATCGGCTACATCGACTTCACCGGGAACATGGACGTGGGCATCGCCATCCGGCTGGCCTACAAGCGGGGCGGCAAAGTCTTCGTGAGAAGCGGCGCCGGCATCGTGGCCGACTCGGTCCCTGAACGGGAATATCAGGAATGCCTGAACAAGGCCAAGGCCGTCGTCGAGGCCCTGAAAATCGCAGAGGAGGTTGACGCATGATTCTGCTGATCGACAATTACGACAGTTTTTCGTACAACTTATATCAGGTGGTGGGGAGCCTTAATCCCGATATTCAGGTCATTCGCAACGACGAAAAGACGGTTGAGGCAATCGAAGCCATGGCCCCGGACGCGATCATCCTGTCCCCGGGGCCGGGCCGTCCCAAAGATGCCGGCGTCATCGAAGACGTAGTGAAAGGGCTCGGCGGCAAGATTCCGATTCTCGGCATCTGCCTCGGCCATCAGGCCATCGGCGAATCCCGGGGCGCCACGGTCACCTACGCGAAAAAGCTCATGCACGGCAAGGCTTCGGCGGTGACCTTGGACAAAAACTCGCCGCTGTTTGCAAACTGCCCGAAGGTCATTCAGGCCGGGCGCTACCACTCCCTGGCCATCGATCGGGCTACCCTGCCGGCGAGTCTTAAAGTTATCGCCGAAACCGAAGACCGGGAAGTCATGGCCGTCGGCGACGACAACAATAAAGTGTACGGCATTCAGTTCCATCCGGAATCGATTCTCACCCCCCAGGGCAGACAAATTCTCAAAAACTTTTTAGCGATTGCCGAAAAATAGGCAGAGAATAGAGGAGACCAAAATGATTAAAGAAGCCATTATTAAAATTGTCAACAAAGAAGATTTAACCTACGACGAAGCCTACACCGTCATGAATGAAATCATGAGCGGCGAAACCACGCCGACCCAGAACGCGGCGTTTTTGGCGGCACTGTCGACGAAGAGCACCCGGGCGGAAACCATCGAAGAAATCTCGGGCTGTGCGGCAGCCATGCGGGAACACGCGACAGCGGTTCAATTTGATGAACCGGTGCTTGAAATCGTCGGCACCGGCGGGGACAACGCCCAGAGCTTTAACATCTCGACCACCGCGGCCATTATCGCCGCAGCAGGGGGCGTCAAAGTCGCCAAACACGGCAACCGGGCCGCGTCGTCCAAATGCGGCACTGCCGACTGCCTCGAAGCCCTTGGCGTCAACATCGAACAGGACCCGGACAAAGTGAAGGATATGATCGAAAAGGCGAATATGTGCTTCTTCTTCGCCCAGAAATACCACAAATCCATGAAATACGTCGGGCCGATCCGCAAGGAACTGGGATTTCGGACCGTGTTCAATATCTTGGGGCCTCTGACCAACCCGTGCCGCCCGGATATGCAGCTCCTCGGGGTGTACGACGACTACCTTGTCGAACCTCTGGCCCAGGTCATGACCAAGCTCGGCGTCAAGCGGGGCATGGTGGTCTACGGCACCGACAGACTCGATGAAATCTCCATTTCCGCCCCGACCCACATCTGCGAATTTAAAGACGGGTGGTACCGGTCGACGACGATTGCGCCCGAAGACTTCGGCCTCAAGCGCGGGACCAAGGCCGACATCAAAGGGGGCGATCCCGCTGAAAACGCGGCGATCCTGAGAAACATCCTGGCCGGCAAGGAAAAAGGCGCCAAACGGGATGCGGCGGTACTCAACGCCGGCGCGGCCCTCGTCATCGCCCAAAAGGCGGACACCCTCGCTGACGGGGTCAAACAGGCTGAAGCCCTCATCGATACCGGAAAGGCCAGCGCTCAGCTCGACCTGATCGTCAAGACCAGCCAGGTGTGAGATGAAAAATATCTTAGATCAGCTGGCCGATTACGCGAGGGTCCGGGTGGCTGAAGCCAAGAAACAAAGACCGCCGGAAGTCCTTCGGGACATGGCCGATCAGCTGCCCGCCGGGGACTTCGCCTTTGAAAAGGCCTTGAGAAAGCCGGGGCTGTCCTTCATCTGCGAGTGCAAGAAGGCCTCGCCGTCCAAAGGGCTCATCGCCCCGGACTTCCCGTATCTCGACATCGCCAAGGATTATGAGACAGCCGGTGCCGACGCGATCTCATGCCTGACCGAGCCCAAATGGTTCTTAGGCCAGGACGCCTATCTCGAAGAGATCGTGAAAAACGTAAAGATTCCGGTCCTTCGAAAAGATTTTACGGTCGATGATTACATGATCGATCAGGCGAAAGTCATGGGGGCCTCGGCGGTGCTCCTCATCGTCGCGATCACGGAAAAAGCCGATTTGAAGCGTTATCTCGGCCGGTGCGACGCCCTGGGCCTTTCGGCGGTGGTCGAAGCCCACGACGCAGCCGAAATTAAGACAGCCCTCGGCGTCGGCGCCCGGATCGTCGGGGTCAACAACCGGAACCTCAAAGATTTTTCGGTCAATACCGACAACAGCCGGGCCCTGCGGGATCTGGTGCCGGAGGACGTGGCCTTTATTTCGGAATCTGGCGTCAAAACGCCGGAAGACGTCGAAAATATCCGGGCCTTTGGCGCTGACGCCGTGCTCGTGGGGGAAGCCCTGATGCGGGCGGATGATAAGACCCAGGCTCTGAAGGCCCTCAGAGGGGAAGCTTCATGACCACCCGAATCAAACTCTGCGGCATGATGCGGGATGAAGACATCGCGCAGATCAACGCCGTAAAGCCGGACATGATCGGCTTCATCTTCGCAGAAAAGAGCCGCCGGTACGTGAGCTGGGAAAAGGCCTTAAGACTTAAAGCGCAGCTTGCGCCGGGCATCCGGACTGTCGGCGTGTTCGTCGACGCGGCGCCTGAGGCCATGGCCGCTTATATTAAAGAAGGCATTGCCGACGGCATTCAGCTCCACGGTCATGAGACGAATCAAACGATTCAAGCACTCAGGACTCTGATTCCCGAAGGCACACCGGTTCTCCAGGCCGTCGCCGTGAGAAACGCAGAAGATGTGAAGCGGGCCGAAGCCAGCGCCGCAGATCTCATTCTCCTCGACGCCAAGGGCGGCGGCAGCGGCGAAACCTTCAACTGGAAACTCGCGAAAGACGTCAGCCGGCCTTATCTTCTGGCCGGGGGACTCTCGCCTGAAAACATCACAGAAGCCCTTAAGACCCTGTCGCCCTGGGGCGTCGACGTCAGCTCCGGCATCGAAACGAATGGCCAAAAAGACGGGACCAAGATCCGCCGCTTTGTGGATCGGGTCCGGCATTACGATCACATGAAATAGAACAGAAAGGAAAAACATTATGACAAATCCAAGGGGACGCTTTGGCATTCACGGGGGACAGTACATCCCGGAAACATTGATGAATGCCGTCATCGAACTTGAAGCTGCCTACGATCACTATAAAGATGATCCCGAATTCAACGCGGAACTGAACGACTTGTTCGCAAATTACGCGGGACGGCCGTCGCTTTTGTACGAAGCCAAGCACATGACCGAAGATCTCGGCGGCGCGAAAATCTATCTCAAACGGGAAGACCTCAACCACACCGGGGCGCACAAAATCAACAACGTGCTCGGACAGGCCCTCCTCGCGAAGAAAATGGGCAAGACCCGGCTCATCGCTGAAACCGGCGCCGGCCAGCACGGGGTCGCGACGGCCACCGTCGCGGCGCTTCTGGGCATGGAATGCGTGGTCTTCATGGGCATTGAAGACACGAAGCGCCAGGCCTTAAACGTGTACCGGATGAAGCTCCTCGGCGCTGACGTGGTGCCGGTCACATCGGGAACGGGAACCTTAAAAGACGCCGTGTCCGAAGCCATGCGGGAATGGACGAGCCGGATCGCCGACACCCATTACTGCCTGGGCTCGGTCATGGGGCCTCATCCGTTTCCGACCATTGTCCGGGATTTCCAGGCCGTGATCTCCAAAGAAATCAAGGAACAGCTCATGGAAAAAGAAGGGCGGCTTCCGGACGCGGTCATCGCCTGCGTCGGCGGCGGCTCCAACGCCATCGGCTCTTTCTACAATTTCATCGACGACCCGTCCGTGAAGCTCATCGGCTGCGAAGCGGCAGGCCGGGGCATCGACACCTTTGAAACGGCCGCGACCATCAACACCGGCCGTCTGGGCATCTTCCACGGCATGAAGTCCTATTTCTGCCAGGACAAATACGGGCAGATCGCGCCGGTGTATTCCATCTCAGCCGGACTCGACTACCCGGGCATCGGGCCGGAACACGCCCATCTGCATGACATCGGCCGCGCCGAATACGTGCCGGTTACCGACGAAGAAGCGGTCCAGGCCTTTGAATACCTGTCACGCATCGAAGGCATCATTCCGGCGATCGAATCGGCCCACGCCGTCGCTTACGCGATGAAGATCGCGCCGAAGATGGACAAAGACCAAATCATCGTCATCACCATTTCAGGACGCGGGGACAAGGACGTCGCCGCCATTGCCCGCTACAGAGGGGAGGATCTCTATGACTAATCAACCAAACAGAATTGCCAGCGCCTTCGAAAATGGAAAGGCCTTTGTCGCCTTTATCACCTGCGGCGATCCGGATCTTGAAACCACCGGCAAGGTGGTGCGGGAAGCCGTCAAAAACGGCGCGGATCTCATCGAACTCGGCATTCCTTTTTCCGACCCGACGGCCGAAGGTCCGGTGATCCAGGGCGCGAATATCAGAGCCCTGAAGGGCGGCGTGACCACCGACAAGATCTTCGATTTTGTCCGGGAACTGAGAAAAGACGTCACCATTCCCATGGTGTTCATGACCTACGCCAACGTGGTCTTTTCCTACGGCACCGAAAAATTTGTGAAGATCTGCAGTGAAATCGGCATCGACGGCCTGATCCTGCCCGACGTGCCCTACGAAGAAAAGGCCGATTTCCAGCCGACCTGCAAAAAATACGGCCTGAGCCTGATCTCGATGATCGCGCCGACCTCCCACGACCGCATCGCCATGATCGCAAAAGAAGCAGAAGGTTTTCTCTACATTGTCTCGAGTCTCGGGGTGACCGGGGAACGCCAGTCCATCACTACCGACGTCGGCGCTATTGTGGACGTGGTGAAAAAGAACACCGACATCCCGTGCGCCATCGGCTTCGGGATTTCGACCCCGGATCAGGCGCGGACCATGGCCCAGAAGGCCGACGGCGTCATCGTCGGCTCGGCGATCGTAAAACGCCTGGACCAGTACGGCAAAGACGCGTCCGGCCCTGTCGGCGCATACGTCAAATCCATGAAGGACGCCATCAAGGATCTTTAATCCATTTTTATTCCCCCTCACAAACGCTTTTGAAATTTTTATTTTCAAAGGCGTTTTTTTTGATATGATAGGCTTATCAATAATCAGGAGCAATCCGATGGCGAATTTATTTGAATATTTAAAATGGCGGGGGGACGTCCCCTTTGAATACGACGGTTTCAACGCGGTCGACAGTCTGATTTTCTCAGAGCTGGTGTATATTGATTTAGATGATGTGGTGGCGGCGGACTGGGACGCGTCCCTGACTTTGAAAGCGGCGGCGGCCCGTTATCACGAGCAGGCGGACCCTTTGGAAGAAGCAGATTTTTCAGTCTACAAACGAAAGGCTGTGACCCTGCTTCAAAAGGCGGCCGAGACCAAGCGCTTCGGCGGCGTGCGGCTCCACAGCTTCGTGAACCAGGTCAGCGACTCGGCAGAAATGCAGATGGCGGCGGTGACCTTTGAGACCGCGCCGGGAAAATATTATGTGGCCTACCGGGGAACCGACGATTCCATGATCGGCTGGAAAGAAGATTTCAATCTCTCTTATCTGTGGGAAACCGAGGGTCAGCGCCGGGCGAGCCTGTATCTCAATCGCTTGTTTGCGGGCCGCGCCGGGGTGCTTTCAATCGGCGGCCACTCCAAAGGGGGCAACTTTGCCGTGTACGCGGCGGCCTCTGCAGCGCCGGGGCTCAGAGAACGGATTTTGACCATCTACAACAACGATGGCCCGGGATTTCGGGAAGCCTTTGTCAAGCGGGCCGGGTACCAGGCCATACGGGAAAAAATCGTGCATTTGATCCCGTCGGGGTCCGTCATCGGCGTTTTGATGCACAATGAGACCGAGCGCCATGTGGTGAAAAGCGATGCCCAGGGCATTGTCCAGCACGATGGCTTCAGCTGGCAGGTTTTAGGCACCCATTTCGAGCCCGGAGAGCGGACGGCGGTGAGTCTATATTTCGAAGACACCCTGAGCCGCTGGATCGAAGGGGAGAGCGATGAAGAAAGGCGCCAGTTTGTGGACGCCCTGTTTGAAATCTTTGAGAACAGCCTGGATCAGATCGACGATTTGTCCCACAAGCGCATCCAGTCCTTAAGGCGCTGCTTCAGTGCCCTCAGGCAGCTGCCCCCGGAAAAAAGGCAGCCCTTTTTGAGCGTGGTCTTTGATCTTTTTAAAAGCGGCCAGACGGTGATCGGCGAAAAATGGCAGGAAGAGATCGAGAGCCGGCTCCCGAAAATTAAAAGCGGCATCGACGAAATCGGGGATAAACTTAAAAATTAATAAAATCAAAAAGCATAATATTGTTTTTTTAGAATAAAATTAATATAATATAGGACAAGAAAATGATAATAAAAAAATAAATGGCAATAAAATTTGAGCATTGCACAGAAGGAAGCGTAGAATGAAAACAATGGAAGACACAGACTGGACAATGAGCGATGAATGGCCGGGACTGATTGAACAGATCAGCCAGGAAATTATCAACAGCCGGCATGCCCTGGGCATGACCCAAAAGGAACTGTCAAATCTCACTGGGATTTCTCAAAGCGACATCAGCCGGATCGAAAACGGCAATGCCAACCCTTCTGCCAAAACCCTGATGCGCCTCGCGAAGGCGCTGAACCGGCACATTCGATTGACCTTTGAGTCCAAGCCGGAAGAAGCATAGACACCAAAATAAGCCCTGAGTCGATTTTCGACTCAGGGCTTATTTTTTGCGCGCATTCCGTTCAGCCTTTGACGAGATTGCCATTGAAGGCCATATTGATTTCTGAAATTTCCATTTCTCCGGCAAAATAGGGTTCGTACATGGCCTCAACCCGGCCGCTGCCCAAATTGCCGCATCCGCCGCAGAATTTGCAGGAGCCGCCGCAGCCGCTTAAAGCCTGGGCGACGATTCTTTCCCGTTCTTCCCGGGTGGTATCTTTAATTAAAATAGATTTTGGCTGATTCAAAATCAACACCTCACTTTCGATCTTAATTACTGATTATTGTAGTAGGCGAATCTTAAAATTAAGAAAAACTTGAGAATAAAAGTTAAAACAAAATCCAAAATAGAGAGATTCTAAACAAACGGGTAAATGTTAGACAAAACAAATAAAATCAATAAATACGTCTTGACGAACAAAGTGAGAGGTGCTAAACTCTCAAATGCAGTTAGGGACAACAAACATTTTTCAACCACAATACGAAGGGTATTTAAAAGAAGGAGGAAGCTATGGCAACGTTAAGTGACGTGAAGGTTGGCAGCGACGTGAAGATTAAAAAAATTCACGGCGCGGGCCCGATCAAGAAAAGAATCATGGATATGGGCTTAACCAAAGGACAGATGATTCACGTTCAGAAAGTGGCGCCCTTGGGCGATCCCATCGAGATCACCGTGCGCAACTACGAACTGAGTCTTCGAAAAGAAGACGCCAAAATGGTTGAAGTGGAATAGAGAGAAAAGAGGAGAATTATGTCAAAGATCATCGCTTTGGCGGGCAACCCAAACTGTGGGAAGACCACGCTGTTCAATTCGCTGACAGGGGCCAATCAGTACGTGGGTAACTGGCCGGGGGTTACAGTCGAAAAAAAAGAAGGCCGCTTAAAAGGCCATAAAGATATCACGATTACGGATTTGCCGGGGATTTATTCTTTATCGCCTTACACTTTGGAAGAAGTGGTCGCACGGGACTACATCATTCAGGAAAGACCGGATGCCATCATCAATATCATCGACGGCTCCAACCTGGAAAGAAACCTGTATCTCACGACCCAGGTTCTGGAATGCGGGATTCCGACGGTCATCGCCGTGAACATGCTGGATTTGATCGAAAAGGCTGGCGACAAAATCGACTACAAGAAACTTTCAAAAGTGACCGGATGCCCGGTGGTGCCGATTTCAGCGCTGAAGGGCCGCGGCATTAACGAACTCACAGAAACGGCGGTCAAGCTGGCCGAATCGGGTCGAAAATATCTGCCGCCCCATCGCTTTACCGGACCTGTGGAGCACTGTCTGGCTCACATCGAAGAGGCTTTGCTGCACGATCTGCCGGAAGAAGAACAGCGCTGGTATTCGGTCAAGGTATTCGAAAACGATGAAAAGGCATTAGCCCCCCTACGATTAGATCTGAAACAAGTCGCTCACGCCAGAGAAGACGTCATCGCCTGTGAAAAGGAAATGGATGACGATGCGGAATCCATTATCACCAGCGAACGCTACGACATCATCGAAAAATGGGTGAAAGGGGCCTACGTCAAGAAACACGCCGGGGAACTTTCCATTTCAGACAAGATCGACCGGATCGTCACCAATCGTATTTTAGGGCTGCCGATTTTCGTTGGCATCATGTTTTTAGTTTATTATATTTCGATCACCACGATTGGGACCATGGCGACAGACTGGGTCAACGATGTCCTCGTCGGCGACTGGATCACCAACGGGGTCCGGGGCGCCATGACTGCGGCTCACGTCGCACCTTGGCTCACCGGCCTTGTGGTTGACGGGATCATCGCCGGGGTCGGCGCAGTCATCGGCTTTTTGCCCCAGATGATGGTGTTCTTCTTCTTCCTGGCGCTCCTCGAAAGCTGCGGCTATATGGCCAGAATCGCTTTCGTCCTTGACCGGATCTTCAGAAAATTCGGCCTGTCAGGAAAATCCTTTATTCCAATTCTGATCGGAACCGGATGTGGCGTTCCAGGGGTCATGGGGACGCGGACCATTGAAAATGAACGCGACCGGCGCATGACGATTATGACCACAACCTTTATTCCGTGCTCGGCAAAACTGCCGATTATCGCGCTGATTTCAGGCGCGGTATTCGGCGGCAGCGGCGCCGTGGCCACCTCCGCTTATTTCATGGGCATTGCCGCGATCGTCTGCTCGGGGATCATCCTTAAAAAGACCAAAATGTTCGCAGGTGATCCGGCACCCTTTGTTATGGAACTTCCGGCCTATCACTGGCCGCGTCCGGTGGACGTGCTCCGTTCCGTCTGGGAAAGAGCCTCCCATTTCTTAAAGAAAGCCGGCACCATCATCACGCTGGCCACCATCGCCGTCTGGTTCCTCCAGGGCTTCGGCATCGAAAACGGAACCTTCGGCATGGTGCAGAACATCAACAATTCAATCCTGGCCGCCATCGGAGGCGCGATCGCCTTTATCTTCAAGCCTCTCGGCTGGGGAACCTGGAAACCGGTTGTGGCGACCGTCACCGGGTTAATCGCCAAGGAAAACGTCGTCGGCACCTTCGGGATTCTGTATCATGCAGCTTCTGAAGCCGAAGCGGGCAGCGCCCATCTGTGGGCGAGAGTGGCCCAGTCCTACACACCGATCACGGCATATTCCTTCCTGGCTTTCAACCTGCTTTGCGCACCCTGCTTTGCAGCCATTGGCGCTATTCGCACCGAAATGAATTCTGGCAAATGGACAGCAAGAGCCATTGGCTACGAATGTCTTTTGGCTTATTGTGTGGCTCTGTGCATCAATCAAATCGGCGGCCTCATCGCCGGTGAACACGGTTTTGGCATTGGACCGGCAGTCGCGATTGTCATCGTAATTGACTTCGTCTATCTGCTCGTCAGACCGGACCCGAACAAGAAGCTTCTGGATGCCGCAAGAGCCCAGGATGTTTCGATCGGTTAATTGATTCAAAAACATTAATTTTAGATAAAAGAGGTGGATGATATGTTAGGCAGTATCATTGTTGGTCTCATTGTCGCCTTGATTGTGATCGCCGCAGTGAGATCCTTGTATCGATCCGTCAAAAACGGCGGCACCATTCAGTGCGGGGACTGTCCCAGCGCCGGTGCCTGCCACGGCGTCTGTCACGCAGGTCCGACGCCGGAACAGCGCGAATGGATCAACACGTACAGCAGCCGGAAACACAAAGCAAACTAGCTTTCCCTGTGGATTCTCCACATGATATATAAATACGCAGGTGAGTTAAACTGCCTGCCCTCCTTCTTTGATGATAAAAAAGGGAAAGGACATGACATCAATTCAGGTTTTTGGAAAATAAAAGGACAAAGTTCAAATCCGTTTCATCGTTGTGAACATCACACGATTCCTCTTCTTTCAGTGTATATTGGCTTTGTCACAGGGATCAAAAACAAACACCGATTCAATTATCCATAGATCCGAGATCCCGGTTGATGTCAGGGAATCAGCCAGTTTTGCCGCTTCCGGCAGACTGGCTGTTTTTTAGTCATCAGAAGTGTAAAACAAAGGAGTATCAACATGCCATTAATTTTTGCAAAAATCAATCAGACCTACATCATCAAATTTATTCGCGGCAATGACAAAGTCATCAAGCACATCAACGATTTAGGTTTTGTGGTGGGGGCTGAAATCAAACCGGTTCAGAAACTCGACGGCAACTTTATCATCGCGGTCAAAGACAGCCGCATCGCCATTGATGAATCGATGGCAAAACGCATTATTGTATAAATAGGTAATATAAATAAAGAAGGTAAACGCAATGGCTAACAACAAAGAAACAGGAAAAAATATCGGTATTTTTGCAGGCGGATCTGATTCAATGGTCGTTGAAGAAAAAGCCGAAAATTGACAAAGTGTCGGTTTTGATCCGAACGTCGGACATTATCATCGCCTATCACGATTTATCCCGGCGTCAGCTCATTGACATGCTCTTTCAAATTGATCTTGAGGATCAGAGCCTATTGGAAAAAGCACCGGATTCCGGGATCGAGATCTCATCACAATACTGGGACCAGCTCGTTTCGCTGATCGTATTCCGCGCTTTCAGACGGATTTTCTTTCCGGTCACGGTTCGGGATGTCCTCGCGGTGATTCGCGCCGTGCCCTTTGTCATCAAAGGGATCAAGCAGCTGTTTACAAAGAAGAGACTGTCCGTTGAAGTCCTCGACGCTTCAGCCTTGACCGCAGCGATTGCAACCCAGGATTTCACAACGGCAGGTTCTGTCACATTTTTGCTGAAAGTCGGGGATATTCTCGAAAATTGGACGTACCGCAAATCGGTCGCGGATCTGGCCCACGCGATGGAACTGAACGTGACCAAAGTGTGGCGGAAAAGGGACAGTCAGGAAGAAGCGGTGCCCCTCCAGGACATCGACCCCGGGGATTTGATCCACATCCAAATGGGCAAAACCATTCCCCTGGACGGGACTGTCGTCTCGGGAGAAGGCATGGTCAATCAGGCGGCGCTGACCGGGGAATCGATCCCAGTGGCCAAGAAAGCAGGCGGCGCCGTTTTTGTCGGAACGGTTCTGGAGGCAGGCGATCTCCTCGTCAAGGTGAATACAGCCCAGGGCGACACGCGCTACGAAAAGATCATGTCGATGATCGAAGACTCAGAGAAGCTTAAATCCCAGGCCCAGGTGCAGGCAGAAAATCTTGCCGACCAGCTGGTGCCCTATACTTTCGGCATTTCACTTTTGACTTACATCATTACCCGGGATGTGACCAAGGCCCTTTCAGCTTTGATGGTCGACTATTCGTGCGCCCTTAAACTCTCTGCGCCGATTTCCGTTTTGTCGGCCATGCAGGAAGCGAGCGGCCATCACATTACGGTAAAGGGCGGCTCGGTTCTCGAAAAGATCGCCGGTGCAGACACCATCATCTTCGATAAAACCGGCACACTGACCAAGGCGGTGCCGACAGTTGAGGAAGTGGTTGCAACAGATGATTTGCCGGAAACCGAAGCCCTTCGCGTGGCCGCCTGCCTTGAAGAACATTTTCCTCACAGCATGGCCAATGCGGTCGTTAAGGCAGCGAAACAGCAGGGCCTGTCCCACGACGAAATGCATTCCAAGGTGGAATACATCGTCGCTCATGGCATTGCGTCGTCGATTGATGGCAAACGGGCGGTAATTGGGAGCTATCATTTCGTTTTTGAAGATGAAAAGATTCAAGTTTCCGAAGCCGGCCAAAAGCGCCTGGAACAGATTTCCGACGAATATTCTCATCTGTACCTGGGCATCGATGGCAGACTGGTTGCGGTGATCTGCATCGCAGATCCCCTCCGGGATGAAGCCGCAGATGTCATCGGCGCTCTTCAGAAAAACGGCGTGCGCTGCGTCATGATGACCGGCGACAACGAGAGAACGGCAAAGGCTATTGCCGATAAGGTCGGCATCTCGGAATATGATGCAGAGGTGCTTCCCGAAGACAAAGCCCATTATGTCCAAAAAGAAAAAGAACAAGGACATACGGTGCTGATGATCGGCGACGGCATCAACGATTCGCCGGCCCTCTCAGAGGCCGATGTGGGCATCGCGATTGAAGAAGGGGCTGACATTGCCCAGCAGATCGCCGATGTGACGATTTCTCAAAATGATCTGCGGCAGCTTTTGGTCTTAGGAGCTCTTTCAGAAGCTTTGATGAAACGCTTGAAACACAACCGCAGCGTCATTGTGGGCTTTAATTCCGGGGTCATTATGGCCGGTATTGCCGGCATTTTCCCGCCGGGACTGGCAGCGCTGCTGCACAACACGTCCACTGTGGCGATCAGCCTTCACAGTATGAGCCGGCTGCTGCCGGAACGTTAATTTTACAGATACAGTGTGTTTAATCTTTGCACGTTACAATCGTATCTTTTTTAGCAAAGGGATAGGATTGTGGCGTGCAAAAAAAAGCCACAAAAAGTTAGATAAAACTAATAAAGGAGGCCCGGTATGGCAAAATACGCAGTGGTTTATTGGAGTGGAACCGGCAATACGGAAATGATGGCGAAAGCCGTCGCAGAAGGGATTCAAGGCGCGAATCAGGAAGCAGACCTGATCGAAGCGACTGATTTCTCAAAAGATCAGACGGCAGATTACGACGGCTTTGCTTTTGGCTGCCCGTCCATGGGAAGTGAACAGCTCGAAGAAACTGAATTTGAACCGATGTTCGATGATGTCAAAGGCAGCCTGGGCGGCAAACCAGTGGTGCTCTTCGGTTCTTACGGCTGGGGCGACGGTGAATGGATGCGCACCTGGGAAGGCGACTGTGAAGACGCCGGTATCAGCTGCGCTGCGGAGCCGGTGATCTGCAACGAAACCCCGGACGATGAAGGCCTCGAAGCCTGCAAGGCACTGGGGACGGCACTGACAGAAGCAAAATAAAAGTCGAGAGGAGATCCGGGTCATGTCAGATTTGCAGCTCATTCGAAACTGCGCGCCCACTTTGGCCGGCATTAAAATCGCCAATTTGTTCAGCACAAAAGAGAGAGAGACCGCGCGCATCGCCTATTGGCTAAAGCGCTGGAACGGCGAGCTGAACGACAAAGGGGTTTTTGTCCGCTGCCTGAGAAAGCGCAGCGAAACCGCGCTCATTTACGTTTACCGGCCAAAGGCACTGCACGCGCGCATGCTGCAGCCTGAAGCGGCCCGGATCTTAGACCGGCTGGCGTATCCCGAAGGGGGGATCGAATCCAAACTGGACCATTTGTCGATGCATTTAAATCAAAAGGAAGATTTTCCCCACGAAATCGGCGTTTTTCTCGGCTATCCCATCGACGATGTCTGTGCGTTTATGGAAAAGAAAGGCCGGCATTACAAGTGTTCGGGATGCTGGAAAGTCTACGGCGATGAGGAAAAGGCGAAGGCTTGTTTTACAAAATACAGACGGTGCACCAGCTGTTATCTCCGCCGCTATCAAAAGGGCGGCACTTTGCGTCAGCTGACGGTTTAATATTTTAATTGGCTGTCAGTCAAAAGCGGGACAAGATGTCAACTTGTCCCGCTTTATTTTTATCTCTTCTATAATCATATATGATAGTTTAATTAGATTAGCGCCCAGAGGGGTAGGAAGGTGACCAGATAACGGCTTTTCGATTCCCAGATCAAAAGAAACAGGGCGAGGAAAAACAGCGCAAGTTTGAAGAAATTGCTGTGGCCCTGAATCCGAAGCTTCGAAGTTTTTTCTCTGACAAAGGTCCATTCCAGATTGAAAAACATGGCAAAGTAAAAGGTGTTGGCGGTGATTTTAAAGCGCAGGTGATGGAGCAGGGGCATGTAGTGGGCGCTCATGAAAGTGCCATCGCCCCAGGTGCGCCCGATTTTGACACCCATATGCCTTAAAAATTTCGGCGCAGAGCGCAGCTTCTTATAAAGCCGCCGCCAGTCAGCGCTGGTCTTGGCCGCCTGTCCGGGATGCTTTAAGGTGTACAGAAAATCCTTTTTTCTGAAGCCGCCATTGCCGCTGGCGCTCATCATAATCCAGTGAATCATCGGGAATTGGTAGCGCTTCACGTCCCGTTCGCTGAGTTCGAGGCCTTTCATCAGGCCGATGTTGAAGAGCTTGAGGATAGCTGCAAATAAGACGATGAGATAGAGGCTGTAAATGAGACAGGGAATTTTGTTTTTAAACCTGGTGTTGTGAAAGATCAGATCGCATATAAACACTGGCAGGATCAGTCCGGCGCTGCCCTTGATTTTGTAGGCGACGACCAAAAGCCCCGCCGAAAGGCCGAGACAGAGGAAAGCCGCCGGGGTCAGGCTGCAAGCTTCTTTTTGATCGCAGCGGACACGCCAGGCGATGTAGAAGTAAACGGCACCCATGAGCCACGGCATCGCCATGGTGTCCGTGTAGAAAAACGGAATATATGAAAATAAAGGCAGAAAGCACAGGCATTTGAGCACACACCACAGCGCGCGCTTGCCGCCGTAAATTTTCTGGGCAGTGGCGAAAAGAAAGACGATGCTGAGATTGATGTTCATCACATTAAAAAGCGTCGGCGCCGCGTTGGAAAAGCCGCCGGTCAGGGTGTATTCGATTTTGTAGAGTCCGGCGATGATCACGAGAATCATCTGGTTGTTGGGATAGGTGTAAAAATAATGATGGTGGTATTTAGGCAATCCGGCGTCGATGTAATGGGGCCCGTGGAGCACGAGGTTCTGGGCCCCGTGAATGATGTAGGCCAAATCGTTGCGGGGCATGAAGGCCATGTTGCGCGCAATGAAGAGCTGAACCGAGAGCAGAAAGAAATCCAGGATCACAAAGGCCCGGACAGGGTCGAAGGTGAATTTTTCGATATTCCGGTCGATGCGGTCAAAAAGCCAAAAGAAGACGGAAGCTGCGCCCATTGTAACCGCAAAAAGCAACAGCGCGTTGAGATTTGCAGTCTGCGCCGACAGAGAATAAAAATACCATCTGGCCCCGAGAAAGAGGGTCACGCCAAAATAAAGACCCAATATGAGATTAAACAATCGGCTGAAACGATTGGAACGCAGCATGTCAAGACTCCTTTATTTAAACTTGTACCATCATAGCACAGGACAAAGAAGCAAAAGGCATCTTTTAAGAAAATTAATGAAAAATTTACAAAAGGTTTAAGCAAAAATCAAAAGCCCTCTGACGCATAGGCGCAGAGAGCTTGGTTCTTTACTGCCAGACTGAGTCGATGTGACTGCTGATATCCTGGCATTTTTCTGACGGGGTGTAGCTGTGTTCGTAAATGAACTTGTGCAGAGTCTGGACGTTGTCCGTCAGGGATGTGGGGAAAATGTACGACTGTCCCTGCAGATAGCCGAGACTTAAGGCGCCGGTATCTGGAATCTGCTGCTGCTGGAGTTCAGAATTTCGAATCAGCGCCACATTGAAGATGAATTTGAACATTTTGAAGTTGGACATGTTGGTTTTAATGTAGGGCTTCATCGTTTTGTAGAGTTTGTACTGTTTGAACAGACTCATTTTTTCAGCCTTTTTGAGGACTTTCTGCATCACCGTCCGCTGGCGCTGGGTCCGGCCAAAATCGCCGTTGCCGACGTAGCGGATGCGCGAATAGGCCAGGGCCTGAACCCCGTTTAAATGTTTGGTGCCGCTGCCGGTGACATGCCCCGCATTGGTGTTGTTCGTCCGGTTGATGTTGTCGACGTAGTCGTTGAGGACGCTGACTTCATCGGAAGAGAGATCGATATTGACGCCGCCGACTGCGTTGACCATGGCGATGGTGCCGTTGAAGTTGACGACGATGTAGTCCGTAACCGCCGTGTCGAAATTGGTGTTAATGGCCTTGAGAGCAAGAGACGGGCCGCCGTAGGCGTAGGCCGAATTGAGCTTGCCGTAGCCGTGGCCGGAAATGGACAGATAGGTGTCCCGCATCAGCGAAGTCGCTTTGATTTTTTTGTGCTTGTTGTCGCTGGAGATGATCATCATCGAGTCAGACCGGGCGCCGTCGACGTCAGAACGGGCGTCGATGCCGAACAGGGCCACGTTGTAGATGCGCTTGCCGCTGGCTTCTGTGGCCGCGCGGAAGGTGATGCCCTTGGAGGGGCTGATGGTTACAAAGTTTGGCAGGGTCAGGAAAATATACGAGACGATTAGAAAAACCGCGAGCACTGCGGCCACGATCACAAAGGGTTTCACACGCCGTCTTTTTCTCCGTATCCGGGAAGGACGGCGGCGGGAAGGCTCTGCAGGTCTTCTGCGGCCCGATCCGTCTCTGCGGCGGGGCGGAACAGATCCTCCGGAAACGTGTCTGTGGCGTGCTGTCTGCCGGGGTCTTTCCTGAGCAGAGGATGCTGGGCGCCGGCCCACTGATTCGGGCCTGAGAATCCGCCCGGTGGTGCGGCGCACCACGCGTTCGCCGTCACTGGGACGGATGCGCTTTGGCGGCTGACTGCCACTGCGTTGCCTTGGGGCTGCGTCTGCGGAGCGGTGAACCTGAGAGGCCGCCCTTCTCTGAGCCTGAGGGGATGAGGCGGCACTGCGCTGTGCGGGCCGCACCGGCCTTTTCGGCGGCTTTGACGTGGTTCTGCGGTAGACGCGGGTCTCGCCGTCAGCAGAACGGGGACGTGCGGCAGCTGAACGGCTGCGCTGAGAAGAAGATCTCTGCGCAGAAGGGGCTGTGTTTTGGCGAACCCGTTGGCGTTTCTGCGGCTGAACTGCCGAGCGTCTTTCTAAATCCGAAGCACTTCGGGATGAATAACGAGATTTCACAATTTTCTCCATGTTGATTGGAATTATTTTAACTGAACTATTATAACACGAAGTGTCAAGGACTGCATGGAACAACACAGCGGCGCCCAGTCGATTTTTATTGATAAAGCATACACATTTACAAGATCATTTGTTATAATAGCAATAACGTTTCACAAATGAGGAGTTGAATTTATGCCGAATGAAAAAGGCCATTTGGGGCTTTTATATATTTTTGACTGTATTGCCGTTGTGGCCGGCAGCTGTTTAGCACTGGCCATTTCGAAATTTGTCTTTCACGCCGAGGTCCGGACAGACCTGATGGTGATCATCCTGTTTATGGTGGCGATCCGCCTTTTGGTTATGGCTTTCGGCGATTTCACCGGATTCAGCCAGAAAATCTGGCGGACGGTTCTGCTGGTGTTCATTGCGGAAGTGTGTGTCGTGGCGGTGGAATACGTCATGGTCTTTGGTCTCTCCCAGCGGCTCATGATCATGACAGCCGGGATCGATCTGGTGCTGGTTTTGATGGCCCATCTGATCTGGTCCCGCAGGATGAAGACCGTCCGGGTTCAAAGTCAGCATGATCATGCCGTTCATGAAGAAGCACCGGCCGATCAGGAAGATCAGCCGGAAGACCAAGACGATCAGAAAGATGAAAAAGTCAGCTGGCTGCTCCGGGGCAGCGTCCTCGAAGACGAGGACGATCAGCCGGAAGCACCTCTGGAAGAAGAAGCCGACAGCGGCACCGCCCAGGACTGGCTTGAAGACGAAGCCGATGACATGCCGGAAGACGATCAGGAAGATTTGGAAGATCTTGAAGCGGAATCCCTGTTTACCCGGGAAGCCAATTCAGAAGCAGCAGAAGAAGAAATTCCAGAAACGGCCGACAGCACCGAAACTGAGTTAGAGTCAGATTTCAATGAAGAAGCCGAAGCTTCTGAAGAACCAGAACGTGAAAGCGAAGCCGAACCTCAGACAACACCGGACGAAATCGCTGAAGAACAGGCACCTGAATTTGAACCCCAGGAACCGGAAATCCAGCAGCCTTCTGAAGAAGTTGAAGAGGATGAAGAAACAGAAGAAGACGCCGCTCAGAACGTCGAAGTGGCCCTGAACCATTTCATCGATATTTTGAGCACAGATGCCGAAGACCGCGCGTACCGCGAAGCATCCGATGATTTGTCAGAAGCGCTCACCGGCTTTTCAAAATACCGCTTTGAAGAACCCTTTGCCACAACGTCCCGCACGCTGGTCGCGCAGCTTGAAAAGATCAACAGTCAGCAGGATGTCACCGCGGACATGATCGACAACGTCATCAAAATCGCCCAGCAGGTCGAATCCATTGAACAAGTCGAAAAAGTCGTGGAAGCGCCCAATGCGACCGTTGAAAAACCCATCGAAGCGCGCCGGGTGAAAAAGAGCGACTACCATATTCAGGACGGCGAAGTGCTCCTCGACAGCGGGGATTCGGAAATTATCATCTCAAAAGAAGATCTGGAACTCATTAGAAGCTACATGAAAGCACACAAGAACCATTAAAACAATCCAATCAAAAAGGCACAGCTTAAACCAAAGCTGTGCCTTTTGTGCTGTCTGCGTTAAATTCAAGTCTTAATTTGAGGAATTTTCAACCTGCAGATTGGATTTGAGTTGAGAAAGCGTGAAGCTTTCGGTGTGGGCGATGGGTTCCCAGGTCGTTAACGGCTTGATGATGCAGTCAAAATTGATGATCGTCCAGGAAACGATAAAGAACCAGAACGAGAAATAAGAAGACGTTTTGACCGAACTGTTTTTATGGTGTTCGTGGCGCACGAGCCAGCGGGTAAACTGAATGGTCAAGCCGATGCCGACAATAGCCGAGGCCAATGAGAGCAGTTCCTGGGACGGTGCGACCTGCAGGTTGATTGTAATCATAATGGAAATGATGAACGAAACGAAGCCGAAGATGGTGGAGCACACCTGCCACAGAGGTGCTGACAGATAGAAGATCATGTCGAGACACGCAAAGCGGTGGGTCTTTTTGAAGCTGTCCCAAAGCTGAGGTGCGTAGCGGGAGAAACACTGAATGGTGCCCGTCGACCAGCGCTTGCGCTGTTTCCAGGACGTGGCGAAATCAATGGGGTGTTCGTCGTAAGTCCGGGCTTCGGGAATCCAGGCGACATCCTGGCCCTTGATGATGTTCTGGGTCGTGAATTCGATGTCTTCCGTCAGGCTGAAAGTCCGGAAACCGGAATTGTCTTTCTTGAGCACTTCAGCAGAAACCATGAAGCCCGTGCCGTTTAACGCGGCGGACAGGCCGACTTTCTGGCGGGCTTGATTGATGAAGCGGTTGACCGCGTAATAAAAAATCGTCTGGCAGCCGGACACCCAGGATGTTTTCGGGTTTTTGCTTTCCCGGTAGCCCTGACCGATTTTGACGCCGTCGCACAAGGCGTTGTTCATGGCCTGGAAGAAATCCTGCTGGACCAGGTTGTCCGCGTCGAAAACGCAGAAAGCGTCGTAAATGTCGTTGTGGGCAAAAGTGTCATCAAAGAATTCTTCCAGAGCGCCGCCCTTGGAATGCACCTTTGAAGAACAGTGAAAGACGCGGGCACCGTGGGCCAGTGCGACTTCTTCCGTGTTGTCGGTGCAGTTGTTGGGCAGCACGTAAATATCGTACAATGCTTTCGGATAATGCTGTTCTTTCAGAGAATCGATCAGGTTGCCCACAACGCCGGCTTCGTTTCTGGCCGCGATGACCGCGGCAAATTTTTTTTGAGGCGCAGCGTGGGGATAGGTGCGGGGCTTGAAAAGCCCCATAATTCCGACGATCATGTAATAGGCGCCGTAAAGGGTAAAGGGCAGCCCCAAGATAAATAAGATCAGATGAATTTCATCCTGCAGCATCATAAGCAAAATAACCTTCCTTATTTTATTAAAATTTTTTTGATGGTCTGAATGACCGCTGTTATTTTATCATCATTTTCGGGCTTTGACAAGAAATCGTAAAAATTATGGGTTAGGTTTAAGTATTGACAGATGGGTCAGCCTATAATAAAATATCCTCGGTTTTATTAACACACTTTATTCGGAAAGGACCGAAAAGGTAGTGAGGAGAAAATGAAAAGAACATACAATTCAAAACAAAAGACACGTTGGCTTGTGAGTGTGGCGATGTTTGCCGCGATTATCGTGCTGCTGGCATTCACCCCTCTTGGTTTGATTCCGGTTTCGTTCATCAAGGCGACAACCATTCAGATCCCCGTCGTCATCGGCGCGGTTCTGTTAGGCCCATTGGCGGGTGCCGTCCTCGGAGGCGTGTTCGGAATCTGTTCGATGGTGAACGCGACCATTGCACCGACACCGATGAGTTTTGCCTTTTCGCCGGCGATGGCGATGAATGGGGCAGGTGCGGTCAAAGCGGTCTGGATCGCTTTGGGCTGCCGGATTTTGATCGGTGTGGTTGCCGGATGGCTCTGGCGTGCCTTTAAGAAAGTCAAGCTGCCGGATATTCCGGCGCTGGCCATTACAGGAGCAGCCGGTGCGATGACGAACACCGCGCTGGTCATGGGCAGCATCTACGTGCTTTTAGCGAAAGAATACGCGCAAAGCATCGGCAAGTCTGTCGGCGCCGTGTTTAAAATCATCATGTCCGTCGTCGCAGTCAATGGGATTCCAGAAGCCATTGTGACGGCCATCATCGTGATGATTGTGGGCAAAGCCCTTTTGGCGATGCGCAAGCGTTCAACAAGATAACCCTAAAAACAAAAATAGCGATAAAGTGTGATTGACAAAGTGTCAGGCATGGGTCTGGCACTTTTTTTTAAGCGTATATATAATAAAGGAGATTTATGAAATTTAAGACCTTACCCCTTCGAAAAACCTTGATTCAGGCTCTGGATGCGATGGCGCTCACAGAGATGACCCCGATTCAGGAAAAGGCGATTCCCGAAATGCTCGACGGGCGGGACGTCATCGGCCGCTCCCAGACCGGCACGGGCAAAACCATGGCCTTTGCCATTCCGGCAGCGGAAAAGATCGTTCAGAAGGACCGCGTGCCGCAGATTTTAGTGCTGCTGCCAACCCGGGAGCTGGCCATTCAGGTTGCCGGGGAGTTCCGGAAACTGACCCAGTTTGAACAGGGACTCAAAGTGGCGCTGCTCTTCGGCGGCGAACGCTTTGATCATCAGTTAAAGGCGCTGAAAAACGGCGCCCAGATCGTCGTGGGAACCCCGGGGCGTACCCTGGACCATCTGCGGCGCGGAACTTTGAACCTGCACAGCCTGAACATGGCCGTTTTAGATGAGGCCGACGAAATGTTAGACATGGGCTTTAGGGAAGATATTGAAAACATCCTGTCCCAGATCGGCCATCCGGTCCAGACTGCGCTGTTTTCAGCGACGATGCCCAAGCCGATTTTGGATCTGGCCAAACAGTTCCAGGATGATCCCGTCAAAATTGAAGTGGCGCCGAAGCGGATGGTCGCCTCGGGCATCGAACAGCAGCTCTACGTGGTGCAGAAGGGCAAAAAACTCGAAGCCCTGTCCCGGCTTTTGGACATTTTCCAGATGCAGAAGGCGCTGATTTTCTGCAACACCAAGCGCGCCGTCGACGAGGTGTCTCTGCAGCTCATCGACGAAGGCTGCTCGGTCAGCAAGCTGCACGGCGACATCGATCAGCGCACGCGCCAGGCGGTGCTCAGCCGCTTTACCCGGGCAAGACAAGGCGCCCTCGTGGCGACCGATGTGGCGGCCCGGGGCATCGATATCGACGACATCGACCTGGTCATCAATTATGACGTGCCGGAAAATCCGGAAAATTATGTGCACCGGATCGGCCGGACCGGCCGCGCCGGAAGAAAGGGGCTGTCCCTGACTTTGGCCGAAAACCGGGACCGGTTTCATCTTGAAAAAATCGAACGGTACACGAAAAAGAACATGACCCTCGAACGCATTCCCACAGGGGAAGAGATGATGAACCTCAAGATCGAACACATGCGGGCCAAGCTGGTGTCGGACTGTGCCGGGATCGTGTCCGAAATGGCAGCACCAACAGAAGCCGAAAAGAAAATCATCGGCCCTTTAAAAGCAATGGGATTTTCCGATGCGGTCATCGAACAGGCTCTGCTCAGACAGTTTGTGCCAGCTGAAAATGAAGCAGGTGCTGATATCAACGCATCGATTCAAAGTGTCCAAGATAAAAAAGACAAGAAGCGCCGCCGCGCCCGCCAGGCCAAATTGGAAAACGGCGTGCGGGTCATGATCAGCGCAGGCAAAAAAGACGGCGTGAAAAAGGGCGATATCCTCGGCGCGATCTGCGGCGAGTCGGGGATTTCCAGTGATGAAGTCGGGGATATTGCCGTCTATGGCCATTTCTCTACAGCTGTGATCGCTGAGGACAGCGCGCCGAAGGTGGTGGTCAGTGTGGATGGCGCCAGGGTGAAAGGCCATGTGGTCTCCGCCTCCATCGCCGGCCAGAAAAAAGACAAGAAAAACAGGAAGTACAAGCGCAGCGGTAAAAAACACCGAGCCCATAAAACCAACAAAAAAAAGTCGAAGTGATTGCACTTCGACTTTTTGAATGCGATGGAACGCGATTAAGCTTCAGCCTTCCACAGTCCGTGAAGATTGCAGAATTCATAAGCGGCGACCAGTTTGTCATCAGCGGATAATTCGAAAGAAGCCTTCGGTGCTTCGCCAGGTTTTAAGTATTTCACCTGAACGCCCTGAGCGGTTTCGAGTGCGATGAACTGGATGTAGTGTTTTTCGATCATCGGGTGTTCAACAGAACCGACGACGACGTCTACGTGGGAACCGTTCTGGGTGATGACCGGCACGTGTTTTTCCTTTGCCGCATCGGTGGTGTTCGCTGTTAATTCGATCATATCAACGCCGCAGCAGACAGGGGTGCACGGGCTGTCCTGAAGAACGTAAACCATTTGACCGCATTTTGAGCATTTATAAATTTTCATATTGGCCTCCTTCTAGTGTATGCCATATAATCTTTGATTTCATTATAGAAGGTTCAATGATTTTTGTAAAGCATACGCAGTAAAATAAATTTCATTTAAGATAATATTAATCTTATACTACTTTAGATTTAATCAAATTAAAATCAATCATAATAATCGTGAATTTTCTTTCGCCGCTTCAATTCGGCTTTCAGCCAAGCGAAAGTCTTGGCTTCACCTTCGTCTTTTAATTTTTTGAGCAAAAAGCTCAGTTCCTGATGGGTGACGGGGTGCATGTAGGGAGAGCCCGCGATGTGCTGATAATACTGCCAGGGCTGATCTTCGGTGTACTTGTCTTTTAAGTAAATTTTGCTGGCGGCGACGCGGTCGCAGAACATCTCCGCCACGTATTTGTAAGGCATGCGGAAGCCGACCATTTTGCTGGTGTCTTTCAGGTCTGCGTCAATCCAGTATTCGAAATGGTGCTTGTTGCGTCCTTTGTGGTGGAGCCAGGCCCGGGAGATCCCGGTTTGGCGGCGGGCCTCCGCGTTGGGACTGTGGGTGCCGGTGTAGTAGCGGATGCCCGTTGAAAACTCGGTCCAGCTGTATTTGCTCATGTCGTGGAGCAGGCCCTGTTTGTAAAGCCCGACCTTGAAGCAGTGTTTCATGACCAGCCATTTGTGATGGGTAATGGTTTTAAAGTGGGCAAAGCCCATAGTGAATGCGTTAGACATAGGATTGATGCTCCTTTGTTGAAAATTCAGATTTTTTCTTGATGTCGCGGTACATCCAGACAAAGATCAAAATGGACATGATCCCGGCGAGGAGCCACGCTGCTGGGTCGCAGGCGCAGGAAACGGCGTAGGAATGCAGATGCATGCCGAGAAAAGCCATTGAGGACCGGGCCGCGAGTTCAGTCAGCCCGCAGATCAGGGGCAGCATGGCGTAGCCGCAGCCTTCCATGCTGCTTCTGAAGATGAAGATCATGGCCAGGAAAATGTAGCAAGGAATAGAAATCTTTGCGTAGGTCAGCGCCCAGGGCATCATGGCGCTCAAGTCCTTCGCACTCGGGAAGAACAGGCTCAAAAAAGTGCGCAGGGGCAGAAGCATCAGAGCCATCGCGGCGAGGGAATAGAGGATTTCGATGATAACCGAGCATTTGACACCCTTAAGAATGCGGTCGAGTTTGCGGGCGCCGGCGTTCTGTCCGCAGAAAGTGGCCATGGTCTGCCCCATGGCGATCATGCCCTGCATCAGGATGTTTTGAATTTTTGACGCAGCAGTGAAGGCAGCGACGGCGTTGGCGCCGAACAAATTGATGGCCGCCTGCATGATCATGATCCCCGAGTCGGTGATCGCGTATTGGAGAGCCATGGGCAGACCCATTTTAATCTGAAACAGAATCACCTGGCGCTTGGGCAGCCAGTGTTCTTTTTGGGGAATGAGCAGCGGCACGCGGCGGACTGTGTAGAGCGCGCACAGCGCGGCCGAAATGCCCTGGGAGAGCACCGTAGCTTCAGCCGCACCTCTTACCTCTGCATGGAATTTGAGAATAAAGAGCAAATCGAGGACGACGTTTAAACAGGCTGAGAAGATCAAAAAATAGAGGGGCACGCGGCTGTTGCCGAGAGCCCTCAAAAAAGCTGACAGCAGATTGTAGAAGATCGTGCAGATGGTGCCGAGGCAGATGATCCGGATGTAGGAAAGGGACATCGAAAAGACGGCAGCCGGCGTGTTCATCAGTCTCAGAATCTGGGGCGCGAAGCCGTAGAACACAAAGGTAAGCATCAGCGACAGCACAAAGCCGAGTTCGATGCCGCTGGCAAAAGAATTTTTCACCCCGTCCGGATCATTCGCACCGTAGCGCTGGGCAGTCAACACCGTAAAACCGGCGGTGATGCCGATGGCGAAACCGTTGATTAAGTACATGAGCCCGCCGGTGGCGCCGACCGCGGCGAGGGCGTCGGCTCCAACGTAACGGCCGACGATGATGGTGTCGACCATGTTGTAGAGCATTTGAAAGACGTCACCGATGAGCAGAGGAATCGTGAATTTGACAATCAGCGGCAGAATGCGGCCCCGGGTCATATCCTGTTCCATGAAATTCCTCCTTGTTTAATGTTTTTATATTTTGAACGCCCCTTATCATATCATAAAAACAAAACAGGAAAAGCCCATTCACAAAATCATCTTTTAGATTGGCGCTTTATTTTGCCCGTCGGAACTCGTATAATGTTTTTAGTTTAAGTATCAATTGGGAAAAGAGGCAGAAAAAATGCAAAAGCGGAAAAGACAGGACAGCACAGGCAGGCACCGCTATTTTCAGGGACTGAATGCCCTGCGGGCACTGGCCATTTTTGGGGTCACCTTTTTTCATTTAAGTCCGAAGACGTTTAAAGGGGGCTATCTTGGGGTGATTCTGTTTTTTGTGCTGACCGGTTTTCTTTTGGCCTATACCTCGCTGGCCCAGAACGATGCCGGTCAGTTTTCCGCTGCCGGGTTTTACAAAAAGCGCATCAGGCGTCTTTACCCCGAGCTGCTTTTTGTTATGTTTTTTTCCGTGGGCGCCGTTCGGTTTTTGGTGCCGTGGGCGGTTAAAGGCATCCGTCCTGAAATTGTGAGCATATTATTCGGCTACAACAACTGGTGGCAGATTGCGCAAAATGCCGACTATTTTACGAGAATTGCCAACGCGTCGCCTTTTACCCACCTTTGGTTTTTGAGCATCGAAGTGCAGTACATCCTCGTCTGGCCGCTCATCTTTCTTATGGTTAAGGCCCTGCAAAAACGCGGCGGCTTTAAAAAAGCCCGGCACTTTCTGCTGGGTCTGGCGGTCCTCAGCGCGGTAATGATGGCTGTGATTTATGATGTCACCCATCAGGTCACCCGGGTCTATTACGGCACGGACACCCGTGTGTTTTCGCTGCTGTTTGGCGCCGCATTGGGGGTGTATCAGTGGCAGACGGAGCGCAGCGCAAAAAAACGGCACCAGAAAAAGGCACAGGCACTGGGTTTGAAAAAGCATCTCTTGTACGGGATCATGCTGGCCGCCGTGGCCGTCAGTTACGGCATGGCCGCCGGCAGCCTGCCATTTGTCTACAACGGCGGCATGGCCGCCTATACGGTGCTGTTCGGCATGCTGCTGATGTGGCACATCAGCCTGCCCTATGGCAGAATCCTGGATCGGGTTAAAATCTTAAACTGGATCGGGGATCACAGCTACGGTTTGTTTCTCTGGCAGTATCCGGTGATCTTTGTGTTTGAAAATAAAGGATGGTTTAAGGGATGGACCGGCAGGGCAGCAGCCCTGGCGATGGTACTCCTGCTGTCGGCGCTGTCCAAATATTTGACGGATGTGTGTGTCTCTGAAAATGGCCGCAGACATTTCGCACACCTGAAGAGAAAGCGCAGGATTTTGTCAGGAGTCGCGGCAGGGCTGTCGCTGGTTCTCATGTGTTCCGGTCTCTTTTTCACGGTGACCGATCATTCGAGCAAAACGGCTGCCCAGGGAAAACTTAAAAACCGCTTGGTTCATAATCAAGAAGCCCTCAGTCACCAGAAAGGCCAGAAAACCGCTTATCGGGCGCTGGACCCGCCAGCTCCAAAATGGCATTATGCTAAAAGCGGCAACACTGCAAAAGTTTCGACAAAGGGTGTTACCATCATCGGGGATTCAGTGACTTTGGACGCCTCTCCGGAACTTAAGAAAAAATTTCCAGACGCGGTGATCAACGCTGAACAGTCCCGTCATATCGGCGACGAGCTGGACTGGGTGAAAGCTCAGCGGAAGAAACACCGTCTCGGTCAGACCGTGGTGATTTCTCTGGGCACTAACGGCGAGCTCTATTCCCAGAAAGTGGAAGCCCTGCTTAAAGTGCTGGGGAAAAACCGCTCGGTGTTCTGGGTCAACGTCTACGGGCCGAGTCTGGACTGGACAGACGCGAACAATCAGTATTTAATACAGCTTTCCCAAAAGCATCGCAATGTGACGGTGATCGATTGGAACAGCCAGTTGTCTGCACATCCGGAATGGCTCTGGGAAGACGGCATTCATCCCAATCCCGAAGGGTCGAAGGCGTATGCCGCGCTGATTTACAAAAAAGTTCAGGACGTGCAAAAAAAGCAGGAAAAGATTGAAAATAATTACACAAAAATGAAATAACTATGAAAATAAAAATTCGAAAAATGGATTTTTGTAGACTCTTTTCAGTAAATTTACAAAAAAAGCTTGAAATAATTTTATAAAGGCTTATAATAGTCACAGTTTTAAAAAAAGGGGATACAGAAGAATAATTTATATCTTCGACCGAAGGCCAACGAGGGCACGCAGGCATGATGTCGGTGTGCCCTCTTTTTTAAAGCTTTTTAGTTTTTCTTAATGAAAGGAAGTGGTCATTTGGCAAATCTTGCGAAAGATTTGAGCGAAGCGCTGAAGATCAAGACCGCGTTCAGCTTCCGAATCGGCAGTTTTACTGTGAATGTTTCGGAATCGGTTGTGGTCACCTGGATCATTATGGCGATTCTCGTTTTTCTGGCGATTTTTCTGACCCATGATCTCAAGGTGAAAAATCCCGGCAAGAAACAAATCTTTCTGGAATCAGTTATGACAGCAGGATACAATTTGTTTTACGGCATTTTGGGAGACAATGGCGCCATGTATATTCCATACTTGCTGACCGTCATGTTCTATCTTGGCTTCGCAAATCTGATCGGAATTATCGGCTTCACGCCGCCGACAAAAGATTTGAACGTCACAGTCGCTTTGGCGCTGATGTCCATTGTGCTCATTGAATATTCCAATGCCCATCACAACGGCGGAAAGAAATTCTTCAAAAGCTTTGCAGAACCACTTCCGCTTATGACGCCGTTTAATATTATGGAATTGGGAATCCGTCCGCTGTCGCTGTGTATGCGGCTTTTCGGAAACGTGCTCGGTTCCTTTGTTGTCATGGAATTGCTCAAGGCGGTTTGTCCGCTGCTGTTACCTATTCCGTTCAGTATGTATTTTGACATTTTCGACGGATTGATTCAGATGATCGTTTTTGTTTTCTTGACTGCATTGTTTATGCAGGAAGGATTGGTAGATGATTAATTGAATTTAGTAGTTATCTAAAAAATAGAATTTATTATTAATTAAAGGAGAAAAAAATTATGGCTACACTTATTGCAATTGGCGCAGGTATTGCGGTTTTAACAGGGATTGGCGCTGGCATCGGGATTGGTATTGCGACAGGAAAGGCGACGGAAGCCATTTCTCGTCAGCCGGAAGCTGAAGGCAAAATCATGAGAAACCTGCTTTTAGGCTGCGCACTGGCCGAAGCAACCGCTATTTATGGTTTCGTTATCGGGCTCTTAATTATCATCATGTTAAAATAATGAAAGTGCGGTGACAAACTGTGCTGAAAATAGACATTAATCTCGTTTGGACCGTTATTAATGTCATTGTTCTGTATTTATTATTAAAGAAGTTTTTATTCAAGCCGTTCAGCAATATGCTGGCGAATCGAAAAAAAATGATACAGGACGATTTCGATGCGGCAGCGGCGGACAAAACCTCTGCCAAAGCATTAAAGGCCCAATACGAAACAGAACTGAAGAACGTTCAAATTGAGCGGGAAAAGATTTTATCAGAAGCGAAAAAACAAGCGGATCAGGTTTACCAGGAAAGACTGGCTCAGGCGGAAAAAGACGCTAAAGAGCTGGCTGAAAAAACTCGTCATCAGCTTGAAGAAGAACGCAGACAGACCGAAAGAGAACTGCAGGATGCAGTGGCCGATCTGGCGATGAAGGCGGCAAAGAAAGCTTTGGAAAGCGGCAAACCGTTATCGGAGGGTCGTTATGGAACGCTTCGTTAGTCAGCAGGTCATTGATGACGCGAAAGTCATCCGCGGACAGCAGATTCAGCTGGAAACGCTGAAAGAATGTCAGGCGATTCTCAATCAGAATCCCAAACTTATCCAGGTTTTGTCCAATCCGACCATCAACACCAAAGCGAAGGCCAACATCATTGAACAGATCTTTCCGAAAGAAGTGGTGCCGACCTTTGTGATTTTGTGCCGGCACGGGCAGTTCAAAGACATTCAGAAAATCCTTGGCACCTGCGAGAACTTATCGGAAATTGAAACGGGAACCGGACACGGGACTTTGTGGTATGCCGGAGAAAAGCCGGATCAAACCCTTTTAGAACAGTTGGTTCTGGACAAATTCGGGGTTCGGGATATCAAGTGGAAGGAAGTTTACGACTCGTCGCTTATCGGCGGCTTCCGCATCCGCATCCGCGATTTTATCTACGACCATTCTGTGGCCGGAAGCTTTAAAGAAATTAATGCAATTGTGAGAACACATAAACGGAGGTGAGAACGTGAACTCAGAACATATTGTCCGCGTTTTAGAGGACGAAATCAATAATTATAAGAAAGACGACAACGTTCAGGAAGTCGGGACAGTTCTCACCGTTGGCGATGGCATTGTATCCGTTTATGGAATGCGCCGCGCCTTTTACGGCGAAATTGTCACTTTCGAATCCGGCGAACGGGGCATGGTCCAGGATATCGGTGAAGACCTGACCCGCTGCATCCTGTTCGGTCGGGACACCAATATTTCAGAAGGTATGGAAGTGCACCGCACCGGCCAGGAAATGAGTGTGCCGGTGGGCGACCAGTTTTTAGGCCGCGTGGTCAACGCTTTAGGCGATCCCATCGACGGCAAAGGCGCCATTGAATCCGACGGACGCCGGCCGATTGAATCGCCGGCGCCGGGCATTCTCGACCGTCAAGCCGTCGACACCCCGATGGAAACCGGGATTCTTTCAATCGATACGATGTTCCCTATCGGCCGCGGTCAGCGTGAACTGATTATCGGCGACCGCCAGACCGGGAAAACGTCTATCGCCGTAGACACGATGATTAACCAGAAAGGCAAGGACACCATTTGCATTTACGTGGCCATTGGTCAGAAGGCGTCATCGGTTGCCCAGCTCGCGAGAACCCTTGAAGATTACGGTGCGCTGGAATATTCGGTGATCGTCAACGCTTCGGCGGCGGACACCGCTT
This sequence comes from uncultured Eubacteriaceae bacterium, assembly GCA_945867155.1. GTDB lineage: Bacteria > Bacillota > Clostridia > Eubacteriales > Eubacteriaceae > Pseudoramibacter. Next base: position 305,242 of record CAMBHL010000001.1, on the reverse strand, counting down.
CAGAACAATATGTAGCGCCTTATTCCGGGACGGCGATTGCCGAATACTTCATGCATAAAGGCAAAGACGTCCTGATTATCTACGACGATTTGTCTAAACACGCGGTGGCCTACCGCGCCCTGTCGCTGCTCCTTGGCCGTTCACCGGGACGTGAAGCGTATCCGGGGGATGTTTTTTATCTGCATTCCCGTCTGCTCGAAAGATCGAGTCACTTGAGCGACGCCCTTGGCGGCGGTTCCATTACGGCCCTGCCAATCGTTGAAACCCAGGCCGGAGACGTTTCGGCTTACATTCCGACCAACATCATTTCCATTACCGACGGGCAGATCTTCCTGGAATCTTCGCTGTTCCATTCCGGCCAGCGTCCGGCTGTCAACGTCGGCTTGTCCGTCTCCCGTGTCGGTGGCGACGCCCAGACCAAGGCAATGAAGAAAGCCACCGGGACCATTCGTATCGATTTGTCCCAGTACCGGGAACTCGAAACCTTTACCCAGTTCTCCTCTGATCTGGATGAAGAAACCCAGGCTCAGCTGGCTTACGGGCAGCGCCTGATGGAAATGTTAAAACAGCCGGTGCATCAGCCGATGTCCATGGATGAACAGGTCATTTCCCTGATCGGCGCTGAAAATGGGGCCTTCAACAAGGTGCCGGTTGACCGCGTCAAAGCCGTTCAGAAAGCGATGCTCGACGCATTTAAGACGAAGCATCCTGACATTGTCAGTCAGCTCAATCAGACCAAGGATTTGGATGACAGCCTGAAACAGCAGATCGCAGAAGCCTCAAAGGAAATCGTTGCAGGGATGAATCTTGACGAAGCGAGGTAAACACAATGGCTTCATTGAACGAACTTAAAACCCGGATCGCTTCGGTCCAGGATACGATGAAGATCACCAATGCGATGTACATGATTTCCAACAACAAGATGCGCAAGGCGAGAAAAACGTGGCAGGACACCCAGCCGTACTTCAGTACCCTGGAATCGGTTCTGGCCCTCGCGCTGCGCCATATGCCGGATGACGATGCTGAACATTCTCTGTTTGATCAGCGGTCAGACATTCCGGAATCGGAACGCAAAACCGGATATATCGTGATTACCGGGGATAAAGGCTTAGCCGGCGCTTACCATCAGAATATCTTTAAAATGCTGGAAGCCTCTCTCAAGGAAACCCCAAACAATCAGATTTTTGTTGTTGGGCAGGTCGGTGTGCATTTCCTGCGCCAGAAAAAGATTCCCTTTGATGTGAACTTTATGTACACCGCTCAGAACCCGACGTTAGGCAGAGCTAGAGATATGGCGTATCAGGTCTTTCAGGCCTTTCATCATCATATGATCGACGATGTCTACGTCATTTATACGAAAATGATCAACTCTGTGACAATGCAGACGACCAAGACCCATCTTCTGCCCCTGCAGCCAGAAAGCGTCAAGGGCATAGAAGATCCGATGCATTCGGAATTTGAACTGTATCCGGATCCAAAATCCGTTGTTGATACGGTCGTTCCGGATTATACCGTCGGCGAAATCTACAGTGCGCTGGTCGAAGCCTATTGCTCTGAACAGAATTCAAGGGTCATGGCCATGGAAAATGCGACAGATTCTGCCAAAGATATCCTGTCGGATTTGAAACTGGAGTACAATCGCGCCAGACAGGCCAGCATCACCCAGGAAATCACAGAAATCGCTGCAGGCGCAAGAGCACAGAAAGGAAACTAGATGAAAGGGAAAATCACACAGGTTATGGGGGCTGTCATCGACGTCACTTTCGAAGGCGGAGAGCTTCCGAAAGTTAAGAACGCTCTGGTGGCCAACCATAACGGCAAAAAATACACGATGGAAGTTTCCCAGCATATTGGTGACGATACGGTCCGGTGTATTCTGTTAAATGCTGCAGAAGGCTTGTGCCGGGGCATTGACGTGGAAGACACCGGAGCCAGTATTTCAGTCCCGGTTGGGGAACAGGTGCTGGGCCGGCTTTTCAATGTCACCGGGGATGCCCTCGATGACGGCGAAGCGCTGGACAGCGCACCCCATTGGGAAATTCACCGGGAACCGCCGGCATTTGAAGATCAAAGCCCGGCCGTAGAAATGTTTGAAACCGGCATCAAAGTCGTCGACCTTTTGGCACCGTATGCCAAGGGCGGGAAAATCGGTCTGTTCGGCGGCGCCGGCGTCGGCAAAACCGTTTTGATTCAGGAACTGATTCACAACATCGCCACAGAACACGGCGGCTATTCTATTTTCACCGGTGTCGGCGAACGTTCCCGTGAAGGGAATGAACTCTACACGGAAATGAAGGCCTCCGGGGTTTTAGACAAAACCGCTTTGGTTTTCGGACAGATGAACGAACCACCAGGATCCAGAATGCTCGTTCCGGAAACAGGGCTGACCATGGCCGAATATTTCAGAGATCAGATGAATCAGAACGTGCTGCTCTTTATCGATAATATTTATCGTTTTACCCAGGCGGGTTCTGAAGTTTCCGCACTGCTCGGCCGGATGCCGTCAGCCGTCGGTTATCAGCCGACCCTGGCCAATGAAATGGGCGCCCTCCAGGAACGAATCGCGTCGACGAAGAAAGGGTCCATCACTTCGGTCCAGGCCGTTTACGTACCGGCCGACGACATCACAGACCCGGCGCCGGCAACGACCTTTACCCATTTGGATGCGACGACGGTTCTGTCCCGTAAAATTGTGGAACAGGGGATTTACCCAGCCGTCGACCCACTGGAATCCACCTCCCGTATTCTCGAACCGGATGTGGTCGGCGAAGAACACTACGAAGTGGCCCGCCGCGTGCAGTCCGTCCTTCAGAAATACAAGGAACTCCAGGATATCATCGCCATTTTAGGGATGGAAGAATTGTCTGACGAAGACAAGGTCACCGTTATGAGAGCCCGTAAAATTCAGCGGTTCCTGTCCCAGCCTTTCCACGTCGCCGAAAAATTCACCGGCGTCGCCGGGGCTTACGTGCCGGTGAAGGAAACGGTTAAAGGCTTTAAAATGATTCTCGACGGCGAATTAGATGATTTGTCAGAAGCCGCCTTTTTCAACGTGGGGACCATTGAAGATGCCATTGAAAAAGACAAACAGATCAAAGCTGAAGTGAAACAATAAGCAGGTGGTTCCATGACACTGTTTGATTTAAAAATTGTGGCGAGCAACCGTTTGTTTTATCAGGGCAAGTGCCAGTCAATTACGCTGCCGTGTACAGACGGCGACAAGCAGGTCCTAGCCCATCATTCCGCCATGCTCATCGCCATGACCAACGGCACCCTTCGGTTTACCGATGAATCCGGCAAAGAAACCATTGCGGCTTCCGGAACGGGATTCGCTGAAGTGGTCGACAATCAGGTGACCGTTGTAGTTGACACGGTGGAACGGCCGGACGAAATCGACGCCAACCGCGCCCAGGCGGCGGCCGAACGCGCCGAAGAAAGACTGCGCCAGAAAAAGAGCCTGCAGGAATATTACAAAGGCCAGGCGGCGCTTTCCCGTGCCATGGCCCGGCTGAAAGTCAAAAAATAATAAAGGCATCTCTATCACTCCTGTCCGGATTTTCCGGTACAGGAGTTTTTTTGTAAAGTCGCGTTATCCGTTTATTTTTCAGCACGGATTCGTTATAATATGATCATGAATATCTATATCATCAGGCATGCCCAAACCCAGGGCAATGTAGAAAAACGCTATCTGGGCGTCACGGAGTCGCCATTAACTGAAAGGGGAGAGCATCAGCAGCTTGAAACATTAAAGCGCCTTTCTCCGATCACCTTCGATGCGGTTTACAGCAGCCCGAGCGGGCGGACCCTGGCGTTGGCAGAAGCCCTCGCCAATCAAAACAGCCTGCCTGTCGTGGCAGATGAACGCTTAAGAGAGATGTATTTTGGCCTTTTCGACGGCCTGACAGCAGAGGAAGCCCATGCAAAGTCGCCGGAAGTCTGGCAGCGCTGGCTGTCCGATTTTGATCATTACAGGCTGCCTGGAGGCGAAAGCTTCCAGGAAGTTAAAAGCCGTTTTAAAGGATTTTGGGAGAAGATAAAGCAAGCATATCCAGATGCAGCCAATATTGCCTGCGTCACCCACGGTGGGATCGTCAGAGCCGCTCTCGCGGTGCTCTGTGCGTTCCCGGACGATTTGACCTGGCATTTTGAAAGCGCGCCGGCAGCGGTAGTGAAAATTAAATTGATCGAGGATTTCGGCTTGATCTGCGGGTTTGTCCCGCCGGCTTTATAGGAATAGGGGAGTAATTTGGAAAAAGTTAAACGAGAAATATTAATCGATTCGTCAGAGATCCTGACCCCGCTTTTTGGGGAATACGACCGCAATATGGCTCAGATTGAAAAAAGCTTCGGGGTTCATGTCAACGTCAGGGATTCGAAGCTTTCAGTGACGGGGGAAGCCCCCGGCGTCGATGGCGCATTGGCCACGATCGGCGACATGGTTGAAGTGATCAAGAAAGACAAAGTCATCAGCGCGGACACGACCCATTACCTCATCGAAATGCGGATGAAGGGTGTCAACGGGCAGTATGCCAAGATGATGGATGACATCATCTGCTTCACGACTCGGGGCAAGCCCATCAAGGCCAAAACCCTGGGCCAGCACCGCTACATCGAAGCCATCCGCCACAACGACATTGTCTTCGGCATCGGACCGGCGGGCACCGGCAAGACTTATCTGGCGATGGCGATGGCCATCACGGCTTTTAAAAACGGAGACGTCACCCGGCTGATTCTGACGCGTCCGGCGGTTGAAGCCGGCGAAAAGCTCGGCTTTCTGCCCGGGGACCTCCAGGACAAGGTCGACCCTTATCTGCGCCCTCTCTACGATGCCTTGTTTGAAATCATGGGGCCGGAAGCCTTTGAGCGCAATATGGAAAAAGGACTCATCGAAGTGGCGCCTTTGGCGTACATGCGCGGCCGGACCCTCGAAAATGCCTATATCATTTTGGATGAAGCCCAGAACACGACGCCGGCTCAGATGAAAATGTTTCTGACCCGTTTCGGCGCGGGCTCTAAGGTGATCGTGACCGGGGATATTACCCAGATCGACCTGCCCTCTGGAAAACGCTCCGGACTCATCGAAGCCCAGCGGGTGCTTCGGGGCATCAAGGACATCGCCTTTATCGATTTTGATTATTCCGATGTGGTTCGCCACAGACTAGTCCAGCGGATCATCGAAGCTTATGAAAAATACGATCAGATGTTCCAGGACAAACACCAGCCGGATGAAGAAAAAGGTGAAGGTGAAACTTCAGATCAAAAGCATCAGAAAAAACCATCTCACAAGAGGAAGCATTATGATTGAAATTGACTTTGAAAATCAGACCGCCTATCAAGAAGAAGAAGCATGGCTTCCGCTGATGCGCCGCTACATTGAAAAGACATTAAAGACTGAGGGCGTTGATTTGGATTTGAACGACTACGAAGTGTCGCTGACCTGGGTCACCCCTGACACCATTCACAAACTTAACGCCGAATACCGAAACGTGGATCGGGAAACGGATGTGCTTTCGTTTCCAATGTACAATTTCCCGGAAGATCAGGCCGTGCTGTCGGCACCGTCAGATATTCCCGTTCTTTTAGGCGATATCGTTTTAAATCCGGCCCGGGCAGAAAAACAAGGGAAGATGTACGGCACCGGCTTTAAACGGGAAATGTGTTATCTGACCGTCCACTCGATGCTGCATCTTTTGGGTTACGATCATATGGAAGCGGCGGACAAGCAGAAAATGCGGGCGCGGGAAAAAGCCGTCATTGGCGATGTGGACGCGCCCCAGCCCATTTAGAAAAGAGAAATATCATGAGACGTTTGAGAAAAAGTTTTCATTACGCCTTTGAAGGGCTTGGCTATGTGCTCAAAACCCAGCCCAATATGCGCATCCATTCTGTCATGGCCGCCATCGCCATCGCATTGGGGTTTATTTTCCATGTAAGTCACGCTGAATGGCTGGCTTTGGTGCTGGTCATCGGCTTTGTGATGATTTTGGAGGTCATCAACACCGCAGTTGAAACACTGGTGGATCTCTACACCGAGGAATTTAACCATCTGGCTAAGATTGCAAAAGATACGGCGGCCGCAGCGGTTTTGTGCATGGCCATTATTTCGGTCATCGTCGGCATTTTGATCTTTGCGCCAAAGGTGCTGGCTTTATTTTGAGTTTAGAAAAGTGAGGTAAAGGTGAGTGCATTTAAATCAGGTTTAGTGGCGCTGATTGGACGGCCCAACGCGGGGAAATCGACATTGTTAAACGCCTTAATGGGAGAAAAGCTGGTCATTACCTCTCCCAGACCCCAGACAACGCGAAATGCCATTCGCTGCATCCGGACAGATGCGGCCAGTCAAATGGTTTTTGTCGACACCCCGGGGGTGCACCGTCCGAACAACCGCCTCGATGAGGCGATGAAGCAGGCGATCAATGACACCCTGGAAGATGTCGACGTGGCCCTGTATTTGATGGACAGCGCGCTTAAAAAAATAACCCCGGAAGATCAGTATATCCAAAAGATCATCCAAAAGAAAAAAGCACCTGTGATTTTAGTGCTCAACAAAATCGACCAGATTCCCAAAAGCGCGCTCCTTGAAAAGATGGACTGGGCGAAAAAGCAGGGCATTTTTGCCGATATCATGGCGGTGTCAGCCGTCAAATCCGACGGCGTTGACGCCCTGATTCGCCGCATTCAGGAGCTGCTTCCCGAAGGGCCCATGTATTTCCCGGACGACATGGTGATTGATAAGAGCGAACGCTTTATCGCCTCTGAAATCATCCGGGAAAAGGCCTTAAAATACCTGCGGGATGAAGTGCCCCACGGCATCGCGGTGGAAGTGACCAAAATGCATGACCGAAAGGGCAAGCACGGCAAAACCGTCGTCGATATCGAAGCGGATATTGAGTGTGAAAAGAAGAGCCACAAAGGCATCATCATCGGCAAAGGCGGCGCCATGCTGAAAAAAATCGGCAGCGATGCCCGGCAGGAAATCGAAGGGTTTTTAGGCAAAAAGGTGAATCTTCAGCTGTGGGTGAAAGTCCGGCCGAAATGGCGGGACGACGACTGGGCCCTTAAAGATCTGGGATATCGGTATTAAGTCATGGCATCGGTCAAAACGAACGCTCTGGTTATCAGGGAGTCTCCGTACCAGGACAACGACAAGCTGCTGACCCTGTTTACGGAAAAATACGGGAAACAGCGCGCCATTGCCCGGGGTGCCCGGAGACGCAAAGGCTCCCTGCGCAGTGTGACCCAACTGTTTGCCTACGCGCGCTTCATGTATTTTGAAGGCAAAAATTTTGCGAATATTTCGGACGGGACGCTGATCGAATCCTTTTATCCCCTGCGGGGCGACGTCATCAAAATGACGCTGGCTTCTTACATTGCAGAGCTTTTAGACGATTTTTACGATTTTTATCAGGGCGATCCGGAAATGCTCAAGGCTGTCACCCATATTTTTTATTACTGGTCTGAAGGCCTGGCTCAAAATGACGAGGCGCTGGCCGTCTGTTTTCAGCTCAAACTGATGCGCATTCAGGGACTGGGGCCAGTGCTCACCCGATGCGTGCGCTGCGGCGCCCGCGAAGAAGCACTTACAGGCTTTTCGATTCCAGACGGCGGCACGGTCTGCCAGTCGTGCTTCAGGCCCGGCGACAAACCCATCGATCAGCCCCTGCTTCAAGATATGCGGGACTGGATGCAGCTGCCCATCAAAACCATTTGCCACAAAAAATGGGAAGCGGCCAATGTCCAGAAGGGACTAAAACTCATGGACCGCTACATTGTGGCGCAGCTGGGACATCCGACGAAAAGCTTTCGGTTTTATCAAGAGCTGACCGGTCAGAAAGCCGCACAGAATTAGCATAAGGAGATTGATATGATAGAAAATCTGTCCGCACCGGGAGAATTGGAACAATGGTCAGAGGGCTGCGTTGAAGCCCTTCAGGACGGCGATTTCACGAGAGTCCGCGTACGCAATCACCGCCGGCTGATCCTGGCAGAATACGGCGCGGACGACATTTTAATTGAATTGTCGCCGAAGGGATCAGACCGCGTTTATCTGCACATTGAATCGACTTCAGGAGAAGTGCTCAAATGGTTTAAATCCTGTGTGACGGAAGTCATGCAGAATGTCTGGCCGAGTCAGCGTCAGGCCGCTTCAAAACAGCATTATGACAACAGACAAACGCCTTCTTCTGCGATGGACGGACAGACGGCCTTTGAACAAGCGTACCGCAAGGCACACGCGGAACGGCAGCAGGCGACGGAAGAAGAAGCCGCGTACGAAGACGCAGAAAAAACCCGTGTGGTGCCGGATACCCGAAATTGGGATGACGATCCCGAGGCGACGCGCATTGCGCCGGCTTCTTTTCTCCACGGCTCGAATGCAGGCAGACAAGGGCAGGCCTATGATACCGATGACGGTGTTTATGATCAGGACGACAACACGAATTATGATTTGCCCTTTGAAGAAGAAATAGACGAGGGCAATCCCTACGAAGCGGCTTACGCGCCGGATGACGAAGGAGAAGCTTTTTATGACGGCGAAGAGACGGGCAATCCCTATGCCGATGAAGCCTACACAGACGAGGGTTATGCTGATGATCCCGAAGCGGTCTGCGATGAAGATGAGGCAGCTGCGTACGATTACGGCGATTACGGCGAAGATTATGATGCCGATTATGATGCGGCGTACAATTACGGAGAAGAAGATGAAGGGGACGGCAGATATTCAGACGAAGAAGAAGCGGAAGAGCCCGCGACCTTTAGAGAAAAATGGGAAGCCCTCACTGAAAAAACGTGGTTTTTGATTCTCATGCTGGTGCTTTTTCCGCCCTTGGGGATTTATCTGATTTGGCACTACAAGCGTTTCAATGGAGGAAAACGCGTGCTGGCGACGGTCCTCGGCGTCGCGTACTTCTTGTTTATCTGGCTGGGCTTCATCGGGGTCAATACCGGCATCAACAGACAGACCTTCACTTCCCTAAAAAACAAGCATCAGCAGAGCACCGGTCAGAATGTGCAGAACACGCCGGATACGAGTTCCGATACGAGTACTGACACAAGCTCAGATACCACCAGCAGCACGTCGACGGATCAAAGTACATCCGATCAATCTGACAGCAGTGGGAGCAATACCGTATTGGAACAGGCGGTGAATCAGCTCAACAGCTGGGTATCGTCGATCATTCCGTAACAAAACAGGAGAAGAACATGTTTTCAAATCATAAAGAGACACACAAATTTGGATTTCTTGAGAGGTTTTATGGCCATTGGTGGATGATGCTCATCGAAGGGATTCTGATGATCGTCCTCGGCGCGCTGATCGCCGTGATCCCGGGCTTTAGAACACTGACCATCATCATTCGCCTCATCGGCCTGGAACGGCTCATCATTGGCTTCTGCTATTTAATCTTAAGTCTTCGGGACCCGATTTCAGGGTTCATCATTTCGAGCCAGGCCTTGGTCAATTTGATCATCGGCTTTTTCCTGGCACTGATGCCGGGCTTTTTCTTAAGCTTTTTTATTTTTCTGCTAGCGCTCTGGGCATTCATCGCCGGCATCGGCATGTTGATCAACAACCGCGGCGATGAACATCTGGCAAGCCGCACCATTGTCGGCATTCTTTTAATCGTCTTCGGGATTCTTGCAGCATTCAATCCCCATCAGACGGCACAGATCATCGTTTTGATTTTCGCCGTCCTGCTCATTGTCTTTGGCGGCTATCTGTTGAACCGATCTGCCGCCATGCATCAGACGGAAAAGCAGATTGAAAAAGACCGGAAAGGCTATGACGACTATACGATTGAATAAAATGAATAGATGAAATCAAGGCAAAAAGAAGGGACAGAAAGATGAAAATTGTAGTAGGGATGTCAGGAGGCGTCGATTCATCTGTGGCGGCGCTGCTCTTAAAGCAGGCCGGCCATGACGTCATCGGCATTTTTATGAAAAACTGGGATGAATCCGATGAAAGCGGCGCCTGCACGGCCACAGAAGATTATGAGGATGTGCGGCGGGTCTGCGAAAAAATCGACATCCCGTATTATACGGTTAACTTTGAAAAAGAATATCAGGATCGGGTCTTTAAAGATTTCCTCGAAGAATACAAACGGGGTCGGACACCGAATCCCGATGTGCTATGCAATAAAGAAATCAAATTCAAGGCCTTTCTCGACTACGCGATGAAAGTCGCCGGCGCAGAAAAACTGGCGACGGGACATTACGCCCGAGTCCGAAAAAACGACAGCACCGGGCGTTATGAAATGCTCAAGGGTTCTGACGGCAACAAAGATCAGACTTATTTTCTATGTCAGCTGGGCCAGGCACAGCTGTCCAAGACCTTGTTTCCGATCGGGGACCTCGACAAGGGCGAAGTGCGCGAGATCGCTGAAAAATACGGCCTGTCAACCGCGAAGAAAAAGGATTCCACAGGCATCTGCTTCATCGGCGAACGCAATTTCGGACAGTTTCTGCATCAGTACATGGCCAATGAACCGGGCAATATCGTCGATCTCGAAGGTCATGTCAAAGGTCGCCACAACGGTCTCATGTATTATACCCTCGGACAGCGGCGGGGCCTTGGTATCGGCGGGCAGGGCACCGGCGAACCGTGGTTTGTCGTCGAAAAGGACCTGTCTACGAACAATTTGATTGTGGTTCAGGGAGATCATCACCCGGCGCTTTATTCAAAAGCGCTGAAGGCCTCTAAAATGAGCTGGGTCGCCGATCAGGCGCCGGAAGATAAAACATTCAAATGCACGGCTAAATTCAGATACCGCCAGCCGGATCAGGGTGTTACGGTCGAAGTGCTCGATGACACCCACATCAAAGTCGTCTTCGACGCGCCCCAGCGCGCGGTCACACCGGGTCAGGAAGTGGTGCTGTATCAAGGAGAGGTGTGCCTTGGCGGCGGGACCATCGACGCCATTGAAAAACTGGACGGCCGCGTCCAAACTCATTAGGAGCAGACGATGGGCGAACATTACAAAGCTTCTCTTTCAACCCTGGTCTACATCGAAGATCCTGAGACGCATCAGATTCTGATGCTCCACCGGGTTAAAAAACACCACGACGTCAATCACGGTAAATGGATCGGCATCGGCGGACATTTTGAGAAAGACGAAAGCCCCGAAGACTGTCTGCTCCGGGAAGTGCGGGAGGAAACGGGGCTGACGCTTACAAAGTGGCACTTCCAGGGGATCGTCACCTTTATTTCCGGCGACGGCGTGACCGAATACATGCATCTCTACACGTCCGATGCCTTTACTGGGACCCTTCACGACTGCGACGAGGGGGAGCTTAAATGGGTGCCCAAAGAAGAAGTCTTAAAACTTAATCTCTGGGAAGGCGACCGCATTTTCTTTCGATTGATCCTAGAAGATCCGGATTTCTTTTCATTAAAGCTGGTTTACGATGGAAACGGACGCCTGTGTTCTGCGGTTCAGGACGGCCGCGATATGGAACTGTTTGACGTTCTCGACGAATCGGGCCAGAAAACCGGAATCGTCAGAGAGCGCAACGTCTGTCACAGGGACGGCAGTCTCCACGGTACGGTGCACATCTGGTTTTTGCGAGAGCATCAGGGAAAATGGCAAGTCCTCCTTCAGAAAAGATCAGCCGTCAAGGATTCCAACCCCGGACGCTACGACATTTCGTCAGCCGGACACATCCCTTCAGGGGAGACGCCGATTCAGGCAGCAGTTCGGGAAGTCGGCGAAGAACTGGGGCTGAGCGTCGTTCCGTCGGATCTGATTAAAATCGGTACCCACCGCGCGGGGTTTTCTGCCCGGTTTCACGGCAAACCCTTTGTGGATCAGGAACTCAGCACGGTGTATCTTTGCTTCAAGGCCTTTGATTTAAAAGAATTGAAGCTGCAGGAAAGCGAAGTCGCTTTGGTCAAATGGTTTGATTTAAAGGCCGCGCGCCAGGGGATTTCGGATCAAAGCATTCCGAATTGTATTCATATGGATGAATTCGACATGGTGAAAGATGAAATATTACGGGGAAAAGGAAAGACTTTAGCAGAAGACGGAAAGGGATTTCGGTATAATAGAACAAAGCAGAGATAAGAGGGAAGGTGGCATAGAATATGAAAAATCCTATTGGCAGAATTGTGGTGCGCCGGGGCAGCGTGGCAGAACTTAATGTCCCGTGCATCGTCGACCCGACCGATCCGGACCTTTCCGGTCAAGGCCTCACCGATCAGGCCATTCGCAAAGCCGGCGGCAAAGAATTGATCGAAGCGTGCCGGAAAATCGGCCATCTTAACACCGGAGAAGCGGTGATGACAGACGGTTTTCACAGCGATGCCGATCATATTATTTTCACCTGCGGTCCGAAATATACCGGCAAAACCCAGGATATGCGGGATTTGGCCGCCTGTTATCTGAATATTTTGGAACTCGTTAAAGATCACGATCTGCACCAGGTGGTCATTCCGGCGATCAGCTGCGGCGGCGGGGAATTCCCCATCGAGAAAGCGGCGCCTTTAGCCATCGAAACCATTCGAAGCTGGATCAATAGCCATCCGGATTATCCGATTATCGTCTTCGTCATTGGCATTATTCCAGTGGTGTACGAAGCGTACTGGCAGTATTTGATGGATCATCCGTATTGAGAAAAAGGAGACTTCATGAAGAAAATCATCTGTTACGGAGATTCCAACACGTACGGCTACGATCCGAGAAACGGCGGCGGAGACCGGTACGATAAGAACCATCGGTGGCCTGAAGTGATGGCGTCGGCTTTAGCGGATATGGGTCAGAAAGTTGAAGCTGTCAACAGCGGCTTTCCAGGCCGGACCCTGTCCACTGTGCTTTTCCCGGATTATTACGGCAACGGGACAGATCTTTTCAGTACTTCCATGAAAGGCCAGGCGCCCTTTGACTGGCTATTTGTGATGCTCGGCAGCAACGACTGCCTGCGGCCGGATTCGGTTGAACAGATCACAGCGAGAATGGCTGAACTGATTCACAAGGCCAAAAGGGCGCCGTGGTGGTGTGAAAGTCCGCAGATTCTCCTGCTGGCGCCGCCCCAGATCGGGAAGATGACTGATCAGCGCTCTGACGATTATCTGGGCGGCTACTGCGCGGCCTTAGGCGAAACGACCCTCGCGGGATTTTTCCAAAAGAGCAAAGCGCTCCGGGCGGCTTACCGGACATTGGCTGAAAAAGAGCAGGTGCCCTTTTTTGATGCCGGGGAAATCGTTCAAGGGTGTTCCGTGGATTACATTCATTTAACCGAAGACAGCCAGCGTCAGCTGGGGAAAGCCGTGGCGCGGTATGTGAAACCTTTTATTTAACATTCAGGCAGATGTCAAGATCTTGAAAGGACAAGATTGCGGCATCTGCTTTTTTGCAAATGAGGGGCCAGTCTTTTTCATTGGCAGGGTCATAAACCCCCAGGGTTAAAAATCCGGCAGATTTGGCCGTCGACACAGCAGTGAGGTTGTCTTCGACGACGAGGGTTGTGGCCGTTGGGGAATCGATTGCGCGGGAAGCGGCGAAAAAAATTTCAGGGGTCTCTTTTCCTCCGTGAATGCCGGGATCCCGATCCGTTACTATGGCGGAGAAGGCCTTTAGTATTTTTAACCTCGAAAAAGCGGCGCGGATCAACGCTTTGTCGCCGACAGAAGCGACGGCGAGGGGCAGCTGCTTTCCGAAGCATTCAAGGACGCGCTGGGCACCGGGCTTAAGCAGCACCTGGCTGCGATAAAAGTCCGCGATGTCGTCGAGAACGGCCTTTTGAATATCAGCGCAGGAAGCCTTGAGTCCATAGTGGCTTTTAAGATACTGGCTGCTTTCCGTTAAAGTCATGTTAAACAACAAATCGCCAAGGTGGGGTTCCGGTACGATGTGCTGAGTGTTAAGGTACCGGGCGCCGGCATTGCGCCAGATCGGCATGGAATCCAGCAGGGTGCCGTCGACATCGAAAATGACGCCGGAAAGGCGGTCGGTTTTGATCAATTTTTTCATAATTCAGTTATTCCCATCGAATTTATGATAAAGTATAATTAACATTTTATCAAAAACAGGAATCTTATCATGGAAAAACAACAGGAAAATTTAAAAAAAATATTGGAAATTCGGGAACGGGAAAATACGTTTGCCAATGACATGGGCATCCGGACGAAGGTGATTGAGGATGGGTACGCAGAAACGGAACTGGCTGTGGAGCCAAGACATCTCAATTTAAACCATTCTGTTCACGGTGGCTGTCTGTACACGCTGGCTGACAACGCCGGCGGCGCCTGCGCATCGTCTTGCGGCTACCGGGTTTCAACCCTCAGCGGGGACTTGCAGTTCATGCGCCCGGCCCTCAACTGCAAAACACTAAAGGCTGTGGCGAAAGCGAGAAAAACAGGCAAGCGCATCATCGTGGTTGACGTTTCGATAAAAGATGAAAATCAAAGAGAAATTGCCTGCGGGCTGTTTGACTATGCGATCATGAAAATGGCGTATTGAACGAAAAAGAAGAGGTAAATCAGATGTTGTATCAAAATTTTCAAAAAATTTCGTTGTCAACTTTAGGATTTGGCGGCATGCGGATGCCTGTGATAGACGGCGATGACGGTCGGATTGATGAGGCCAAGGCCAAAGCGCTGATCGAATCCGCCATTTACGAAGGCATTAATTATTTCGATACCGCCTGGGGCTATCACAAAGGCCAGTCTGAAATTGTGATGGGAAAAGCGCTGTCGGCCTATCCCCGGGATTCGTATTATCTGGCCTCCAAATTTCCAGGCTATGACACGGCCAATTTTCCAAAAGTAAAAGCCATTTTTGAAAAACAGCTGGAAAAATGCCAGACGGATTATTTTGATTTCTATTTGTTTCACAACGTCAACGAAAGCAATATTGACTTTTATTTAGATCCCAAGTACGGTGTGAGGGACTACCTCGCTGAACAGCGCCGTCTGGGTAAAATTCATCACCTGGGTTTTTCGACTCACGGGGAACTGCCGACGATCCGCCGTTTTCTTGAAGCTTATGGCGATGACATGGAATTCATGCAGATTCAGCTCAATTGGATCGACTGGACGTTTCAGCAGGGGAAAGAAAAAGTCGAACTGGCCCGGGAGTACGATTTGCCGGTGTGGGTGATGGAACCCCTGCGCGGCGGCAAGCTCGCCGCTTTGCCAGATGGCGCCATGGCACAGCTTGAAGCGCTTAGGCCAGGCGTCTCAGCCGCTGAATGGGGATTTCGCTTCCTCCAGACCATTCCCGGCGTTCAGATGATTTTGTCGGGCATGAGCACCCCCGGCCAGCTTGGAGAAAACGGCCATATTTTTGCAAAATCGGCGCCGTTAAATGACAAAGAGTGGGAGACCCTTCAAAAGATTGCAGGGGCGATGATCAAAAAAGAGGAAGTGCCCTGCACCGCCTGTCATTACTGCGTCGACCACTGCCCCCAGGGACTGGACATCCCCAAACTGATCGCACTTTACAACGAACAGCATTTTACAGGAGGCGGCTTCATCGTGCCGACGCGGCTGAAAACCTTGGGCGCCGGGCATCTGCCCTGCGACTGCATCGCCTGTCACAGCTGCGAAAAGGTCTGCCCTCAGAACATTAAAATTGCGGCCGTGATGCAGCAGTTTAATGACGAACTGCTCCAGAATCCCCGGGCTAAAATTTGACAGAGACCGACTATTTTTTGCATGGTTTTATGATTGAAATATTGTAAAGTAATCTTATTATTTATCCGGATTGTCCCCTTTGTTTTGAATTGAATATGTTAAAATAGAGTTGGATTTAATGTAGGAGAGAAGCATGCCGTCAGGAAAAACCAAACCGAAACTGATCAAAAGAAAATATAAGCGAAAAACCGTCTTTAAGAGTACCGTTGGCGGTCTCCTTGTCGGCCTGGTTTCCGGGGGCGTCGCCATCGTTTACCGTCTGGTGAGCAGCGAATTTCAAAAAGTACACCACTTTATTATCGGCTACGCGACAAACGTCTGGATGGTAATGCTGTATTTTCTGGTTTTTGTATTTATGGCACTGGCCGTGCGAAAAATTATTACCTGGGAACCCTTTGTAGCGGGCTCTGGCATTTCAGAAGTACGCGGGGAAGTTCAGGGGTATTTTAAAATGAACTGGCTCAAAGTACTGATTGCCAAGTTTGTCGGCTGCCTTTTGGCGATGGCCGGCGGCCTGTCTCTCGGCCGAGAAGGCCCGTCAGTTCAGATGGGCGCCATGGCTGGAAAGGGGCTGGCGAAATTGTCCCATCGGGGTGAAAAAGCAGAACGCTACCTCATCACCTGCGGCGCCAGCGCCGGGCTTTCGGCGGCTTTTAACTGCCCTTTGACAGGGGTTATGTTTGCTCTTGAAACATTTAACACGGCGTATTCGGTCAATCTTTTGTTCACGGCTATGGTGGCCTCGGTGACGGCGGATTTCGTTTCGAAAGTTTGTTTTGGCATGAGCCCGGTTTTTTCGGTGCCGCTGCTCAAATTTCTGCCGCTGACCTCTGTGGGGTTTGTGATTCTGCTGGGGGTTTTCTGCGGAATTACAGGGAAGTTCTTCAACTGGTCCATGCAGAAAACCCGGAAATTTTATCAAAAACTGCCGCTGCCCGACAACATGGAACCGCTGATTCCGTTTCTGGCTGCGGGAATTCTGGGATTCGTCCTGCCGGACGTGCTGGGAGACGGCGATATCATCCTGACGCAGCTGGTTAGGGGCCAGTTCACCCTGACGATGATCGCCCTGCTTTTAGCCGTCAAATTCGGATTTTCAATGCTGTGCTTTACCTCCAAGACACCGGGCGGCTCCCTGGCGCCGATGATGGTGCTTGGGGCTTTTGTCGGCGGTTTGTACGGTCATCTTGCCGTCTCGGCTTTGGGGCTTCAAACCACTTATTTAAATAACTTCATCATTCTTGCGATGGCCGGTTATTTTGCCGCCATCGTCCGCACACCGCTCACCGCAGTCGCTTTGGCCTGTGAACTCACAGGCAGCTTCAGCCACTTGATTTATTTTGGCATTGTAGTCACCGTGGCGGAATTGGTATCGACTTTAATGAAAACAGAACCGATGTATGAATCAGGCTTAAATCAGCTGATTCAGACTCGACATATTACTACCCAATCAGAAATGACTTTAAAGGAGGCGTAACAATGCAGGGGTATAAATTTCTTTTGGATCTGGCACTCATTCTCTTGTCGACCAAATTATTAGGGCTGTTGACGAGACGGGTGCAGATGCCGCAGGTTGTGGGGGCTCTTCTCGCAGGACTCATTCTCGGACCGGCGATGCTGAATGTGATTTCAGACACCCAATATATCAAAGATTCCGCAGAAATCGGCGTCGTCGTGCTGATGTTTACAGCAGGGCTTGAAACGGATGTGCACGAACTTAAACGAAGCGGCAAAGCGTCATTTGTCATCGCACTGATCGGCGTCATCGTCCCGCTGATCGGCGGCTATTTTGTCGCCCAGTATTTCAATCGGCCGGGACTGATCAATTCAAGTCTTTCGACGCCGCGGTATCTGCAGAATATCTTCATCGGGGTCATTTTGACGGCGACCTCTGTTTCGATCACCGTTGAAACCCTCAAGGAAATCGGAAAACTGAACACCCATTCGGGAAATGCGATCCTTGGCGCCGCGATCATCGACGACGTCCTCGGCATTATTGCCCTGACGATTGTCACATCGATGGCGGACACGTCGGTGTCTCTTGTGATAGTGCTGTTAAAGATTGCCTTGTTTTTCGTCTTTGCCGGCGTCGCCGGATACGGTTTTCTCAAGTTTTACCGGTGGTGGACGGCAAAATCGGAAAAAGGTCTTAGACGGCACACCATCATCGCCTTTGTCTTCTGCCTGATCATTTCGTACTGCGCTGAAAAGTTTTTCGGTGTCGCCGATATCACCGGCGCTTACATCGCCGGACTCGTGATCTCCATGACGCCGAAGCGGGAATATGTGGCCAACCGGTTTTCCACCCTGTCCTATCTCTATTTGTCGCCGATTTTCTTTGCCAGCATCGGGCTGGAAGTCAAACTGCCGGCGATGAATTCGACCATCGTGATGTTTTCCGTGATCCTCGTGATTATCGCGATCATCACGAAGATCATCGGCTGTGGGGTTGGCGCCTTGGTCTGCCATTACAGAAAATATCAGAGCCTTCGAATCGGTGTCGGGATGATCTCCCGCGGGGAAGTGGCTTTGGTCGTGGCGAGCAAAGGCCAGGCGCTAGGATTGATTTCTCAGGAAATCATCGGTCCTGTGATTTTAGTCGTCATCATCACGACGATTGTGACGCCGATCATGCTGAAGTCTGTTTTTGCCCGGACGATGAAGTACACGCCTCAGGGGGTTGCCGCGTACAAGAGACGGCTGGCAGCGGCTCAAGGCGGTGCCCCTGTGGACGAAGACCAGGCCTATCAGGAAAATGCCTTTGCCAAGACTTACGAAGATGTCAACAGCATGCAGGAAAGCGGAAACGGCATCAAGGGGTCCGAAGATTCAGACCGGAAATAATTGAATTCAAAGAAATAAGCTCAGGACGTGCTGCCTTGAGCTTATTTAAAAAAAGACTTGATTTGTGAAAGAATATTTGGTATTATAATCAGGTCAGCGATGCCGAAGTGATGGAATTGGCAGACTTGGCGGACTCAAAATCCGTTGGTAGCGATACCGTGTGGGTTCGAATCCCACCTTCGGCACCATAAAAAAAACAAAGTGCTTCTGAATTTTCAGAAGCACTTTTTTTGTTAGACCATCCGGTCACGGCGGTTCTGCCACATTTCTCCGAAGAGCATGATCGAATCCAGAACGTCGTCCATGTCCAGGATGTCCGTTTCGACTTTAATGTCCGCTGCCGATTCGTAATAGAAGCGGCGGGTCATTTTCATCTTCGAAATTTCCTTCAGCAGCGCTTCGTGGGAAGAGAGCTTTGCTAAGAGCGGCCGCACCGTGCCGTCGGCTTCGATGCGTTCGGCGATCACGTCGTCGCTGCAGATGAGTTCGACCGTAAAGCAGTTGTCTTTTAATAACTGCTGATTTTCCTTGGAAAGCGGCAGGCCACCGCCGCACGCGATGACGCGGCCATTTTCAGCCGGCGCATTCAGAATTTCTTTCAGCACTTCTGTTTCTTTTTTGCGGAAAGTCGCTTCGCCGTCATCGTCGAAAATTTTTTCAATGGATTTTCCAGTTTCCTGAACGATGATCTCGTCAGTGTCGTAAAAACCGCAGTGGAGCTTATGGGACAAAGCTCTTCCGACGGTCGATTTTCCGACGCCCATATAACCGATTAATGCAATGTTTTGAGGGGTTGCCATGAGGTGTGTGTCTCCTGTTCTTTTGTATTGTCTTTAAAGGTATAAGTCTTTTCTGAATTGACGAATCTGATCTGGAGAAAGCTGGCCCGGGGCCGTCGCTGCGGCTTCTGAAAGGGCTGCATAGGTCAAGCTTCCACCAAAATATTCCGGCGCGATGCGCAGAAGCCTGCCGCAAGTGCCCATCATAATGAAAATGATTGGCTTTTGCCAGTGACTTTTCTTGAGAAAATGCAAAATGCCGTAGCTTGACTGCAGAATATCCGCTTTGCTGTCTGCCTGCATGGCAATTTTGATGACATCCGGATTTTTTTCGGCAATATCGTAGAGCTTTTGCTTAAAAGCCTTTGGCTTCAGCGCTTTTTTAAAATTATGATAAGATAAAATGAGCTGTTTATCTTGACGGTGAAGCGCTTTGCGAACCGTCTTGATCATTTTTTCAGACTGTCTGGCTTCAATGTCGACATAAGCCACAGCGGGATGGTCGACGGCACTGAGAATGGCGTCTTCCCGAAAAGCACTGTCGGCATCTGCACAGGCACCGCCTTCTGAAAAGTCGCGAAAGGTGTACAAAATCGGAATCTTTTTTTCAGCCATGAGATCGAGACAGTCGTCCTGGGCGTCGTTTGACAGAAGGCCCATCGCATCGCGCCGCCACTCGATGAGATCAGGCTTCGCGACTGCGGCTTGATTGAGAAGGGCAGGCAGGGCATCTTCAGAGTTGGGGCCGATGGGAACACAGAGGGCAAAAGTTTGCGGCTCTAAATTAAAAGATTGACTTAAAGTTTTCATAAGTTCAGTTTACGCCTCAGCGGTGCATATTTCAAGTTGTGTTATAATAAAAAACAAGAAATTAAGCTCAGGGACAGGAGGTTCGTCAGATGACTGGATTATCGTCCAAGCAGGCATTAGAACTTAAACAGAAGGGCCAGGGAAACGATCAGGTTTCGAAATCGGCCAAAACCGTTAAAGACATCGTCAAGGAAAATACACTGACCTATTTCAACTTGATCTTTGCAGTTCTGGCGCTGCTTTTGATTTTTGTGCAGGCGTGGAATGCCCTGACTTTTCTGCCCGTGATTGTCGCCAACACGCTGATCGGGATCATTCAGGAAATCCAGGCGAAAAAAGTGCTGGACAACCTGAAGATCATGAACACGCCGGTGGCAAAAGTTTACCGTGACGGCAGGGTCAAAAAAGTGTCCATAGAGGATCTGGTCCTCGGCGATGTCGTCGTGCTGGAAGGAGGCGTTCAAATTCCCGCGGACGCGGAAGTGGTTGCCGGCGAGATTGCGGTCAACGAGGCGCTTTTAACCGGGGAGGCCGATGAAATCACCAAGGCAGCGGGAGATGAACTGATGTCAGGGGCCTTTGTGGTGTCCGGCAAATGCACGGCCAGGCTGGTTCGTGTCGGTGCAAAGGCCTATATTAATCAGCTGACCTTAAAGGCGAAGGCCGTGGAGTCCGACGATCGTTCGGAAATGGTGCGTTCCATTGACGGCATCGTCAAAGTGGCCGGTATTGCGATCATTCCCATCGGGATTTTGCTTTTGTATCAGAGCATCGGCGTCGCCCACCGCAGCATCGCGAAGGCGGTGCCGTCGATGGTGGCTGCGGTGATCGGCATGATTCCTGAAGGGCTGTATCTGCTCCTTTCTGTAACCCTTGCGGTCTCGGCGATGCGCCTGGCAAAAAAACAAGTGATGCTCCACGACATGAAAAGCATCGAATCCCTGGCAAGGGTCGATGTGGTCTGCGTCGATAAAACCGGGACGATCACCGACAACGCCATGCTGGTCGCAGACATCGTGCCGGTTCAGGAAATGAACCGCTCAGAAATGGAACGGGCGGGGGATCTTGTGAGCCGTTATCTCGGCGCTCAGAAAGACGAAAATGCGACGTCTGCCGCGATGACGAAGTATTTCGGCAAAAATGAAAAAGGGGCTAATGCCCTTGAAGTGCTGCCCTTTTCGTCGCGCTACAAGTATTCCGCGGTTCAGTTCAGAGAAGGGGTCTTTGTGTTGGGCGCCCCTGAAATTGTCTTGAAACGGCGTTTCCGCCTTTATGAAGAAGAGGTGAATCATTACGCACAAAAGGGCTACCGGGTTATCGTCTTTGCCAAACTCGAAGGCGCCTCGGCGATTCCCCGGGAAGATTTATCCCAAAGCGATGTCAATCCGATCTTTTTTGTTCTGCTGACCAATCCGATCCGGAAAAATGCGCCGGCGACGTTTCAATATTTCGAGAAACAAGGTGTGACGGTGAAGGTCATTTCCGGGGACAATCCGGTGACCGTATCGGAAGTAGCAAGGAAAGCGCAGATCTCAGGCGCTGAAGACTACGTCAATGCCCAGGATTTAAAGACGCAGGAAGACATTGACGATGCCGTCAGAAAGACGACGGTGTTTGGACGCGTCACACCGGAGCAGAAGCGCCAGATCGTCCACGCGCTGCAGGCCCAGGGCCACACCGTGGCCATGACCGGCGACGGGGTCAACGACATTCTGGCGATGAAGGATTCGGACTGTTCCATCGCGATGGCCTCCGGCTCAGAAGCCGCAGTTCAGGCTGCCCAGGTGGCGCTTTTGGATTCGGATTTCTCGCACATGCCCCAGATCGTTTCCGAAGGCCGGCGTGTGATTAACAATATCGAGCGCTCGGCGACGCTGTTTTTGGTCAAAAACATCTTCTCGTTTCTGCTGTCGATTTTTACCATCGTCAGCATCATGGAATATCCTCTGACACCGTCTCAGATTTCACTGATTTCGATGTTTAACATCGGCATTCCGGCCTTTTTCCTGGCCATGGAGCCCAACAACCGGCGCATAGAGGGACACTTCATCCAGCGGGTGATGCTCAGGGCCATGCCGGCGGCCTTAACGGATTTCTTTATGATTGCGGCGCTGGTCGTCTTCGGCAAAACCTTTGGCGTCGGCAGTCAGGACATTTCAGTGGCCGCGACATTTCTTCTGGCCATCGTCGGTTTCATAATCCTTTACAATATTTCAAGCCCGATCAATGTATTTAGAGGTGTTGTGATCTGTGGGTGCATTGCAGGATTAGTGGTGCTGGCGGTGACCATGAATCAGTTGTTTGACATTCAGTTTATTTCAGTTAAATGTGTCATGCTCTTCGTGCTTTTTGCAGTGGCGACAGTGCCGTGCATGCGCATCTTGACGAAGCTTTTTGTTTCGATCGATCATGCCGCTTCAAGACGGCATGAAGAAATGCATGAATCAATATAGAAAGGAAGAAAGAATATGAAAGTAATAGGCTCAGAATCGACGGCGATTTTAAATATGCAGATCATTGCAAAATCAGACGAAGAAAAAGCGAAAATGGCGACGGAAGGTCAGATTGAACCGAAAATCATCGATGCATCGCCCCTCAGTGAAAAAGACGGCTTGAAGCAGAACCGCTATACCTTAACGGTCGGTGTAACGCCGGACCTTGAATATGAAATTACAGGGATTATGCAGACTTTGGAAAACATCGGCGACGCGCCGGACTATCATGTGGTGGAATGGAACAGCGCTCAGGTTTTCCTTGCAACGGTGCTGCGGATCACTTCGAGCAACGCTTTGGCGGATTTTGCGGGCGGCGACTCCGAAAAGCTTTTAACCTCCCAGAAGGAAGATTTATCCCGGGCAGTTAAAAAGGTCCCGGAAATTTGGGCGATGCAGCAGTTCTACGACGCGTGCTTCGACGATGCCAAGCACGACTATACGGATTACACCTTTGCAATTTCGTTAAAGGCCATTGCAGAATAAGACCGTAAAAAAATACGCTTTTTAATTTTTTAAAAAGCGTATTTTTGATTTTGAGCTTACATTTTGGATAAGAACCAGTCTTTTTTCCACAGCATAAATAAGATCAAAGCGATCTGTGCGGCAAAAGAGAGAACCACAAAAAGATATTTCCCGCGAATCAGGAAAGAACCGGCCAGACAGTTCAAGATGATCTGAATCCAGCTCGAGGCCGCCACCGCCGCGCCGAAGCCCACGGCTGAGATCCGTGTCGACGAGGCGAGATAGGGGATAATGCCGTTGGGAATGCCGGGAATCAGGCAGGCCATCCCAAAGACAAATTCTGGATTGGCCGAGTTGATTTTGCCCATGATCCAGCTCTTGCTCGTTTTTTTCCGGAAATAATTTGAGATCTTGCGGCCAAGGGCAGAGCGTTCCGAAAAGCGTTTGCCGATTCTTCGGGCAAAAATAAAAACCATGCAGTTGCCCGCGACAAATCCGACGTAGCAAAGGATAAAAGCCGTCCACCATCTGTAAATTAACCCTGCGGCCACTTGAATGGCCATGCCGGGGAAAACGATACTGATGACCTGAATGATTGAAAAAAGGACAATCGTGATGTATCCGCGCCATCTTCCTTGGCGCTGCAGGTAAGCGGCAATCTGCTTTTCATCTCCCTTTTGAAGCAGCTTGACGAGCAGGGGAAATGATTTTGCGGCGTTGCCGAAAGCGATATAAATCATCCAGACAAAAATGGTGAAGGCTGCGAGCAATACAAGATTTTTCCAGTATTTATGCATAAAAGATTTGAACGAATGATTCATACACGCATCCTCTAGAATATAAAGTTTTGATGGATTAAAAGTAAAGTTTCATTTAACGATACATGAATAACAATTATATTATCGCAATTCTTTATTTATTGTCAAGCTTCTCGAAAAATAATAGGAGCGTGATTGACGAAATTTTCAGCACATATTATAATATTCACAGACTGACTTGAAAAGGAACACATTCTTGACAGGAAAGTCAGAACAATTCGCACTTGCACTGACTTTTATTTTAGTTGAGAAATTAAAATAAAAGTCTTTTTTATTTCAAAGGAGAAAAAAGAGAAGATGTTAAAAATTGCCATTTACGGAAAAGGCGGTATTGGAAAATCAACCATTACCAGTAATTTGGCAGCCGCTTTTGCGTACCGCGGGAAAAAAGTGATTCAAATCGGCTGTGACCCGAAGGCGGATTCGACGGTGAATCTTCTGCACAATCATCCGGTCGAGCCGGTGATGAGCCGGCTTCGGGAAGGTGAAGAACCTGAAAGCTTAGAAGCGCTTTCCAAAACGGGTTACGGCGGTGTTCTGTGCATCGAAACCGGCGGCCCGACGCCGGGCCTGGGCTGCGCCGGAAGAGGCATTATTGCTACGTTTCAGCTATTGGAGGATTTGGAATTGGTTGAGACGGTCAAACCGGATGTGATTTTGTACGATGTTTTGGGAGACGTCGTCTGCGGCGGATTTGCCGCGCCGATTCGGGAAGGCTATGCCGAAAAAGTGCTGATTGTCACGTCGGGAGAGAAGATGGCCTTGTACGCGGCGAACAATATCAACACGGCGGTTCACAATTTTGAAGACCGGGGATACGCTTCGGTCGGCGGACTCATTTTAAACCGCCGCCATGTTCCGGATGAAGAAGAAAAAGTGAGACAATTTGCAGAGAAAAGCCATCTGCCCATTCTCGCAGATTTTCCCAGAAGCGATGCCATCAACCATTATGAAGACTTGGGACAAACGGTCGTAGAGGGGGATCCCGACTTGGATATTTCTCGAAAATTTATCGCCCTTTCACAGCGTCTGGAGGCACTGACATGAAAACAGGACAAACCGTTTCTGAACTGCTTTCCAAGGGGGAAAAAGCCCTTCAGTCTCAAATTGCCGAAACGAGAGATTTGATCTATTCTTCACCGGCGACTTTGGCGTACAACTCGCCGGGCGCTGAAGGCTACGGCGTCAAGCGGGCTGGTCTTGCCATTCCCGGCTCCGTGATGCTCATTGTCTCTCCAGGATGCTGCGGCCGTAACACTTCAGAACTTTCTGAGCTTCCGGAATACCGGCATCGTTTCTTTTATTTGACGATGGATGAAACGGATTTAATCACCGGCCGGCATTTAACAAAAATTCCGGACGCCGTCGAGGAAATCACCGCGTTTCTGCCTCAAAAGCCGTCGGTGGTGATGATCTGCATCACCTGTGTGGACGCCCTTTTGGGAACAGACATGGATCGGGTGTGCCGGAAGGCCGAAAAGGCAGCGGGGGTTCCGGTAAGACCCTGCTACATGTATGCCCTGACCCGGGAAGGGCGCAAACCACCGATGGTGCATGTCAGACAATCCCTTTACGATTTGCTCAAAAAGCGCCAGAGAAAGGTGGACTGTGTCAACCTGCTCGGCTTTTTCAACGGTGTGGACCGGGACAGTGAGCTTTTCGAATTGCTCAATGCCGTTGGCGTTCGAAACGTGCGGACATTAAAAGACTGCCGGAGCATTGAGGATTTTGATCAAATGGCGGAAGCCAATTTCAATCTGGTGCTCAATCCCGAGGCGCTGCCGGCTGCGGAAGATCTCTGCAAGCGGCTGAACATGCCCTTTATTCAGATGAACCAGTTGTATCAGATCGATAAAATTGCCGCTCAGTACGAGGCTCTCGGCCGTGCCCTCGGTGTTCATTTTGATTTTGAAAAACGCCGGGAACAAGCTGAAGCAGCGCTGTCGCATTTAAAAGGTGCAGCGGCGGGCTGGCAGTTTGCCGTGGGCGAAGTGGCAGATGCCAATCCCTTTGAGCTTGCCCTTGCGCTGCTTCGGGAAGGATTTGAGGTGAAGGCCATTTACGGCACCGTGATTTCGGAATACTGGCCATGGCTCACCAAGATCGCGGAACTAAATCCTGGCGTTAAGATCATGGACAATACGTCCCCGGAAATGATGGCCTGCCGTCCGGAAGGAACAGCGCCCACGGTGGCGGTCGGCGCGGATGCGGCTTATTATTATCGGGACGTGCCCCAGACGGCCAAAGTGATCTGGCGCAACCCCAGGCAGCCCTTTGGCTTTGATGGGGTTAAAAAATTGGCCCGGTCTGTTGAAGCGGCCATCGCAGAATTTGGCAGAGAAGGAGAAGAAGATGAAAGGGCTTAGAAAAGTGCTGACGCCTTTTGCACCAGATCAGTCCGGCGCCGTTTCGGTGCTTTACCCTTTGGGGGGCGCCGTGATCGTCGTCGACGCAGGGGGATGCACTGGCAACATCTGCGGTTTTGATGAACCCCGGTGGCAGCATCAGGCGGCCGCTGTATTCAGCGCCGGGCTTCGGGATATGGACGCGATTTTGGGCCGGGACCAGCTCCTCGTCGACAAAGCCTGTGAATTGGCCCAGACCATACGTCCCCAATTCGTTGCCCTGATCGGAACCCCGGTGCCGGCCGTGATCGGGACAGATTTGAAATCCCTGGCCCGGCTGATCGAGAAAAAAAGCGGGGTCCCGGCCTTTGCCGTCGTGACAAACGGGTTTCAGCTTTACGACAAAGGCGTTGAAAAAACCTATCTGGCATTGCTTCGAAAATACTGCAAAGTCGAGGATTCTGAAGGCGCTGCCTGTGAAAAAGTCGGCGTTTTAGGGATGACCCCCTTTGACGTCGATATGCAGAAGATGCAGCCGATTTTAGCGGCGCATGACACCTGGTGTCCCTTTGGATGGCAGCCGGATTTGGAGGCTTTCTGCCAGGCCGGAAAAATGCAGCACAACATCGTGGTCTCGCCCAGCGGGCTGAAGGCGGCCCGATGGCTGAAGCAGCATTTTGATGTGGATTATACGGTTGAAGATCCGGCAGCGGTCTCTTTTGCCGAGTCGCTGTCTGATGTGCGCGGCAGGCGCATTTTAGCCGTGCATCAGCAGGTGGCGCTGAAATCGGCGAGACAGGTTTGGCTGGACAGAGGCGCGGCGTCGGTCACCGCCGGCACCTGGTTTATGAATGACAAAGCCCTGAGACAGCCTGGTGATCTTCAGTTTAAAGAAGAAGATGAATTTGAAGCGGCAGCGGCATCTGGGGACTACGATATGATTGTGGCGGATGCCGTGCTCAGGCCTCTGGCCAAAAATTTTGAAGGCGAATGGTCAGACTGGCCCTATTTTGCTATTTCAGGAAAGCAGATTGACGTCTATGAATGATCAGACTTGTACCCATCAGATCAGAATCTACGGCATCGTACAGGGGGTCGGCTTCAGGCCGACGGTCAGCCGGTACGCCAGACGATTCAACCTTACGGGAAAGGTCAGCAACCGCGGGGCCTGGGTCGAAATCATTGCCCAGGGGCCGGCTTCCCAGGTGAGCGCTTTCGAAAAACAAATCGAGGTCTCACCGCCGGAACGGGCCGACATTCTTAAAATCGACATCAAAGCAATAGAGAAGGCACCCCGTTACGCTGACTTTGAGATCGTGAGCAGTGAAAAAGTCGCCGGAGATATTTTTGTCTCACCGGATATCGCCATCTGCGATCAGTGCAAAAAAGAACTTTTCGATCCCCACAACCGCCGCTATCTTCATCCCTTTATCAACTGCACGGACTGTGGTCCGCGGTTTACAATCCTGGATGAAATGCCTTACGACCGGGAGCGGACCAGTATGAAAGCCTTTGACATGTGTCCGGAATGTGCAGCGGAATACGTCACCCCGTCTTCAAGGCGGTACGACGCTCAGCCCGTCTGCTGCCCTAACTGCGGCCCCGAACTGTATTTGCTGGACCGGCCGGAAAAAGGGCATGCTGCGATGCGTTTAACCCGGAAAATCATTTCAGAAGGCGGCATCGCGGCCATCAAAGGGATCGGCGGTTTCCATCTGTGCTGTGATGCCAAGAATGAACAGGCCGTCGCACGCTTGAGAAAACTCAAACAGCGCCCGAAAAAACCCCTGGCGGTGATGATGCGCGATGAAGCGGCCGTCAGACGGGAATGCGTGCTGGGGAGAGAGGAAGCTCGCATTCTCACCGGGCATCAGAAACCCATCGTACTTCTCGAAAAGAAGAAGCACACGTCTTTATGTGAGGCCATTTCACCGGGGCAGCTGACCGTCGGCGTGATGCTGCCCTATGCGCCGGTGCAGTGCCTGCTGTTTGATTATGACGACGGCATCAATGTTTCCGACTGCCTGGTCATGACGAGCGGCAATGTCCGCGGTGCGGCCATCTGCCACAATGATGAAGAAGCGCGGCAGGAATTGTCCCGCTTTGCCGATGTGATTTTGTCTAACGACCGACCGATCGTGACCCGTTCAGACGATTCGGTGATGGATTTCATCACCGTGGACGGCAGGCGTCAGCCTTATATGATCCGGCGCTCCAGAGGGTACGCGCCGCTGCCTTATGCTGTATCCAAAAAAATGAAAGGACAGGTTTTGGCCATCGGCGGGGAACTGAAAAACACCTTCTGCGTCGGCAAGGGTCAGATTTTTTATCCCTCGGCCTATGTGGGCGATCTGGCCGATGTGCGGACCACGAAGGCGTTAAAAGAAGCGGTTGTAAGGATGCTAACCTTGCTCAAGATCAGGCCTCAGGCTGTGGCTTGTGACCTTCACCCGGGCTACCAGTCCACCCATTACGCCGAGTCCCTGGGCCTTCCGGTGATCCGAATTCAGCATCATTACGCCCATATCGTCTCCTGCATGGCAGAAAATGATGTGCAGGAACCAGTGATTGGGCTCGCCTTTGACGGCACCGGATACGGCCCTGACGGCAGCATCTGGGGCGGCGAGATTTTAATTGCGGATTGGCAGGATTATGAGCGGGCCGGGCATATCGAGCCCTTCCTGCAGCTGGGCGGGAATACCGCCTCCCGGGAAGGGTGGCGCATCGCCGCGGCCCTTCTCCTCGACCGCATCCAGGATGCAAAGCAATACGAAGCGGCAGTGACAAAACTTGGGCTGTGCTCGCTGCAGGAGGCCAGAGCCATTCACATGATGGCAGACCGAAAAATCAACGCGGTGCGCTCCACCAGCGCCGGACGGCTTTTTGACGCCGTGGCGGCCGGTCTTGGCATCTGCCGGTGTTCGACC
Organism: uncultured Eubacteriaceae bacterium; assembly: GCA_945867155.1. Lineage (GTDB taxonomy): Bacteria > Bacillota > Clostridia > Eubacteriales > Eubacteriaceae > Pseudoramibacter. The sequence continues at coordinate 276,134 of CAMBHL010000001.1, read as the reverse complement.
TTTGAGGGCGAAGCGGCGATGGCCCTTGAGACAGCGGCAGAAAAATACGACCGCGCTCATCCTGGCATATCACCAGATATTCAGACAGACGTGAAAACAGAAGATTCGGGACAGCTTATGCTTCTGACGACGTCGTTTTTTAAAACCCTGATGGCTGAAAAAATGACAGGCGCGGATTCGGGAAAGCTGGCCTCGGATTTTCACAGGGGACTGTCTCAAATGCTGGTTGCCGCCTGTGAGAAGCTCCGTGAAAGCCGGGGTATCAATATTGTGGCCTTAAGCGGCGGTGTCTTTCAGAACAAAACATTGACCCGAATGACCGCGGAAGCCCTCGAAAAAAAAGGATTTAACGTGCTGCTTCACCGCTTCGCGCCGCCCAATGACGGCGGCATCGCCCTGGGGCAGGCTGTGGCGGCGATGTCCCGCCTGAACGATCAAAAATAGAGTAAAAAAGAGAAAGGAAAACAATATGTGTGTAGGATTATCGGCAAAAGTCGTGAAAATCAAAGATAAGGGAACGGTACTGGTAGATGCTTCAGGGGCTAAGCGGGAAGTTGCCGCGTCTCTGCTGGATCATCTGGAACCGGGAGACTACGTGATGGTTCATGCGGGAACGGCCATTGCCAAAATCACCGACGATGACCATCATGAAACTGAAAACCTGCTGGATCATCTGCTATGAAACAAAATCACCAAATATCAGAAGCGCTGCGCCGGGCCATCGGCTATCTGAAAAACTACGACGGTCCTGAAGTACGGATCATGGAAGTCTGCGGCACCCACACCCACGAGATTTTCAAGCAGGGGGTCCGTCAGATCCTTTCGCCGGAAATCACCTTGATTTCCGGTCCGGGGTGTCCGGTCTGCGTTACGCCGGCCGGTTATATCGACCGGGCTGTTGCCTTAGCTCTCGACCATGGGGTGACCGTGTGCACCTTTGGCGATCTCATGCGGGTGCCGGGAACGGAAATGAGTCTCAGTGAGGCCCGGGGGCGCGGCGGCGATGTCCGGGTCGTCTACGCGCCGGGTGATGCCGAAAAACTTGCGGCAGAACATCCGGATCAGCCCTTCGCTTTTCTGTCAGTGGGTTTTGAGACGACGACCCCGTCATCCTGCCTCGCCGTGGATCATGCCATTCGGGACGGTCTGGATAATTTCATGCTGCTAACGGCGAACAAGACCATGCCGGCGGCTTATGAAGCCATGAAAGACAGCACAGATCTCTTTTTGTATCCCGGCCATGTCCACGCGATTACTGGTCTTTCCGACATTAAAAAAATGCAAGCAGAAGGTGTCAGCGGTGTTGTGGCCGGCTTTACAGCGGGAGAGCTGATCACTGCGCTGGCCCTCGCGGTGAAAAAATACGGAGAAGGCGAGCCTTTTTACATCAATGCTTATCCCCGGGTCGTCACCGAAGACGGCAGCCCGGAAGCTCAAAAGCTTGTCAGCCAGTACATGGAACCCTGTGACGCGTGGTGGCGGGGCATCGGCATGCTGCCAGGCTCCGGCATGCACTTGAAAAAGGCTTACGCTCAATTTGATGCGGCGGTGCGTTACGCCCTCCCGGAAGGGGTGGGCAAGGACAACCCAGGCTGCCATTGCGGCGATGTGCTTCAGGGCCGCTGCAGGCCGGAAGACTGTCCGCTGTTCGGCACCGTCTGCACACCGGTTCATCCTACAGGGGCGTGCATGGTTTCGAGTGAAGGCGCTTGCTCGGCGTTTTATTTGTACGGAGGTAAAAAATAATGGAAACACTGCCTGAACAGATTACTTTGGCTCACGGTGCCGGCGGTAAGCAGACGTCGGCGCTGATTCATCAGATTTTTGAACGGCATTTTAAAAACACTTTGCTGACGGCAGATGATGCGGCCGTCCTGCCGCGGCCGGAACATCAGATCGCGATGTCGACGGACGGTTTTGTGGTTTCGCCGGCATTTTTTCCGGGGGGCAATATTGGCGAACTGTCTATCTGCGGAACGGTGAACGATTTGTCGTGCATGGGCGCGAAGCCTTTGTATCTGACCTGCTCGTTTATTATCGAAGAAGGACTTGAAGTGGAAAGACTCGATCAGATCGCCGCGTCGATGGCAGAAACCGCTGAAAAAGTCGGGGCTGTCCTCGTGGCCGGGGACACCAAAGTTGTCGGCAAGGGGCAGGCCGATCAGGTCTTTATCACGACGACAGGAGTCGGTGATGTGGTATCTCAAAATCCGCTGTCCGGCGCAAAAGCAGCGCCCGGGGATGCGGTGCTGGTGACCGGGGATGTGGGACGCCACGGCTGTGCGGTCCTGCTGTCCCGGGACGAATACGGCATTGATGCCCAGGTGGAAAGCGACTGCGCACCCCTTTGGAAGCCTGTTTCTGCGGCCCTCAAGGCGGCGCCGGATCTCCACGTCATTCGGGATGCGACCCGGGGCGGTGTGGGGACGGTCCTGTACGAAATCGCCCATCAAAGCCATACAGGCATCCGCCTCAAAGCCGATGCCATTCCCGTCGACCCATCGGTGGCCGGGGTCTGCGGCATGCTGGGATTAGAACCTCTGTACCTCGCCTGCGAAGGGCGGATGGTGATGATCGTTCCCCAGGAAGAAGCCCAGGCGGTCATCGATGCCTTGGCTGTCCTCCCGGATACCCAGGGCATCTGCCAGATCGGCGAAGTAACCGCCGAGGAACCGGAACGGGTTGTCATGGAAACCGAAATCGGCACCCAGACCTATTTGCCGGAACCGGGAACGGAACTGCTGCCGCGGATTTGTTAAATTTAAAGGAGAAAAAGATGAAAACCAGAGTTGCTGTCATCGCCATTATTGTGCACGATAAAGAATCGGTTGAAAAAGTGAATGCGCTGCTTCACGAAGCGTCAGATTATATTATCGGCCGGATGGGCATTCCCTATGCCAAAAAAGGAATCAATCTGATCAGCGTGGCTGTCGACGCCCCTCAAAATGTCATTTCGACGCTGTCTGGCAGTTTGGGACAGCTCGAAGGCATCAACGTCAAGACGGCGTATTCCGATGTGATCACGGACCTGCCATGATTCAGCTTGCGTTTTATGGAAAAGGGGGCATCGGCAAATCCACCACAGTTTCCAATCTGGCCGCAGCTTTGGCTGAACAGGGACACCGGGTGGTGCAGATCGGCTGCGACCCCAAGGCGGATTCGACTTTGAATTTGTGCCACGGCAGGCGGATTCCGACGGTGATGGACACCTGCCGGAAATACAACGACGATTTCAAACTGTCGGATGTTGTCGTCAAAAGCGACATTGGCGTTTACTGCGCCGAAACGGGCGGCCCGGTTCCCGGCGTGGGATGCGCCGGACGCGGCGTGATCTCAGCCCTCGAAAAGCTGAAAGAAAAGGGCTTGTACGAAGCACTCTCTCCGGATGTGGTGCTTTACGACGTGCTCGGGGATGTGGTCTGCGGCGGCTTTGCCATGCCGATGCGCCGGCAGTACGCCCAGACCGTTTATATTCTTACTTCTGGCGAAGCCATGTCGATTTACGCGGCAGCGAACATCGCCATGGCGGTGGACCGGTTCAAAAAACGCCATTACGCAGGGCTTGGCGGCTTCATCGTCAACCGTTATCACAATGAAGAAGACATTGCGCAGGCGGCCCATATGGCCGATCAGTTCAACAGCAGCATTGTTGGCAGGCTCCCCGATGACGAGATGGTTAAAAAAGCGGATCAGGCCCACGACATTGTCTTGAGAATGGCGAAAACTTCGTCTTTGGCAGAAAAATACCGGCAGCTGGCCGATCTGATTTACAGACGGGAATGCGGGGCTGAATGATGTTAAAGCAAATCAGAAAAGCAGATATTTTTTCAAAGGCGGCGGTTCCCATCAGTCAGGCGGCATTTCCCAATCCTTTTAATCCGGGCCTGGAGTACAATACGCCGGAGCACAGTCATTGGAACATCGTCCACATTGGGATGCAGCTGCCGGAAAGCCGCCAGATCTATATCTGCGGCGACAACTGTATGCGCGGCGTGGTGATGACGGCGGCTGAAATGGCCGCTTCAGACCGTTTCGCGATGGTACTTTTGCAAGACCAGGATCTCCTTGACAGCGACTTGACCCAGGTGACCCTTCGGGGCATTGAAGACTGCATTGAAAAATGGCAGACCCATCCGAAAGCCGTCCTGGTTTTTCCGGTCTGTCTGCACCATTTCATGGGGACAGACATGGATCAGGTTTATGAAATCCTTGAAGAAAAATACCCGGATATTTTCTGGCTGAAGTGCTGGATGGACCCCATCATGCAAAAGCGGGGCACGACGCCGGATGAACGGGAGCGCCTTGAGATGACCCGTCCCTTGTACGATCTGCCAGAAGATCTATCCCAGGCCAACCTCATCGGGATGGACGTGCCCCTTGCCGGCGCAGCCGAAAACGATCTGACGGCTTTGTTTAAACGCGGGGGCATCCAGCTCAACGAAATCAGCAAATGTCAGGATTTTGAAACGTACCGACAGACCGGCGCAGCCGGACTTGAACTTTACATCTCGTCATTTTCAAAATTGGCAGCAGAGGGACTGGCCAAGCGTCTGAAACGGCCCTGTCTCTTTATGGACGCCCTCTGGAACGAAGATGAAATCGATCCGGCCCTTTACGCCTTAGGGGATTTCTATGGCTGGGATCTTGCGGCCTGGCTTGAAACCCGGAAAGCGCAGGCGGAAGAAGCTGTTCAGTTCGCCAAAGCGCAGATCGGCGGGATGCCCATCGCCATTGACACTGTCGGGGTATTAAGGCCTTTGAGTCTGGCCCGGATGCTTACCGCCCACGGCTTTAACGTGGTGCGCCTTTACGCCGACGGCTTTTCAGAAGCGGAACATGAAGATTATCTGTGGCTTAAGGAACATGCGGGCAATTTGACAATCTGTTCGACCCTGCGGCCGGAGATGCGGCGCTGGCCCGAGCCGAAAGAAAAAGTTCTGGCGATTGGACCGCGGGCGGCGTGGTTTGAAAAAAGCCCGACTTTCGTTCAGATGATCGAAAACGGCGGGCTGTGGGGCTACGGCGCCTGGATCGGGCTCATGAAAAGCATGATGGATGCCTGCGCACACCCCAAGGCCGTAAAGCCGGTCATCACCCAAAAAGGATGGGGGTGTGCGTGTACCCTATGAAAACTGTATATACCAAAATTCCGTGCTACAGCGGAGATGTGTCCGGTGCCGCGTCGGCCCTGTTTGAATTGGGGGGCATGGTCGTCATCCACGACCCGTCGGGATGCAACTCCACCTACAACACCCACGATGAAATCCGCTGGTATGAACAGGAAAGCCTGATTTTCATCTCCGGCCTCAACGACATGGACGCGATTGTCGGCAACGACGAGAAATTCGTGGCAGACGTCGTCGAGGCGGCGCAGAGCCTTCATCCCCGGTTTGTCGCCTTATGCAATTCGCCGATTCCCTACATCACGGGGACGGATTTTGAGGCGCTGGCCGCGATGATTGAAGATCAGCTCGATATTCCGGTTTTTTATATCCAGACGAACGGGCTTCACGATTACGTCAGCGGCGCAGCGGGGGCTTTTGCCGCGGTGGCAGAGCAGGAGATGATTCAGCCGATCAAGACGAAACCCCACAGTGTGAATATTCTGGGGCTGACGCCCCTTGATTTTGATGCCCCTGGAAGTGCGGCTTCTCTCATTCAAAAATTGGAAGCCTCTGGGTGGCAGGTGGTGTCCAACTGGGCCTTGGACTGCGAACCGGACGAAATCCTTCAGGCCGGTTCTGCAGCAGTCAGCCTGGTGGTGTCCTCGACGGGATGGGAGGCCGCGCAGATTTTGAAACGGCGTTTTGGCATTCCGGCCGTGGCAGGATGCCCGGTCGGCGGTTTTGCGCCGCTGGTTATTGATGCAATGAATCAAAGTGAAGCAGACGGCAAAAACCGGATTCCCTATGCTGAGATATTATCGGCAAAAACAAATTTAAAACCAGAAACAGCTGTCGTTGGAGAAGCGGTTGGCGCCGCGTCTTTAGGGGCTGCCCTGGCGCTCGATCAGGGGAAGGCCGTTCAAATCACGGTGCCGACGGAAAGTCCCGCAGCACTTTGTCCGAAGGCCTCCCGAACCGATGGGGAGTCGGCCATAGAAGACAGAATCAATCGGGCTGACTGTGTTGTCGCAGATCCGTTGTATCACACCCTTTTGCATCGGGACACAGCATTGGTTCCTTACCACCATTTCGCCTTTTCAGGGCGAATCGGTTACGATCAGGCAGAGAATGTGTTTGAAGATTCCGCGTATCAGAAAATATTAGAAAGGACAGAAAATGGCAGTATTAAATGAAACCCCTGTAGGGGAACGGCTGCATATTACATTTTTTGGCAAGCGCAATGCAGGAAAATCCAGTGTGGTCAATGCGGTCACCGGTCAGGATCTGGCCGTGGTTTCAGAAAAAGCCGGTACGACGACAGACCCGGTTGAAAAGGCAATGGAAATCCTGCCTTTGGGGCCGGTGCTCATTGTCGACACGCCGGGCACAGACGATGTGGGCGACCTCGGGGAAAAGCGGGTCGCGCGAAGCTATCGGGAAATGGCACGCACCGACATTGCTGTATTGGTCGTCGACGGCGAAAAAGGGCTTTCTGACGAAGATCAGGACCTCATCGGCCGCTTTAAAGCAAAAAATCTGCCTTATCTCGTGGTTTACAACAAGGCCGATCTCGCAGAAGGAAACCGCAGCCTCAAAGCCAACGAAATTGAAGTTTCCGCCAAAACCGGATGGCATATTCGTGAGCTCAAAGACAAGCTCGCCTCTATGAATCCCCAGATTAAGGAACAGCCGATTATTAAAGATTTGGTCAAAACCGGCGATGTGGTGGTGCTGGTGATTCCCATCGACGCCTCAGCACCAAAGGGGCGTTTGATTCTGCCCCAGCAGCAGGTGCTTCGTGAATTATTGGACATCGGCGCCATGGGGATCTGCTGCCGGGAAACGGAACTGCCCCAGACGCTCGAAGCCTTAACGCATGCGCCGGCCCTTGTGGTGACGGATTCCCAGGCTTTCAAAAAAGTCGCCTCAGTGGTCCCGCCGGCGGTCAAGCTCACGTCTTTTTCAATTCTGATGGCACGCCATAAAGGCTTTTTAAAAACAGCGGTTCAAGGCGTCAAGCAGTTGTACGCCCTTCAGGACGGCGATAAAATTTTAATGGCAGAAGGCTGCACCCATCACCGTCAATGTCAGGATATCGGCACGGTCAAACTGCCCCATTGGATTGAGAAGAAAACAGGCAAAAGTCTCGTTTTTGAAACATCCTCAGGAAAGGGCTTTCCAGGAGATCTCAGGCGGTACGCTCTGGTGGTGCACTGCGGAGGATGCATGCAGAACGCTAGGGAAGTCCGGTCGCGCATGGAAGAAGCCGTTCGCCAGGGGATTCCCTTTACCAACTACGGGACTGTTATCGCTGAAATTAACGGCATTCTGCCGAGAAGTTTAGAGGTATTGGATGGCCACTGGGAATGAAAGACGCATTGCGCGCCTGGCAAAGACAGGGGATCTTCCCAGAGCGGATTTAAAAGCGCTGATGGCTACTCTGACAGAAGACGAGGCACAGATTTTGTATGCTCGTGCCAGAGAAGTGCGGGAGCGCGTCTATGGCAAAGCCGTTTATCTGCGGGGACTCATTGAATTTACGAACTTCTGTAAAAACAACTGCTATTATTGCGGCATTCGACGGGACAACTGCAAAATCGAACGCTACCGGCTGGATGAAGCGACCATTCTGGACTGCTGCGACCGGGGATACGATCTGGATTTCAGAACCTTCGTGCTCCAGGGCGGCGAAGATCTCAGGTATTCGGACAAGGAGATCTGCCGGCTGATCCGAAAGATCAAAGCGCAGCACCCGGACTGCGCCGTGACGCTCTCTATCGGCGAAAAATCGGAAGCCAGCTACCGCGCTTATTTCGAAGCTGGCGCCGACCGTTATCTGCTGCGCCATGAAACGGCCAATCTCAGCCATTACCGCAGACTGCATCCGCCGGAACTTTCAGGGTGGCACCGTCAGCGCTGCCTGCAAATCCTGAAAGCCATCGGCTACCAGGTGGGCGCTGGCATGATGGTTGGCTCTCCCGATCAGACTCTCGACGACCTCGTTGACGATCTGCGGTATCTGCAGGTGCTGAAGCCGGAAATGATCGGCATCGGCCCCTTTATTCCCCAAAAGGATACCCCTTTTGGTCAAGAGGAGGCGGGCACCCTCATCGACACCCTCCATCTTCTGGCGATCATCCGGCTGATGCATCCCCACGTGCTCCTGCCCGCAACAACTGCCCTGGGCACCATTGATCCCTTTGGCCGGGAAAAAGGCCTTTTGGCCGGCGCCAATGTGGTGATGCCCAACCTTTCGCCGACAGCCGTCAGAGGCAAGTACCTGCTGTACGACGGCAAGATCTGCACCGGGGATGAGGCCGCAGAATGCCGGCGCTGCATGGCCATGCGGGTTGAAAAAACGGGCTATCATGTGGTGGTGGACCGCGGTGATTACAAGGCAGAAGATAAGAGAAAAGAGGCGTGAGGCAAAATGAGTTTTCCTGAAATGACCCATTGTATACAGTGCGGGGCCCCTTTAGTCAAGCGGTATTTGAAAGATGAAGGCATGATTCCTTACTGTCCGGTCTGCAAGGCATACCGATTTCCGGTCTTTAGTACTGCCATCAGCACGATTGTGATGAATGAAAAACGGGATCATATTCTGTTGATCCGTCAGTACGGGCGCCCCGGCTATATTCTCGTGGCGGGCTACGTGAACCAGGGAGAGGACGCCGAACACACGGTCTGCCGGGAAGTGAACGAAGAAATGGGCCTTGAGGTTAAAAAACTGAAATTCAACCATTCCCATTACTTCAAACCGACCAACACGCTGATGCTCAATTTCACGGCGATTGTGAAAGGCGCTCCCAATCCGAATTGGGAAGTCGATGACTGGCAGTGGTTTACCATTGAAGAAGCGCGGCAGGCGATTCGACCCCACAGCCTGGCCCGGGATTTTTTGATCGGTTATCTGGACGGCCATTATCCGTTTTAAGTGTGATAAAGGGGGAAATGCTTCAATGCAGAACATGCGGCTGTTTATTGGCCTGCATTTGACCCATGGACAATGCTGGGCCATTTCGCGGGCTCAGGAAGATTTAAAGCGGCAGGGGGTGACCGGTAGGTATACGCCGCAGAAAAATCTTCACTTGACTTTGGCTTTTTTGGGAGACTGCAAAGAAAAAGAAATCGACCAAATTGTTAAATTAATCAAAAAGATGAGTTTTAAGGCTTTTCCCCTTCAGCTGGCGGAAGGCGGTCATTTTGGCGATCTGGTCTGGATCGGCACGAAGCCTCAGCCGGCACTTGACCGTCTGGTGAAGCAGCTTCGAAAAGCGCTGGACCGCGCCGGCTTTACCTTTGACCAAAAGCCCTTTAAGGCCCATGTGACCATTTTGAGAAAGGTGAAATGCCGGCACCCGTTTTCCCTTCATGTCGATCCGGCAGAGGGGATGATCTCCCATCTGACGCTGTTTTGGTCCAAACAGGACCATACTGGCAAAATCCATTATGTCGATTTATTTTCTGTAGACGAACGAGGCCGCACCCAGCGGTTCCGTCCGCCGAGCGCAGCCAAGCAAATGACCCGGGACAGCAAGTTTTTAAGTCTGATTCTCAGGCATCATCCGGAAAAAATCGGGATCAGGCTGGACCGCCACGGCTGGGCGGATGTGAATGAATTGATCGCAGGTATGTCCAAAACCCGGGATTTTGACCGGGCTTATCTTGAAAAAATTGTGAGGACGGATGCCAAACAGCGCTACGCTTTTAACGCTGATCGCACCAAGATTCGCGCCAATCAGGGACATTCGATTCCGGTGGACGTGGAACTCAAACAGGGCCGGCCGCCAGCTGTGCTGTGGCACGGAACCGGAGAAAAATCTGTCGGCGCGATTCTTCAAGAAGGCCTCAAACCGATGGGGCGTCTTTACGTTCACCTGTCAAAAGATCTGGAGACGGCTAAAAAAGTCGGCAGCCGTCACGGCAGGCCGGTTGTCTTTAAAATCAATACCGCGCAGATGGCGGAAGATGGCTATTCTTTTTATTTATCGGCCAACGGCATCTGGCTGACGAAACAGGTGCCGCCCCGTTACCTTGAAATTTTTCGTTAAGAACTTGACAAAGAAAAAAAGAAGGCCTATACTCTACTTGTAAAAAATAAATATTTCAATCTTCAGGGTTGGGTGAAATTCCCTATCGGCGGTAAAGTCCGCGAGCCTTTTGGCATGATCCGGTGAAATTCCGGGACCGACGGTTATAGTCCGGATGGAAGAAGATCGAAACGATAAAATGTCGCTCGACGCCCTGATTTTTCAGGGCGTTTTTTTGTGCCCTGAATAGAAAGGATTTTCATGGACACACAGGAAGAAGCATTTCAAGAAAAAATGATGCGCAGGGCTTTGGCACTCGCGAAGCGGGGGGAAGGCCGGACTTCGCCGAACCCGATGGTGGGCTGCGTGGTGGTCAAAGACGGCCGGATCATCTCTGGAGGGTTTCACGAACACATTGGTGGCTTCCACGCGGAACGCAACGCGCTGCTGCACTGTACAGAAGACCCGGCGGGCGCCGATTTATATGTGACGCTGGAACCCTGCTGCCACACAGGGAGAACCCCGCCGTGCACGGATATCATCATTGAGAAGCAAATTGCCCGGGTTTTCGTTGGGGCAATGGATGTCAATCCCATTGTTTCCGGAAAAGGGGTGCGCCTGCTCCGGGAAGCGGGCATTGAAGTCAAAACGGGGCTTCTCGAAGCTGAATGCCACGCCTTAAACGAAGTGTTTGAGCATTATATGACGGCGCATCTGCCCTTTGTCGATGCCAAATACGCGATGACGGCCGACGGCAAAATCGCCACGGCGACGGGAGATGCAAAGTGGATCAGCAGCGACGCGTCTCTTAAAGAGGTTCACCGCCTTCGGAAACATTACAAGGGCATCATGTGCGGCATTGGCACCGTCCTTCAGGACGATCCGATGCTCAACTGCCGGATTGAATCTGGGGTCGATCCGATTCGTCTCATCTGCGACACCCATCTTCGAATTCCGATGCATTCAAAATTGGTGCAAACTGCAAGCGATATTCCGACTTGGGTATTGGCAGGACCTGACATTGACCCCCAAAAGCAACAGACCCTTGAAGAACAAGGCGTTGAAGTGCTTTCGTGCGGGTTAAATGCAGATGGACACGTCGATTTGAATCAGGCGATGAAAATGCTGGCAGAGCGGGAAGTGGACGGTATCCTCCTCGAAGGTGGGGGAACCCTAATGGCCGACGCCTTTGCCGCGCATCTCGTCAGTAAAGTTCATGTTTTTATCGCGCCGAAAATCGTCGGCGGCGAAAACGCGAAATCGCCCGTTGGGGGACAGGGCGTTAAAAAAATGAGCCAGGCCATTCAATTTGAACGTGCAGCGTACAGACAATACGGGCCGGATATCTGCATGACGGGTTATCCGGTTTATGGAAAATAAGAAAGGAACGAGAGATGTTTACAGGCATCGTAGAAGAAGTTGGAACGATCCAGAGCGTTAAAAAAGGCGCAAAATCCTGCATTTTGACTATCGGCTGCCATGACGTGCTGGAACAAACCAAGATCGGCGACAGCATCATGACCGACGGGGTCTGCCTTACGGCGACGACCGTCGGCAGCCGGTATTTCACAGCAGATGTGATGGCCGAAACGTTGAACCGCAGCGCTCTGGGAAAACTCAAAGCCGGAGACAAGGTGAATTTGGAACGCGCCATGCCAGCAAACGGCCGTTTTGACGGCCATATGGTCGCCGGCCACATTGACGGCGTCGGGATCATCACCGACAGGCGCCGGGATGACAACGCGGTGTGGTACACCATTGAAACTGCCCCGCCGGTTTTAGAGGGGATTGTCGAAAAGGGATCGATTGCCCTTTCTGGCATCAGCCTGACAGTGGCCAGTGTCGGCCTCAAAAGTTTTGACGTCTCCATCATTCCCCATACCCTGGAAGTGACGTCGCTGGGAACGAAAAAGATCGGGGATGCGGTCAACCTGGAATGCGACATGGTGGGCAAATACATTCAAAAATGGTGTGACAATCATTTCAAAACTCAGCCCGAAAACAGCCAGAATGAAGGACTGACGCTGGATTTTTTAGAACAATGCGGCTATCAAAAATAAGGACTAAATTTACGAGAGGCAAAAATGAAAAAAGAAATTGGAACCATTGAGCAGGCGGCACAGGATTTAAGAGACGGCAAGATCATTCTCTGTATCGACGACCCGGACCGGGAAAACGAAGGAGATATGATCTGCGCGGCAGAATTTGCCACCCCGGAAAATATCAACATGATGGCCAGCGAAGCCAAAGGACTCATCTGCATGCCGATGAGCCGGGAATGGTGCCAGAAACTGGATCTGCCCCAGATGGTGGAAGATAATACGGACAATCACAGCACAGCGTTTACGGTGTCCATCGACCATGTCGACACGACGACCGGCATTTCAGCCTATGAACGTTCGATGACGGCCATTGCCACGGTGGCGGACGATGTGAAGCCCGAAATGTTCAGACGTCCGGGGCACATGTTTCCTCTTCAGGCGAGATCCGGCGGAGTTTTGACCAGGGGCGGCCACACGGAAGCGACGGTCGACCTTATGAAAATCGCCGGCCTCAAGCCGGTGGGACTCTGCTGCGAAATCATGCGGGATGACGGCACCATGATGCGCACCCAGGAACTTTTGGAACTGGCGGGAGAACACGATTTTACCGTCGTGACCATCGACGATTTGATCAAGTACCGTGTGCAGCACGACACGATCATGGTGCGGGAAGCGGAAGCGAAGCTGCCGACCGATTACGGCACTTTCAAGATTTACGGCTACTGCAATAAGATCAACGGAGAACATCATGTGGCACTGACCATGGGGGATGTCGGCAACGGCGAACCGGTGCTCTGCCGGGTCCATTCGGAATGCTTGACCGGCGATGTTTTCGCGTCGGAACGCTGCGATTGCGGCGATCAGCTTCATCAGGCGATGCGTCAGATCGCAGAAGAAGGCCGGGGCGTTTTGGTCTACCTGCGTCAGGAAGGCCGGGGCATCGGACTGATCAATAAAATCAAAGCTTATGCTCTTCAGGAACAAGGCTACGATACCGTGGAAGCCAATATTAAATTAGGGTTTCCGCCGGATTTGAGAGATTATGGGGTCGGCGCACAGATTCTCCGGGATCTCGGCGCAAAACGGCTGAGACTTTTGACCAACAACCCCCAGAAAATCACGGGACTTTCGGGATACGGCATCACCATAGAAGAACGGGTGCCGATTCAGATTCAGGCTCAGCCCTACGACTACAATTATCTGATGACGAAACAGGAACGGATGCACCACATGACCCATTACGAACACGATCATCACGTTCACGCCTATCCCATCAGCTTCAGCCAGAAGGAACGGGACAAGGCAGAAACTGACAAATAAAAAGATAAAATATATTGAAAAGAGGTAAAAATCATGCATAAATTAGAAGGTAAAGTTGTTGCACAGGAAATGAAAGTCGCCATCGTTGCGGCGCGTTTTAATGAATTCATCGTCTCCAAACTGGTGTCAGGGGCTCAGGATGCCCTCATCCGCCACGGCGTCGAAGACGATGCCATCGATATTGCCTGGGTTCCAGGTGCCTTTGAAATTCCGATCATTGCGCAGAAATTTGCAGAATCCGGAAAATACGACGCGGTCATCTGTCTGGGCAGCGTGATCCGCGGCGCAACCAGTCATTACGACTACGTCTGCAACGAAGCGAGCAAGGGCATTGCCCAGGTCAGCTTAAAGACAGGGATCCCGGTTCTCTTTGGCGTACTGACCACCGAAAACATCGAACAGGCGGTCGAACGCGCAGGCACAAAAGCCGGTAACAAAGGCTACGATGTCGCGTGCTCGGCGATTGAAATGGTCAACTTGATTCATCAAATTGACGCTTAAAGCATCTCATCATAAAAAAAGCTTTGGCTGCAAATGGCAGTCAAAGCTTTTTTTAATTTAAAATTAATCGATGGTTTCACCGGTCAGCATGTGATAGGCGTCTTTGTATTTAGTGATGGTTTTGTCGATGACATCCTGGGGAAGATTGTAGTCGGAGTCGGGATGGGCTTTCAGCCAATCGCGGACAAACTGCTTGTCGAATGAAGGCTGGCTTTGGCCAGGCTTGTAGCCTTCCAGAGGCCAGAAGCGGCTGCTGTCCGGTGTGAGCATTTCGTCTCCGAGGACGAGCTTGCCGTTTTCATCGAGGCCGAATTCAAATTTGGTATCCGCGATGATGATCCCTTTAGAGAGTGCGTAGTCAGCACATTTTTTGTACAGGGCAATGGTGTTGTCCCGAAGGGCCTTGGCGTAGGCTTCGCCGTGTCCCGGAAATTGTTTTTCGAGAACGTCGATGCTCTGTTCGTAGCTGATATTTTCGTCGTGATCGCCGAGTTCAGCTTTAGTGCTCGGCGTATAAATGGGTTCTAATAATTTATCGCATTCTTTTAAACCGCCTGGCAGTTTGATGCCACAGACGGTGCCGTTTTCCTGATAGCTCTTCCAGCCGCTGCCTGTAATGTAGCCGCGGACAATGCATTCGATCGGCAGCATCTTTAATTTTTTGCAGAGCATGCTGTTGCCGTCGAACTGCGGCGCCTGGAAAAATTCCGGCATGTCGTGGACATCGACAGAGAGCATGTGGTTGTCGATAATATCCTTTGTATAATTAAACCAGAATTTTGACATCTGGGTCAGAACGGTTCCCTTTTTTTTGACTTGATTTTTTAAAATGACATCAAAGGCAGAGATACGGTCGGTTGCGACCATGACCAGGGCATCGCCGATGTCGTAAATTTCCCGGACTTTGCCTTCTTTGACTGGCTGGTATGTTTTCATGAAAAGCCTCCTGTAACTTTCAAAATCACACTGATTATATCAGAAAAAAAGACGAGTACAACCCTTGATTATATAAAAAATTAAATACCAGAAGGGCTGTCAATTGATTTTGACATTAAATTCGATTTTCGTTCCCTCGTTTTCGGGTTTTAAATCAAAATACCGCCACTGGGGTTCCGCCTCGGCCAAAAAGTTCTGCATCTTTTCAGAAAAAGGCGAGAGGTTGTTCTGGCGGGTGATGGCGAGGATAGTGGGGCCGGCGCCTGAAATGGAGACCCCGAGCGCGCCAAAATCCAAAGCGGTCTTTTTCACTTTATCAAAAGATCGGATGAGGGGCTTGCGGTAAGGTTCGTGAAGCTTGTCCTTCATGCTGTTCTTTAAAATATCCGGGCGCCCGTCGGATAAAGCCAGATACGTCATGGTGGCGTGGGCAACATTGAAAACGCCGTCCTGTCTTGAAATTTCGTCCGGCAGCGCGGCCCGGGAGGCTTTGGTCGACAATTCAAAATTCGGCACGATAAGATGAAAGGCAAAGCAGTCCGCAACTTCCTTTTTGATGTATTGAAAGTGGCGGCCGGCGCCGATGGAACAGACCAAGCCGCCGAACATGGCCGGCGCAATGTTGTCCGGATGGCCTTCCATGGCGACGGCTATATCGAACAATTCATTTTGAGACAGTGGGCTGTGGCACAGCGCGTTGGCACCGACCAGTCCGCCCACGATGCACGTCGCAGAAGAACCCAGACCGCGGCTCACTGGGACGTTGGTTTCGGTGTGGATATAAAGGCCCTTTGGATAGTAATGGACGCGTTTAAAGACGCGCTGCATGGCCCGGTAGACGAGGTTGTTTGTGCCCTGGTATTTTCGGGGCACGCCGCGGATGGTCAGTTTGCCGTCATCTTTTTCTTTGAAGGTAAAGACGTTATAGAGATTGAACGCGAGGCCGAAAGCGTCGAACCCCGGACCAATGTTGGCAGAGGTGCCGGGGACTGTGACGCGGACAGCCGGATGAGAAGAATGATTGGAATGATGCATGATGATCAGGTCCTTTGCTTTGAAGTCTTATGCTTTAATTCGGGTCAGAAAATCCTGTAAAGAGCGGTCCATTTCGTTCACACTGCAGACCTGGTTGTGGCGGTTTGGCCGGTTGGCCAGATCAGCCAGGGGCTTTGGAACTGCTGTATCTGTCGCGGCGGACAAGGCCGACAGCACGTCAAAGTCGTTAAGGCCTTCAGGAATTTCGCCGAAAATGCTGCGGTAGACGTGGTTGGCAAATTTGTAGGGACTTGCCGTGGACAGCACCACCGTCGTCGTTTCATCTGCTGTATTTTTGAGATATTCATCGTAAACGTGGCTGGCGACGGCGGTGTGAGGGTCGATGAGATAATGATGCTTTTTAAACATATCAGCGATGGTCTGAGCCGTTTGGGTTTCGTCTGCGCATCCGCCCCAGAAAATTTTGCGGGTTTTGGCTTTGATGGCTTCGGGTATGGTGTAGTGCCCGTCTTCCTGAAGGGTGGCCATCCAGTCGGACACCTGGTCGGTATCTTTTGAGACGTCGTAAAGCAGGCGTTCAAGGTTGCTTGAAATGAGGATGTCCATCGACGGTGACATGGTCTTGTAAAAATCGCGGTTGCGGTTGTATTCGCCGGTTTCAAAGAAATCCGTTAGGACGCGGTTGGCGTTTGAAGCGCAAATCAGACGGTGAACCGGAAGTCCTGTCAAGGCCGCGTAATAGCCGGCTAAAATGTCGCCGAAATTGCCGGTTGGCACGACAAAATTGACGGGATCGCCGCATTGAATGGCGTCATTGCGGACCAGTTCGCAGTAGCTGTAATAATAGTAGACCACCTGAGGCAGCAGACGGCCGATATTGATCGAATTGGCAGAAGAGAGCAGAAAGCCCTGGTCTTCAAGTTTGGCGTTGAGCGCCTGATCCGAGAAGATCTTTTTGACGCCGTTCTGGGTATCGTCGAAATTGCCGCGAACGCCGACGACGCAGGTGTTTTTTCCGCCCTGGGTTAACATCTGCTTTTCCTGAACAGCGGAAACGCCGTCTTTCGGGTAGTAGACGATGATGTCAATGCCCGGCACGTCGCAGAATCCGGAAAGCGCTGCCTTGCCCGTATCGCCGGAAGTGGCGGTCAGGATGATGATTTCGCGGTTGACGTTTTGAATATCGACGGCTTTTGTCATGAAATGGGGCAGAATCGTCAGCGCCATATCTTTGAAAGCACAGGTCGGACCGTGGTAAAGTTCAAGGAAATAGCGGTCTTTGGCCTTTTGAACTTTTACCGGGCATTTTGCATCGTCAAACAGCCCGGTTTGATAGGCACCGTGGACACAGACTTTGATCTGTTCAGGGCTGAAGTCGTCGAGAAACGCTTCAAAGAGGGTTTGGGCGAGCTCTGAGTAGGTTTTGGACATCAGGCTTTGAATGTCAAAATGGCAGTTCCTTATAAAAGAAGGAACGTATAATCCGCCGTCTTTGGCCAGGCCGGCGATGATGGCCTGGGAAGCGGTGATATTCTGTTCACGGCCGCGGGTGCTGACGTAGTGGTCTCGGTAGTCGATTTGCATAGAACGCCTCCATCTAGTATAAAATAATAAAAACGCAATAAAAAATTGCGACGTAATCTGTTTCTATGATAGAATGATTTAAATTGAATTACAAGTGAAAAGTTGTATTTAAAATCAAGAAATGAGGTCATACCGTGAATATTGCATTACTTGGATTCGGAACAATCGGTTCAGGGGTTTACGAGCTCATCAACCTTCACAAAGGGCGCTTTGCAGATAATCTGGACGAACCCGTTTACATCACCAAGATCTTAGACCGGGATCCTAACAAAAAAGTGGACCCGTCTGATCATCACTGCGAAATTGTGACAAACCCGGATCTCATCATGAACGATCCGGAAATCAAAATAGTCGTTTCCCTTTTAGGCGGCATGGATTTTGAATATAAAATGATCAAAACGGCTCTGGAACATGACAAAAACGTGGTCACCGCCAGCAAAGCCGTATTGTCTGAATACTTTGCAGAACTCAATGCCATTGCGGATGAACACCATGTTTTCTTAAGATATGAAGCGGCTGTCGGCGGCGGCATCCCCATTATCGGATCTTTAAACGAAGAACTGAAAATCAACCATATCGATGAAATCAAAGGGATTTTGAACGGGACCACGAACTTCATTTTGTCGAAGATGACGGAAAACAATGCTGATTTTGACGATACCCTGAAACTGGCGCAGAAGATCGGCTTTGCTGAAGCTGATCCCACAGCGGATATCGAAGGCTACGACGTTTCGAGAAAGCTGGCGATCCTTTCGACTTTGGCCTACGGCGGCATTATCCGGGATGAAGATATTAAAAAACGCGGGCTGTCCGATGTTGAAGCCGTGGATGTGGAAATGGTGAAATCCATCGGCTACGTCATTAAATACCTCGGTCATTCCAAGCTTTTGAACAAAAACCAGGTGTACACGACCGTCGAACCGGTGTTGTTCCCCAATGGATCCATGATGGGCCACGTCGATTCGGAATTCAACATCATTTCGATCAAAGGCGACGTGATCGGCGAGCTGCAGTTTTACGGCAAGGGTGCCGGCAAAGACGCAACGGCTAACGCCGTAGTGGGCGATGTTCTCTACATCATCAACAGTTTGAAAGAAGAAAGACGCCCCCACTACAAGACATTAAATAAAGATCTGCACAAGATGGGCAATTCCGGTTTTTCCGGCCGCTATTATTTAAGAGTGCATGTCACCAACAACGACGAAATGGCCTATGTCATGTCGGTTATGGATGCTGATAAGGGCAGAGGGCAGATCGTCGTCAGCGGCGATGACATTTTCTTTACCACATCGGAAATCCAGGCGGATGTCTTTGATTCTCTGGTCGGCAGATTGAAAGAACGGACGCCAAAATTATTCTACGCCCGCATTTATGAATAAGCAGGTGCCGGATGAAAGATTTAATTGTTCAGAAGTACGGCGGCACATCTGTTGGCAGCGTCGACCGCATTAAGCATGTTGCAAAGCAAATCGTCGACCGGGCGGATCAGGGCAAAAAGATGGTTGTGGTTGTTTCGGCTATGGGCAAACAAACGGATCATCTGGTTGAAATGGCCAAGGCAATCAACCCCAACCCCCCGAGCCGGGAATTGGATGTGCTCATGGCAACCGGTGAACAGGAAAGCATTGCGCTTTTGGCGATGGCGATCCAGGCCCTCGGCCACACGGTCATTTCTTTAACCGGTGCCCAGTGCGGAATCAAGACCTCGGAAGTTCATCGGAAAGCTCGTATCGAAGGCATTGACACGAGCCGTTTGCAGCGGGAAATCGAATCCCATCAGGTGGTCATTGTCGCCGGCTTTCAGGGAATCGACGACCGGGACGAAGTGACGACCCTCGGGCGAGGCGGATCGGATACGTCTGCTGTTGCCCTCGCAGCCGCTTTAAAAGCCGAAAGCTGTGAAATTTATACGGATGTCGACGGCGTTTACGACGCCGATCCGCGCATTGTGCCGGATGCTAAAAAAATCGACGAAATTTCGTATAAGGAAGTTTTGGAAATGGCCAGTCTCGGCGCAGGGGTGCTCCATACCCGTTCAGTTGAACTGGCTGAAAAATATAAATTGCCATTGGTGGTCCGGTCGTCATTTAATGACAATCCAGGGACTTTGATCAAGGAGGAAGTAAATCGCATGGAAAAAGTGTTAATCCGGGGCATCGCCCTTGACGAAGACATCGCAAAAATTTCAATTTTGGAAGTGCCGGACAAGCCGGGGATCGCTTTCCGTTTGTTCTCGTTCTTGGCTGCTCAGAACATTCACGTCGACATGATCGTTCAGAACGTCAACCGGACGGCTGTCAACGATATTTCATTCACTGTCAACGTCGACGAACTGCAGAAAGCTGTCGAAGTGTCTCAGAAGTTTGCCTTCGATGTCGGCGCCCAGAAAGTTGAATTTGACCAGGGTGTCGCCAAGCTTTCCATTGTCGGAACCGGCATTGTGGCCAACGCGGACATCGCCAGCCAGTTCTTTGAAGCGCTCTATGAACTCGGCATCAACATCCTGACGATTTCAACTTCTGAAATCAAAATCAGCTGTTTAATCGACAAGGACAGAGCCAAAGAAGCGATGGTTCACATCCATAAGAAATTTGAAATGTAAGCGCATTAAAAAACCCGAATGTATTGCATTCAATACATTCGGGTTTTTTTAGGCATTTATTTGGATAAGTTTTTGAATTTTTCCCGGACGCCTTGGATGTCGCCGCAGTACATCTTGCCTTCGGGACAGGGACCGGTCAGACAGGAGGGACCGGCGTCGGCGAAAAGCGTCGGGGCGACAGGCTTGACGAGTTTTAACATCTGGGTGGCGCATTCCCGGATTTCCCACTGGGCCCGGTTGCAGCAGCGCAGGTTGAAAAAGTGAAGCAGTTCCCGGGCGTTCATGGTGACGATGATTTTTGTTTCGCAGGCATTGGGCAGAACGTAGCGGGCATCTTCGAAAGCTTTTTTCTGAGCAGCCGGCTTTGCTTCTTTTTCGGATTTGCCTTGGGCTGTCAAAACTTTGAGATGATGGGCCGTCAGCTGTTCGACCAGAGTGTCGTAGGCTTTCTGATCCGCTTCCATCGTCTTGAGATACAAGGCCTTTGCTTCAGGGATTTCGGCAATGGCAGGAGGGACGATGTAGTGAAACTGTCCTTCTGCGACGTAGCGCTGGGATTTCTGGCTGTAGCTGGCGAGACGGTGGCGCACTAGCTGGTGGGTGAGGGAGCGGCTGACGCCTTCAATGCCAAAGGTAAAACTGATGTGTTCGACGGGCGACATGTGCCCGTAGTTGGACAGCCGGTCCAGAAAAGCCTTTACTTTTTCAGGGGTCTGCTTTTCGGTCAAGTCCTCGATGTCGGCGCTGGAATAGCACAGCTTGGCGGCAGAGGCGACGACTTTTTCAGGATCCGGCGTGTGGGCGAGTAAAATGACATTTAATTTTGATTCCATGGGTCCTCCTGCAATTTTTTATCGGCATCAGCCAATTAATTAATTTCGATTTGTATTATAATTATAACATGAAATCATATCAAACGAAATTTCCGTACCGCATTGTACCGGAACACGAAAAAAAATACCAGTTCACCACTGGCGAACTGCATAAATACCGGGGACATTATTATCCCTTGGTGATTAAACCCGTGACAGACGCCGCTTGCGACAGCGTCGAAATTGCCCAGGGCCATCTCGTGATTCATTCTTCGAAGCCCAAAAACCCCGCAGCCAATGCCGCCATTCTCGATGAATGGTATTATCATCAGGCCAAGGCGCTTTTTGCGGGAATGGTCGCGAAGGCGATGCTCAACGCGAGGCCTTATATCCGTACGGCAGTGCCTCGGCTTAAAATTAAGCGCATGCTCGATCAGTGGGGGGCCTGCAACCCAAGAACCGGGCTTTTGATTTTGAACCTGGAACTCATTAAGGTGCCCGACGCGTGCACGGCTTTTGTCGCTCAGCACGAGGTACTGCACTTGAAATATCCGAGCCACAACACGGCATTTTTCACGGCGATGAAGACGCTGATGCCGGACTGGGTAGAACGGGAAAAAATCTTAAAAGAATACTATCCCGTTTAATGCATTTAAGCGCAAACAAAAAGGCGTTCTGATTTATAAAAATCAGAACGCCTTTTTTGATTTGATGATTATTGCGGATAAATCAAGCGGCTTTCATCGATATGGTCGAGCACTTCGGTCAAGAATTTTTTAGATTCATACTTCGCCATGTTCAGGTTCTGGTCCAGATAATTGCCGCAGTCTTTGGCCGCAGCGCCGGGTACATCCCCTTCGTAATCGGCCATGAACGCGTAGAGATCCCGAACCAGAGGCACCACGTCCTTGGAATCGAGATCGCCTTTCATCACGAGGTAATAGCCGGTGCGGCAGCCCATGGGGCCGAAATAGATGATCTGGTCTGAAATTTTTGGATCATTTCTCAGATAGGTGGCGCCGAGGTGTTCGATGGTGTGGCATTCCGCCGTGTTGAGCACCGGTTCGCGGTTCGGCGCTTTCATCCGGATATCGAAGGTGGTGACGATCTGATCGCCGACCTGGTCTTTCCTAGAAACGTAAATGCCGCGTTTTAATTTTAAGTGATTCACTGTAAAGCTGGGTATTTTTTTGAGTTCTGCCATGTTATTGGCCTCCTTTGTTCAGATTTGTGAGGTAGCGGTTCAGGGTTTCGAGGTAGTGGAGCTGAATGCCGCCGTGGGCACGGATTAAATACTGGGGTTCAAATGCCGCGTAGGGAATCGACTTGCGCCCGCCTTTTTTTGCACCGTTCCAATAGTGCATCAGGACTTCGAAGGGCAGGAGAAAATATTGATCGGTCTGTTTAAAGTAGACGATCAAAAAAGCCAGGCCGTCCTGCTTTTGAAAGGCTTCCATAAAAGCCACCTGATGTTCATGAATGTTGTACAGCGGCAGGTTTTTTAAATGGGTTTCCTTGGCGTCAAAACACACGGGAATGCCCTGGACGTTGCCGACGTAATCGACGGTGCTTTTCGCGTCGAAATAGGCGAGCTTGATGACACCCTTCTGCTGGTCGAGCTTCACTGGGGTGATGGCGGTCGGAATTTTCTGCATGACGGCCAAACCGTGTTCCAGATAATAATGGTTGCTCTGATTGATTAAATCTTCTAAAACGGAGCCCCTCAGGCCCCGGGTGTGCCAGTATCCCACCGCTTATTCGCCTCTTTTCCCGCAAAGCTTCACGTCCCATTGTAACGCATCTAAGATTTGATTGAAAGCCGGATCTGTGACAGGCGCTTCGATATCGAAATGCAGCGCTTTTGAGTCCAGTGAATAGCGCATGGCGTGGAGCAGCGGGTGGCTGAGGCCGTATTGACGTTTTAGCCTGCGGTTGGCTTCAGCGGAACCGTATTTGACGTCGCCGACGATCGGGTGGCCCAGATGGGCGAGCTGCACCCGGATCTGGTGGGTCTTTCCGGTATACAGCCGGATTTTAAGCAGGGTGTAATGCCCATTGCTTTTGATGGGGGTGTAGCGGAGCCGTGCGCGTTTGCTTTCGCTGTTGTCTGTCTCTGAGACCACGCAGGTTTTGTTATTTTTGCGCACCAGCCGGTCATCGCAGTCGCCGGCCTCAGTGATCTGTCCGAAAACCAGCGCGAGATAGGTCTTTTGGGTCTGATGCTCCCGGATGGCCCCACTCAGTATTTTTTGTGTGCCATAATCCTTTGGAATCAGGATGACGCCGGAAGTGCCGCGGTCGAGGCGGTTCGCCGGCGCGGCGTGAAACGTGCCCGTGCTGTACCGGGCCGCCAGATCTGCGACGGATGGGGCGCCGGTCCGGTCCGGCTGGGTCAAGAGGCCCGCCGGCTTGTTGATCCCCACAAGATGCGCATCTTCGTAAAGGGGCGGCGCGGTCAAATCCGCCAGTACCCTGGGAAGCGGCTGGGCTTTCGAAGGTTCTTGTTCAGTTTCTCCTCTGAATTTATTAAACGTCTCTTCTGAAAAATAGAAGGTGAGCACATCGCCCTGAACCACCATATCTTTGGGCTCGGCCCGGCGTCCGTTACGTTTGATGCGCTTTTTGCGCAGCATTTTCATGAGCAGTCCCTTGCCGGCGCCGGGCATGAATTTCATAAGAAAGCGGTCTAAGCGCTGACCGTCAGCAGTTTGAGGAATGCGGTAGTCAATCATGTTAAATCCTCTGACTGCAGCCGAGCACCTGTCGCATTTTGTGGACGACCATGGAACGCACGGCCTTCCGGCCCGGTCCCAGGTATTCGTGGGGATCGTAAGCTTCCGGATGTTCGACGAAAAACTGGCGGATGCAGGCGGTCATGACGAGATTCAAATCCGTTTCGATGTTGATCTTGCAGATGCCCATTCGGGCCGCATCCCGAAGCAAATCTTCAGGCACGCCTTGAGCGCGTTCGATGGCAGCACCGTACTGGTTGTTCAGATCGACAAATTCCTTTGGTACTGAAGACGCGCCGTGAAGAACCAGAGGCAGATGGTTGAGGCATTCGGTTAAATCCTTTAAGCGGTCGAAAGCCAGTGTCGGTTCAGTTTTAAATTTATAGGGCCCGTAACAGGTGCCGATGGCGACGGCGAGGGAATCGACGCCGGTCTGCATCACAAAGTCCGCAGCCTGTTCCGGATTCGTCAGCTCGAGGGGAATGTCGGAGTCCGTATCGCCGTGGATGTCGCCGAGCCCCCCTTCCACGACGACACCGTGGTCGTGGGCGTAATCGGCCACTTTTTTCGTCAGTTTGACATTTTCATCAAAGGGCAGCCGGGAGCCGTCAATCATAACGGACGTGAAGCCGGAGTCAATACAGGCGGCGCAGGTTTCAAAATCCGGGCCGTCGTCAAGGTGCAGGCAGATGTCGATGTTTGACGTTTCCACCGCCGCCTCGACCAGTTTGATCACATAAACGGGATTGGTGTAAATTCGCGATTTTTCAGAGACTTGAAGGATGACAGGACAGTGTTCACGTTCTGCAGCAGCGACAATTCCCTGAATAATTTCCATGTTGTTGGCGTTAAAAGCGCCGATGGCGTAATGCCCGTCCAAGGCGTCGCGGAACATTTTTTCAGATGTCACTAAGGGCATAGGTCTCCTCCTTTTTCTTTTTACTCTATCTTTAATATTATAAGATGAAAGGGAATACAGTTCAATAAATAAAAAAGAATTGGAAAAAGACTTGCAAAATCAAAAAGCTTTCGATATAATAGCAAAGTATTCAAGCTGGGATGGCACAGTTGGTAGCGCAACTGATTCGTAATCAGTAGGTCGCCGGTTCAAATCCGGCTCTCAGCTCCATTTAAAAAAGCGACGAACCCTTTTCGGTTCGTCTTTTTTTATGAATTCAGACGGCAATTGCAAATCCAGGAGCGTTATAATATAATTTCAAAATAAATAACAGCGATCACAGACGTTTGGTTTGTTTTTATAGATGATAAAGGAGAGAAAATGGAAATTAAAAAATTACGGGATCAGGCAAAGCTCCCGCTCCGGGGGTCAAAACATGCCGCAGGGGCAGATCTTTTTGCCTGCCTTGACGATGCGGTGACGATACCGTCCCATGAGACCGCGATGATTCCCACGGGCCTTGCCATTGCCCTTCCAGCCAATACCTTTGGGGCGGTTTTCGCGCGAAGCGGCCTGGCCCTCAGGGAAGGTCTGAGGCCGGCCAACTGTGTCGGCGTCATCGACGAAGATTACCGGGGTGAAGTGACGGTGGCCCTTCACAATGACAGCGATACCCCCAGAGTCATCGAACCGGGGGAACGCATTGCTCAGCTCGTCATCGTGCCCTATGTGATGCCTGACATGACGGTCGTTGAAGAACTGGATCAGACGGAACGGGGAAAAGGCGGATTCGGATCGACAGGAAAATGACAGAACAACAGATAAGAAAAGCCCTTGCGGGCCCGTTGAAAGCTTTTATCGCCGGAGCCATTGATCCTTTTGAGCTCCAGGACAAGCTTGATCAGACTTTGAATGAAACTGAAGACGCGGGGAAAACCTACTATGGTTTTCTCTACGATACCCGCGTCTTTAAAGCAGTTTCACGTTTTTACAGAGATGGCGGAGAAGATGTCGATCTGTTGAGAAGAGAGATCATCGATATTCTCCTCGAATTCAGAGAATATGCCTACCACGTCGATGATACGGAAAGTGAGCTTTTTGAAGAAGATCAGGACAGACCTTTTTGGAAGATCGAATTTTTTGACATCGCGGGCCTGTATTATCACCGCCGGCAAATCAGAGAACTGTGCCGGGACAATCCGGATTACAAAAGAAGTCAGTCAGAATTGATCGAAGATGAAATGGTGGACTGTGATATTCCAAGATACCTTTTCGATCAGCAGGATGCAGAGCTTGTGTTTGAACCAGAAAATCCGTCAGACCCCAACGCCATCCGCGTCGATGTGGCCGGAAAGAGTATCGGTTATATCAAAAAAAGAGAGACAGATGAGATTCGCTCCCTATTATCGCATCATCAAGTCGGCAATGCCAGCTGTATGATCACAGGGGGACCCTCTCGCATTTTGTACAGCGGCTACAGTCCGGCGCGGGACAAGGCAATTTACGAATCGGTGGAACGGGAACAGGCGGCTTATAAAGGCGAGCTGCGCTTTTGTATCGGACCCGAAATGAAGATGCAGGATCTGGTCGATCAAAAGGTTCAGATTGTCAGCAACGAACACGAAAGATGGGAAGGGCGCGTTTATTTGTATCTGAACGCCAAAGATGACATCAAAGGTGAAGAAGCGCTGCTCCTCGATATTGACGGTGTGCCGAGTATCTACCGTATTCCAGTTAAAGATATGATGAGTATTTTAGTTCTTAATTAATAATGAAAAAAATCAGCACATTGTAAAAATGTAATATTTTTGCAATGTGTTCTTTTTTTGCAGAAAATAAAAACGCCTTGAATGATATATCGATACATCGTATAATAAAAACAAGTGATATATCGGTATATTAAAAATAAATGGGGAGGTTATATTTTGAAAAGAATCGGTTTTATTGGCTTGGGAATTATGGGAAAACCCATGGCTAAAAATCTTTTAAAAGCGAATGTGCCTTTAATGGTCAATGACATCAACGATCGAGTTGTCGAAGAATTAACAGCAATGGGAGCAGAATCAGGAAACTATCGGGAAATTGGCGAAAAATGCGAAATCATCATTTTGATCGTCCCCAATGGTCAGATCAGCCAGCAGATTTTATTTGGTCAAGGCGGGGTGGCTGAAACGATTAAGCCGGGCGCGATTGTCTGCGATATGAGCTCTGTGACACCGGTCGAATCCCAAACGTGCCAGGAAAAACTGAAGGATAAACAAGTTCAGTTCATGGATGCGCCTGTATCTGGCGGTGAACCGGGCGCAGTCAATGGAACCCTTGCGATTATGTGCGGCGGCGCCCCTGAAGTTTTCGATGCAATGCAGCCCTATTTTGAAATTCTCGGAAATTCGTCGATTTTAATTGGAGATGTGGGAAGTGGCTCTGTGACAAAACTGGTCAATCAGGCGATTGTCAACAATACGATTGCCGTGGTTTCCGAAGCTTTTGTACTGGGGACCAAAGCAGGGGCCGACCCTGAAAAAGTGTATCAGGCCATCCGCGGCGGACTGGCCGGAAGTGCGGTGCTTGACGCCAAAATTCCAATGATCATCGAACGAAACTTTAAGCCGGGTGGAAAGATTGCCATTAATCATAAAGACATTAAAAACGTTGTGAATACGGCGCATGCTTTAGATGTTCCGATTCCATACACGGCGCAGCTGTATGAAATTCTCCAGGCCCTGAAAGTGCACGGCCATATGCAGGATGATCATGGCGGCATCGTTCAGTATTTTGAAAAGCTGGCCGATGTGGAAGTGAAGAAAGGCGAATAAGCTCATGGGATTAACCATCGACGTATTAAAACAGTATCCTGAGGTTGATGAACGCGCAGTCGATGCCGCATTAAAGAGTGAGATTGCCAAAAATAACAAAAAGATCGTCGTTCTGGACGATGACCCGACGGGCGTGCAGACGGTTCACGACATCTCAGTGTACACGAACTGGCGTTTGGATACCATGAAAGATGCTTTTTCTGAAGACAACGCCTTATTTTATGTGTTGACCAATTCCAGAGGCATGACTCAGGATGAGACAACAGCCGCACATCATGAGATTGCGGCAGCAGTCAATGCTGCATCGAAAGCGACAGGTAAGGATTATCTTTATATCAGTCGCTCTGATTCAACCCTCCGGGGACATTATCCACTGGAAACCATGCTGCTGAAAGCAGCATATGAAAAAGATACAGGCCGGACAGTTGACGGCGAAGTGATGTGCCCGTTCTTCAAAGAAGGCGGCCGCTTTACGATTGACGATGTGCATTATGTGCAGGAAGGGGAAAACCTGATTCCTGCTGCTGAAACAGAGTTTGCAAAGGACCCGACCTTTGGTTATCACCACAGCGACATCAAGGCTTACATCGAGGAAAAAACAAACGGCGCTTTTAAAGCAAAAGACTGCGTCAGCATTTCTCTCGAAGACCTTCGAGCTTTAAATTACGACGCCATCGAAGCACAGCTGCTTTCCATTCAGGACTTTAATAAAATCATTGTCAATGCGATCGACTATATCGACGTTAAAGTTTTCTGTGTGGCATTATACCGCGCGATGGCCAAAGGGAAAAACTTCATGTTCCGCTCTGCAGCAGCATTGGTCAAAGTGATGGGCGGCATCAGCGATCAGCCGTTACTGACCCGGAAAGATATGGTCACCCAGGAAACCGACCGTGGCGGTTTGATCGTGGTGGGGTCTCACACCCAAAAGACGACAGCTCAGGTCGAACGGCTGAGTCAATTGCCGAACCTCAAAATGATTGAATTTGATGCGACGAAAGTAACAGATGATAAAGCCTTTGGTAATGAAATCGACCGCTGTCTCAAAGAAGAGGAAGAAGCCATTGCTTCAGGAACGACGGTATGTATCTATACGACAAGAAAATTAATTAAGGCGGATACGGGCAATAAAGAAGATGAACTGCGCCTTTCTGTTAAAATTTCCGATGCCGTTCAGTCGCTCGTCGGCAGACTTCAAGTTGCACCTGCCTTTGTGATTGCCAAGGGCGGCATTACCTCAAGTGATGTCGGCACAAAAGCACTGGCCGTGACCAAAGCCAATGTCCTGGGTCAGATTGAACCGGGGATTCCAGTTTGGCAGACAGGGTCAGACAGCCGTTTCCCGGAAATGCCATATGTGATTTTCCCAGGAAACGTCGGCGGAGAAACAACTTTAAAAGCAGCAGCAGAAAAATTAATGAAATAATTATAAATCAGGGGGAAATATTATGAGTTTTCAATTTTTATCACACATTTTAGATCCAGACGGATACGCATGGCCAGGAGAACCTGTGGTTAAAGTGACCCAATGCACCGATGTTTCAGAAGAATGTCCGTTCTGCAGTTTTGTCTCAGAACTGCCCAATCATTTTGGCACGCACATGGACGCACCGCGTCATTTTGTCAAAGACGGTCTTTCAATTAATGAACTGCCGATTGAATATTTTACCCACACGAAAGTAGCACTCATTGACATTCCTAAGGGGCCGGCAGAAGGGATTTACCGCGAAGATTTAGAGCCCTTTGCGGATATTTTGTCACAGGTTTCCTGCGCATTATTCCGCACCGGACTTGAAAAATACCGGGATACCGATCAGAATATTTACCAAAATGAAGGCTCGTTTATTGCACCGAGCGCTGGCGATTATCTGACAGATAATTTCCCGAACCTCAAGACCATCGGCATGGATTTTCTTGCCATCGGTTCGGCCTCTGAAAAATGCAAGGAAGGGGAACTGCCGCCGGACTGCCACCGTCATGTTCTCGGCTATTATTCCGGAAAATTTGTCACGGGCATTGAAGATATGCATCTTTCTGATTTGCCTGAAAATGCTAAAATTTCGTTCTTTACCAATGCACCTTTGAGAATCAAAGGACTGGACTCCAGCCAAGTGGTGTGCATTGCGCAAGTAGAAGATTAAAAAATTATCAAGATTTGAAAAGACGCCAGGATCAAAACTGATCCTGACGTCTTTTTTTGATGAGATCTAAATTGATGGATTTCGCCGTACGGGTTTGATGGCAGATTAAAGCTTTAATTTGCGGAATATCTTTTGCACGGACGGCCTCTAAAATTTGAATATGTTCATTTAAGGCTTCTTTCATCCGGCCCTCCCTGCTGAAAGACAAGCCGGTCATGCGCGAAATGCGGTACATGAGCTTGCGGTAAAAGTCAAGCATAATTGCGTTGCCAACATATTGAATCATGCTGCGGTGAAATTCGTAATCTTTTTGAGCAAAAGCTTCGTGGTCTTCAGTAGAGGAGAAGATTTCTTTCTGTGCATCGATTTTCGACTGAAGCTTATGAAAATAGGCCTGCCCCCGCTCGCTGTCAAGGCCATTACTCAGCGCTTCTAAACAATAGCATTCAAAAGCTTCGCGGATCTGGTAGGTTTCTGTGATTTCCTGTTCTGAGAGTTCATGAATGCAGAATCCTTTGCTGGGAACCAAATCCAGATAACGCTCTTCGTCGAGGCGCAGGACGGCGTCCCGCAAGGGGGTTTTTGAAAAATTAAAATCTTTGCTGAATTGATTTAAAGAATAGAACTTGCCGGGTATCAGCGCACCGCTTTTGATCTGTTCGATTAGAAAATTGTAGGCTTTATCTTGTAACATTTGTGTATTTTTCATCATATTTTTATTTTATTATTTTATTGATGAAATAACAAGATGCATTTGTGTGAAGAATAAAAGACAGAATATAGCGTACATAGTTAGGTATTACTTTTTATTTACATAAAAACATGTAAAATTAAATACTACAAAAATTAAATGCAAGATATTATATTTTTATATCATAAAATTATCTATTTTAAAGCTAAAAACCTCTTTATACTTAAGACAGAATTAATTAAGAAAAGTGAATAAGGAGGCATTCATTAATGAAAAAACAGCTCGCTTGTGTGGGTCTGGCCGCAGCGCTTGCGATCGGAACCCTTGCCGGATGCGGTTCGAGTTCATCATCCAGTTCCAGCACAAAATCTTCTTCGAAAAATTACAAACCGGTCACGATTGAAATGAATTTGGAAAGAAGTGGTCTCGGGAAAAATTACAAGCATACTTTCAAGAAAAAACCGACCAAAGTGGTTGCCGATGGGGACCAAATGGCAGATATTTTCTTTGATTTAGGGTTAGCGGATGATATGGCTGGCTACACAGAAGGGGCCTGTGTCGATACCGTCAAGCAGTATCCAGGCGAAAAGAAGGTGAAACAACTCGCAAAACCAGGTGTGAATCTTCGCACGGTTTCTAAAGAAAAAGTGTTGGCGACGGGCTGTGATTTTCTTGTCGGCTGGGATGACTTATTTTCAGACAAGAATTTCAGCTTGAGTTTCTGTAAGAAAAACGGCATCACGCCGTATTTCCCGTATGTCTGCTCAGATAGCGCGACTTTTGATGATTTATACAAAGATTATGAAACTCTCGGCAAGATCTTCCAGGTGGAAGACACGGCCCAGAAGCGCGTTGCGAAGATGAAAAAGACATTGGATTCTGTCCACCAGACATTGGGCGATGAAGCTTATCAGAATCCGGTCAAAGTATTTGTTTACGATTCCGGCGAAGATGCCCCGTTTACGGCGTGTCAAGGAATGCCGGGCGATACCCTTAAACGTGCGGGCGCGATCTCAATTTTCAACGACATTAACAAGGGCTGGGCGACGCCGTCATGGGAACAGGTGGCAGAAAGAGATCCTGACGCCATTCTCATCTTGGACTACAATCATGATACGGCAAAGAAAAAGAAATTCTTAAAAACCAACAAATATACCAAGAATCTGCGTGCAGTTAAAGAAAACAAAATTTACTCCGCCAACTGTGCGATCATGCAGGGCTCAGCGGGCTCGGCAGATCTGGTTAAATCCATTGCCAAACAGCTGTATCCAAACAAATTTTAAATATTTATAAAATGAGAACAGGAGAGACTTTCGCGTGAGATTTTCGTTGAAAGTCTCTCTTTTCATGATAGAAACGAGGTAAATTTATCGATGAAACTCAGTTCACGTCTGCCAATTCGGAAGAAGGGGAACTTCGTGCTGTTTTGTATCGGCCTTTTTGTTCTTCTCATTCTGGTTATTATTTTGGCGGTTTTCTCCGGCAGCGTCTCCATTCCGACGGATGTGGTTTGCAAGGTGCTGCTCAATCACCTGACGGGTCACGAAATTTTCAAGCCGACCTGGAATGCTTCACTTGAAACCATTATTTGGACCATGCGTTTTCCGCGGGTGCTCATGGCGCTGATGGTTGGGGCAGGGCTGTCCCTCTGCGGTATTTTAATGCAGGCCATGACGCGAAATTCATTGGCTGACCCGTACGTTCTCGGGATTTCTTCGGGGGCATCGGCCGGTGCCGTGGCGGTGATTATGTACGGATGGTTCGGCTTTATGGGGCAGTTTCATATCGCGTTTGGCGCAGCCATCGGCGCGTTTCTTGCCATTTTTATTGCGATGAAGGTGTCATCGGTCAGCAACAGAATCACATCGACCCAGCTGGTATTGGCAGGGATTGCCGTATCCACGCTTTTTCAGGCAGTGACCAATTTTATGATTTACTACAATCAGACTGGAGACGACAAGGTGAAGACGGCGATTTATTGGATGATGGGTTCACTTAGCGGCGCTAACTGGAGCACGGTGCTGTATGTCTTCATTATTTTTATCATTTGCACAGTGATTCTGTTCTTCTTCACAGACAGCTTAGACGTTTTAATGTTAGGGGACGACGCAGCGACGACGCTCGGTGTAAACCTGATGCGTATCAAGGTGTCAATCATTGTATTATGCACGATCTTGACCGGCGCGATCGTTTCAGTTTCCGGCGTCATTGGTTTTATCGGACTGATTATTCCGCACATCACGCGTTCTCTTGTGGGTTCGAAACACAGCCGATTAATGCCTGCATCGATTTTGCTCGGTGGGGTTTTTACTATTTTGTGCGATTGGATTTCCAGGATTGTTGTCATTCCGGAAGAATTGCCAATTGGTGTTCTGACGGCGTTATTTGGGGCACCGTTTTTCTTGTTCCTGATTCGAAAGAGCCGTTCGAAATTCGGAGGTGCATGATGACAAAGCTCAAAGTTGAACATTTAGACTTTTCAATCGACAAGACGCAGATTTTAAAGGCCATCGATCTGAATATTCAAAAGGGAGAATTTGTCGGTTTAGTCGGACCAAACGGCTGTGGCAAATCGACGCTTCTCAAAAATATCTACCGGATCTATCAGCCGGATCACGGTAAAATATATTTAGATGGACAGTTGGTCAATCAAGTCAATGATAAGGCATTTGCCAAGAAAATGGCCGTTATGGTTCAGGAAAATACCGTTGAATTTGATTTGACGGTCATCGATATGGTCATGCTTGGGCGCTACGCTCACAAGCGTCTGCTGCAGGATTCATCCGAAAAGGACCGTGCGATCGCAGAAAAGTATCTCGATGAAGTCGGGCTGAAGGGATATGAAGAACGCAGCTTTTTGAGTTTATCGGGCGGTGAGAAACAACGGGTACTTCTCGCCCGCGCCCTTTCTCAGGAGGCGGAGTTGATCGTGCTCGACGAACCGACCAATCATTTGGACATTAAATATCAATACCAAATCATGAACATTTTAAAGCGTCAGGATATGACGGTTTTTACCTCGGTGCACGATTTAAATATTGCAGCGCTGTACTGCGATAAGATTGTGGTCCTTAAAAAAGGTGATCTGGTGAAAATCGGCACGCCGGAAGAAGTCATTACACCAGAAATGATCTGGTATTTGTACGGGATCGACAGTGAAGTGCGGACAAATCCAAAAACAGGGCGTCCTCAGATTCAGTTCCTTCCGGATTTTAATGTGTAGGCAAAAAAACATCAGAACAGCGCTAAAAATAACCAACGCTTTTTATAGATTAAAAATAAAATTAAGGATTTCTTTAAAGAATTACGATATAATAATTCCGACGAGTGGAAAATAAGCAATTGTATAAATTGATTTTTTTCACGAGTGTCTCTCTCTTTTTTCCTTGGCCTCCCAAACGGGAGGCTTCTTTCATTTATAAAGGAGGTCTTAATGGCGGATCAACGCGTGATTTTTCATGTCGACGTGAACTCGGCATTTTTGTCTTGGACCTCGGTGGAGCGGCTGTCCCGTGGCGAGAGTGACCTTCGAAAAATCCCGGCTGTCATCGGCGGCGATATCAAAAAGCGGCACGGTGTCGTCCTGGCCAAATCCATACCAGCGAAAGCCTTCGGCATCCACACCGGGGAGCCATTAACCGATGCGGTTCGAAAATGCCCAGATCTGATCGCGGTTCCGCCTGATTTTGAGGTTTACCAGCGTCTTAGCAGCGCCTTTAAAAATATCTGCCGGACTTACGCCACAGCCGTAGAGGATTTCTCAATCGACGAATGTTTCCTCGATGTTACCCAGACGACCGCCTTCGACCATCCCATCGCGGCGGCAAATGAACTCAAATCCCGCATTAAAAATGAACTGGGGTTTACTGTTAATGTGGGCATCGGCCCGAATAAACTGCTGGCCAAAATGGCGGGAGATTTTGAGAAGCCTGATAAAATTCACACCCTCTGGTGGCGGGAAATTCCGGCGAAAATGTGGCCCCTCGAGGTGGGCAGGCTCCTCTCAGTGGGGCGAAAAACCAGACAGAAGCTGAATGCCTGCGGCATCTGGAAAATCGGCGATCTGGCTCGCGATGACCCTAAAAAG
Source organism: uncultured Eubacteriaceae bacterium (assembly GCA_945867155.1). Classification (GTDB taxonomy): domain Bacteria; phylum Bacillota; class Clostridia; order Eubacteriales; family Eubacteriaceae; genus Pseudoramibacter. The sequence goes on along the minus strand of CAMBHL010000001.1, from coordinate 241,841 downwards.
CTTAAAAAGCTGTTTGGAGAAAAACAGGGCGCGCATTTATACGCCTACGCCAATGGCTGGGATGACAGTCCGGTGCGTGCGGTGCCACGGGAGGAAAAAGGATATTCGATTTCGATCACCCTTCCGAAAAATGCCGAGACAGAGGACGAAGCCAAACGTGTCATCAAAAAACTGGTCGATGGGGTGGCCATGCGCCTTAGAAGCCGGAAAAAAAGAGCCCGGCGTATTGGCGTTCAGATTCGATACGCTTCTTTTAAAGACCGTTCCCATCAAATGACCTTGGATCAGGCGACAGACATCACCAGAACCATCGAAAAAGCCGCTTATCGGCTCTTTGATGAACTTTGGGATCAGAAGACGCCCATTCGATTAATCGGCGTCTCTTTATCCCAGATCGAGGGGCACAGCGTTTCGCAGATTTCGATGTTCGACCGTGAAAACAACGAACGGGAGCGCCAGATCGATGCGGCGATCGATGCGATCAGAAAGCGCTACGGCATGGACGTTATCAACCGCGGGGTGAGCGATCAAAAACTGCCTCAGATTGGAAAAAAATACCGTGCGCGTTTTGAAATCGACCGAAAAAAATGAGATTGTACATCATGAAAAGAAAGTGATATAATGCAAGCCATGAAAATTAAAACTTTTTTATCGATTCTAATGGCAAAAATGACGAAATCCCTGATCCGTATGCTGGGACGGGGCGGCACCGATTTTCCGGGCCGCGTCGCCATGAAACTGGATCATAAAGTGCTGGCTCAATGCGCAAAAGGAGTGAAATGCATAGTCGTCACTGGAACCAATGGCAAAACGACCAGTTCCAGAATGATTGAGCAGACTTTAAAAGATCTCGGCGCGTCCTTTTTCTGCAACAAATCCGGCGCGAATCTGATTACAGGGATTACAGCGGAATTTATCTCTAATTCGACGCTGACAGGCCGCTGCAAGTGCGACTACGCCCTGATCGAATGCGACGAAGCGGCTTTTAAAGAAGTGTCGACGATGATTGACGCACGGGCCATCGTCGTGACCAATATTTTCAGAGATCAGCTGGACCGCTACGGGGAAGTGACCCATACCTTAAACAGCATTAAAATCGGCATTAGCCACAGCCCGAAGGCAACCCTCTGCCTCAACGCGGATGATTCCATGGTGGCGTCGATTGCGGATGACTTCAAGAATAAAGTGGTTTATTTCGGCGTTAATGTACCCATTTACAAGAAACGGGTTCAGGAAGTCTCAGATGCGCCGTTCTGCATTAAATGCAAACACGAATACGTCTACGATTACGTCACCTACGGCCATTTGGGCGGCTACCGCTGTCCGAACTGCGGCTACCACCGGCCGACACCGGATGTTGCAGTCGTGAAAGTTCTTCAAAGTGATGCGGTTAAATCCGTTGTGGACCTTACGGTCGACGGAACCCCTTACCGCGCGACGATCAATCTGCCAGGGGGCTACAACATTTACAACGCCTGCGGCACCGTCGCAGTCGGCCGCGCCCTCAAACTGGATATGACAGCCGTCATTCGCTCCTTGTCTGAATTTGCGCCGGGATTTGGCAGGATGGAAAAGCTTGTCATCGACGGGACCCCGATCCGGATGATTTTGGTGAAGAATCCGGCAGGCTGCAATCAGGTCCTCAACTTCGTGACCAACGTGACAGAACCCTCGGTATTTGTGGTCTGCCTCAACGACAGGGATGCAGACGGCACGGATGTTTCCTGGATCTGGGACGTGGATTTTGAAAAAATTGCGGATATGGGCGGCCAGTTAAAGGGGCTGTTCCTCTCCGGGGTGCGCGCCGATGATATGGCGCTGCGCTTTAAATATGCCGGTATTCCGGAAGATAAAATGCAGGTCATCAAAGATTACGAAACCTTGATGAAAACCTGTGCGGCGCAGAAATGTCCGGTTTATATCATGCCGACGTACACTGCGATGATGGATCTTCGGAACAAAATCACCAAAATGTACGACGTCAAGAATTTTTGGGAATAAGGAGGCAACCCAGATGAATCAAACCCTTAGAATCTGCCATTTGTATCCGGATATTCTCAATTTGTACGGAGACCGCGGCAACGTGCTGTGTTTAAAACGCCGAATGGAATGGCGCCATCTGCCTGTGGAAATTTCAAAGGTCGGCGTGGGTGAACCCTTAAAGGCGGATGATTATGATCTCTTCTTTGTCGGCGGCGGGCAGGATTTTGATCAGGAAGTGCTCCTGCCGGATTTGTTTTCGGGAAAAGATCAGGAATTGAAAGCTGCCATCGAAGACGGCAAGCCGGTTTTGGCGATCTGCGGCGGCTATCAGATGCTCGGCGCCTATTATAAAACCTGGGACGGCAAACAGATCGATTTTATCGGCGCGCTGGACTATTACACCAAAGGGGTCAAGACGCGCATGATCGGCAATTATGTCTTTACCTTTGATGACCGGCCAGGGGTTAATGTGATCGGCTTTGAAAATCATTCCGGGAAAACCTATCTGGGCGCCGGTGTGCGTCCTATGGGGACGGTCTTAAAAGGCTACGGCAACAACGGTGAAGACCATACCGAAGGGGTGCGCTATAAAAATGTTTTTGGTACTTACAGCCATGGCTGCCTGCTGCCGAAAAATCCGGCGGTGGCTGACGCCATTCTGTCAGCGGCCCTAGAACGGAAGATGGGAAACGGCACATTGAATCCGCTGCCTGACCATTTTGAAACCCGTGCCCATGACGAAATGGAAAAAAGACTTTTGGGATAATGAAAGAAGGAGAAGCGCGTGTACGAAGACTTTGCGAAAGTTTACGATGAGCTGATGCAGGAGATTGATTACGACGAATGGGCGGATTATCTCTTCAGAATGACGTTGAATGCCTCAATACCGATTAAGAAAATTTTAGAATTTGGCTGCGGAACAGGGAATATCACCCTGCGGCTGGCACAAAAAGGATTTGATGTCACTGCCGTGGATTTGTCCGAAGACATGCTGACGGTAGCCGATGAAAAAGCGGAGGAACAGGGTATCGACAATGTCCGGTTTTTCAAGGGTGATATGAGCAATTTCAAAATCGATGACACCTTTGATGCAGTGATGGTGTGCTGCGACAGCTTCAATTACCTTGAAAATCTGGAAAAGGTCGAATCCTTTATTGCCTGTGCATCAGAAGCCCTCCGCCCTGGCGGTCTTTTGATGTTTGACATGAATACCCCGGAAAAGTACAAAGAAACCATTGGCGACAACACCTTTGTCTATAATTTTGACAATGTGTACTGTGTCTGGGAAAACGCCCTCAAACCCGAAGAAGACAAAATTGATTTTGATTTGTCCTTTTTCGTGCGCCGAAAAGACGATTTATATGAACGTTACGAAGAACAGCAGAGTCAGTTTTATTATCCGGTCGAAGAAATTTTTAGATTATTAAAGATCCCATCTTTCAAGAATCAAAAGATTTACGACTTCGGAACTTTTCTGGCTGGAGGGGCGCTCAGCGACCGTGTTCAGTACGTTGCAGAAAAAAGATAAAAAACGTGTAAAAAAATCGAAAAAAAGGTTTGACAAGCACGGGGTTCTAGCGTATAATAATACCCGTGCTTGAGATTTGGTCGCTTAGCTCAGCTGGGAGAGCATCTGCCTTACAAGCAGGGGGTCACAGGTTCGAGCCCTGTAGCGACCACCAGAAAGCAACATATTTATTGGCCAGGTAGTTCAGTTGGTTAGAATGCCAGCCTGTCACGCTGGAGGTCGTGAGTTCGAACCTCATCCTGGTCGCCATGCCCAGATAGCTCAGTCGGTAGAGCAGGGGACTGAAAATCCCCGTGTCGGTGGTTCAATTCCGCCTCTGGGCACCATTAAACGGTGCGGAAGTGGCTCAGTGGTAGAGCATCGCCTTGCCATGGCGAGGGTCGCGAGTTCAAATCTCGTCTTCCGCTCCATTTTATTTTGGTGGCATAGCCAAGCGGTAAGGCAAAGGTCTGCAAAACCTCTATCCCCAGTTCGATTCTGGGTGCCACCTCCATAAAGAAGGCAAACGCTAAACCAGACAATAGACTGGGTTAGCGTTTTTTTAATAGGAGGAGAAAGGTGTTCGAGTACATCAAAGGAGAATTGGAAGAACAGCGCGCGGATGGTGTCGTCGTCGAGACCGGCGGCTTCGGATATTGGATTCGCACGTCCATGACCACCAGTGCCAAGCTGCCGGAACTGCATCAGCCGGTCAAGCTTTTGCTCTATCCGGCGTTCAGGGAGGACGACGTGACCTTGTACGGCTTTTTCTCGGAAGAAGAGCGCCAGCTTTTTGTCACGCTGATCGGTATTTCCGGTGTGGGTCCCAAAGCGGCGATGAGCTTACTCTCCCAATTTGATGAAGCGACGCTGATTAAGCATGTCAAAAATGCCGACGCCAAAGCGATTTCCAGAACACCGGGAATCGGCAAAAAAACGGCAGAGCGGATTATTCTGGAATTGAAAGACAAATTTAAAAATGTCCCGCTGCCTGAACAGGACGGCGCAGTGAAAGCCCAGGGTGCCACAGAAAAAATGCAGCGCCAGGATGATCTTTACAACGAAGGCATTAACGGTCTGCTGGGCCTGGGATACGCCTATAAAGAGGCGTCGGATTTGATTGACCAGGTGATTTCACCGGACATGAGCATTGAAGATTTACTGAAGGCAGCATTGGCAGCCGCATCAAAAATGTAAAAGGAAATTATGAAAGATCGCATTATTACCACTGAATTTTCAGAACCGGATGTTGAAATCGAACATTCATTAAGACCTCAGCATTTGGACGAATACATCGGCCAGAGCCGGGTAAAAAAGCAAATGAAGATCTTCATCAACGCGGCAAAGAAGCGCGGCGAGCCCTTAGATCATGTCCTTCTGTACGGACCGCCTGGTTTAGGCAAGACAACATTGGCAAATATCATTGCCAACGAAATGGGTACGAAGATGCGGATTACTTCAGGACCGGCCATTGAAAAGCCAGGGGATCTCGCCTCGATTTTGACGACCCTGAAGGCTGGAGATGTGCTTTTTATTGATGAAATTCACCGGATGCAGCGCCAGGTTGAAGAGGTGCTCTACCCGGCAATGGAAGACTTTGCTCTGGACATCATCATTGGCAAAGGGCCGGGAGCGAAAAGCATCCGTCTGGATCTGCCGAAATTTACGCTGGTGGGCGCTACGACCCGGGCCGGACAGCTGACAGCGCCTCTCCGGGACCGCTTCGGCGTTGTGCAGCGTTTGGAGCTGTATTCAGCAGGCGAATTGGCTGATATCATCAAGCGCTCGGCAGGCATTCTTCACATTCAGATTGACGATTCAGGCGCTGAAGAACTCGCCCGCAGATCGCGGGGGACGCCGCGGGTGGCGAACCGTCTCCTCAAGCGGGTCAGAGACTACGCAGAAATGGAAGGAGAAGGCGTCATCGACTTGGCAACGGCGCGACACGCCTTAGCCTTATTTGAAGTTGACGAGGCAGGTCTGGATGAAAATGACCGGCTGATGCTCAGAACCATTGCGGAAAAGTTCGACGGCGGGCCGGTGGGACTCAACACACTGGCCGCTTCTATTGGAGAAGAAGCCAATACCATCGAGGAAGTATACGAGCCTTATCTGCTTCAGCTCGGATTTTTAGCCAGAACGCCGAGCGGACGGGTCATCACCTCATCAGGATGTGCGCATCTGGGGTTGAAGGCAGCCAAAGGCCTCACCAATCAAATCAGTTTGGAGGAATTGACGAAGCATGATGAAAAAATCTGATTTTTATTACGATTTGCCGGAGTCCTTAATCGCGCAGACGCCGGCAGAAAAGCGGGATATGTCGCGTCTGATGGTCATCAATCGGCAAAACGATCAGATTGAAGACCGGCACTTCCACGACATTGTCGAATATTTAGAACCAGGGGACCTTTTGGTCATGAACGACACCAAGGTCCTGCCAGTCCGGATCTACGGTCATAAAAAAGAAACAGGCGGCAAAATAGAACTGCTGCTTTTAAAACGCCTGGATGATCATCATTGGGAAACGATGGTCAAGCCCGGACGCAAGGCCAAACCCGGAACGGTGCTTGAATTTAAAGACGATGCCGGACGCGTGGTTTTGACTGGGAGCATTGAAAAAACCATCGACAACGGGCTTCGGGTCATCGCCTTTGAATACAACGGCGTTTTTGAGGAAATATTAAACCAGATCGGCACCATGCCGCTGCCGCCGTATATTCACGAAAAACTCGAAGATCCTTCCCGTTATCAGACCGTGTACGCCAAATACAACGGCTCGGCGGCGGCGCCGACAGCTGGCCTTCACTTCACAGAAGCCCTGTTGGATCAGATCCGGGCGATGGGGGTGAAAACGACCGCTGTGACGCTCCATGTGGGCCTGGGTACTTTCAGACCCGTCAAAGAAGAAAACATTCTCGATCACCAAATGCATTCAGAACAATACAGCGTTTCGCCGGAAACGGCTGATCTCATCAACGAGACTCAGAAAGCGGGCGGCCGGGTGATCGCGGTGGGAACGACCACTGTTCGGACGCTGGAAAGTGTTGCGGCGAACAACGGCGGTAAAATTGTGCCGGAACGGGGATCAACTTCTATTTTTATTTATCCCGGATTTCACTGGCAGGTGATTGATGCGCTCATTACGAATTTCCATCTGCCGGAATCGACGCTTTTGATGCTGGTTTCTTCTTTTTATGACCGGGAAAAAATCCTGGCGGCTTATCGGCACGCGGTTGAAGAAAAATACCGGTTTTTCAGTTTTGGCGATGCCATGTTTATTGAGTAGGGTGAAGATGTTTCGATACGAATTATTACATCAGGAAAAATACACGGGAGCGCGTCTTGGCCGGATCATCACTGACCACGGCGAAATCCAGACGCCGATTTTCATGCCGGTGGGAACCCAGGCGACAGTCAAATCCATGGACAATTGGGATTTGCACCGCATGAACGCTCAGATCATTTTAGGCAATACCTATCATCTTTATCTCAGACCGGGGGAAGAGGTTATGGCAAAAGCTGGCGGCCTTCACCGGTTTATGAACTGGGATCGGCCGATTCTGACCGATTCCGGCGGTTTTCAGGTCTTTTCCCTGGGGGCGATCCGGAAAATCACAGAGGAGGGCGTTCGGTTTACGTCTTATTTGGACGGTTCCCGCCACTTTATGCGGCCGGAGGATTCCATTCATTTGCAGAATATCATCGGCGCGGATATCATCATGTGCTTCGACGAATGTGCACCGGCCGATGCCGATTACGATTATACGAAGCATTCCATGGAAATGACGACAAGATGGGCCAAACGCTGTCAGAACGCTCACGAAAATCCTGAACATCAGGCACTGTTCGGTATTGTGCAGGGCGGGATGTTCGACGATTTGAGACGCAAAAGCGCGAAGGATCTTGTGGCGATGAATTTTCCGGGCTACGCGATCGGCGGTCTTTCGGTCGGAGAAACCCATGAAAAGATGTATCATATGCTGGATGTGACGACCCCGCTTTTGCCGAAAGAAAAGCCCCGTTATCTCATGGGAGTTGGTTCTGTGGATGCGCTGTTTGAAGGGGTGCTCCGGGGCATCGACATGTTCGACTGCGTGCTTCAGACGCGCATCGCCCGAAACGGCACGGCGATGACTTCAGAAGGCAGGAAAGTCATTCGAAATGCGACTTACGAGACGGATTTCACCCCGGTAGACCCCAACTGTGACTGTGAAGTCTGCACCCATCACACTCGGGCGTATATCCGGCATCTCATTAAATGCAAGGAAATATTAGGGGCGAGATTGTTGACATATCACAATTTATATTTTACACTATCCCTAATGGAAAAAATTCGGGAAGCAATTAAACAAGATGCATTGTTGGATCTGCGGACCGAAGTTTTCAATCAGTATGGAATAAAAAAGATTGGAGTTTATCAAAATGATTAATCAGGTTTTAGGCTTGACCCTTCAGGCATCTCAGACATCCCGAAACAATATGGCGAGTATTGCGTCGGTCATCATTTTGGCGGTGTTCTTGTATTTCCTTATGATTCGTCCTCAGCGCAAACGCCAGAAACAGATGGAAGACATGCACACCGGCATGAAAATCGGAGACGAAGTCCTGACAGCCGGCGGCTTTTATGGTATAATCAGTGCATTGGATGATAAAAATGTGGTGCTGGAAATGCTGCCGGATTTCCACAAAATGATGATCCGCAAAGAATCCATTGTCCGCGTCATTAAAGCCGATGATGTCGAAGCGGAAGAAGCGGCAGAAGAAACAGCAGATCAGGCTGAACAAAAAGCCGAAAAAGTTGAAAAACCAGCTGAAACGGCATCTGAAGAAGCTTCAAAAGGCGAAGATGCTCAGGAAAAAGCTGATGAATAAATAAAAGAGCATTTTGAAAGGGGAAACATCATCATGAAACATATTCAAGTTGTAAACAAGGGCCGTTTATGTGAAACAGCCAACAAAGGCTGCGGCGAATGCCAGACTTCCTGCCAGTCAGCATGCAAAACTTCCTGCACCGTCGGGAATCAGCACTGCAAACAAGCACAGGCAAAATAATCCCACATCGCGGGTTGAAGCGGGCAGGCTCATTGGCCTGCCTGTTTTTTTCTGAAAGAAAATCCTATGAAAAATACACATTCTCAAATCCATAAATTTTATCTCAATGGGCGCTACATCGTGCTCGATGTGGCGAGCGAATCGCTCATGCAAGTCGATCAGATGACTTACGACATTCTCGACGATTACCACCTCAAATCCGATGAGGAAACCCTCGAAAAGTGGCAGAAAACTTATCCCAAAGATGAAGTTGAAGAAGTCATTGCCGAGCTCCACGAACTTGAAGAACAGGGCATGCTTTACGCACCGGATGATTATGATCCCATGGTTTATCAAAACTACGATTTGATCAAATCCATGTGTCTTAACGTGGCCCACGACTGCAATTTAAGATGCAAATACTGTTTCGCTTCCCAGGGTGATTTCAACGGCAAGCGCGACGTGATGCCCTACGAAGTCGGCAAAAAGGCCCTGGACTTTCTCGTGGCGCAGTCGAAGAACCGCCACAACCTCGAAGTGGATTTCTTCGGCGGGGAACCGATGATTAATTTCGATGTAGTCAAGCGTCTGGTCGCCTATGGGCGAAGCCTGGAAGGCCCCAAAAACAAGAAGTTCAAGTTTACGATGACCACAAACGGCATGCTCTTAAACGACGAAAACATGAAGTGGATCGACGAAAACATGGGCAATGTCGTCTTAAGCCTGGACGGCCGGAAAGCGGTCAATGACCGGATGCGACCGACCATTTCGGGAAAAGGGTCCTACGATATTATCTTCAATCACATCAAAAAAATGTGCGATATCCGGGAAGCGAGCGGCAAGGAATACTATGTCCGGGGTACATACACCAAATACAATTTGGATTTCGGCCGGGATGTGGAAGACATGGCCCGCCAGGGCTTTAAAAGCCTATCCGTTGAACCGGTGGTGACCGATCCATCAAAGCCTTATGCGATTCTGGAAGAAGATGTCAATGCGATCAAGAAAGAATACGATCGTCTGGCACTCGCTTACCTCAATCAGGAAGAGGAAGGGCTGGACTACCTCTTTTATCACTTTATGGTCGATTTAAACGGCGGCCCCTGCGTGTACAAGCGCCTTTCAGGCTGCGGCGCCGGACGGGATTACGTCGCAGTGACCCCGAAGGGCAATATTTACCCGTGCCATCAATTTGTAGGACAGCCGGAATTTATCATGGGCAATGTCGATGAAGGGATCACGAAGCCGGAAATCAAGGATCAGTTCATGGAAGCCGGGCTCTTGAACAAACCCTCCTGCCGGGACTGCTGGTGCCGTTATTTCTGCGGCGGCGGCTGCCACGCCAATGCCTGGAATTTCAACCATACGGTGATGAAGCCCTACGAAGTGTCCTGTGAAATTGAACGCCATCGGGTTGAAAACGCCCTGATGATCAAAATTGTGCAGGACGAACGGACGGCTGAAGATTGACAGAAATCTTTTGATTTTCTATAATGAAAGATGTTCCGAGCTGTGGTTGAAAGTCGAAGCCAGTCGCAGGCAAAACGATCCACGTAAGGTATTCAACAATAAAATAATCGATCATGGTGCGGCCTAGATGTAAGTCCAGCCGGTCTAAACCGAGAGAAGGAACAGTGAGATGATATCAGGCGAAACTTCCAGCTGGCGGGTGTGGGGGCAAAGACCAGGTCAGTCGGAACGATAGGATTCATTGATGAAATGAATCCTTTTTTTGAGAGAGGAAATCAGATGATCTACACACCGCTTACGAAAAAGGCCATGAATTTGATGTATGACGTGCACAAAAATCAGCAGGATAAAGGAGGGGTGCCCTACGTTTTTCATCCCTGGCATGTGGCTGAACAGATGACGGGTGAAATTGAAACGGCGGCGGCCCTGCTCCACGACGTCTGCGAAGACGGAGAAGTGAGTTTTTCGGATTTAGGACAGATGGGTTTTCCAAAGGTCGTGATCGACGCTGTCGATCTGCTGACGCGCCGTCCGAATCAGACTTATCAGGCGTACATCGAAAATCTGGCAGCTAATCCGGTTGCAAGACGGGTGAAGATGGCAGATTTGGTTCACAATCAGGATCTCAGCCGCCTGCCGGAGGAAAGCCGGGAAGAAAGCCGGAAACGGCAGGAGAAATACGAGAGAGCATTCGCCTATTTGGAAAATTTTGAATAAACCAACAGGTCTGCATCAAAAGCAGGCCTGTTTTATTTTGTCTTAAAATATTTTTCAAAAAGTGAAAACAAATTAAAGGCGTTTTGTGAAATCGCCGCATTTTTCCGCCGTACCAGCTGAAGTTTTGAAACGAGACCCGGCGCGTCAATCTGTGTCGACTGGAGATGGGGAAAAGAGGCGGCAACCGAGCGGGGGACAAGGGCGACGCCGATGCCTGATGAGGCCCACTGCAAAGTTGTCCTGGCGTCTTCGTTGACGCAGACGATATTCGGTTTGATGTCCCAGCCCTGGAAAAACTGGCGGATATCCCGTTCCCATCGGCTGTAAATGATGAGGGGATACGCAGACAGGGCCTGAACAGAAATCAGTTCGCTTTTTTCACTGGATATGCCGTCGTATTCGTGGGTATAGACCGCGGCAAAAGGATCTTCTCTTAAGGTTAAAGCTTCGAGACCGGAACTGCGATAAGGCGTTCGGATGACCGCCAGCTCGATTTGGCCGTTTTCGAGCAGAGTCAGCAAGTCAAAAGTGTTGCGTTCGGTGACCTTGAACATCACACCGGGATAATTTTGATGAAACATCTCAATGACGTCAAAGAACTCCGGTGAGGCGCAGGATGAAATCAACCCGATATGAACCGATCCCTGCTTGCCGTAGCGCAGATTCTGCATCTCTTCTTCTGTGGCCTTTGTCATCGACAGGATTTGAACGGCATGGCGGTAGAGGACGCGGCCCGCTTCGGTCAGCGTGATGTGGCGGGCGCCCCGTTCGAACAGGGTGACCCCGCATTCGGCTTCGAGAAGTTTGATCTGATTCGAAAGCGGCGGCTGGGAAAGGTGAAGTTTCCGCGCGGCTTCTGAAATGGTGCCGTTTTCGACGACCGCTGCAAAATAATGAAGTTGTCTGAGATCCATAAACCCTCCAGATATATTAAATAAATATGGTTATTAAATCATTCAATATTATTCATATAGTTATTTTCATGATATCATAATTGCGAAGAAGGAAGGAGCTCTCATGAAAAAATTATTTGAATATTTAAAAGATTACAGACGGGATGCCGTACTGGCGCCGGCGTTCAAACTCTTGGAAGCATTTTTGGATTTACTGGTGCCGTTAGTTGTGGCGAAGATTATCGATGTCGGAATCGCCCAGAACAATCATCCTTATATTTACAAGATGGTCGCTCTGATGTTCGTCCTGGCCGGCGCAGGGCTCGCCAGCAGCATCACGGCGCAGTTTTTTGCGGCGCGTTCCAGCGTCGGCTGTGTGACCGATATGCGCCAGGGCTTGTTTGATCACATTCAGAAATTTTCGTACAGCGAACTGGATCAAATCGGAACCGATACGCTGATCACGCGGCTGACCAGTGACATGCAGCAGGTGCAGAACGGATTGAACATGGCCTTGAGACTGCTTTTGCGAAGCCCGATCATCGTCTTGGGGTCGATGGTGATGGCCTTTACCATCGACGTTAAATGTGCCCTTGTTTTTGTCGTGGCCATTCCGATTTTGAGTCTGGTGGTGTTCCTCATCATGCGGTCCTCCATTCCGATGTTCCGGAAACTGCAGAAAAAATTGGACCGGCTGTTGGGCAATACCCGGGAAAATCTAACCGGGGTTCGCGTCGTGCGCGCCTTTGGCCGCGAAGGAGATGCGGTCAGGGAATTTGATCAGAACAACGATGAACTGACCCGTTATGCGGAACGCGTTGGCCGTTTGTCCGCACTGCTCAATCCGATGACGTACGCCATTGTCAACATTGCGACCATCGTCCTCATTCAAGTCGGCGCCATCCGGGTTAATCTCGGCGCCATTCAGCAGGGGCAGGTCGTCGCTTTGTACAATTATATGGCGCAGATGATCATTGAACTCATTAAATTCGCCCAGCTTGTGGTGCTCATTAACCGCTCCATCGCCTGTGCTGAACGGATTCAGAATGTTTTCAACATTCAGCCGAGTATGGCATTTCCGTCTCAGGATATGCCGGCACAGGAAAATCCTGAAACAGATGCGGCCGTTGCCTTTGATCATGTGACCTTTACTTACGAACAGGGCGGTGCGCCGGCTTTGGAAGACATCAGTTTTACGGTTAAAAAAGGCCAGACCATTGGCATTATCGGGGGCACGGGCTCTGGAAAATCCACTTTGGTGAACCTCATTCCGCGGTTTTATGATGCGACGGACGGGAAAGTCTGTGTATGGGGTGAAAACGTGCGGGATTATCCAGAAGGAAAACTGAACGCACGGATCGGCTATGTGCCCCAGCGGGTGACGTTGTTCAAAGGAACCATATCCGATAATTTAAGGTGGGGAAAAGAAAAAGCCAGTGCAGCGGAAATGAATCAGGCCTTAGCTACGGCTCAGGTGAAAGATGTGGTGGATCAAAAAACAGGCGGTCTGAATTTCGAGCTTCAGCAAAATGGGCACAACCTTTCAGGGGGTCAGCGTCAGCGGCTGACCATTGCCCGGGCACTGGTTAGAGACCCGGATATCCTCATCATGGACGACAGCGCCAGCGCTCTCGACTTTGCGACGGATGCTGCGCTGCGCCGGGCCATTCACAAGCTTCATCGCAACATGACGGTTTTTATTGTCTCTCAGAGAACTGCCAGTGTCATGGATGCAGATCAAATTCTCGTGCTTGATGAAGGCAAATTGGTCGGCAAGGGCACGCACGATGAACTGCTGGCTCATAACCAGATTTATCAGGAAATTTATTATTCTCAGTTCCCTAAAGATGAACAGAAGGAAGACCCGACAGGGGGTGAAGCAGCATGAAAAAAATAAAAAAGAACACACAAAGCACGGCGACCTTAAAAGAAGTGCTGGCCTATGTTTTGAAGTACAAGGGACTGCTGGTGATTTCTCTGGTCACGGCGGCCTTAAGTGTGGTGCTTCAGCTTTATGTGCCCATTTTGTTTGGCAAAATGATCGACGGCATTGTCGGGAAAGGGCATGTCCAATTTGCATTGGTCGCCAAAATCGGCATTCGGGTCGCGGTGGCAGTTTTAATTGCCAGTGCAGCGACCTGGGTCATGAATTTGGTCAATAACCGTTTGGCCTACTGGGTTGTCCGGGATCTGCGCGCCCAAGTGATCCGCAAAATTCAGAACCTCTCCCTGGGATACCTCGACAATCATCCTTCAGGGGATATTGTCAGCCGGGTCATCACAGATGTGGATCAGCTTTCGGACGGCTTGCTCCTCGGCTTGACTCAATTGTTTTCAGGGATCGTCATGATCGGCGTGACCATCGGCTTTATGCTCAGCATTAACATGCCGATTACCCTTTTTGTCGTAGCCATGACGCCGGTGAGTTTTCTCGTGGCCCATTTTATCGCTTCCCGTTCCTTTACGATGTTCAGAAATGTAAGTGATACTCGGGGACGTCAGACGGCGCTCATCGAAGAATTAGTCGGCGGGGAAAAGGTCGTCAAGGCATTCGGTTACGAAAAAAGGGGTTCGGAACGCTTTGCGGTGATCAACCGGGAAATGCAGAAATTCAGCCAGAAAGCTGTTTTTTATTCGAGCCTTACAAATCCCTCCACCCGTTTTGTCAACAGTGTGATCTACGCCATTGTGGCCCTCATTGGTGCCATCATTGTGCCCCACGGCGTCTTGACGATTGGCGGCTTGACGGCACTTTTGACTTACGCAAATCAGTACATGAAGCCCTTTAATGACATTTCATCGGTCGTCACGGAATTCCAAAATGCGCTGGCCTGCGCCGACCGCGTTCTGGAACTGATTCACACACCGTCCCAGTCGCCGGACCCAGAAAAGCAGCTGCCGGCCGTTGACGGGGATGTCGATATCGAACACCTTTACTTCAGCTACGATCCTTCAAAAAAACTCATTCAGGATTTTTCCCTTCAGGCGAAGCCCGGCATGCACATCGCAATCGTCGGGCCGACGGGATGCGGCAAAACGACATTGATCAACCTGCTGATGCGTTTTTATGACGCAGAAAGCGGCAGCATTGCCATTGACGGCTGCAATATTTACGATGTGTCCCGCCCTTCTCTGAGAAAAAACATCGGCATGGTGCTTCAGGATACCTGGCTCAAGCATGGCACCGTGCGGGAAAATATTGCCTTTGGCCATCCGGATGCGACTGATGACCAAATTTGGAAAGTGGCAAGAGCCGCACACTGCGACACCTTCATCCGCCAGATGTCCAGAGGACTCGACACCGTGATCGACGACGGTGATCTCAGCCAGGGCCAGAAACAGCTGCTCTGCATTGCCCGGGTTATGTTCATCGATCCGCCGATGCTGATCCTCGATGAAGCGACTTCAAATATCGATACCCGGACAGAACTTCGGGTACAGGCCGCCTTTGACAAGATGATGACCGGCAAAACCAGTTTTGTCGTGGCTCACCGCCTTTCAACGGTTCGAAACGCAGACATCATTCTCGTGATGCGGGACGGTCAGATTATTGAACAGGGCACCCACAGAACACTGCTCAAACAAAATGGCTTTTACGCCAAACTCTACAATTCCCAATTTGTACTGACGAATGTTGAAGAGGCAGCGTCGAAGTAAAAAAAGATCGAAAAGGTCAAACAGGTCAGATTAGAAAAATCAGGGCGAAACTGACCTGAATAAAAGAATTTTGATTGAGTCTTTTATCATTCTTTCGGGAAAGGCATAATAAAACCAGCAACAAAGAAGGAGAGACTCATCATGAGAAATGAAAAATTGCACAATTTGGTCATCGCAGCGGTTTTTATCGCTTTGACGTACGTCTTTACGTTTATTAATGTGCGCCTGCCTATCGCGGCGAACGGCGGTCTGGTGCATTTGGGAAATATTCCCCTTTTTATCGGGGCGATTATTTTCGGAAAGCGCATCGGCGGAGCGGCCGGCGGCGTCGGCATGGGGCTGTTTGACCTCATGGGCGGCTGGACGGCATGGGCGCCGTTCACCTTTGTCATCTGCGGATTAATGGGCATTGCAGTCGGGGCGATCTGCGAAAATCATCACGATTATCTCCACTATATCCTGGCCCTATTGGCTGCCTGCGCCATTAAAATTGTCGGATATTATATCGCAGAAGGGATTATTTACGGCAACTGGGTTGCGCCGGTGAGCTCGATCCCGGGGAATTTGGTTCAGGTCGGTTTAGGTGCTGTTGTAACCTTGGCTGTGGTTAACCGCTTGTATCTTCTGGCCCAGCACATGGGACTCGTTCATCGTCCTTCAAAAGCACGTCACGCAGCAGCATGAAAAGTTTAACCAATACAAAGCCGCATATCAATTTGATATGCGGCTTTTTAGGTTGATTGAGGAGACAAGGGCGTGTTTAAGATGAGAACCTGATTGAATTCAGAACGGTTCGCAAGATTGATCACGTGGCAGTGCTTTGACATCTGTTCTGTGCATGTTTTGGACGCAAGGGACAAAAGACAGTGGATGGCGCCGGAACCGGCCCCGTTGCCGACGGGGATGGTACGCAAATGCTTGCCTGCCGGAAGAAGGCCAATTTTCTGAGCGGAAGAGATCGAGATATAATTGCCAAAGGCGCCGGCAAGGTAGACCGTATCGATATCGTTTAAGGTCATCTGAGTTTCTTTTAACAGCAAATCGATCGCTGTTGCGATGGCGGCTTTGGCGAGCTGAATACTGCGGATGTCTTTTTGAGTCAGGACCACATCGCCGGCGCCTTGGTTTTCCTCAGAGGTGAGCAGCACAAATTGGCGGACTTTGCCTCGGCGGATCAGATGCGAGCCGTTGGGATGCTGTTCACATTCCTTTTCACTGATAAAGGCACCGTCTGCCTTTAAGAGGCCGCTGTCGCGCAGGGCCGCGATAGTGTCGATGACGCCGGAGCCGCAAAAACCCTTCGCGGGCACGCTGCCGATGGTTTGGATGAGAAAGCGGTTTGTGTTGGCATCGTAGCGGACTTTTTCAATGGCGCCTTCTTCAGCCCGCATGCCCATGGTGAGGCCGTCGCCTTCGAGTGCCGGTCCGCAGGGGGCCGAGCAAACCGTGTAATGGTTCTGACGGCCGAGCGCAATTTCGGCGTTGGTGCCGAGGTCGATGACGAGGCGCATTTCCCAATCGCGCTGGGGCAGTGCGGCGAGAAGCGCGCCAGTGTCTGAGCCGATGTACGAGGCGATGGGCGCCAGTAAGGTCATCTGCGCCGCCGGATGGAGGTTTAAGTGCCAATTTTTCGCCGGCCCTGTGACAGAGCTGGTGATTTTAGAGGTGAAAGGCGCGGTGCCGAGGGATTCGGGTGAAACGTCTGCGAGCAGGTGAATCATGGTCGTGTTGCCGCAGCAGATGACGGAGATGATCTGCCCGGGATCGACCGCTCCGGTTTTTTCACATAACGCTTGAATGATTTCGGAAAGGGTTTCGCAGACCGCCTGATGCAAGGCTTCGAGTTTGCCGTCTCCGGCAGCCGCAATGCGGGAAATGACGTCTGCGCCGTAGGCACTCTGCCGGTTTCGCGCCGAAGCAGTGGCACACAGGGAACCATCTTCGAGGTCGTAGAGATAGCCGACAACAGTGGTCGTCCCGACGTCAAAGGCTGCGCCAAAATTGGGCATGGCACCGGTTTCCGGATCGATGCCAAGCAAAGTTCCGGCGCGCAGATCCTGTTCTGTTGGCGCTTCTTTCACCGCGGCGATGATGTCGACGACAGGGACCGGATTTTTTCGAACAGCTTCAAACCCGGCGATGAGCAGGTCCGGATCGCCGCAGGTGAGTTCCACGGGAAGCACGGCGTTGATGGAGCCGAGAAAAGCGCTGGCATTTTGCAAATTGAGACTTTCACGGCTGACGGGGAAACAGACTACCGGAGGATCGAGAACTAAGGGATTGAAATCGATGTGCTGATCGAGAATTTTCTGCGTCTTTTCGTGGTCTGTCAAAATTTCCATTTCATCACAGACATGATACTGACAGGCCAGCACTTCCATCATGGAACCGTGATTTCTCACGAGGATTCGACATTGACCGCAGCGTCCTGTGCCGCCACAGACAAGATCCAAGGGCTGCCCTGCTCTGGCACAGGCTTCGGCGACCGTTTCATTGGCGTCGAGATAGTCGAGATCGACGTGGGCATTGGGAAAATGAATCATAAGCGTTTTCCTTTCTATATCTTTTGTCTTTTGATTAAGTCTACCACAAAATAAAAGCCTATTCGTAAAAGAATAGGCTTTAGATTGAATCGCTTTTGCGTCAGGCAGCGTCAGGTTCTGGAGCGGGAAGAAGTGCAGAATCTTCATCGCGTTCCTGATCCGCTGATAAATCCTGCATGTTCCGCAGACACAGCCCGATCGTAGAGGCATTGTGGAGCACAGCTCCTGTTCTTGGAACGATGAGCCCGGTAATGCCGAAGAGCAGGATGGCGCCGTTGAGCACGTTGCCGATGACATAAGTTGAATGCATGCGCTTCATGAGCTTGTCGGACAGTTTCCGCAAATTGACCAGCTGGTTGAGATCAGAGCCCGAGATGGTGACGTCGGCGATTTCCTGGGCGATGTCGGCGCCTTCTTTGATGGCAATGCCGACATCAGCGGCTGAAAGGGCCGGAGAATCGTTGATTCCATCGCCGATCATGATGACTTTTTCACCGCGGTCTTTGATCTTTTCGACAAACTTGGCTTTATCTTCAGGAAGCACTTCGGAGTAGTATTCCGTGATGCCAGCCTGGGCCGCAATCGCTTTGGCTGTTTTTTCGCTGTCGCCGGTCATCATGACGATGTTCTTGAAGCCGGCCTGTTTCAGATCGCGGATAACCTCAGGTGTATTTTCCTTAATTGGATCAGAGATGGCGATGACCGCGACGAGTTTGCCGCCGATGGCCATGTACAGATGTGAATATTCAGCCGGAATTTCAGCCAGGCGTTTTTCATCTGCTTCGTTTTCAAAAACAACCCCTTCATCTTCAAAGACAAAGTGATACGATCCGATGACGACGCGCTGATCCCCGAGGGTCGACGCGATGCCGTGGGCCACGATGTATTCGGCTTTGGTTTTCATCTGATAATGATCTAGGCCCTTAAGTTTTGCGGCGCGGACGACGGCGTTGGCCAGGGAATGAGGGAATTGTTCTTCGAGGCAGGCGGCGATGCGCAGCATCTCGTCTGGATCTTTCCCGTCAAAGGTAATAATATCCTGGACGACAGGTGTTGCGCGGGTCAGGGTTCCGGTCTTGTCGAAGACGATGGTGTCGGCTTCGGAAATGGCTTCGAGGAATTTTCCGCCTTTAACAGTGATGTCGTTTTTGCCGGCTTCCCGCATTGCCGAGAGAACGGCAATCGGCATGGCCACTTCTACGGCACAGGAGAAGTCCGCCATGAGAACCGAGGCAGCTTTCATGACGTCCCGGGTCAAAACAAAGGCGAGCAGAGACGCGCCGAAGGTCCACGGGACCAGACGGTCGGCGACAGAAACGGCCTTCATCTGAGTCATTGCCGCAAGATTTTCTGAATTTTCAATCATGGTGACGATCTTGTCGTACCGGGTTTCGCCAGAGGATGAGCGCACTTTAACGATGAGCTCGCCTTCTTCGAGAACTGTTCCGGCATAGACAATCAGACCGTCGTGTTTGCGGACGGCTAACGGTTCGCCGGTCAGTGCAGCCTGGTTAACCATGGCTTCCCCAGAAATGACTTTTCCGTCAAGGGGAATCATGTTGCCCATGGTGACCTTGAAGCAGTCGCCGTTGTGCATGTGATTGAGGGAAACTTGATGGCTGGTGCCGTCTTCTTCCACTTTCCAGACTTTTTCGACGTTGAGAGATAAAGACTGAGCCAAATCGTCAACGGATTTTTTATAGGTCCATTCTTCGAGAATATCGCCGATTTCCGTCAGGAAGACGACAGAAGCAGCGGTTTCAAATTCGCCGGTGAGCAGTGCCGCTAAGACGGCAGCAGCGTGGATGATTTCCGCTGAAATATTGCGGTGGAACAAATCTTTGAGTCCGCGCCAAACAAAAGGAACGGCTTGATAAATGGTGACAACCGTGCGGATCGGCGCTGGAAGAAAGAGCCATTTTCCGATTCTGAAGATGACCTTGTCGAGAATTTTATTCTGGTACATCTCATTGGTCGCCCGGGCTGAAACAGCGGGGACGTTGTCCTGAAGGGAGACATCGGAAAGATCCAGATCCGAAATATACTGCAGAATCGCAGATTCGACACCGATATAGCGTACGGATAATTGGGCCGTACGCTGATAAACTTTGACATTTTCGATGCCAGGGAGTTCAATTAATGTGTAGTAGAGCGCATCCGCTTCGGCTTCAGTGAGTCTCCGCTGCATGAGATCTAAGTGAAACCGTCCTGGCGTGCGCTGGATCATGCGATAGATCAAAAATGTTATCCTTTCTAATCTAATGCTTCTAACGCTTAGTCAGCGCTTTCTGTATTTTCTTCTTTTGCTTCTTCTTTGATGATTGCTTCATAGGCCGGCTTAAGGGCTTCATATTCTGATTTTACCTTGTCGCGGTAAGCCTGATCCTTTTTTACAAAATGTTCTTCTTTGATAATATCGGCTTCTGCGGCAGCGTTGCTGCAGCTGGCCTGGCATTTTTCAAAACCGTCTTTGATGCTGTTGCCTGCGATTTTGGCTCCGGCGATGATGTGGACACCTGCAGATTTCGCCGGTTTGCTCTTTAAAAACTTACCGCCGAATGCACCTAAAAGAATACCGCCGCCGATTTTTAAAATATTGGATTTAACAGACATAAGAAATACCTCCTGAATTGATCTTGTTTAATTTAAAGCCATTATACCCCTATGGGTATATGCTGTAAATGTAAAATTCAAACTCTTTATATTTTATAAAGAAGTTAAGCATAAAAAATGAGCACAGCGTTAAAGCTGTGCTCGCTGATTGCGTTTGACTTAGAGCAAACCGCCCACCGAAACGATTAAAGGCGCGAAGACCAGTGCGACGATGGTCATGAGTTTAATGAGAATATTGATAGAAGGCCCCGAAGTGTCTTTGAAAGGATCGCCAACGGTATCGCCGACGACGGCCGCTTTGTGCGCTTCGCTGCCTTTTCCGCCATGAGCGCCGGATTCGATGTATTTTTTAGCGTTATCCCAGGCACCGCCGGAATTGGCCATGAAAATCGCGATGGAGACGCCGGAGACCAGCGCGCCGCAGAGCAGGCCGCCAAGGGCGTCAGCACCGAGCAGTAAACCGATTGAGATTGGTGAGGCGACGGCCATGATCCCAGGCACCAGCATTTGTTTTAATGCGGAGTTCGTTGCAATGCCGACACAGCTTTTATAGTCAGGGCGCGTCGTGCCTTCGAGAATGCCAGGCATTTCGTGGAATTGACGGCGGACTTCTTCAATCATCTTGAAAGCCGCCTTTGAAACTGAAGACATGGTAAAGGCGGAGAAGAGGAAGGGGAGCATCCCGCCGATGAGCAGGCCGATGGTAACGCGGTTGTTCAGAATGTCGATGGATTTCAGATGAACCGCCTGAGCGTAGGAGACGAATAAGGCAAGTGCCGTTAATGCGGCAGAGCCGATGGCAAAGCCTTTTCCCATGGCAGCCGTCGTGTTCCCCACAGAGTCAAGGCGGTCTGTGGTGTCCCGAACCGATTCTTCGAGGTGAGACATTTCAGCGATCCCCCCGGCGTTGTCAGCGATGGGACCGTAGGCGTCGACTGCAACGGTAATGGCTGTCGTCGAAAGCATGCCGACCGCGGCGAGGGCAATGCCGTAAAGGCCTGCGGTACGGTACGCAATGAAGATCGCGACGCAGATCAAAAGGATCGGGAAAGCGGTTGACTTCATCCCGACGGCGATGCCGCTGATCACGGTTGTACCAGCACCAGTTTCAGATTCTTCTGCAATTTCCTGGACGGGCTGATGAGCGTCAGAGGTGTAGTATTCGGTCAAAAGACCGATGAGTACGCCGACCACAAGGCCGGAGATAATGGCCGCAGCTTGTTTAAAACCGCCGAAAAACTGTTTGCTTAATATCAGCGAGATCACAATAATGAGTCCGCTCGCCACATAGGTGCCGGTTTGCAGGGCGTTTTGAGGATCGCTGCCCTTGTTGAGCCGGACGATAAAGGTGCCGATAATGGAGGAGAGCAGGCCAAGTCCGGCCAAGAGCAGCGGAAAAACGATGCCTTTGAGCTGATAGAGCACCACGCCGAGGGTTAAGGCAGAAACCAGGGCCCCGACGTAGGATTCGTACAGATCAGCGCCCATGCCCGCGACGTCGCCGACATTGTCCCCGACGTTATCGGCAATCACCGCAGGATTTCGGGGATCATCTTCAGGAATGCCCGCTTCGACTTTGCCGACGAGGTCCGCGCCGACGTCGGCTGCTTTGGTGTAAATGCCGCCGCCAACCCGGGCGAAAAGGGCGATGGAGGAAGCACCTAAACTGAATCCGGCGAGAACATCGACATCTTTGGTCAAAATGTATATGAGGCTGACGCCTAAAACGCCGAAGCCTGACACGCACAGCCCCATGACAGAGCCGCCGGAAAAAGCGATCTTAAGCGCTGGCCCGATGCCTTTTTCCTTTGCCGCATTGGTGGTGCGGACATTGGCTTTTGTGGCCGTATTCATGCCAAAATAACCGGCCAGGGTTGAGAAAAGGCCGCCGATGATGAAACTGACAGCGGTGAGCCAGTTGCCGAGAAAAATGCCAATGAGACAAAAGAGAACGGCGACAAAAATAATGAGAATGCGGTATTCTGAAAACAGAAAGGCGTGAGCGCCTTCGCTGATGGCCGATGCGATTTCCCGCATGCGGTCGTTGCCGTCACTTTGTTTGTCAATCCAGGATGCGTAACAAAGTGCAACAATCAATGCGATGATGCCAATAATAGGAACAGAAAATAATAATTGTGACATTTCAGCCTCCTTGTCAAGGTCAATTGATGACGCGCAGCACTATTAATGTATTTCGTTTACATTTAAATTCAGCTCTTATTATAACACTTTTTTTAAAAAAGTAAATGGTTTACAACTAAAAAAAGACAAAATCCCTTGAATGAAAATATTTTCTCACTCAAGGGGTTTTGAAAAATTCAGTTTATTTAAAACGCGATGCGTTTGGCAATATAATCTTTCACTTCTGCAATAGGCAGACGAACCTGTTCCATGGTGTCACGGTCCCGAATGGTGACGGCGTGGTCTTCTGCCGTGTCAAAATCAACGGTGATGCAGAACGGCGTTCCGATTTCGTCCTGGCGGCGGTAGCGCTTTCCGATACTGCCGGTCTGATCGTAATCAAGATTAAAATACTGAGAAAGATCAGCGTAGACAGCTTCAGCCTGTTCGGATAATTTTTTAGACAGGGGAAGCACGGCGGCTTTATATGCAGATAAGAACGGATGGATTTTCATGACGCTTCGGGTATCGCCGTTTTCCAATTCTTCATGTTCAAGGGAATCGCAGAGAAATGCGAGGAACATACGGTCAGCACCGAGGGAAGGTTCGATGACGTAGGGAATGTATTTTTCGTGAGAGACCGGGTCCTGATAGCGCAGGTCTTTTCCGGACACATTTTGATGCTGCGTCAGGTCGAAATCGGTACGGTCCGCAATGCCCCAGAGTTCGCCCCAGCCGAAGGGGAATTTGTATTCCACGTCTGTTGTGGCGTTGGAATAATGGGACAATTCTTCTTTTGAATGATCCCGGAAACGGAGATTTTCCATGGTCATGCCCAATTCTGAAAGCCAGTTTTTGCACTGCTTTTTCCAGTAATCAAACCATTCCAGATCGGTTCCAGGTTCACAGAAGAATTCGAGTTCCATTTGTTCAAATTCCCGGGTTCTGAAAATAAAGTTCCCTGGCGTGATTTCGTTTCTAAAGGATTTCCCGATCTGTCCGATGCCGAAGGGGATGCGCTTGCGGGTTGTGCGCTGGACGTTTTTAAAGTTGACGAAGATGCCCTGTGCCGTTTCCGGACGCAGATAGAGCTGAGAAGTTGAATCTTCCGTGACGCCCTGGAAGGTTTTGAACATCAGATTGAACTGGCGAATTTCAGTAAAATCAGATTTTCCGCAGTCAGGGCAGGGGATTTGCTTTTCTTTAATAAAAGCTTCCATTTTTTCGTTGGACCAGCCGTCGACCACGACTTCTTCACCTTGAGATTTGAAATAATCTTCAATCAATTTATCGGCACGAAAGCGGGACTTGCAGTGCTTGCAGTCCATTAACGGATCGTTAAATCCGCCGACATGGCCAGAAGCCACCCAGGTTTTGGGATTCATGAGAATGGCGGCATCTAAGCCGACGTTGTAAGGCGACTGTTGGACAAATTTCTTCCACCAGGCCCGTTTGACATTATTTTTCATTTCAACCCCGATTGGGCCGTAGTCCCAGCTGTTGGCGAGGCCGTCGTAAATTTCCGAACCCGGAAAAACGATGCCGCGCATTTTCGCGAGACTGACAATTTCATTCATTGTGAACTGCGACATGAATAATCCTCCTGATCTATGCAAACATTATTATTTACACATTTTAACACACTTGTTCAGCCTGCGCAGTGTAATTTTCAGAAAAGTGGCGGGAATAAGATTGACCCTTGGGGTGAAGTGTGATAAATTAAGCCATAGTTTTTCTAAATTATTTACATTATCTTGATATAGATTTTACATTTTGACCGTGATAAAATAATAAAAGCTGATCATTAAAATTTTTTGTAAGAATACAAAGGAGATTGTATGGGATTTAAGATCATTGTCGGACTGATCGGCGGGTTGGCTCTCTTTGTCTACGGCATGCAGATTATGAGCAACAGCTTGAAAGTCGTTGCCGGAGACCGCATGAAACACCTGCTTGAAGTTTTGACGAGCAACAGATTGAAAGCGATTATCTGTGGCATCGTCGTGACGGTTATGGTTCAAAGCTCCAGTACCACCACGGTTATGGTTGTGGGGTTTGTGAATGCGTCGCTCATGAATTTGACCCAGGCGGCGGGGATTATTTTAGGCGCGAATATCGGGACAACCCTGATGGCACAGCTCATCGCTTTTAATTTCGACGCGGTCGCACCGATTTTGATCGGAATTGGAACAGTGATGTCTGTTTTTGGCAAGAAAAAGAAAACCCGCGATATCGGAACGATCATTCTTGGGATCGGGATTCTTTTCTACGGGATTTCTGTCATGAGCAGCACCATGGCACCTTTGAAAAACAATCCGGTGTTTAAAAATTGGCTCATTATCTACGGGCGCAATCCGTTCTTAGGACTTTTGATCGGGACGGTGATCACGGGGATCATGCAGAGTTCCGGTGCGACTTTGGCCATGCTTCAGGCTCTGGCCATTTCCGGCATCTTTGCCGATGTTTCAGGAACAGCCGCGATTCAGATCTGCATTCCGATGATGATCGGGACCAATATCGGGACCTGCGTGACGGCGCTGCTTTCCAGTATAGGTACTTCAAAAGCGGCGAAGAGCGCGGCAATTATCCATTTAAGCGTGAACATCTTCGGCGCCATCTGGGTCATGGCATTGTTAGGCATTTTCAATGCAGTTCTGCCGGTTAATCCAATTTACCAGTTTTTAGTCAACATTTCTGGAACGATGAAAACTGCAGGCGGACGGGTGATCCCTAATGTCGCGAGACAAATCGCCATGTCCCACACGTTCTTCAATGTGGCCAATATGTTTGTTATGCTGCCCTTTATTGACAAATTGGTGGCCTTCCTTGAAAATCACCTCGACGATGACGAAGGCGAAGAAAAAGACACCGGGCTTCAGTTGGATGACCGCCTGTTAAACAACCCGGCAGTCGCCATTGGTCAGCTTGGAAAAGAACTGGTGCATATGGCGGAAATGGCTGAAAAGAATCTGCGTCTTGCAGGCAAGGCCCTCATCGAAGGAGACGAAAAAGCCATTGAAAAAGTGTATCAGCGGGAAGAACGAATCGACGAACATGAAAAAGGCATCATCGATTTTATCATCAGGCTTTCCAACTTGAATGTCTCCCAGGACGAAAATGACCGCCTGGCCATTTATCTGCAATGTGCCCACGACATCGAACGGATTGGGGACCATGCCGAAAACATTGTTGAATTAGCTGAAAATAAGATCGAAAAAGATGTTACAATGACAGAAGAAGCCAAGCAAGAATTGCTGAATCTGTTTGATTTGATTTATTCGATCGTGAAGCACGTCAAAGAAGTGCTGACAGATGAAGATGAATCGACGTGTATGAAAATATACGAAGAAGAAGAACGTTCTGACGATTTGACGGATGAATATAAAGACGCGCATATCAAGCGCCTGTCAGAAGGCAGCTGTCAGGCCAATTCTTCCGCGATTTATTTTGATCTTTTAGTCGATTTGGAACGCGTCGGCGACCACGCGGCAAACATTGCAGAACACGTTCAAAGCTTACATCCAAGAAAACGGGTCAATGAACTGCAAGGTGTCGTCCATTAGAATAGAGCAGCTTCGGCTGCTTTTTTTATTAAAAACTAAGAAAGCGTGAAAAAATGAATGTAGAAGGTTTTTTAGTGGGAACATCAGAGAATTTAACGGCGGGTACTGGCGTCACAGCTGTGATCTGTCCGGAAGGGGCAGCGGCTGGCGTTGATGTCCGCGGCGGCGGGCCGGCAACGCGGGAAACTGATCTGCTGAAGCCGGAAAATATGATCCGGCGCATTCACAGTGTGGTGCTTTCCGGTGGAAGTGCCTTTGGACTGACCGCGGCCTCCGGCGTCATGACCGCTTTGGAAGAAAGAAACATCGGCTTTCAGACGACAGGCGGTAAAGTGCCCATTGTCTGCGGCGCTTCTTTATACGATTTAGAAGTGGGGGACTCTCATGTCCGTCCGGATATTCAAATGGGGCGCGATGCCGTCGAAAATGCATTTAAACATCAGGCACAGCTTTCAGGCAATATCGGGGCAGGAACCGGTGCGACCGTCGGCAAATACCGGGGAACTGACAGAATGATGAAAAGCGGACAAGGCGTCAGCAGTCTTCAGATCGGAAGCCTTCAGCTTACTGCCATTGTCGCGGTTAACGCCCTGGGTGACGTTTATGACAAGGGTCGGAAAATAGCCGGTCTGCTCGATCCTTCCGGCACCCATTTTGAAAAAACGACAGATGAAGAAATGATGGCCGACGGCAAAACCCATCTCGATGCTTTGACCAATACCACCATTGCCTGTATTGTGACCAATGCAAAACTGACTAAAGCCCAGTGCCAGAAAATCGCGTCGATCGCCCACGACGGCTATGCCCGGGCGATTTCACCGGTGCACACCTCTGCGGACGGGGATACCATTTTTGTCATGGCCTCCGGCAAAATAGAAGCGGATTTTGACTTGATTGGCGTGGCAGCGGCAGAACAGATCCGTCTGGCCATCTTGGACGGCGTGCGCTCGGCAAAGCCACTCTTTGGACTAAAAACGGCATCTGAAATCAATTGACATGAATAATCTGCGATGATACACTAATTTTATATTTAAAGCGTATACAATTTATTTACAAAGATATGGAGGAGCGTATGAAAATCAAATCGGATATTGAAATTGCACAGAGCTGCACCCCGAAACCGATTAGTGAAATTGCAGATACCCTGAACATCGACCCGAGTTATGTCGAACAATACGGGCCGATTAAGGCAAAAATTGATTACAATTATTTAAAGGACCATCCTAAAGAAGACGGCAAACTGATTCTGGTCACCGCGATTAATCCAACACCTGCAGGAGAAGGCAAGACGACGACCACGATCGGGCTGGCCGACGGCATGCGCAAAATCGGAAAAAATGTTGTGGTAGCCCTGCGGGAACCTTCGCTTGGCCCGGTTTTCGGCATCAAGGGCGGCGCAGCGGGCGGCGGCTACGCCCAGGTTGTGCCTATGGAAGACATCAACCTTCATTTTACCGGAGATTTCCATGCGATTGGCGCAGCCAACAACCTGCTGGCGGCGATGATCGACAACCACATTCATCAGGGCAACGAACTGAATATTGACCCGAGAAAGATCACGTGGAAGCGTGCCGTGGATATGAATGACCGCCAGCTGCGCAATATTGTCGACGGTTTGGGCGGAAAGAAAAACGGCGTGCCAAGAGAAGACGGTTTTGACATAACCGTGGCCTCTGAAATCATGGCAGTGCTGTGCCTGGCCACTTCCATTCCGGATTTGAAGGCGCGGCTGGGCCGCATGATCATTGGCTACACCCGGGACGACAAACCGGTGACCGCTGCAGATTTAAAGGCACAGGGCGCCATGACCGCGCTTCTGAAAGACGCACTTAAACCGAATCTGGTTCAGTCCCTTGAAGGCACGCCGGCTTTTATTCACGGCGGGCCTTTTGCCAATATCGCCCACGGATGCAACAGCGTCATGGCGACTAAAATGGCGATGAATCTCGGCGATTATGCCATTACAGAAGCTGGCTTCGGTGCTGACTTAGGGGCTGAAAAATTCTTTGACATCAAATGCAGAGCAGCCAATCTCCATCCAAGTGCTGTGGTGGTCGTTGCGACGGTCCGCGCCCTGAAACATCACGGCGGCGTGGCTGTTAAAGACCTCAATCAGGAAAACCTTGAAGCTCTCAAAAAAGGCCTTCCCAATCTGCTTCAACACGTTTCG
The DNA here is from genome assembly GCA_945867155.1 of uncultured Eubacteriaceae bacterium. Classification (GTDB taxonomy): domain Bacteria; phylum Bacillota; class Clostridia; order Eubacteriales; family Eubacteriaceae; genus Pseudoramibacter. The sequence continues at coordinate 213,573 of CAMBHL010000001.1, read as the reverse complement.
AATATTCAGGACGTTTATCATCTGCCCTGTGTGGTGGCCATCAACGCGTTCCCAACAGATACTCAGGCTGAACTTAAGCTGGTTGAAACGGAATGTCAGAAACTCGGCGTCAACGCTGTCTTGTCTGAAGTTTGGGCCAAAGGCGGAGAAGGCGGCACGGCATTAGCCAAAGAAGTGGTGAAGCTGTGTGAAGAACCCAATGATTTTGCCTACGCTTACGATACTGACGATTCCATCGAAGGCAAATTAGATGCCATCGCGAAGAAAATTTATCACGCTGACGGTGTGGATTTGACGGTAAATGCGCGCCAGCAGTTAAAACAGCTTGAAGATCTGGGATTCTCGAATCTGCCGATCTGCATGGCCAAGACCCAGTATTCGTTCTCAGATGATGCCACCCTTTTAGGGGCACCAAAGGGCTTTAGAATTACAGTCCGCAATCTGAAAGTGTCTTCAGGCGCAGGGTTTATTGTCGCTTTGACAGGCGATATCATGACCATGCCGGGTCTGCCGAAAGTACCGGCCGCTGAAAATATCGACGTCGATGAAACAGGCAAAATCACAGGCCTGTTCTAAGCATAAAGGAGTATGAATGGCAATAATATATACGGCAGAAGCTGTTAATGCGGCAATTCAGGAACAATGGCAGGATGATTTAAAGGCGCTTCAAGCCGGCGGCGTCATCCCCACTTTGGCGACGCTTCGTGTCGGGCATAAAGGGGCCGATATCTCTTATGAAAAGGGTGCAACGAAAAGCATGCGCCGGTACGGCATCGACGTCAGAAACGTCGTTTTGGATCCGCTGCCGGAAGAAGAGACGATCATTCAGCAGATAGAGGCGCTCAACAGCGATCCTGCCGTTCACGGCATTCTGCTGTTTCAGCCCCTGCCTGAAGGGTATCACGATCATCAGATCATTCAGCATATCGATTCGAAGAAAGACGTCGAAGGGGCGACAGATGCCAATCTCGCCGATACGCTGTCCGGCAGACTGAGCGGCTTTGCCTACTGTGCGCCGGAAGCGGTCATGGCGCTTTTGGATCATTATCATATCGACGTGTACGGCAAACGGGTTGTCATCATCGGCTGCGGACTCGTCGTGGGGCGTCCCTTGGCGAGCATGCTGCTCAAGAAACGCGCCACGGTGACCATGTGCAACACCGGGACAAAAAAATTGCCGGAAGTGGCCAAGCAGGCAGAAATTCTGATCGCAGCGACAGGCCGCGTCCACATGGTGACGAAGGAATTTGTCAGCCCTGGACAGATTGTCATTGACGTCGGAACGACTTTTAAAGACGGCAAATTGTGTGGCGATGTGGATTTGGAAGAAGTTGAATCCGTGGTTCAGGCGGTTACACCGACACCGGGAGGCGTCAGCGGCATTACATCCGCTATCCTTGCAAAACATGTGATCGCGGCAGCTAAAGCGCAGTCCGGAATCAAAAGCGAGGTGTAATTTTGTCAGAAGCAAAACAATTGGTCGATCAAAACTGCCGGGCTTTTGTCGAATCTTTAGCTTCGAAAGCGCCGACGCCAGGCGGCGGCGGAGCAGCGGCAATGGCCGGCGCCCTGGGCGCGGCTTTGGGCATGATGTATTTAAATCTGAGTGTGGGCAAACCAAAGTACCAGGAACATGAAGCTGATTTTCAGGCCAAGCTCAAAGCACTGGATGAGATCAAAGAACAACTGTTGGCCTGTGTTGATGAAGATGCCGAAGTTTTTTACCCCCTGGCAAAAGCCTACCGTATGCCAAAAGAAACAGAACCGGAACGGGAACAGTATCAGCGTGTACTGGAGGCAGCCTTGTATCAGGCTTGCGCTGTGCCGGAAAAAATCATGAATCTGTGCAGCCAGGCGATGGACGCCATTGAATACGTCGCAGACAAAGGCAGCGTGCTGGCAAAAAGCGACGCCGCTGCCGCTGTCATTCTCTGCATGGCGGCCATGAACGCCGCACATCTCAATATCTTAATTAATACTGCGAGTATGAAAAACCGTCAGGAAGCTGAAAAAATTGCAGAGGAATATGATCACATTCTGATGCTGAACAACATCCGGGGCTCTGAAATAGCCGATCAACTAAAGGATGAAATCAGAGGCAACAGATAAGCAGAGGCGTGACTAATGGATCAAAGAGAGATTTATCATTTATTGGAAAACGTAAAATCGGGAAAGGTTTCAATTGATCAGGCGGTCTTAAAACTGAAGGAAGCCCCTTACCAAGACATTGGATACGCCAAAATTGATACCCACCGCGGTCTCAGGCAGGGGATTTCGGAAGTGATTTACGGTGCAGGAAAGACTGCAGATCAAATTTCGGGGATTGTGTCAAAGATGCTTGAACATCAGCAGGCGCACATTATGGTCACCCGCATCGATCCGGACAAAGCGGAACAAGTTCAAAAAACAGTCCAAAATGTGCCCATGCATTATCATGCCCTGGCTAATTTTCTTCAAATTGGCGGTTTCCTGCCGGACAGCGGCTCGGGTTATATTCTGATCGTGACAGGGGGCACTAGTGATTTGCCCGTTTCGGAGGAAGCAGCGCTGACGGCGCAGATGCTGGGCAATGATGTCAGGCGGCTGTACGATGTCGGCGTTTCGGGTCTGCACCGTCTGCTCGATCATATGGATGAGATTATGAGCGCCAGAGTGATTGTGGCTGCAGCAGGCATGGAAGGGGCTTTGGCCAGCGTCGTCGGCGGTATGGCAGACTGTCCGGTTATCGCCGTGCCGACTTCTGTGGGCTACGGCGCTTCTTTTGGCGGCCTGTCGGCTTTACTCTCGATGCTCAATTCCTGCGCCAGCGGCGTCAGTGTCGTCAATATCGACAATGGCTTTGGAGCGGGCTACCTTGCCAGTATGATCAACCACATTTAAGCAACATTCAAAAGTCGTAAAGTGAAGCTTTACGGCTTTTTAAATTTGCATTAAAATAAGCAGATTGATTAGAGTATGATATAATAATTGAATCATTTGTTAGTCTGGAGAAAAAAATGGAATCAAGAGATGAACATATCAGTGTTTTATTAAATGAAACCATCTCAGCTTTAAACATAAAAGAAAATGGCTGTTATGTCGACTGCACGCTGGGCGGCGGCGGCCATTCAGAACAGATCGTGAGGCGCCTGTCTCCCGAAGGGTGTCTCATTGGCATCGATCAGGATGATTATGCCATTTCCAGGGCAGAGGAGCGCCTCGCGTCATATCCGTGCAAAAAAATTTTTGTCCGGGATAATTTTATTCATCTGCCAGCTGTATTAGACCGCCTGGAGGTGCCTTCAGTCGATGGGGTGATTTTCGATCTTGGGGTTTCATCTTTCCAATTCGATCAGGCAGAACGCGGTTTTTCCTATCATCACGACGGGCCTTTGGATATGCGGATGGACCGCCAGCGTACGAAAACAGCGGCCGATGTGGTTAACCATTATTCTGAATCAGAAATTAAAAAAATCATTTACGATTACGGCGAAGATAAAATGGCGGGACGGATTGCGAAGGCCATCGTCAGCCGCAGAAAAACGCGCCCCTTCACGAGAACCTTGGATTTGGCGGATGTCATCCGTTCGGCGTATCCGGAAAAATACCGGAGAAAAGGACATCCTGCGAAGAAAACCTTCCAGGCTCTTCGTATAGAAGTCAATGACGAATTGAAAATTTTAATGCAGGCTGTTAAAAATGCAATACTGCGGACAAAGCCAGGGGGCAGAGTCTGTGTGATTACGTTCCACTCTTTAGAGGACAGGCAAATCAAGCGTTTGTTCAATGAACAGGCCGATCCTTGTATTTGCCCTCCGGAATTTCCGGTCTGCGTCTGCGGCAGGAAGCCGACGGTTAAGAAGGTCACACGCAAACCCATTGTGCCATCGGCAGAAGAAGTACAGCACAACAGACGTGCCCGCAGTGCAAAATTAAGAGTCGTCGAACGCATTTCGTCTTAAACAAGAGGATTAGTATGCCAAACAATCATCAAAGGGAATCAAAGACAGGGAAAAAGCCCAGGCAAGGCCGAAAGAGGACGTCAAAAAAGCGCAGCATCCGTCCGTTGGCGGTGCTGCTTGTGATGATGTTTGTCGTTGCCTTTGGCGTGTTAATCGAACAGGCGGCGATTCTGAGGCTGGACAAACAAATCACAAATCTTCAGCAGCAGGTCAATACCCAAAAATCGCTCAATGATTCCAAAGAAGGAAAAATCGTCAGTTCTCAAAACCTTTCGCGCATTGAAAGCAAGGCGCGGGCGTACGGAATGAGCGAGCCAAATGCAGATCAATACGTTTATATGGTGCCTAAAAAAGCGAAAAAGCAGAAGACGAACATGGACTATCTCATCGAATGGTTGCAGAAAAACGGGTTGAAAATTGGAATTGGGAAAAAATAACATGAAGACATCAAAGCAGCATAAAAAAACGACCGACCGACAGGGCGCTTCAATGCGCCGCCGTCAGAATAAGCGGGTTGCCTTTGTTTTAGTTGTATTTGCCATTTTTGCGGCTGTTATCGTCGGCAAGCTCGTTTATCTGCAGGTCATCGATTCATCAGATCAGTATGCAAGGCAAGTCGATCAGGTTGTCGACCAAGTTCAGGTTCAGGCCGCCAGAGGCAATATCTACGACCGGAATATGAACATTTTGGCGCAGAATTCCACGGCGAAAGCCATTTATATCATTCCAGCCGAAATTACGGACGAAGAGAAGTTGGTCAAAACGCTGTCGTCACAACTAGGCTTAAAAGAAGAAGACATTCGCAAGAAAGCGGAAAAGCTGGAAAATGACTATGTCACGGTGAAAGACAATGTCACGGCCTCCCAGGGACGCCGTGCCCATGCCATTGAACCGGAGGGTTTGAAGTACAAGGACGGAACGCTGTACGCCTATCCGGATAAAATTAAAGATCCAAAGAAAGCTGCCCGCCTGCTGGCCTCTATGTTCGACAATATGTCTTATAAAACGGCATTGGGTTATTTAACAGAAAAAGAAAATTCGGCCCTGCTCATTAAGAGCCAGGTGGATAATTCTCTCGCGAATAAAATTTTGAAGGAAATGACCGTGAAAAAAAACGGCACGGTACAGTCGACCAATGGGGTTGAATTGATTGACGACAACCGGCGCTATTACACCAATGGCAATTTTGCTTCTTATCTGCTGGGGTTCACCAATCAAAATTACCAAGGCGTCACAGGTGTCGAAAGCACTTACAATAAATGGCTTTCCGGACAAAACGGCCTGGCTTATTTGCAAAAAGACGCTTCCGGCAATACCCTGCCGTCGCTAACAAAAGTCGTTAAGCAGCCTAAAAAAGGCAAGAATCTGATTTTGACCATCGACAGCAATATTCAAATTATCGCAGAGAAAGCCCTCAATGAATCGATCAGTCAGTGGAAGGCAAAACGCGGAACAGCCATTGTAATGAACGTCAAAACCGGAGAGATTCTTGCGATGGCGACCAAGCCGGATTATAATCTCAATGACCCCTACACACTGAATAAAACGTATTATAAAAATTACAAGGATCAGCTAAAGGGGCATTCCAATTCTTATAAATTAAATCAGATGTGGAGCAATCCGGCGGTCAGTTTTACCTATGAACCAGGTTCGACCTTTAAGCCCATCACAGCTTCGTCGGCTTTTGAAGAGGGCGCCATTTCGCCGTCGGACAAAGTAGTCTGCAACGGTTCGATTAATATTGACGGGGTAACCGTGAACTGCACGGCGGTGCACGGGGTTCAAACGGCAGCAGACGCGGTGTCGAATTCGTGCAATCCGGGATTGGTTCAGATCATTCAGAAGCTGGACCCGACGCTGTTTTACCGTTATGCCTACGATTACGGTTTTGGAAAGACGACGGGCATTGAGCTTCCCGGAGAAGAAGCTGGCGTCATGACCCGGGTTTTTAAATCAGGCAACAAAATCAATTTGCTGGATTATTCCAACTTGTCTTTTGGACAGGGGCTCATGACGACGCCGATCCAATTGCTCAGCGCTTTGAACAGCGTGATTAACAACGGCTATTACATGCGTCCGACAGTGATTTCTTCAAAGAATAAAAACATTACGTCCAATGCGAGCAAGAACTCGTCCAAACAGATCATATCTAAAGCGACTTCCAAAGAAATGCGCAAAATCATGCAGAAGGTGGTCACGAATAATCCGGAATTAGCGCAGCTCGCCGGAAATTACAGCATCGGTGGCAAAACCGGTACTGCTCAGAAAGTTGAAAACGGCGAGTACTCTCATACCAAATATGTGACTTCTTTCTTTGGGTTTACGCCAGTCAATAAACCGAAGTATGCTGTTTTAGTCGTCATCGATGAGGCACAGAACGGGGCGTACGGCGCCCAGTCGGCAGCGCCGGCGGCGATCAAAATTCTGCAGCAGACTTCCGATTATATGAATCCAAGCGGTCAGTCGACAAGCAAAATGTCGAAGAATACGGTGATCGTCCCGGATGTTACCGGTCAGGAGGTGGATTTTGCAGAACAAATCCTGAAAGAAAAGGGGATCAGCTACAAGGTTGATAAAAGCGGAAAAGGCAATGTGGTGGTATCCCAGAGTCTTAAAGCCAAATCGACTTACAAGAGAAAAGATACCATGGTGTTAAAGACCGGAACCCGTTCAGAAAGCACCAGCACCAAGGTCAGCGTTCCGGATTTGTCCGGCATGAACATTCAGGAAGCCAATGAAATGCTGAGCGGCTTAGGTCTTAAGATGAAAGTTAAAGGATCAGGCTTTGCGGTGAAGCAGAATCCAAGTGCCGGTCAGAAAGTTAAACGTCAGTCCGTTGTAACGGTGACGTTTAAACAGAAATAGATAAAGAAGGAGAAATTTATGGAATTTCAACCGTGGACAGTTGATGAAGTGGCGCACATTACAGGCGGAAAAATTGAAACAGATGATGGCGGACAGATGATTTCGGGAATCGTCATCGACAGCCGGATTGTTACACCAGGAGATCTTTACGTGCCAATCATCGGCGAGAAGAACGACGGGCACCGTTTTATTCCGGCGGCCTGCGAAGGCGGCGCAGCGGCTTATTTGTGCGACACATCGCACAAGGATCAGTATCAGGTTCAGGGGGCTGTGAAAATTGTCGTGGCTTCGACGATGGAGGCCCTGCGAAAACTGGCAGCGGCGAACCGCGCAAGATACAATATTCCAGTTGTGGCGGTTACGGGATCAGCCGGCAAAACAACCACAAAGGATTTAATTGCCGCTGTGCTCAGCGTCAAGAAAAAGGTGATGAAAACCCAGGGGAATTTCAACAATGAAATTGGCGTCCCATTGACCCTTTTTCAATTGTCGCCGGAACATGAAGCTGCCGTTGTCGAAATGGGGATGAACCATTTAGGTGAAATCCATCGCTCGATTTTTGAGGTTAAACCCCATATTGGCGTGATCACCAATATCGGCTCTGCGCATCTTGAAAATCTGGGGACAAAAGACAATACCCTCCGGGCCAAAAAAGAAATTCTCGAAACTATGAACGCCCAGGACATCGCCCTGGTCAACGGAGACGATCCCTATTTGAGACGGATTACGCCGTCGCCTTATCAAGTAATGCGGACCGGCATTCATCAGGATGATGTGGATTTTAAAGCAGAAAACGTCGCTCAGACTGCAGAGGGGGTGCGTTTTGAAGTGCGAGGCGCATCTTATCATTTCAGATATCCTGGAGAACACAACGTTTATAACTGCCTGATGGCCATTGGCGTCGGGTTGATATGCGGCTATTCGCCTTTGGAAATTCAGGACGGATTAGACCGTTTTGTCCCCAGTGGCAACCGAATGAAGAAAATCAACATTGACGGCCGTGATCTCATCGACGATTCGTACAATGCGAATCCGGAATCGGTCAAGGCGGCCCTTAATACGGTTTCAGCTCAGGCAGAAGGCCGCGTCGTCGCTGTGCTGGGGGACATGCTTGAAATTGGCAAAGACAGCTCAGAAAAGCATCGTGAAATCGGCACCTATGCGGCAGAAAAAGCCGACGTTTTAATTGCAGTGGGTCCCCTTTCAGAAGCGATGGCCGCCGGTGCCAAGGACAGGGGAATTGAAGTTTATCACGTTGCAGACGCCGATGCTGCGGCTGCGGCTTTAAAAAAGGTTTCGCTGCCAGGAGATACGGTTTTGCTGAAGGCTTCCCACGGCATGAATTTACACCATGTCGCAGAGCAGCTGCAGAAGGCAGCCGACCAGGAAAAAAGATAGAAGAGGAGCGATAATTTTATGGAAAGTTTACATGCGGCCCTGATTTCACTGATCATCAGTTTTATTTTAGTTTGGATTGGAACCAAGTGCTTTTTGCCGGTGCTTCACAAACTCAATTTCGGGCAGGCGATCCGGGAAGAAGGCCCGAAAAGTCATCAGAAAAAATCAGGGACACCGACCATGGGCGGCATCGTCATTCAGGGCGGCATTTTGATTGCAATGGTCGTTTTTACCTTTATTGTGGGAAAAGATCTTCTTTTTCCGCTGCTGGGAATGATTGCCTTTGGTGTGATTGGCTTTATTGACGATTATATTAAGGTGACGGCGCATCACAATCTGGGTCTGCGTGCCTGGCAGAAGCTGGTTTTGCAAATTGCGGCGGCCCTTGTGATCGCCATTTATGCCGGGCATAATCCGGAAATCGGCACGCAGCTGGTCATTCCTTTCAGCCATCATCTGATTGATCTGGGATGGGGCTTCTATCCCTTTACGATTTTTGTCGTTGTGGCAGTGACCAACGCGGTTAATCTGACAGACGGTTTGGATGGCTTGTGCTCTGGCGTGACGGCTTTTGTCATGATTTTTTTCATGACAGTGGCCATCGTGAGCAAGAATCCGGAAGTGGCGGCGTTTTCCGGCGCTGTCGTCGGGGGCTGCTTTGGTTTCCTGCGATGGAACTCGAATCCGGCTGATATATTTATGGGCGATACGGGTTCCCTGGCCCTTGGCGGCGCCGTTGTGACAACAGCCATCGCTTTAAGACTGCAGATATTTATCTTAATTGCCGGCTTCATCTATTTCTTAGAAGCCCTTTCAGTGATCATGCAGGTGACGTACTTTAAAGCGACCCATGGCAAGCGTATTTTTAAAATGACTCCGATTCATCATCATTTTGAATTGTCGGGATGGAGTGAGCCGCGGGTGGTTACGGTATTTTGGATTTTAACCGTCGTTTTTGTCAGCATCGCCATGCTGGCTATATTCTAAAAAAGAGGAGTCGAGAAATGAAGACCTATTTAGTTATCGGTGCGGAACGAAGCGGGATTGCAGTGACCCAGGCACTGCTTTTGAAAAAGCAGTCAGTGGTTTTGACGGATACGAAAGATTTTAACGACATTGCAAAGGCCTCTCCCAAAATTGCTGAAGCATTTGAAGCTTTGCCAAAAACCCATTTGTCCTGCTTCTTTGGGAGCCAGATTCCAAAAACAGCGGTCAGCGGCATTTCAGCGGTCATTCCAAGTCCAGGGGTGCCTCTTACGATTCCCATTATTAAAGAAGCGAAAAAGCGCGGCATTCCGGTGATCAGCGAAGTGGAAGCAGCTTACCGTATGACCGATACCCCCTTCATCGGCATCACAGGCACCAACGGGAAAACGACCACGACGGCGCTGACCGGTGAAATCTTCAAGCGGGATTCCCGCTATCAGCACGTTTACGTTGTTGGAAATATCGGCAATGCCGTAAGTTACTACGTCAACGAATCGACAGCATCTGACCTTTACGTTTCAGAACTTTCGAGCTTTCAGCTGGAAACGACCGAAACATTCAGACCCAAAGCTGCAGCTATTCTGAACTTATCTCCGGACCACCTGGACCGCCACGGCACTTTAGACAATTATTACAAGGCTAAAGCGAAAATTTTTCAGAATCAGACGCCGGAAGACATTCTAGTGATCAACGGAGATGACGAAAATGTTTTGAAATATACGGAAAAGGCGGCCTCTAAAAAAGTGACCTTCAGCTTGTCCCGACGTGTTGTCCCAGGCGTGTATCAAAAGGACAATGCCGTTTATCTGGCCTTGAATGACAACCCCGAAGAAGACATCTGTGTCTTAAAAGTCTCCGATATCTTTATTAAAGGACCCCACAATGTGATGAACGCCATGGCCGCTGTTGCTCTCGCTTATTTCTCCGGCGTGCCGCTGGAACTGATCAGAGAAGGCCTTAAAACTTTCAAAGGAGTAGCCCATCGTCAGGAATTTGTCGCGACAATCGATGGTGTCGATTATATTAACGACTCTAAAGGCACCAACACAGATGCGACCATCACCGCCCTCAAAGCGATGGAAAAGCCGACGATTCTCATTGCCGGCGGTTACGACAAAAAAGAAGATTACACGGAACTGATGGGATACATTAAGGACAAGGTGAAGGCTTTGATCTTGCTGGGGGATACAGCGAAAAATATCGCAGCTACGGCAGACCGCTGCGGTTTCAGTGCTTATACGTTCGTTAAGGATTATCCGGAAGCCGTGAAAACGGCCAAAGAAAAGGCTGAATCCGGAGATGTCGTTCTGCTTTCACCGGCTTGTGCCAGCTGGGATATGTTTGCCAATTATGAAGACCGCGGCGACTTATTCAAACAGCTTGTGAAGTCATGAGAAGCCGACACAATAGAGGTATACTTGATCAGGTCAAAAGAAAGCAAAATTTAGGACCTACTGACCGGCCATTTACAATCGCCTTGATCGTTTTGACTCTTTTTGGCCTGTTAATGGTCTTTTCGGCGAGCATGTATACGTCTGCGGTCAAAAGTTCGACGGGCAGCGGTTATACCCAGTTTGCAAAACAAGCGTTTTTTGTCGTATTGGGTCTGATTATTTTGTATATCGGCAGTTTTGTCGATTACCGTAAATATAAAAATTATAAGGTTGCGTTATTTTTTCTTGTGATAACCGCAATTTTATTGGGACTTGTAAAAGTTGCAGGAGCTGAAGTCAATGGCGCGAAACGGTGGCTGTCTTTAGGACCAGTTACTTTTCAGCCTTCAGAATTTGCAAAGTTGACGGGAATTATTTTCGCGAGTACAGTTGTGTCCGAAAGAAAAGAAGTTTATCACAGCTTTTTGAAATTTTCTTTGCACTGTGTTCTGCCGATGCTTGGCCTCTGTTTTTTGGCAGCGATCGAACCTTCTCTTTCGGCTGCGATGGCCATCGGTTTCGGTATGCTCTGCGTGTATTTCTTTTCAGGCATTGACTTTAAATTTTTTATCCCATATTTGGCCATCATTATTCTCGCTGTGGCGGTCAGTTTAAAAATGCAGCCGTGGCGCATCGACCGTATCCTGGCCCTGTTCGGCAAAGGCGGCAAGGATTATCAGATCAGGCAATCGATTCTGGCGATTGGCTCAGGGGGCATCTTTGGCAGAGGCCTGGGAAACGGCAAGCAGAAGATGCTCTTTCTGCCGGAACTGCAGAACGATTTTATTTTTGCGAATATCGGCGAAGAATGCGGCCTTGTGGGCTGCGTTCTGCTGCTTTTGCTGTACGCGTTTATCATTCACCGCGGCATTAAAATTGCGAAGTCCAGCGACACAAAGTTTGGTTATGTTTACGGCTGTTCAGTGATGGCACTGTTAGGCTTTCAGGTGATTGTCAATGTCGCCGTTGCGACCAGTATTTTCCCGGTCACCGGGATGGCGCTGCCCTTTGTCAGCGCCGGCGGCACCTCAATGCTGATTTTGTTTTTTATGGTTAGTCTGATCTTCAATATGTCGCGGCAGCCGAAGAAAAAAAGACGGCAGAAACGTTCAGAAAAGGAGGAAAACAAATCATGACAACAGTTTTTATTGCAGCAGGCGGGACAGGGGGACACATCTATCCCGGACTGGCAATCGCTTCTTCTTTAAAGAAACGTCTGCCTGATGTCAAAATTATCTTTATTGGTTCTCATGTCGGTATGGAAAAGAATATCGTGCCGCGCTATGGCTATCCGATGGAATTTATTCATGCTTCTGGATTTCAGCGCGGTTTCGTCAAAAAAGTCATTGCGGCAAAAAATCTGATCAAGAGTGCATCAGATTCGAGAAAGCTGCTGAATCGCTATCAGCCTGATCTGGTGATCGGGACAGGGGGATTTACATCGGGAATCATTTTAAGAGAGGCTGCAAAAAAGAAAATCCCGACATTGATCCACGAACAGAATGCTTATCCGGGCAAATCCAACAGATGGGCAGCGCAAAAAGCAGATGTCGTCTGTTTGACTTTTAAAGAAGCCGCCCAGTATTTCCCAAAAGACAAGACAGTGCTTTGCGGCAATCCAGTTCGGGATGCCTTTAAGAACATAGACAGGCCCCTGATGAGAAAGAAGATGGGACTTAAATCCGGCGATCAAATGATCTTGGCCATGGGCGGCAGCCAGGGCGCCGCCGCCATCAATCAGGCCATGCAGACCGTGATGAAGGACTATGAATCCAGAGCGCGTATTCAAATTTACCAGATCACGGGTCCGAAGCAGATTGAAAAAGTGTGCGCCATGTGTGATCAGAATAAGATTGCTTATGACAAAACATACAATGGTCCAACTCATTGCCACCTGATCGCTTATTCCAATGAAATGGAAATGCTGATGGGCGCGGCGGATATCATGATCGCGCGTTCAGGCGCTTCTTCCATTTGCGAAATGGCAGCGTCAGGAACACCTTCAATCTTGATTCCTTATCCCTATGCGGCTGGCGATCATCAGCGGTTTAATGCAAAAGCCATGGAAAATGCCGGTGCTGCAGTTGTGATTGATGAAGAACAGTTAAGCGGCCAGAAACTAGAGGAAAACTTGAACGCATTGCTTGAAGATCCTTCAAAACTTCAGGAAATGGCTCAAAATGCGCGGGATTATGCGAAGATTGACGCAGACGAAAAAATTGTCGATGAGGCGATGGCTTTAATTCAGCATTAGAGGAAATGACATGAAAGATAAGCGAACACGGGAGAGAAAGTCCCGTCCTCCCAGAAAACACAAACGAAAAATACTGGTGCACCGTGTCGTCGCTTTTGTACTTGTTATTGCAGGGATCTGTGTTGGCGGATATTATCTTTTATGTGCTGCAAACAGTTCGTACTTGGAGATCATGCAGATTCAAGTCATCGGAAGCGCGACGACAGATACCCATATGCTGGATGAGATCACGAAACCACTAATTGGGCAGAACATACTCACGGCGGATGTCAACAGTTTGTCCAACCAAGTCAAAAAAACTTTGCATACGGATCAGGTCCGCGTAATCAGAAAGTGGCCGGACACGTTAATCATCAATGCAGGCGACACGTCCCTTGTAGGCGCGGTGATCAGCGGCGGAAGCGTATTGTATGTCGATCAAAACGGTCATGTCCTGGAACGCGCGAGTTATTTATCGAATGTCAATTTACCGATTGTTTCAGGTATTCCAGATGTAAAAAAATTAAAAGCGCATAGCAGTCTGCCGGCATCCAACCAGGAAAAATTAGAAGATGCCCTGGCCATTCTGTCAGCTTTGAAAGAAAAAGGCTTTCTTGGGAAAATTTCTGAGATTCATTGGACAAAGTACAATACATACCGGATTATTACAAAAAACAACTCTGTATTTGAAATAACGGGCATCGATAATTTTGAGAAAAATAAAAGCTATATTGAAACTTTTTTAAGAGAAAACCGTTCCAATGTAGAAGTTGATCTGCAGATCGATCATCATGCTTTTATGAAAAACCGTACTTAAATTACCCTTAGCTTTAAATCACCTAAAACAAAGAATTTTTATTGCAAAGTTGTGAAATAAAGGGTATCATATTATAAAGTCATGTAAAAATGCAACAAAAGGCGTCAAAGCCTTTTCTTTGTTCAAAATAAAAATAACTTATGAAAACATATAAGTCTATGTGAGAACCAGGAGGAAAAAAAGTGATAGAACTGGACAACTACAACGATAATTTTGCGCAGATTCGTGTAGTCGGTGTGGGCGGCGGCGGAAATAACGCTGTGAACAGAATGATTGAATCAGGCCTGAAAGGGGTTGATTTTGTCTCAATCAATACGGATAATCAGGCTTTGGCTTTAACTTTAGCTGAAAAGCGTCTTCAAATTGGCGAAAAAACCACTGGCGGACTGGGCGCCGGCGGCAATCCGGAAATGGGACAGCGCTCCGCAGAAGAAAGCCGTGACGCGATCTCTGAAGTGATTCAGGGAACCGACCTTTTATTTGTGACTGCTGGTATGGGCGGCGGTACCGGTTCCGGCGCAGCGCCGATTATTGCAAAAATTGCTCAGGAAATGGGAATCTTGACCATTGGTGTCGTAACGAAGCCCTTTTCCTTTGAAGGCCGTGTTCGCATGCGCAATGCGCAGATTGCATGTGATTTCCTCCAAGAAAATGTCGATGCACTGGTGACGATTCCGAATGACCGTCTGCTGCGCATGGCAGATAAATCCACTTCTCTGAGAGAAGCTTTCAAGCTGGCCGATGATGTTTTGCTGCAAGGGGTTAAGAGTATTTCAGACTTGATCTCGATGCCTGGCTTGGTGAGCTTGGACTTTGCCGATGTTAAAACGATTATGCAGGATGCTGGACTTGCCCATATGGGTGTAGGCCGTGCAACAGGTGAAAACCGTGCAGAAGAAGCGGCTAAAGAAGCGATTTTAAGTCCGCTGCTCGAAACGGAAATCACCGGCGCAACAGGCGTTCTTTTGAACATTACAGCCGGCGACGATTTATCCCTGTTTGAAGTTGACAAGGCAGCAACCATTGCGAGAGAAGCCTGTGATGACGATGCAAACGTCATTTTCGGGGCGACCATTGACGAAAACATGGGCGATGAAATTCAGATCACCGTCATTGCGACCGGCTTCCTTCCGGCAGAAGAAAGCGAAGATGTCCGCGATATGAAAGAAAAAATCGCAGCTCGTCCGGCGAGAAACAGACCGAAAAATGAAATTCCGGCGCAGACGGGAAACAGCGGAAAGGCGAAATCTGATTCAAAGGACCTTTTTACCATTCCAACTTTTTTGAATAAAGAAGACTAATCGCCGATGAAATGTCCGTTTTGCAATAATAATGGCAGCAAAGTGATCGATTCGAGACCCGTTAATGACCATACAATGATACGTCGGCGCCGAGAATGTGAAAAGTGTAAAAAACGCTTTACAACCTATGAGCGCATCGAAAGCATTCCGCTTATGGTCATTAAGCGCAGCGGACAGCGGGAGTCTTACGATCGGAATAAAATTTACAGCGGTATATTAAAAGCCTGTGAAAAGCGGCCTATTTCTGTTGAAAAAATAGAAGAAATGGTGGATCAGATTGAGAAACAGCTTTATCAGCTCGATGATAAAGAGGTCTCTTCTGTTTATATTGGTGAAAGGGTCATGGAAGCCCTCAAAAAAGTGGATGAAGTGGCCTATGTGCGCTTTGCCTCTGTTTACCGCCGCTTTAAAGATGCGGGTGCCTTTATTGAAGAACTGAATAAGCTAATCAAGGAGTAAGCTTTGCAGAATCAAGTTTTGGAATCAAAAAGAATTTTTGATGGGAAAATTTTGAACTTGCGTGTTGACGAAGTGAAGCTGCCAAACGGAAAGGAAACCCATCGAGAAATTGTGGAGCACAAGAATGGCGCTGCAATCTTACCGGTTGATCACGGCATGATGATTTTTGTTCAGCAGTACCGTGATGCCATCGGAGAGAGTATTCTTGAAATTCCGGCAGGACTTGTTGAAACGGGCGAAGATCCAAAGGAGACGGCAGAAAGGGAACTTCAGGAAGAAATTGGTTTAAAACCGCTGAATCTTGAGGCATGCGGATTTGTTTATCCAACACCAGGCTGCTGCGATGAAAAAACCTACGTTTTTATATCCAACAGATTTGATACCCATCGTCTGCAGGCCGATGATGATGAATTTATTCAAGTCGTCAAACTTCCAATACAAACCGTAAAAAAGATGTACGATCACTGTGAATTTATTGATGCAAAAACAGTTTGTGCATTGGGCTATTATTTTTCACATCATGCATAATAAATGAAATATCAAAGGTGATTTTTTGCACATTTGCAGAGAATCACTTTTTTAGATTTATACCTTTACAGCATCTACAATATCAGAAAACATAGGAAGGATTATAGAATCAAAATGGAAAACGTTAAATTTTCGGGACACGATACAGTAGCACTGGCTAAAAAATACGGCACACCGCTTTATGTGATGAGCGAAGATATCATTCGGGATCGAATCGAATCGGTTAAAAAAGCGTTTGAAGAAGCTTCATGCGATTACGAAATCAATTTCGCAGGCAAGGCTTTTACCAATGTCGCAATGTGCAAAATCGTTGCCTCTGAAAACATCGCACTCGATGCCGTTTCAGTGGGGGAAATGCTGACCGCCATGGCAGCGGGCTTCCCAATGGAACGGGTTTGCTATCACGGCAACAATAAAAAATCGAGCGAGCTGAAATTTGCTGTGGAAAACGGCGTCGGCTTGATCGTTGTGGACAGTGAAGATGAATTGAAAAAATTGACACAGGTCACCGCAGAACTGAACAAAGACGTCAAGATCATGTTCCGCATCTCACCAGGTGTCGAAGCCCATACCCACGAGTTGATTCAGACGGGCATTCAGGACACGAAGTTCGGCCTGCCATTTGAACAGGCAAAGGATATTGTCGTTCGCGCCAACCAGCTGCCGCATATTTCCGTCGTAGGCATTCACTGCCACATCGGTTCCCAGATTGTAGATGAAGTGCCTTTCATCGCTGCAGCGGACAAAATGATTGGTTTGTATCAGGCGATTAGAAACGAAGGAGTCGATCTGCGCGCGATCAATTTAGGCGGCGGATTCGGCATACCGTATTTACAGGGCGATGAATATTTTGATACTTTAAAATATATCCCAAAATTGGTACAACATGTCAAAACGATGTGTGCTGAAAAACAGGTTCCGATGCCGAAACTGATCGTTGAACCTGGACGCTTTCTGGTTTGCGAAGCCGGCGCGACCCTTTACACCGTTGGGACGGTCAAAACGATTCCCGGTGTGCGCAAATACATCAGCGTGGACGGCGGCATGAATGACAACCCGCGCCCAGCGCTCTACGGTGCGGAATATGAAGCGGTCATCTGCAATGGCAAAGCGACGGAAGATATGGAAGAAGTTCGCGTGAGCGGCCGCGCCTGCGAAACCGACACCTTAATCGACAAGGCGGTCTTAAATCATCCCGAAGTCGGCGATATTCTGATGGTCAGAAATACCGGCGCTTACAATTATTCCATGGCCAGCCGTTATAACCGCTTCCCGATTCCAGCGGTGGTGCTGCTGTCTGGAGACTGTTCGGGCATTATGGTTGAAAGGGAAAGTTATCAGGAACTGCTGAGCCACGACCGCGTTCCGGATTGGTTAAAATAATCAGGCCCTGACTGCGATGGTTTTTTCATCAAACTATTTCTTGTCACTGCTTTTAAGTCTGCCAGGCATTCTCATTGCCATTACCTTTCATGAAGCGGCACATGGATATGCAGCAGAGGCGATGGGAGATGACACGCCAAAACTGACCGGCAGGCTGTCTTTAAATCCATTTAAGCACATCGACTGGATCGGTTTTTTTGCCATGATTTTTCTTCATTTTGGCTGGGCAAAACCGGTTCCAATCAATCCGAACAATTTTTCAGACCGGAAAAAAGGTATGATCAAAGTGGCACTTTCAGGGTGCCTTACGAATTTGCTTTTGGGGTTCATCGGATACGCGGCTTATCTCGCGTGTCTGCCCCTTAACAATGTGGCGCTGACCATCATTTTAGAAGACATCTATCTCTACAATGTGGTGTTCGCTGTGTTTAATCTAATTCCGATTCCGCCGCTGGATGGTTCTCATGTGCTTTATGAGCTTCTGTCTTATCGGGGGAAAATGAAAATGGATGCTTTGTCGCGGTATGGTTTTATTATTCTGTTGATTTTGATGTTCACTAATGTTTTCAGCTGGATCATCACGCCGGTTTCAAACGGCATTGTTTGGCTTTATCATCTCATCCTGTCTCCCATTTTCGGACTGTAGAATGGGGATGAGATGGTTATGGCAGAACAGAAAATACAATATGATGTCGGGGATTTTGAAGGCCCTTTAGATTTGCTGCTGTCACTGATCCAATCGCGTCAGGTTGACATATACGAGGTCCCCATCTCTGATCTCATCGATCAGTATCTGGCGACGATCGATAAATGGGAACGGGATCAGATGGAAATCTCCAGTGAGTTTATTGTCATGGCGTCGCGTCTGATTAAAATTAAATCAGCGAGACTGCTGCCGTCAAGTCAAGAAGAAACAGAAGAGCGAACAGACGACGAAGCTTTGCTGCTGAAACAGTTGGACGTTTATCGACAGGTCAAAAACGCCAGCCGCTTTATTGAAAAGTGCTATCAGAATAACAGCGGGTCTTTTTACAGAGATCCACTTTATTTACCGGCATTGTCTCAAACGGATGCCAATGCGAAATTAAAATTGGACCGCAAAAAATTAGGACGTACTTATACGGCGTTAATGCATCGCTACCAAGCTTCTCACACTTACAAACCCATGCCTGAATTTCCCCGTGATTCTTACACCGTTCAAACCCAAGAAGCTGTTATCTCGCATTATATGAGCAAATTTCATAAAATCCCTTTCCGGAAAGTCATCAGAAAAGGAGAGACAAGCGAGATTACAACTTCTTTTTTTGCCGTGCTGGAATTGTATAAAAACAACGTGATTGATGTTTTGCAAAAGCGAAATTTCAGCGAAATGACGCTGATCGAAAGAAAAGAGGATGATCCGAAACAAGATGAAGATTGAACCTGAAATATTGGGATGGTTGGAAGCTTTGCTTTTTGCATCCGGTGAAGGCCTCACAGCAGAAGAAATGGCTGGCGCTATCGGGCTTTCGAAAAAAGAAACAGAAGCTTATCTGGAACAGCTTGCAGAAGCCTACAAGCAGCCGGACCGGGGTCTGCGCCTGGTTTGCACCGAAAAGGTCTGGCAGCTTTCAACGAAGCCGTCTTTATTTCCGATTCTTAATCAATGGAAGCAGATGGATAAAGGACACGGTCTTTCCCACGCTGCCTTTGAAACTTTGGCTATTGTGGCGTACAGGCAGCCAGTGACGCGCGTAGATATTGAAGCGATTCGCGGCGTTTCCTCATCGAGTTCCATTCATGTGCTCCTTGACCGGGAGCTGATCAAAGAGGCGGGAAGAAAAGACGCGCCGGGCCGGCCATTTTACTACAAAACGACGCCTCAGTTTTTAAAGGCGCTGGATATGCAGGATATATCAGAACTGCCGGACATGGCGTCATTTGAAGAGGATTCGGAATCATAGAAGGCTTTTGTCAGAGGAGAAAATCATGCGGTTACAAAAATATTTGGCACACTGCGGTGTCGCATCGAGGAGAAAATCAGAAACCATTATCATGGAAGGGCGCGTACAAGTTAACGGCCAGGTCGTGCTGTTCCCCGGGACGCAGGTGAAAGAAGGGGATCAGGTTCTGGTGGATCACAAAGAGATCAGACCAGAGGGCAATGTATATATTCTTTTAAATAAACCCAAAGGAGTTGTTTCGACGTCCTCTGACAAACATGCGAACCAGACGCTTTTGGATTTGATCCACACTAAGAAAAGATTGTATTCAGTCGGCAGGCTGGACAAGGAAACAACAGGGCTTTTGATTCTGACCAATGACGGCGATTTGACCTTTAAGCTCACCCATCCAAGCCGCCATGTCACCAAAACGTACCGCTGTACCGTGCGCGGAAAAGTATCTGAGACAGACCTGGAACAGCTGCGTTTAGGGCCTGTGATCTCTTTGGACGACGGTACATCCTACAAGACGCACCGGGCAAAGGTACAGGTGATCAAAGAAAATCGAGGATCTACCGTACTTGAAATGATGATTTCAGAAGGCAAGAAACGGCAGATCAGAAAGATGTGCGCCGCTGTCGGCCATCCGGTGATTCATCTCGAAAGGACAGCTATAGGCAGCCTCAGAGACCCAGGGTTATCCCCTGGCAAATGGCGGTATTTAACCCAAGAAGAAATTATTCAGTTAAAGGCGGAACATTAAGTGATTGAAACATTCAGACGTCAGACGCTTTTTGCCCAGGCCTGCGTCGCAGATATCTTAAAGCCTGGCGACAGCGCCGTTGACGGAACAGTTGGAACAGGAGAAGATACGGTTTTTCTGGCTCACTGTGTGGGGCTGAAGGGAAAAGTGTACGGATTTGATATTCAGAAAGCGGCCCTTCAGGAGGCCCGGGAGAATATCCAGAAAAAAGCGGTTAAAACCCCCATTCAGTTGATTTGCGACGGGCATCAGCACATGGATTGCTATCCGGAAATTGCAGATAATCCCAATATCGGCGCGGTTATGTTCAATTTGGGCTATTGGCCCGACGGAGACCCGTTTGTCACGACACAAACGGAAACGACGCTTAAGGCGTTAAAACAAAGCGCCGAACTGATTCGGCCAGGGGGGATTGTGAGTGTCATCGCCTACGCACATTCTGAAGGACAGGATGAAAAAAGACAGATCGATCAATGGACAGCCCATTTGGATCATCACTATGACACCTATTGCTTTGACGTTAAAAATCATAAAGGGGCGCCGACGGTTTATCTGATATTGAAGAAAGAAAGCAGACATTGAAATGCAACAACAGGTTATTGTAATTGGCGGCGGTCCAGCCGGAATGATGGCAGCCATTGCTGCGGCTTCCTGCGGAGAAACGACGCTTCTTCTTGAAAAAAACGAAAAACTTGGGAAAAAATTATTCATTACCGGAAAGGGACGGTGCAATCTGACCAACGACTGCGACCAGGATACGTTTCTTAAAAACGTGGTCCATCATGCCCAGTTTATGTACTCGTCTATTTCCCGTTTTGATCACACTCGGCTCATGGACTTCATCACAGACCAGGGCTGCAGACTCAAAGTTGAAAGAGGACACCGTGTTTTTCCCGTGTCAGACAAGTCCAGCGACATCATTAAAGCCTTTGAGCGCGGCCTCGGTCGATACGGCGTTGAAGTGCGGCTCAACACGCCGGTCGAATCGATTGTGACTGAATGCGGGAAAGCAGTCGGTGTGAAGCTTGAAAACGAACAGGTTATTCGAGGAGAAAAGATCATTGTGGCGACAGGCGGTCTCAGCTACCGCAGCACAGGATCAGATGGCTGGGGACTGAAGACCGCACGCCGGCTCGGCCACGATATTGTGCCGTGCAGGCCGTCTTTGGTCGGCTTAAAGACCAAGGAAAACTGGCCTCAAAAAGTGCAGGGCATCGCCCTTAAAAACGTCGAGGTGACACTGGTTCACCGCAAGAAGAAATTGCGGACCGAAAGAGGCGAAATGCTGCTGACTCATTTTGGCGTATCAGGACCGCTCATCTTAACAGATTCGGCTTACATGGACCGGCCGGCATCGGAATATCATCTAATCCTCGATTTTAAACCGGCACTGACTGAAAAGCAGCTGGATCAGCGGATTCAAAGAGAAATCAGAGCCAATGAAAACAAGCAGATCGTTCATGCCGTGGCTTCCCTGCTGCCGAAAAAACTGATTCCCGTGCTTTTGGATCTGGCTGATGTAGATCAACTTAAAAAAGCCAATCAAATCACAAAAGGCGAACGCCAGCGCATGATCGGCGCCCTCAAACATCAGGTTTTGACGATCGAGGATTTTTGTGATATAAATACTGCAATCGTCACCAGCGGCGGGGTAAATGTGAAAGAAATCAACCCGAAAACGATGGCGTCAAAAAAAATCGAACATTTATATTTTGCAGGTGAAATCCTCGATGTCGACGCCCTGACAGGGGGATTTAATATTCAAATTGCAGCTACAACAGGTTATGTGGCAGGAATGAGGAGTTGAAAAATGCAGATTGCGATGGATGGTCCTGCAGGCGCAGGGAAAAGTACAATAGCGAAGCGCGTGGCGAAGGAACTTCAAATCACGTACTTGGATACAGGCGCGATGTACCGCGCGATTACGAAAGGGGTCATGGATCACGGCATCTCTTTTCACGATCAAAAGGCCATTTCCCAATACGCAAAACAAGCAGTAATCGCCTTTGAAGGGAACCGGATTTTTTTAGATGGACAGGATGTGACCGAAGCTATTCGGACGACGGAAGTGAGCGCCCACACCAGTGATGTGGCGCCCATTCCAGAGGTTCGCAGCGTTTTGGTGAAGGCACAGCAGCAAATCGCAGAAGGAACGGACGTGATCATGGACGGCAGAGATATCGGCAGCCGGGTCCTTCCAAATGCGGACTATAAATTTTATTTAGACGCAGCGGTTTCGGAGCGGGCTAAACGCCGATATGAGGAGCTGAAAGCCAAAAAAGCCCTTGAAGGCAAAACCCTTTCCGATATAGAAGCCGACATCGAAAAGCGGGATTATCTCGACAGCCACCGGAAAGTCGATCCGCTGATGTGCTGTGAAGATGCCTGCCGCATTGACACCACTGAAATGAGCATCGATCAGGTCTGCGCGCGCATTATTGAATTGATCAAAGATCCAAAAGATGGAGAAGCGCTATGATTTACAGAATCGCACACGTCTTATTTAACATTGTCAACTTTTTCTGGCTGAATATTACCGTTGAAGGGGAAGAAAATGTTCCGGATAAGGGACGGGCCGTGATCTGCTCCAACCATATGTACTGGTACGATCCCCTTTTGATCGACACGGTCATTAAAAGGCCGATCAGGCCCGTGAATTTTATGGCCAAGGCCGAAATCTTTAAAAATAAATTTGTTAACTGGATTTTAAAAGAAGTGCACGTTTTCCCAGTCGAACGCCATAAAGTTTCCATGACGACGCTGAGAACGGCCATGGGCATTTTAAATAACGATGAGCTGCTCGGCATTTTCCCAGAAGGCACCCGGGTTAAACCGGGACAAAAAGTGAAACCGGCAGACGGATTTCTCTTTTTCGCGTTAAAAACAAAGTCTCCAATTGTGCCCGTCCATATCGAAGGCAGTTATAAATTCAGGGGAAAGATCCGCGTCACCTTCGGCAAACCCATAGAACTTAAGGAATATTACGGCAAGCGACTGACGGCACAGCAAAATGAAGAAATCGGGCAAAAAATTTTGGACCATATTTATCAGCTTTAAAATAAAAAAATCTCAAAAAAATAAAAAAAAGATAGACAATGAGCATTTTATCAAATAAAATAATGGAGATAGTATATGAAGATTATTGTAGCAGATCGTTCAGGATACTGTTTTGGCATCACCAATGCCATGAAATTGGCAGAAGAGACACTGAAACAGCAATCAGCGGAACCGATTTACTGCTTGGGAGATTTATCGCATAACCGACAGGAGATGGCGCGTTTAGAAAGCCGGGGCATCAAAAAGATTGACAGCATTGACGAGGTCGATCACGGCACCGTCATCATTCGCTCTCACGGTGTAAGCCGGCAGGTTCTTGAGCGGGCCAAGGCGAAAAACCTTCGAATCGTAGATGCGACGTGTCCCTTTGTGAGCGCGATGCAGCACAAGGTTTACGATTACAGCCAGAAAGGCTACCAAATTGTCATCGTCGGCGATGCCAATCATCCGGAAGTGGAAGGCGCTGTCGGATGGTGTCAAAATGAAGCCATCGTGCTCAACTCCACAGAAGAAGCGGAAAACATTTCAGAACATTTTCATAAATTGTGCGTCGTGGCACAAACGACAGCTATCAAAAAAAAATTTAGTGCAATCACGTCCATCCTGCAGAAAAAAGCGGATGAATGTTTGATATTTAACACGATTTGTTCGGCGACTGCGGAACGGCAATCGGCTGCGGTTGAAACGGCAAAACGTGTGGAATATATGATTGTTGTGGGCGGTTATCATTCTTCGAATACAAGAAAACTGTACGAAGTGTGCAAAGCGCACTGCAGCAATACATGTCACATAGAGACAGCCGGAGAATTAAATCTCGCTGAATTGCAAAAATACCATGTCATTGGAATTACAGCGGGGGCATCCACGCCGGACTGGATCGTTAAGGAGGTAACGGAAAGAATGGAAGAAAACAAAACGGAAAACACACAAGTTCAGGATCAGGCAGTAGAAGAATCAGTTGATGAAAATGATTTCGCCGCAATGCTGGACCAGTCGATGCCGGATAAAGCTATCCACAGAGGTTCGACAGTTGAAGGAAAAGTCATGGAAGTCACAGATGATGAGATCATCCTGAACATTAAATATAAAGCTGATGGCGTCATCAAGAAGAATGATTATTCATGGAAAGATGACATCAATCTGAAAGATGAAGTTCATGAAGGTGATCTTATTAACGCAGTCGTCACAAATATGAATGATGACAACGGCGCTGTCAGACTTTCAAAAATCAAATACGACAATCAGAAGATTCAGCGTCAGCTGGAAAAAGCCTACAAAGATCAGGAAGTCCTGGAAGGAAAAGTGAAGAGCGTTTCCGGCAGCGGCCTGATCGTTGACATCGGTTTTTCTGATATTTTCATGCCGGCTTCTCAGTACAGCACCCGCTATATCAAAGACTTAAACACTTTGGTTGGCAAAGAAGTCAAGGGCAAGATCATCGACTACAATGCAAGACGCCGCCGCGCCATCTTCTCACAG
The DNA here is from genome assembly GCA_945867155.1 of uncultured Eubacteriaceae bacterium. GTDB lineage: Bacteria > Bacillota > Clostridia > Eubacteriales > Eubacteriaceae > Pseudoramibacter. Next base: position 189,007 of record CAMBHL010000001.1, on the reverse strand, counting down.
CGTGTCATTCTTGAAAAAGAACAGAAAGAACGCCAGAAAGAACAGCGCGCCAGAAAAGAAGAACGCTACAACGAAATTCAGATGGATGATGTTGTCAAGGGCAAAGTCAAGACCATTACCAATTTCGGGATCTTCATTGATTTGGACGGCATCGATGGTTTCGTACACCGTTCTGATCTGACTTGGTCCAGAGCCAACGAACCAAAGAATTTGGTTGAAAAAGGTCAGGAAATCGAAGCTAAAGTTATTCAGAAGAATGACGAAGAAAAGAAGATTAAATTAAGCGTGAAGGCCCTTCAGCCGAAACCGTGGGATACCTTTGTTGAACAGTACAAAGAAGGAGATATCGTTGAAGTTAAAATCACGAATGTCCTGGATTTCGGTGCATTTGCTGAAATCATCCCAGGTGTTGAAGGTTTGATTCACATTTCTGAAATTTCTTACCGCCGTGTTGAATCCGTGGCTTCTGAATTAAATCCTGGAGATGTGGTCAAAGTTAAGATCATCGGCATCAACCGCGAAAAAGAAAAGATCAGCTTGAGCATCAAAGCGACACAGAAGGCACCGGAACGCCAGCAGAAACGCCACCGCAAGAGCGGCGAAGGCTATCAGGGCCGTCAGGGCGGACGTAAGCCGCGCAAACATCAGGCACAGCACAACACAACCGTTTACGAAGACAATGCCAACTTTACCCTTGGCGATTCTTTCGGCGATCTGCTGGGCAAACTCGATTTTGGCGACAATGCATCTGATGACGCTTCAGACGATGAAGAATAATTGATTGATAAAGAGTTCCTGTTAACAGGAACTCTTTTTTATTGGCAGATGGGACAAATGCGTGTATAATGGAAAAAACGTTATCATTTAAGTATTGAATCACACAGCGAGGAACGAAAAATGTTGGCAAAAATATTTAGCTGCGGCCTTTTAGGCATCGAAGGCATCATTGTGACCGTTGAAGTTGATTTAAATTACGGCCTGCCGGGTTTTATCGTCGTAGGCCTGCCGGATACCGGCGTGAAGGAGTCTCGGGACCGTGTTTTCTCTGCCATTAAAAATAACGGCTACGCTTATCCGGATAAAAAAGTCACTGTTAATTTGGCGCCGGCGGATTTAAAAAAAGAAGGCTCCGCTTACGATTTGCCGATTGCCATCGGCTTGTTGGTCGCGTCCAATCAGCTCGAAGGGAATTTTTCGGATATGCTTTGTTTTGGGGAATTGTCCCTGAACGGTGATTTAAGACCGGTTCGCGGCGTCTTGCCGATGGTTTTGGCAGCGAAGGCGAAAGGCTTTAAAAAAGTCATTCTGCCTCAGGAAAATAAAACCGAAGGCGCCATTGTGGACGGCATTGACGTTCTGCCGGCGCGCAATTTAAAACAAGTGATTGATTATTTAAAGGGTAAGACGGAGATTGAACCTTACCGCATCGATTCCCAGCAGCTTTTGAATCAAGGGCAGACTGCCTACCGCGTGGATTTTTCTGAAATCAAAGGGCAGGACAATGCGAAGCGGGCCCTTGAGATCGCAGCAGCAGGCGGCCACAACGTGCTGATGAGCGGCCCTCCCGGAAGCGGAAAGAGTATGCTTGCCAAGGCATTTCCCTCGATTCTGCCGGCACTGACATTAAACGAAGCCCTGGAAATCACGAAAATATATTCGATTGCAGGGCTGCTCAAAGACAACATTATGACGCACCGTCCTTTCAGAGCGCCTCACCACACGCTGTCCAATGTTTCCATTATCGGGGGCGGAACCATTCCAAAGCCTGGAGAAGTTTCTTTAGCCCATCTCGGCGTCTTGTTTTTAGATGAACTGCCGGAATTTCAAAAATCAGCGCTGGAAGTACTCCGGCAGCCCATAGAAGACCATGAGGTGACCATTTCCCGTGTCAATGCCACATTGACTTATCCAGCGTCTTTTATGCTCATCGCCAGCATGAATCCCTGCCCCTGTGGCTATCTGGGCGACCCTGCCCACAAATGCACATGCACAAAAAACGAAATACGGCGGTACAACAGCCGGATCTCAGGGCCGTTATTAGACCGCATAGACATTCGCGTGGAAGTGCCCGCCGTCGATATCAAAGAGCTCGAAAACCGGACTCCGGGAGAATCTTCAATGACCATTCGAAAGCGGGTCAACCAGGCGCGGCAGATTCAAAATGAGCGTTTTCAAAATGAAAAGGGCATTTATTTTAACGCGCAGCTTGAACCCCATTTGATAGATCAATATTGTGTACTCGACAAAGAGGGACAGGATTTCCTTGAAATGGTCTATGCGAAATTAAAACTGTCCGGACGGGGATACCACCGGATATTAAAACTGGCACGAACCATTGCCGATTTGGACGGCGCGGATCAAATCGGATTGATTCATCTTTCGGAGGCCACCTCTTATCGTTCAGGACAATGATTCAACAAAAGGTGAGGAAACATGCAGGATGATTTAATTTATGACCTTTGGCTGTCGTCGGTGACGAATGTTTCCAATATGAAAAAAAATACGCTGCTGGCGGTTTTTAAAACGGCGGAAGCGATTTATAAAGCCTCACCGGAAGCCATTCGAAAGACCGGTTTTTTTAGGGAAAAAGACATTCAGAAAATTCAGGATCAGAAGGATACGAATCTGGCAGAACGGGCCTTCGTGTTTATTCAAAAAAATCAGATTGTGTGCATTCCCAAGGGGAGCCCTTCTTATCCGAGCCGGCTTGAAAAAATATATAATCCGCCCGTTCTTTTATATGCGATGGGCAATACCGGCCTCTTAAAACGAGACCTGGCCATTGGCATGGTGGGATCGAGAAAGTCGAGCGCAGACGCGGTTGCGATTGCCAAGAAATTCAGCCAAACCCTTTCTGAAATGGGCGTTACAGTCGTGTCTGGAATGGCCAACGGCATTGACAGCGTCTCAGCAGAGGGGGCTTTGACCGGCATCGGCTCAACCATTGCGGTTTTAGGCTCGGGCATTGATGTCTGTTATCCGGCGACTCAGCAGAAACTATACGATCAAATCAGAGAAAAGGGGCTGCTGCTCAGCGAATTCTTTATTGGGCAGCCGCCAAAAGCCGGGCATTTTCCAATGCGCAACCGGATTATCGCCGGCCTTTCCGACGGGATTGTCGTGGTTGAAGCGCGGATGAAAAGCGGCGCGCTGATTACGGCAGATCACGCGCTGGACCAGGGAAAAAACGTATACGCCATTCCCCAAAGTATCCGCGTCAAATCTGCAGAAGGTTCAAACCAATTGCTGAAAGAAGGCGCAAAGGTTGTCACCCAGGTCGAAGATATTCTCGAAGATTTTGTAGAGATCAATCAGAAAAGAAAAGAAATGATAAAAAATGCGGCCGCACCAGCTGCCGAAAAATTTGAAGCGCCGGAAGAAAAGCTTGCATTATCAGAGGACGAGCAGATCGTCATGACGGCTGTCACAGGGGGCATTAATACGGTCGACGGACTGGTTCAGCGCCTGGACCAGCCCGTTTCTAAGCTTAATGCCGTTTTGATGATGCTGGAAATCAAAAAGATATTAAAAGTCAGCTATGGCAAAATTACTTTACTGCATCCCTGAAGCACTGTCAGTCTGTGCTTTGATAATGGTGTCAAAAATGCGGTGAGCTGTTTCAGCTTTGGAGAGCAGAGGCAGGGTCTGCTCGTTGGCTTTCGTAATAAGGGTGACGACGTTGGTGTCGCCTTGAAAGCCAGCGCCCTGTACTCTCAGGTTATTGGCGACAATCATGTCGATTTTCTTTTTGAGCAATTTTTTTCGACTGTTTTCAATTAAATTTTCAGTTTCCATTGAAAAGCCGCAGATGAATTGGCCTTCTGTTTTGGATTCGCCAAGGGCTTTTAAAATGTCCAAAGTGCGCTTTAATTCGATATGAGGCACGCCTTTTTGTTTCTTTATTTTTTCAGGCGCTGTCGTTTTCGGCGTGTAGTCGGCGACAGCAGCCGCTTTGATGATAATGTCCTGGTCGGGTGCTGCGGCAAGCACAGCCTGAGCCATGTCTTCAGCGGATTTAATCGGCACAAAGTGAACAAAGGGAACCGGCTTTAAATGTGTCGGGCCTGAAACCAGGGTGACATCAGCGCCGCGAAGCATCGCGTCGTAGGCCAGGGCATAGCCCATTTTGCCGCTGGAGTGATTGGTGATATACCGCACCGGGTCAATGGCTTCGCAGGTCGGGCCGGCGGTCACCAGCACTTTTTTATTTTGGAGATCCTTGGAATAGGCAATTTCGCGGTAAATGTAGTCCAACAGTGCTTCTGGCTGAGGCAGTTTGCCGGCGCCCACGTCCTTGCACGCCAGAATGCCGGAATCTGGTGAAATCACATGCCATCCGTACTGTTTCAGGATTTGTAAATTATGCTGGACAATGGGATTGTTGTACATCGCGGTGTTCATCGCCGGTGCGATGTATTTGGGACAAGTGCAGGCCAAAGCGGTTGTGGTGAGCATGTCGTCGGCGATCCCGTGGGCCAGTTTGGCAATAATATTGGCGGTGGCAGGTGCAATAAAGAGCAGTTCAGCCTTTTTAGCCAGGGCGACATGCGCCACGTTGTACTGGACCGTTTTGTCGAAAGTATCTGTGATGCAGTTATTTCCGGTTAGCGTAGAGAACGTCATGGGGCGTATAATTTCAGTGGCGTTCGGGGTCATAATAACATGAACGCTGCAGTGCTGTTTCGCGAGCGCAGAGGCGACGTCTGCCATTTTATAAGCTGCGATGCTTGCAGAAATACCCAGAATTACGGTATGATGTTCTAAATTCATGATTTGTCCTCTCCAAAATAGACTTCATATTTTTGAGTATTATAGCAAAAACAAGAGATTTGGACAAGTTGCGGCTATTTCAATTAAAGGGGGTACAGGACGGGAAAATGCAAGCATATCAACTCATTCGAAGCCGGCGCAAAACCATCGCGGTGCAGGTCAAAAAAGACGGAACGGTCGAAGTGAAGGCCCCGAATACGATGGCGCAAAGTGATATTGACCGTTTTGTTGAAGAAAAATCAGAATGGATTTCAAAGCGAAAGCAGCAGGCGGAATTGGCCCGAAATTTTGAAATCAAAGACGGGTCCTGGATCACGGTATTCGGGGTTGAGATTCCAGTTCTGGCTGTTCCGGACGGCCAATTTGAGTTTAAGCGGGCTGTTAAATTAGATCATTCTTTAATGACCATACCGGAGGAGGCAGACCAGAATACCATTAAACGGGAGATCATCAAGATTTATAAAGATCTGGCAGAAGAGATTATTTTTCAGCGTGTGGCCTGGTACGAACAAAGGATGCAGCTGTACCCGTCGAAAGTTCGCATCAGCAATGCTTCCCGACGATGGGGGTCGTGTTCTTCCAAGAAGAGCATCAATTTTTCATGGAAACTTGCCATGGCTGACGGAAAAGCCATCGATTCTGTGGTGGTACATGAATTGTGCCATCTCCGCTATATGAATCATTCCAAATCGTTCTGGCAGCTGGTCGCACAGTATTGTCCAGATTATCAAGAACAGCGTGCGAAACTGAATCAATTGTCAGAAAAATTATTAAGTGAAAATTGGGAACTTTAAAAAAGCCGAAAATAATTTGCATTTTTAATCATCCTATCATATAATGTGTTGTATACACGATGAAAATATTACATTAAAAGTGAGATTGTATCGATAAAAGTGCATGATAGTTAAGAAAGATTATAATCTGCTTGAAAAAACATGAAAATGATGTGTATTTTCATGTATTGTAATAAATAATTATAAGTTTGAGAGGAAAGCTTTATGTACGAATGTGATTTATCATTTTTGGGATTAGACGGGAAAAAGGCACTTGCCAACGCAAAAGCATCTGTCTTGACAGAAAAAGCCCTTCTCCGCGGAGAAGGTCATTTATCAGACACGGGCGCCATTGTGGTGAATACAGGAAAATATACCGGGCGTTCTCCAAAGGACCGTTTTATCGTTGACGACGAGGTGAGCCATGACAAAGTGGCCTGGGGGCCGATCAATGTGCCCTTCGATGAAGATAAATTTGAAGCCTTATACAAAAAGATGACGGCTTATGTCGGCACCTTGGATGAAGTTTATGTATTCAACGGCTACGCTGGTGCTGACGAAGACTATCAGCTTCCCATCCGCGTCGTCAACCAATACGCGAGCCAGAACCTCTTCGTTCAAAACCTCTTTATTGAACCAAAGGACGACGCAGAATCAAAAAGCATTGACCCGCAGTTCACCGTCATCGCAGTCCCAGGATTTCACTGTGATCCAGCAGTGGACGGCACCCACAGCGAAGCGGCAATCATTATCAGCTTCAAGAAGCGCGTCATTTTAATTGCAGGCTCCCGCTACTGCGGTGAAATTAAAAAGTCCATTTTCTCCGTCATGAATTTCCTGCTGCCCCAGAGAGATGTTTTAACTATGCACTGCTCTGCCAATATGGATGACAATGGCCGGACTGCACTGTTCTTCGGCCTGTCCGGTACTGGGAAAACCACCTTGTCCGCGACGCCGGACCGGGGACTCATCGGTGATGATGAACACGGCTGGAGCGACAACGGGATCTTCAATTTTGAAGGCGGCTGCTTTGCAAAATGCATCGATCTGAAAGAAGAAAGCGAACCAGAAATTTTCCACGCTATCCGTTTCGGAACGGTTGTTGAAAATGTCGTCTTAGACGAAAACGGCAAACCGGATTATAGCGATGACCGCTATACTCAGAACACCCGCGCCGGCTATCAGCTGCGCTACATTCCAAACGCCGTGATCCCGAGCAAGGGCGGGCACCCGAACACCATTATTTTCCTGACCGCAGATGCTTTCGGCGTTCTGCCGCCAGTGGCAAAACTTGACAAATATCAGGCCATGTTCCATTTCGTGTCCGGCTATACCAGCAAGCTGGCCGGTACTGAACGGGGCGTCACCGAACCTCAAACCACATTCTCCACTTGCTTTGGCGAACCCTTTATGCCGCTGCCGGCTTCACGCTACGCTGAATTGTTAGGCGAAAAGATTGACAAGTATCACTGCAACGTTTATCTGGTCAATACCGGATGGTCCGGCGGCCCTTACGGTGTCGGTTCCCGTTTCAAATTGAAATACACCCGAGCCATCGTTTCCGCCGCAACAGCAGGTAAGCTCGAAGATGTGCCGATGGTGCACGACGATTTATTCAACGTCGACATCCCGACGAGCTGCCCAGGCGTGCCGTCAGAACTTTTGATGCCGAAGAACACCTGGAAAGATAAGGATGCTTACGACAAAACGGCAAGGGATTTGGCAGAACATTTTGTCGAAAACTTCAAGAAGTACGATACGATGCCGGAAAACATTGTCAATGCAGGGCCAAACGTCAAATAATGCAGGTTGATCCAAAGCCGGATTTCCCTTATTTAAGGGAAGTCCGGTTTTTTTGATTAAGAAAAGATACAGCTAACTTGACAAAGCAAAAGAGAATGATTATACTACTGAATAAATTTAGGTAAATCCTAACTAATTGTTAAACCTGCGGGATTTAATAGGAGTGTTTATGACATGTAGAAGACAGGATCTTATTCAGGCGTTAAGTCACTTGGCGTCACTGGGCACGCAGTGCAATGACGTTGCGAAAGATGAATGCCATACATTATTGACACAAAGGCAGACTGAATTTTTACACATCATTGACAAACGTCAAAATGTCACATTTTCAGAGCTTGCCCAAACGTTCAGCCTATCTAAACCGACCATTTCTGAAATGATCGACAAGCTGTCGGAACAAGGCTGTGTGGTCAGAGAAAAGAGCAAGGAAGACAGGCGTGTGTCCTACATTCGTTTGACGAAAAAAGGCGAATCTGCTGCGCGGTGCGAACAGCGCGGAAAAATGCAGCTGATTTACCATATTGAAGCGAGCTTAACCGATTCAGAAATCAAGCAGTTAATCGAACTTTTGCAAAAGGTTCATTAATCGATACAAGGAGGCGATCATTATGGCCATTGAAGTACAAAATCCAAAGAAGGCACCGGTGATTCCGATCACAGAAACCGTGATCTTTCCGGGCATCAAAAACCGGATTTACGTCAATGAAACCATCGGCAATAATATAAAACATTATATGGGTGAGGAAAACACCTTAGCGATCGGACTGACGACGAAGGGCAATATTCCTTACGAAGAATTAGACGATACCTCGTTCTACCGCATCGGTGTTTTATTTCAATTCAACCGCATTGAAGAAGCGAATAACGGCGGCTATGTGATTGAAATTTACACGCTGCGCAGAGTCGAAGTTCTGGAAGTGGCCGAAGGTGCCGATCACCAGCTGATTGCGACATACGGCGAATATCCGGAATGGGAAGACATGACCGAAGCGGATGATGAAGAAATGACGGCTTATATCAAGAATTTATGTAGTGAATTTTCAGAAAACTTTAAAGGTGCTGAATATTTCATGAAAGTTCTGGACCGCCAGCAGCATGTTCAGCAGATCATGGGCTATCTGGTCCCGATGATGAGCATGTCGATTCCGGAAAAGCAGGCGCTTTTGGAAATCAATTCCCAGAAGCGGCGGGCGCTCAAGTTTATTGATTACTTGATTAAGGAAAAGGATTCCGTCCACCTGCAGCTGGAAATCAGCAAGAAGTACGCGCGGGAAAAAGATAAAAATTACCGCAACGCGATGCTTCGGGAACAGCTGCACAATATTGAAGCCGAATTGGGCGAAGACGACGGCGACGAATCCCAGAGCTACAGAGAACGGGTTGAAGCATCAGATATGCCGGAAAACGTCAAAAAAGTGGCCCTTCGGGAAGTGAAAAAACTTGAAGCGGTTCCCCAGGGCTCTTCTGAAATGTCCATCATCATGAACTATCTCGACCTGCTTCTCGATTTGCCGTGGACGTGCAAACCCCAGACCATCGACATTAACGAGGCGAAAAAAGTTTTAGACGAAGATCATTACGGCCTGGAAAAAGTCAAAGAACGGATTATCGAACATCTGGCTGTGATGAAGATGAAAAACGATAACCAAGGCACCATTCTCCTGCTTGTTGGCCCTCCGGGAACCGGCAAAACCAGTTTGGGGCGCTCGATCGCGCGGGCTTTGAACCGTCAGTACGTGAGAGCCAGCCTCGGCGGTGTGCGAGACGAATCAGAAATCCGCGGCCACCGCAGAACCTATATCGGCGCGCTGCCTGGACGGATCATCAAAGGGATTCGCGACGCCAAGGCGATGAATCCAGTTTTTGTTCTCGATGAAATTGATAAATTAGGGATTTCTGCCCAGGGCGATCCTTCAGCTGCATTGCTCGAAGTCCTCGATCCGGAACAGAACAACACCTTCTCAGATCATTATCTGGAAGTGCCCTACGATTTGTCAAATGTCTTTTTCATCTGCACAGCTAATGATGCGTCCCGGATTCCAGGACCTTTGCTTGACCGGGCTGAAATCATCGAGCTTTCGTCGTACACCAATACCGAAAAACATCATATTGCAGAAGAACATCTGGTTCAGAAAGTCATCGAAGAAAACGGCTTGAAACCGGAACAGCTCTCGATTTCAAAGGATGCGATCAGCCGCATTATTGAAGACTACACGGCAGAAGCCGGCGTTAGAGGGCTGACCAAACAGCTGGCTAAAATCGCCAGAATGACAGCTGAAAAAATCGTCACAGGCGAAGCGGAAAGTGTGCGCATTGAAGAAGCAGACGTAGAAAAATGGCTGGGGCACAAGAAACGCTATCACGAAAAAGTGAGAGCCCACAATGCGCCGGGCGTTGTTACCGGCATGGCCTGGACCGCAGTTGGCGGAGAAATCCTGTTTACTGAAGCGACCTTCATGCCAGGCTCAGGCAGACTCATCATGACGGGCCAGCTCGGCGATGTCATGAAAGAATCGGCAACCATCGCCATGAGCTTGATTCGTTCGCGGTTCAGCGAAGAAGCGACGGGTTTTGACTATTCGAAATTCGATACCCATATCCATGTGCCGGAAGGCGCGACTCCGAAAGACGGCCCCAGCGCCGGGGTGACCATCACCACCGCTCTGGCCTCTCTGATTTTGGGCAAATCGGTTGACAGCCACTTGTCCATGACCGGTGAAATCACCTTGTCAGGCAATGTGCTTCCGGTCGGCGGCATTAAAGAAAAGGTCATCGCAGCTCAGCGGGCTGGCGTGAAGAAAATCATCCTCCCGAAAGAAAACAAAGAAGATCTGGAGGATGTGCCGAAAGAAGTGACAGACGAATTGACTTTCGTTTATGCAGAAACCATTGATGATGTGCTGAAAGAAGCCTTAGGCGTGGAAATGCCGAAGTATCAAATTCACACGAATATCCAATTAGATCCACAAAAGAAAGAAGAAACGGATTTATCGGTCATTCTGTGAGGCAGTCAACAGGGCCTGAAAAATCAGGCCCTGTTTTTTGAAATAAGACTTGCAATCTATGAGGGCTTTTGCTAAAATATTATGGTAGTTTTGCGCTCGTAGCTCAGGTGGATAGAGCAATGGTCTCCGAAGCCATGTGTCGGCCGTTCGAATCGGCTCGAGCGCACCATTGTAAAAACAAAGTCCCAGAACATCTGCTCTGGGGCTTTTTTTATGTTATTGGCGGTCCGGGTACTGCACGTTCTGCTGTGTCCTGCAGTACTGCTGATTGAGCCGCCGGGTCACTTCACTTAAGTCCTGCGCAATGGTGGGAAGCGGCAGGTGCGCGTAAGGGTCTCCCTGAGATAAGAGCAAATAGCACTTCTCTTTGGCGCGGTTGAGATCTGCCAGCGCTTCGAATAAATCAGGCTTGCATCCCAAGCCGTGCAGCCGGCAATGGCCGATTCGGGAAAGAATGTTGGGGTATTCGGGACAGTCCGGCGTAATGAGATCCAGCGCTTTTTGATAGCACTCCAGAGCTTTCGCCTCGTCTTTTTTGACAAAAAGCCCTTTTTGGCACATATCCCCGAGCTTATAGAGGGCACAGTGGTTATGGGAAGCAGCAGCGGACGAAAAATAAGTATAAGCTTTTTGATAATCAACAGAGATATCCCGCCCGTAATAATAACAGTAGCCGAGATAAACTTTTCCCCAGTCACTGCCAAGCTCTGCCGCACGTTCAAACCACTTCCGTGCCTGGGTGTAGTCCTGGCCGAGGGTGAAGCCTTCGTAGTACAGCCTGCCAGCAAAAAAAGCCGCCTGGGGGTCGCCGGAATCGGCCGCTGCAAAAATGTCGTCCCTTAATTGGGCTTTTTCTTTTTCACTCATCTGTGCCCGGTTGCACAAAAGAAACCGTGTTTTTAAAGCATCTGACATGCATTATTCTCCGATAATTTTGATGAGGGCGTGTTTGTCCCGCTTGCCGTCGAATTCAAAATAGAAAATCTGTTCCCAGGTTCCAAAGTCCAGTTTGCCGTTCGTCACGGCGACAACGACTTCCCGGCCCATGATGGTGCGTTTTAAATGGGCATCACCATTGTCTTCAAAGCCATTGTGATGATATTGACTGTAAGGTTTTTCAGGCGCCAAGCGTTCGAGCCAGTTTTCGAAATCCAGGTGCAGTCCCGGTTCGTCGTCATTGATAAAGACGCTGGAGGTGATGTTCATCGCATTGACGAGCACCAGCCCTTCCTGGATGCCGCTTTCCGCGAGGGCTTTTTCAACATCCGGCGTGATGTTCATAAGGCCGCGGCGGGTTTTAAAGTGAAAATGCAGTTCTTTGCGGTAGGATTTCATGATTTTTCCTCGTTTCTGTCTTTATTTTGTGTATTATTATAACATAAAGAAAATATTGAAAGGAAAAACGAAAAATGAATCAAGAGAAGGAAACGAAGCGGATGCTGTCTGGCAAATTGTTTTCGCCATTTGGTGTTGGAACCGAAGATTGGAACCGGGTTCATGCGGCTCAGAAAGCCTTTAACGAATCAGAATTCTGGCAGGATACCCAGGCATTCGAAGCCCTGAAAAAATGTTTTGGAAAAGCCCCGGAAGAGATGAAATTAACGCCGCCCGTTTATTTTGATCGGGGCGTTCAGATCTTTTTCGGACGGCGTTTTTATGCGAATACGGATTTGACAATTTTAGACGAAAATGATGTGTGCTTTGGGGACGATGTGATGGTCGGCCCCCATGTGAGCATTTATTCGGTCTCCCATCCCATTGACTCTGAGATCCGAAAAACAGGTCTAGAAATTTCAAAGCCTGTCACGATCGGGAATGGCGTCTGGATTTGCGGAAATGTAGTGATTAATCCTGGCGTAGAAATCGGAGATCATACCATTATCGGTTCAGGATCAGTTGTGACCCATGACATTCCCGAAAACGTCATCGCGGCGGGCAATCCCTGCCAGGTGATCCGGGAAATTGGCGAAACAGACCGCGCGTATTGGAAGAAGCAGTATGAGCTTTACCGCCAGGCGCATTAATGAGCTGGCTTGGCGCTTTGGGGAAAGAGATGTTCGAAAACAAGGTGGGTCAAAGGCGCTGCGCCGAACATGTTCCAGAAGAAAGCCATCGGCAGGTTTTTGATTAAAGTGCCGATCCAGATCGCAGGCAGATTGATCACATTTTGATGGGCCAATATAATATTAAATAAAATCGAAGCGATAAGGCTCATGGTCGGGCACATGATGGCGACCGTGCCGGCCTGGCGCATCACTCTGCAAAAATAGGGATTGTCTTTTTGAGGATCGGTGTGGCGCTTTGCAAAAGCGGCGCCAATGCGGTTGCCCCAAAGACTCGATGTGATGAAGACAAAGGCCCCCATATAGGACGCTTCGATTGCGGCACCGAGAAAAACCCCGTTGGTCATGGTGCTGAAGCCGCCGACATTTAAATTGAATCCTCTCTTAATTGCGACGTTGTAAACTTCCATGCCGTAAGCCATGAAATAGGACATGAGCAGTCCGAAAACGATGCCTTGTTTTTTTGTTCTTGGCATTTAATCAACTCCTTTGTAATTTATGATCAATCGGTTTAATGCGGTGGGAAACTGCCCATTTTAAAAGCAGCAGGGCGACCACAGCGGCGATGCCTTCCGCCGCGAAAAATGCCCAGAAAACCGAAATGTCAGGAAGGGGAAGCCGGCTGAGCCACCACGTGAGGGGCAGGGGAATGACGAGCAGGCGCAGCAGCGAAACGATGAGGGAAGCATTGCCGCATTCGATCCCTTGAAAGATGCCCAGCAGTGCGATGTTGATGCCGGCAAAAACAAAACTGAAACTGATGATGCGCGCCGCACTGACACAAAGGCTTTCCGTCAGTTTAGTCAAACCGAAAACCTGGGCCAGGGGATGGGCAAAAAGCTGAAGGATCACCAGGCCGATGACCATGACGGCGGTGGTGTCAATGAGCCCGAAGCGGATGCACTGCATGACGCGTTTTTTCTTCCGGGCGCCGTAATTATAAGCGGTTAAAGGCGTAATGGCGTCCCGCAGACCAAATCCGGCGAAAAAGACAAATTGCTGAATTTTGTAAAAGATACCGTAGGCGGTCACCATTTGCTGGGAAATGGCACCGAAAATGATATTGAGCCCATAGGTCATAAAACTCATCAAGGCCTGCATGACGATGGCGGAAAAGCCAATTTGATAAATGCCTTTTACGGTTTGAAGCCGGGGTTTTAAAAAGACCGCGTGCATTATTATTTCTTTGTTGCGTTTGATTTGGAAGATAAAAGCCAAAACAAAAGACAGGATCTGCCCGATGACAGTGGCGTAGGCGGCGCCGGCAATGCCGAAAGCCGGGCAGCCCAGAAGCCCGTAAATCATAATCGGGTCCAGCACAATATTGGTCAGGGCCCCGGAGATTTGAGCTGTCGTGGACAAAACACTTTTTCCAGTCGATTGAAGCAGTTTTTCAAAAATGCCGTACAAGACGTTGCCAAAACAGAATACTGTACAGATTTTTAAGTACTTTGTCCCCATGTTCAGAATCACAGGATTTGACGTTTGGGTTTTAAGATAAAATTTTGAACCGAAGATGCCGAAAATCATGAAAGCAGCGGTGATCACAAGACCGAGGAAAATGCCGTTTCCCGCTGTGCGTGCGACCCCCTCTGCATCTTTCTGTCCCAGTTTCCGGGACAGCATGGCACCGACGCCGACACCGGTGCCGATGCTGAAAGCGACCATGAGCATCTGAATCGGAAAGGCCAAGGTCAGGGCGTTTACCGCCAATTCGCCGACATGCAAAATGCCGCCGCTGTCCGGCATTCTGGCGACAAACATGCTGTCGACGATGTTGTACATCGCCTGCAAGACCATTGAAACGATAATCGGGAGTCCCGTTTTAAGCAATAAGGCATCAATCCGATCCGTCCCCATTTTGTTTTCTTTTTCGTTCATGACAGTTCTCCTTCTTTTGAAAAATAAAAAAACAGACAACATGGAGTTGTCTGCCAACGGAGCTGCGCCTACCAGCGAATATGATTTTTTAATAACAGTATTATTTTAGCGAAAAAGGGAATAATGTGCAAATGGTTTTTCTTTGAAATTTGCTGAAGGGCGGTTGTATAATCAAGAACAAACACTATAATAAGACATAAATAAAAAATACATGGATAGAGGAAAGGCTTATGCAGGAAGAAGTAAAAGATCAGAAAAAAGAAAAACAATCCATGCCCAAAGGGGTTTTGATCGGCGAAAGTATTTTTGACATCTGCTATCTCATTTTTGATTTTGCAGCGTCGGTCATTTTCTTCAGTCATGGAAAAGATCCTGTCTTTTTCTGGTATGGATGGCTCACGCTGATTTTGGGTGCTGGGGATGCGTTTCATTTGGTTCCCCGGGTGATTCATCACCTTTTTGGAAACCGGGGCCGCGTCCGGTGGATGATGCAGCTCGGCATTTTAGTCTCGTCCCTTTCGATGACGGTCTTTTATCTCATCCTGGTGCGCATCTGGTTTTTATTGTTCGATCCGACACAGATTTCACCGTCTATTATTTTATTTATCGTGATGTTTGCTTTTATGCGCCTGGCTTTGTGCGTTTTCCCGCAAAACAAATGGTTTTCAGGAGGAAATCTTAAATGGTCTTTTGCGCGGAATATTCCGTTTTTGTTTTTGGGCGCTCTGGTGGCCTTATTATTTGTGATCTCCGGAAATACCGGCGATTACGGCTTGTGGAAGATGGCAGTTGCGATTGCGGTCAGTTTTCTGTGCTATTTTCCGGTGGTGATCTGGGCCAAGCAAAAACCGATGGTCGGCGCCCTGATGCTCCCCAAAACCCTGGCCTATGTCTGGATGATCGCGATGGGCCTCTCGCTGTTGACCATTTAATCTGTTTTGACCAAATCGCAGAGATTTGATATAATACAATCAATTAATAATTTCAGGGAGCTGTAAAAGGCTGAGAGGAAACGCGTGTTTCGACCTGTGAACCTGATTTGGATAATGCCAACGTAGGGAAGAAAGTGTGCAATCAACAGGCAGTCCAAAGGATGCCTGTTTTTTTATTGAAAAGGAGATGAGGATTTGGTTCAGATTAATGGTGAAAATATTGCGGTATCGGGTCAAACGATCGGGGATTATTTGAAGCAGCAGGAGATTCATCCACAGCGTGTTGCCGTTGAATACAATGGCGCAATCCTTGATAAGCAAGCCTATGACCAGACGGTTCTAAACGACGGCGATGTGGTTGAAATCGTCAGTTTTGTCGGCGGCGGCTGTTAGGATTAAGGTTGAGAAAAAGGAGAAAGAAAATGAAAGATGATCAATTGGTTATTGGGGGACATGCATTTGATTCACGGTTTATTTTAGGCTCAGGCAAATATTCTTTTGAACTCATCGATGCAGCGGTTAAAAATGCCGGTGCTCAGATTGTAACCTGTGCCATTCGCCGGACAAAACCGGGCGAAGAAAACATCATGGATTATATTCCGAAAGACGTAACCCTTCTGCCTAATACGTCCGGCTCCAGAACAGCGGAAGACGCTATCCGCATCGCGCATATGGCCAGAGAATTGGGCTGCGGCGATTTTGTCAAGCTGGAAGTGATTCCAGATCAAAAGTATTTGCTGCCAGACAATGGGGAAACCATCAAGGCGACCCGGATACTGGCCAAGGAAGGCTTCATTGTCATGCCGTACATGTTTCCAGATTTGAATGCAGCGAAAGCCCTGGAAGATGCCGGTGCGGCGGCCATTATGCCTTTGGGGGCACCTATCGGTTCCAATCAGGGTCTGGCGAGCAAGGCGTTCATTCAGATTTTAATTAATGAAATGTCCCTGCCGATCATCGTGGATGCGGGCATCGGCAGACCGTCCCAGGCCTGTGAAGCGATGGAAATGGGCGCCGACGCGATCATGGCCAATACGGCGCTGGCCACAGCCGGCGATATCCCTCTTATGGCCTCTGCTTTTAAATCTGCGATTGAAGCCGGGCGCAAAGCTTATCATTCGGGTTTAGGCCGGGTGCTCATCAAAGGCGAAGCATCTGATCCGACTACAGGCACCCTGCATGGATGATTTTAAGCTCGTTGTCATTTCAAATCGGCATTTGTTTTCGACGACGGAAGCCTTTATGGCGCATTTGGAGCGTTTGGCCGCTGCCCGTCCCGATCTGTTCATCCTCCGGGAAAAAGATCTGAAGCCCGGGGCTTACGCGGCACTTGCTAAAGACGTCCTTGAGACTTGCGAAAAACATCATGTCATCTGTGCGCTGCACGGCTTTGTTGATGTGGCGCGCGACCTCAAGGCGAAGGCTTTTCATGCACCGATGCCGGTGCTTGAAAAAATGACAGAGGAAGATAAAAAAAACTTTCGCATTTTGGGCGCTTCAGCCCACAGCCTTCAGCAGGGACTACAGGCCCAAAGCGCTGGCTGCACCTATATCACAGCGAGTCATATTTACGACACAGACTGTAAAAAGGGACTGCCGGGACGAGGCATTGCCTTTTTAAAATCGGTCTGTGGGGGTGTTTCCCTTCCGGTTTATGCTCTCGGCGGAATCGATGCCTCGAAAATCGAAGAAGTCAAAAGGGCGGGGGCTGCCGGCGCCTGCATGATGAGTGGCGCCATGACCTGTCCTGATCCTTTGAAGTATATGGAAACCCTGCGTTATTTTTCAGAAAAATAAGCGGTTCCCTTGTATTGATTCAAGGGGTCTGATAAGATGAAACAAACGATAAAAGAGTCTGATCATCAGGCTCTTTTTTTAACGTAAAGGAGGCATTTGATTGTCCAATCATCAGCTTTTAAAAACCAAGCACCGGCGGATGATTTCCGAAAGTTTCCGTCTAGGTGCGCTTTTGGCCCTGGTCGGCGGATTTCTTGACGCCTACAGCTATATGACCCGCGGAGAAGTTTTTGCGACAGCAGAAACCGGGAATATTGTGCTCATGGGGCTGAATTTGTCCCGGGGGAATTTTCCCATGGTGCTGCATTATTTACTGCCGATTTGCGTGTACGCAGTTGGCATTATCGTGGTGAAGACCATTCAGGAAAGCGCCAATCAGTACCATCTGATCGTCGTGCACTGGCGGCAGATTGTCATTTTCTGCGAAGCCTGCGTCTTGATGTGCGTGTACTTTATTCCTCAGACGCCAAGGGCCAATTTGTTTGCCAATGTGCTGATTGCCTTTGTCTCGTCCATGCAGGTTCAGAGCTTCAGGAAACTCAGAGGGCTGGGCTTTGCGACCACCATGTGTACGGGCAATCTGCGCTCTGCAATGGACCGGCTGTACAGCGGCATTTCAAAGGGGATCAACCGAGAAGAAATTATCAACAGCCTGCGCTATCTTGGGATTATTGCTTCTTTTGTCGTGGGGGTCATTATTTCCTACCAGCTGACAGCGCGCTGGGGAACGCATGCGATGCCTTTTGCCGTCTGCATTCTGATCATTGTTTTTGTGCTGCTGGTCCGTGAGCCGAGGGAATTTGAATAAAAAGTAAAGGATAGGTTAGATTTGCGGTAAAAATAGGTTTTGGCCCCGCCTTTTTTGTTATAATAGCTAAAAGATCTATCTTTTTACAGCGGAGGCGAAAATGGAATCACAACAATATCAAGAGTTACTCGAAAAAATAAAATCCCGTCAGCCACTAGACACAGAAATGCTCGATGAGGTGATGCACCCGGCGGATATCGTCTCTGTCTTGGATGAAGATGACATCACAGATGAAGACTTAAAGTGGTTTTTCAGCGCCAACAACAAAGAGTTTCTGGCGGATGTCCTCGAAGATGCCGATGATGAACTGCAGTCCCGTGTGGTCCATCAGCTCAAATACGCGGATATCATTAAAATCTTTTCCTATATGCCGAAAGATGAAATCGCCGATATCTTAGGGGATTTGCCAATCGGTCAGAGAAAAGAACTGTTAAACATGATGAAGCTCAGCGATAGCCGGGAACTGCGGGTGCTTTTAGGCTACCGGGATGATACGGCAGGGGGTCTGATGACCACGGAGTATATCGCGATGTATCAAGACCTGACGATTTCCCAGGCCCTGGCTAAAATACGGGAAATTGCGCCGAAAACAGAAATTATCGGCACCATTTTTGTGCTGAACCGCAAACGGCAGCTGGTCGGATGGGCGGACCTCCGGGATATTTTGTCGACCGATCCGGATCAGACCATCGAAGACATCATGGACCCCCACGTCATCACAGTTGATCCTTTGATGGACCAGGAAGAAGTCGCCCAGGTGGTGCGCAAATACGACTTGACGGCGCTGCCAGTCGTCAACCGGCGCCATTCGCTGCTCGGCATCATCACAGCAGACGATATCATGGACGTCATGGTCGATGAACAGACTGAAGATATCCTTCATATGGGGGGCGTTTCCGGGCAGGAAGAAATCGGCGGGCCCATTATCGTTTCGCTGAAGCGCCGTCTGCCATGGCTGATCATCAACCTGGCCACAGCGTTTATTGCGGCTTCCGCTATTTCGATGTTTTCATCGGTAATTTCTCAGGTTGTCGCGCTGTCTTCAATTATGACCATTGTTTCCGGAATGGGGGGCAACGCGGGATCTCAGACCTTATCGGTCGCGATACGCGGGCTCACCCTTGGTGAAATCAATTTAAAAGACGACTGGAAACTGGTTTTTAAAGAAGTTTTACTGGGTCTTTTAGACGGCGCGGCGATTGGCCTTATTACCGGCGTGATCGTATCGATTCGTTACGGCAACGCTTATCTGGGCGTTGTGACCTTATTGGCGATGATCGGCAATTTGATTATCGCAGGGATTGCCGGATATTTGATTCCGCTCATTATTGAAAAAACCGGCCAGGACCCGGCGCTCTCCTCTTCGATTTTTCTGACCACTGCGACGGATACCTGCGGTTTCTTTATCTTTTTGGGATTGGCGCAGATCTTTCTGCCGCTTTTAAAATAAAAAACCAGAAAAGATTGAATGCGGCGTGAAAAGTTGATAAGATAAAGGGGATCGAAAATAAAGTGAGGATAGAGATGCGATGAAACCGATGTTGACCCCTGGGAAAAAGCAGGAATCTAAAGAAAAGAAACATTTTGCCTTTCCATCGCTTTCTCTGAGCATGTCCTTTAAAAGACAGAACAATCTTCTGCATATTTTTCTTCACGGCAGGTGGCACGGCAAAAGGACACAGATGAGTCAAAAGTACATCTACCGCCGGGATGGGAGTCTGCTTCGGGTTTTAATCGTCTGGTCCATTAATGGATCAGAACAAGATGCAACGGGGCTGCTCTGGTTGCATGGCGGAGCCTATGCCTGCGGCATTCCGGAACAGGATTATAATATGATGGACAGTTTCTGCGGGGACGGCACCTGTGTGGCGGTCCTGCCGGAATACCGTCTGTCCGGAGAAGCGCCCTATCCGGCGGCGCTGGAAGATGCTTACCTGGCCCTTGTCTGGATGAAAGAACATGCAAAGGAATTCGGGATTAATCCCAATCAGCTCTTTGTGGGCGGAGAATCCGCCGGCGGCGGGCTGGCTGTGGCCTTATCTCTGTACGCCAGAGACCGGAGAGAAGTGTCCATTGCCTTTCAAATCCCGCTCTTTCCCATGATCGACGATCAGTATTTGAAAGAAAAGGCCAAATCCTATCATCTTAAAGATCATGAAAAGGCAAGGCTCAAAGGATGGGAACAGTATCTCCGCTGTTTTAAGAATACCAATATCATTCCCATCTATGCCATTCCGGCGCGGGCGAAAATTTTAGATCATTTGCCGCCTTTGTGCACTATTGCAGGAACTGAGGGTCCTTTTTATTATGAAACGATGAAATTCGCCAAGCGCCTTAAGGCCGCTGACGTCACCGTTTATTTCAGAACTTTTGAAGGCTATTTTAAAGTTTATAACTGGTTGGATTTTCCGGACCGCAGTCATAAAGCGGCGAAGCAGTTTGTGCTGGAGTGTTTTCGCAGCGCACAGCAAAATTATTTCGAAAACCAGCCTGTCGGCAAAACGCGGAAGGCGAGAAACATTGCGAGACGCCGGGCATTTTTGAACCGCCGGCGCAGGCGGCTCAAACAGGACAGAGCCTTGACCGAAAAAGAGGCCAAACTCGAAGCAGAAGTGCTTCGCAAATGGGCAGCAGAGTCCAAAATTACAAACCAAAAGGAAATCAATCATGAACACGTTGAAAGAAAAAAGAGGGGAAGCACTGATTCGAATGAATGATCACCTGGAAGTGACGGGATTTCGTTCGACGATTGCTTATCAATTATTGCCGGGCGATCCGCTCATTCCTTTAGATAGCGCCGTTCGTCAAATGATTTTGATGAATGATGATTTAATTGAAAACAATATTAAACAAATTAAAGTGTTAGTTTAATCGGGATACAAAGCCATGAAAAAAGCGCAACCAGAATTAAAACTACTCAAAGGACAGGCACAGGAAGGCATGCTTTCGGAAGAGGCTCAGCAGCATTTCCATCAAAAGCTTCAAATGTATTTGGATCAAATGCAGGATCTCACGAAAACTGAAGAAGCGCGGGAAGCGGCTAAAGAAGACTTGTTCCAATGGATTCAGGAAGAAGAACGAAAAATCCAGCGCATTTTTGAAAAAGGGGATGAAGAGGCGTCCCAGCTGCAGTGGCAGATCGCGCTGGCATCCCGGGATCATGTGCCCATTGAAGAAGGGTTTTTATATCGGCAGATGGAACGAATTCGTTTTAATAACGAGTCGGCCCAGTGGCTGCTCGAACAGCTGGGAAAGGCGCGCTGGATGGCGAGCCGATGGGAAAGAGCGCATTTAGCGAGCGCGCATTAAAAAAGCATCATAAGCAAAATCTTAACTTTCCTAACTTTCCAGAGAAAAAAGCGTTTCATCATCGTTGATAAAAAGCTTGAAGTTTTCCATTTTTGCGTAGGTTTTAAAGAAAGCGGTAAGCCTTGGATCTGCTTGATCTGAAGTAAAAAACAAACCGCTGCCGCAGGTGTCGTGAATATGGAGTTTGATCTTTAAATGCGAGAAGACGACTTGTTTGATGCGGTCTGCATCGAGAATGGAAATTTCAGCCATGTTGTTATCCTCCAATTTTTACTTCCTTATAATTCGATTATAAAAAGATCAAAGCGTTCTGTCAATATTGCAGTATTGCAATAAATGGACGTTCTAGGAAAATATTTAAAATTAAGTGTGATAGATGAGAGAGGAGTGTCATGAGATGTTAATCATTTATGGAATGGAACAGTGTCCTCACTGCAGACGCTGCAAGGGTGAATTCGATGCAAAGGGCATTGAATATCAATTTATCGATATCTCCAGATTGGAAAATTTGAAGGCTTTTCTCAAACTCCGGGATACCGATCCGGCTTTTGACGGCATCCGGGGAACCGGACAAGTGGGGATTCCGGCTTTGCTTTTAGAAGACGGCACGGTTCGGAGAGATTGGCAGGCTTATCTGGACGAAAACGGCAGCGCCGTTCAGGCTGACGTAGCGGAGGATGTTCCTGAAGGGCAGGCTTGTTCTCTGGACGGAACAGGCTGCTGATTTGTTCGGAATCATATGAATGGCGTACAAGGGCTGGATCACAGCCCTTGTATTTTTTTGTCTTTTTTCTTGTATCTTTTAATTCCCTCTTTTTTTATGAAAAAAAATTAGGTAAAATAAAAGTAATTCTTAAAGAAAGATTTAAATTAGAAGGAGGCTCTGCCTATGTTTTATGGAACCTGGTGGTCGCTGGTGCCGCCGCTTGTTGCCATTATTTTGGCTTTGGTCACAAAAGAAGTGTATATTTCGCTGTTCTGCGGAGTGTTTTTGGGGGCACTGTTTGTCGGAAATTTTCATATATGGAAAGCTTTTACCGTTTTGCTCAACACGATGGTGAAAAGTATTGATCTTAAGATTATTATTTTTGATGTGCTTTTGGGAATGATCGTCGTCTTAATGGGAAAAAGCGGCGGGACTTCTGCCTATGGCCGGTGGGCCACGAAAAAAATCAAAAACAAGCGTCAGGCTGAAGTGACCACCAGCCTTCTGGGCGTCTTGATCTTTGTCGATGATTATTTCAACTGTCTGACCGTCGGTTCTGTCATGCGGCCGGTCACAGATAAATTCAAAGTGTCCCGGGCGAAGCTTGCCTATATCATCGACGCGACCGCTGCGCCGGTCTGCATTTTGGCGCCGATTTCGTCATGGGCGGCTGCGGTCAATTCCTATGTGCCAAAGGGCGGTGCGATTAACGGCTTCCAGCTGTTTGTCAGCACGATCCCTTTTAATTTGTACGCGATTTTGACGCTGTTTATGGTTTTTTACACCTCTGCCCGGGGCTTTGATTTCGGACTCATGGCGAAACACGAACGCAACGCTGAAAACGGCGATTTGTTTACGTCTTATGCCGATGAATTCAAAGACGAAATGGAAGAAGAAAAGAAAAATGTCAACCGCAAGGGGAAAGTCAGGGATCTGATTCTCCCGATGATCGTCATGATCGGCAGTGCCATCGGCGCCATGATTTACACGGGATTTTTAAGCGGCAGCAAGACGGTTGCAGCAGCGTTTGCGAACTGCGACGTCGAAACGGCCCTGGTTTTCTCGATGCTCATCACGATTGTCTTCATCGCCTTCTTGTATCTTCCGAGAAAACTCGTTTCTTTCAGCGAAATGATGCAGGCTCTGCCGGAAGGCGCCAAAATGATGATTCCAGCGATTTTGATCTTAACCTTCGCCTGGACCTTGAAGGGCGTGACAGACCGTTTGGGAATCGGCGCGTTTTTCAGCAATTCCCTGAATTTGACGTCGACAGGGGCAGCCTTTATTCCGGTGATCATCTTCTTTATCGCGATTTTTATTTCGTTTTCCACCGGGACGTCCTGGGGAACCTTCTCGATTTTGGTGCCCATTGCCATTTCGATTTTCAACAATACGAATATCGAGATGATGATCATTACGGTTTCGGCGATTTTAGCCGGAGCGGTCTGCGGCGATCACGTTTCGCCAATTTCGGATACCACGATCATGTCTTCAGCCGGCGCCCAATGCCACCATATGAATCATGTGGCGACCCAGCTGCAGTACGCGATACCGGTTGTCCTGTCCTGCGGCATCGGCTACGTGATTGCCGGCTTCAGCCGCAACTGGTGGCTGACGCTTCTCATCAGCCTCTGCCTGCTCATTGCGGTTCTGGCGTTCATCAAGCGCTATTCCGGCAACAACGGTGAAAAAATCACGCCTTTTGAACGTAAAATCGAAGAGGGAAATCTTTGAGTTCACGGAAGCAATTAAATATTCCGATGATCGATCAAACCGAAAAATGGCCAACGGGCTGTGAATCGGTGTCGGCGGTCATGGTGCTCCGCTATCTGGGCATTGACGTCTCTGTCGATCGTTTTATTCAATCTTTTCTGCCTAAACGTGCTATGCATTTGACACAAAGTGCAGAATTGGTTGGAGATATCTGTATCGGAACCGGGCCAGATCCGAACGAATATTTTGCGGGAGACCCGTACAGCGAGGCGGCCTTTGGCTGTTATCCCGGTGTCATCGTAAAGGCTTTAAACGCTGTTTTTAAAAGCTTCAGCACCCCTTACCGAGCAGTGGACGGAACGGGAGAGCATCATGAGGTTTATTGCCGGTCAATTGATGAAGGGCTGCCCGTCATTTATTGGGCGACCCTTTATTTTGAACCAGCAGTTTATGGACCTAAATGGCAAATTGCGGGCACCCAGCGTACACTGACTTGGCAAAGTCGTGAGCATTGCTTGGTTTTGACTGGGTACAACGACGAGCAGCTTTTGTATTATTTAAACGACCCGTGGAATCATCGGGGAAAGCTTGCGGTGCCGCAAACGCTTTGCGAAAAGCGGCACAAGGAGCAGGGCAGCCGCGCAGTAATAATTGAAGAGATAAAATAATTCGATGAATGATGATAAAATTTTGAAATGCAGGTTATTCGAGGCGGAACGTGCTAAAATAGACCGTAAGAAAGGGGATTAACAACATGTGTACCGCGATTAGTTATCAGACGAGGGATCATTATTTCGGAAGAAACCTTGATCTGGAAATATCTTTTGGAGAATCTGTGGTGGTGACACCTCGACACTATCATTGGCATTTCAGAGAGGCAGCAGACCGTGATGACAGCTACGCCATCATCGGCATGGCTACAGTTGAGGATAATATGCCGCTTTATTACGATGGCACGAATGAAAAGGGCCTCAGCATGGCGGGATTGAACTTTGCTGGAAACGCGCACTACTTCAGTCAGGCTGATCCTGGCAAAGAAGGTATTGCTTCTTTCGAAATGATTCCATGGGTTTTGGGACAATGCAAGAACGTAGATGAAGCGAAAGCATGCATTCAAAATTTAACTGTACTGGATACACGGTTTAACGAAAAACTTCCGACTTCTACACTGCATTGGCTTGTGGCCGATGCGTCAAGTTCGTTCGTTGTTGAATCCGTCGCTGACGGTTTGCACATTTACGACAATCCGGTCGGGGCATTGACGAATAATCCGCCGTTTCCAATTCAGTTATTCGGTTTGAACAATTATCGTCAGCTTATGGCTGGTGTGCCAGAAAATCGTTTTGCAAAGGGCTTGGATTTAGATTTGTACAGCCGCGGTATGGGCGCAATTGGACTGCCGGGCGATTTGTCTTCGGCGTCGCGTTTTGCGAAAGTGGTGTTTACGAAATTAAATTCAAAGTGTGGATCGGGTGAAGAAGAAAGCGTCAGCCAGTTCTTCCATATTCTGGGGTCTGTCGAACAGCAGCGGGGCTGCTGTGATCTCGGAAACGATCAGTACGAATACACGATTTACTCGTCGTGCTGCAATACGGATACCGGCGTTTATTATTACAAGACTTACGACAACAGCCGGATTACAAAAGTGGATATGCATCACGAAGATTTGGACGGTGAAAAGTGGCAAAGTTATCCATTGTTAATGGGTGAAGATATTCAAGCACAAAATTAAAAAAGTCTTTCAGGCTCACAATCAGCCTGAAAGACTTTTTTGTTATATACCGTATAGATACAGATTGCCATCTTTTACAATATAATCGTTATTCATAGACAGTAAATGTTGGATAATATAAAATAGTCGACAAATAGTAGTGAGGTTTGTTTATGAAAATGGTTTTAACGTTTGTCTATGTCATGGTTGTTTTAGCAGCAGCTAGGGGATTGTGGTCGTTGTACCTGTGGATCAAAAACAAAAGAAAGAAAAAATAACGAATGCTTATTTAAAAATTGTTAATATTGCAAATGGAAGAAAATATCAATTCAATCATTGTTAAGGCGGTGTTTTTTTTATACTGCTGGATGCATTCGGCACCGAATACTTTGAAGTCTCCGCGCACGGCGGAGCCAGACCCGAGCACGCTGAATGGCAGGACGGCGTCTACACAAAAGACGAGCTTTATTCCATTTGCGGACTGGACGACGCATTGGGCCTTTGCGGGATCAACAACGCGTAGCGCAAAATGGAGCGCCAGATGCGCAAGTGCCGGCAGGACATTGACTTGCTCAAGAAGGGCGAAGCTGACGCTGAGACGATAGAAGCCAAGCAAATCAAATACCAGACCAAGTACAGCCAGTACAAAGCCTTCTCCGATCGGATGGAGCTGCCGATGCAGCGGGACCGGATTTATAATGATGGGCTGAGTATTAAGGGGAGCTTAAATTATTTTGAAACGCCATATATTGAATATAGACCGCTTTAGAAGGCTGCTGATTCAATTTCAGACTCTCTTAAATCTTCAAATGACAAATGGATGAAAAAGATGTACAATTATCATGAAAATACATATATCACTCAGGATATTGAATTGCCAACAGCGTTTGCTTATAATCGGAAACTTGATATGATTATGTACAATCCAAAGCATCCACAATATGAATGTTATGATTCGAAATATGCACTTATTCATGAATTAAGTCATCGTATTGATCAGAAAGAGATTCAAAGTTGGAGTAACAAAGAATTTCAAGTTGCAATTCAGCAAACAGCGGATAATTTATTGAATAACAAAACTTTGAGAGCACAAATTGAGAAAGAACTTTCGGATGATGGAAAATATTCAGATAATATTGCATTTCATGATCTAATTGACGCTTTAACTAAAGGAAAAATAAAAACAAGAGTTAGTCATGAAACTGATTATTGGCGAAATGATTCGGCTCGATCAGCTGAAATTTTTGCTGAATTGTCTACAGGAAAAATTCAAGGCGAGGATTTTATAGACGAAGGATTTTTAAATAATCTGGTTAAAATATTTAAGGTGATGATATATGGCAAATAATGGATTAGCATGGTTAATAGAATTGCAAAGAAGTCCTAGAGTGGCACCTTTATTTGAGAAGGCAAAGGCCTATGGACTTGATACATCCTGGCATTTACCTGGTTTAATTGATTATGAAAATTTTCCGGGAGATACTGATGAAACATACATTGCCCGATTGAAAAAAGAAATTTCTAAGTATGAAGATGAACATGGAATAAAAAATAAGCAAAAGTGATTCGCTACTATGGTATGGTACAAAACGCAGGTAAAACAATGAGTGAAAGCTTTAAAATCATTTACAAAATTTTATCGACACTTGAAAAATCGATGGATTATCCAGAATTTGATCCAAATTCAATTAGTGCAGAAACAATTGGAACGTCAGAAGAACGCTGGCGTCAGATTATCAAGATGCTGGTAGATAATAATTATATCGAAGACGTTTCAATCACGACTTATATTCATGAAAAAGTTGGGACGCCCGACGTAACAAATGCGAAAATCACACTTAAAGGCTTAGAATATTTACAGGAAAACAGCATGATGAAAAAAGCCTATAAATTGGCTAAGGGTATTAAAGACGTTACACCTGGAATGTAAAAATAATTTTATCTTTTCTAGCATCGCTTAGGCGGTGCTTTTTTAATGCCTGAAAGGAAGGAAACTTGGAACTGAATGAATTGTATCACAAAACGCTTGGTTTGTTCGGAGCAGATAACGCAGAACATTTAAGCGATTGTTTAATGAAATCGCTAAATGATGAAGAAAGAAAAGACGCTTTCTGTGAAATGGTTGGCGGCGACTTGTCAAAGGATTGGTTGCAAATGGTATATCAATATTATCTGGCAGATCGCAAAGAAAAAAAGCAGGATTACACACCAAAAAGTATCGCCAAACTTATGGAGATGTTAGTTGGTGCCACTGAAAGCTGCATTGATTTATGCGCGGGGTCTGGTGCCTTGGCGATCCAAAAATGGATAGAAAATCCAAATCAAGAATTTGTTTTATACGAAGCGGATACAAACGTCATCCCTTATCTTTTGTTTAACCTTTCTGTTAGGAACATTTCAGCAACTGTTTTCTTTCTGATGTACTTCAAGGTGATGTTAAAAACAAGTGGGAAATAAACAAAGGTGAAAAGTATGCGACGGTCTCTAATATCTAACCCGCCTTATAATATGAAATGGAAACATCCGGCATTAATGAATATGTTACCTCAATATGCCGGATGGGATAATCCGCCGGAAGGTAATGCAAACTTTGCTTTTATATTAACAGCTTTGTCCATGATCACAGACACGGCTGTTTTTTTATTGCCATGCGGCGTTCTAGCGACAAGCGACAAATCAGAGCAAGCAATAAAAAAAGAACTCATTGATGAAAATTTGCTCGACGCTGTCATTACGCTGCCTGATGGCATGTTTGAAAGCACGAGAATTCCAACCTGTATTCTTGTGTTTTGCAAAAACCGAAAAACACGAACGATCGAAATGATTGATATGCGCGAGACGTATGAGATAGAGACACGAGACCAGCGTAGCCAGTATGGCGGCTCGTCACACGAGGAGCGAATATGTCACAAAAACGTTAAAGTTTTCAGCGACGAGCAAATCAACAAGGCGGTTCAAGCCGTTAATAAGCGAACGAATGAATCCGGATTCTCGGCCTCTGTTCAATATGGCGACATAAAACGTCAAGACTATGTAATTACGCCAAGCCGTTATATTAAACAAGAACAGAAAGCACCGACACATAGAAGCTTTGAGGACATTGCAAAAGACTACGACCGAATCGTGGCAAAAAAGAATCAAATCAAATTGACAATTAATGAGACAGCGGCAAAACACTTAAGCGTTCCAGTTGAAATGTATAAGTAAAAAGCAGAAACAGAGTCGAAGGTTGCCGAATCTTTTCGCATAGCGGGATGCGAGGCTCAGACAGAGAATTATATGCATTTCACAAAAAGCGCAGTTATCCGAATCGAAGTTAAGACCAAGGAGGGCATTCCAATGATCATTCAAGATTTTTTACGTGATTGGTCACTTTTTGAACGTATGTTGAATGATGAGGAAAACCGAATTTTAGCGGAATTTCGCGACGCACTTCTGCCAGAGCTAATGAGCGGAAATACA
The DNA here is from genome assembly GCA_945867155.1 of uncultured Eubacteriaceae bacterium. Lineage (GTDB taxonomy): Bacteria > Bacillota > Clostridia > Eubacteriales > Eubacteriaceae > Pseudoramibacter. Next base: position 160,274 of record CAMBHL010000001.1, on the reverse strand, counting down.
AAGTCTTCTCCAAGGCCACAGGCCAGTAGGCGAAGTGGGGAAGGACGCGGGTAGCAAAAATGTGGGAAAAGCGACGAAACGTGATATAATTAATACACAGTATCGGAAGAAAACAAGGGTTAATTCTTTTAAGTCAATATCTGATACAGAATTTAACAATTTGACAATTGCTGCGAAGAAAAAAGGTGCTATTATCATTAGGGGAACTAAAGAGGCAGAAGAACATTTGCTCAAAAATGGCGCGGAGGCCTCTACGATCGGGGACGTTCTCATCTTTGGAAAAAAAGTGCGGCTCTTGAAGAAACCTATCATTATGAACAAAATTTGCAGGGATTAAATAGCGATAAAGGCGTTTATGAAAAATATTTATTGAATGAGATTGATGCAAAAAAATATTTAATCAAAAATGCATCTAAATTTGAGATTCCAAGGAATGAAATTGAATCAACACAAAAGCAACTTGAACAATATCAAGAAGAATTAAGAAAGTTTTATGAAAAGCGGAGGTAAATGCAATACCGGAGAAAACAATGATAATGAAGCAATGGAATTTACCTGGCGATATTGCGTGTTTGACTTTAAGCAGAAACATTCCGAAGGAGACATATTACAAATATCGGATAGGTGAAAAAACATTTGAGCCTATTAGCGTATATGATATGGATAAAAATATCATAGCAGTAAAAACAAAAACTAATCTAATAGGCCAAACGGTTGAATTTATTTGAATAAAAAAAATAATGAATTTACAGGAAAGATGGAGCCGTTCACTCCTGATTGCGTGATAAGGTTTTATAGGTGATGCTGACTCACAGGGGAGAAGATGGATGACGGATGATGGCTATCTTAATACGAACGTTTTAGTGGAGTATTTTTCGGAAGGACACCGCTATTACTGTATCAATCCCAAGTTGTTAAAAACTAAAGATAAAGCACTTTATTATTTTATTGGAGGTTTATTAATGTGAAGCAAGAAGCCATTGATGAATTGTTGAAAACAAAAAGTATGCTGCAATTTGTGAGAGTACTTTTTCGATATGGATATGGAGAATTTTTAAAAGACCGTACTAAATTTCCAAAAAAGATCGTAGACCATTATGAAAAAATAACAGCAGGTCAAGGTGATTTTAATTGCCCAATTGATAAATTTCGGTAAATGAGAAAATGACAGTTATGATTCCGTGAAATATAACGCTCAGGACGAAAAATATAATGCCGCATATGGTTTTGGGAGAATCATTCAGCTCTTGCGGCAAATGGTGAAATACAACAGGTATTCCGACCATATGGTTTATATATGGTATTGATTGACAAAAAAGGAGACTTATTGATATGTACCCTCTTTACTGGACAACCAGTAAGGAGGGTATTTTTATGCGTTATAGTTTTGAGTTTAAGTTGAAATGTGTAGAACTTTACAGATCTGGAAGATGGCCTAAAACGCCAGATGGTATTTCTACTCATAACTTTCATAACACGATTCGCACATGGTCAGAAATTGAAAAAAGGAATGGACCTGAAGCATTAAAGCATTCAAAACACCAAAGAAAGTGGTCCTCTGAAGACAAACTGGTTTTGGTGTCACAGGTGCTTGCCGGGAATTCACTTTGCTCAGTTGCTTGCTTTGCTGGGATTAATAGCGGCATGCTTTGCCAATGGGTGCGCAAATATAAAGAAGAGGGGTATAATGGACTGGTAAACAAACCCAAAGGAAGAAAACCGAGAAAACCGTCCATGAAGAAAAAAATTAACATCAATAATCCCAGACGACCAATAAAAGAGTCTGAGTATGAGGAACTCATAAGGCTGAGAGCCGAAAACGCCTATATTAAAGCGGAGAATGCAGTCATAAAAAAAGAGATCGCCTTGAGAGAAGAAAAGGAAGCTGCGCGACTCAGGGCGAAAAAGCATCGATCATCAAAGAACTCCGGGAAAAAGGATTCCATAGGAATATCTAATCGCAAAGCAGAACTAAAAAGAAGGGAAAAGAATGAAGGATAATAATTTATTGACAAAAGATGGTATTGCCTACATTATTTCACGAATCCTAGACTATGCAGTAGATGCTAAAAATGAGACGGAAAAAGATCCACAAAATTTGTTCTACCAAGGCAAGCGATTGGCATACACTGAAATACTTGATGTCATTAAGAACGAACTGACTGTATATGAGGAGGATATTAAAAAGTACGGCCTAGACTTTGATATTGATAATATGAATTTTAATACAAAAGACAAGAGATAATTTTTGTGAGGAATAAGTTAATTTAGCACCTTCGGGTGCTTTTTAGGCTACGAATAAACTTTATTCTGTTCGATTGCCGGACGGTAGAGATGCTAAATTAGCCGGTGGTAGTAAGATTACAAAAATAAAAACTTTTGCAGGCAAAGGAGCGGATACTGATATTCGAATAGCAAATATACTTGAAGAAAGATACGGTTACCCTGCAAAAGAATGGGAAAAAGTCAGAGGTGAAGGTATTGTCCGCGATGAGGGACAGAATAAAAAAGCTGAGCTTCATTGGTATGAGGCACAGGGAGATCGCTATGAAATGAAGGTCAAGAGGTGGTTTGACGATGAAAATTAAATATATTGGCAAAGAGCCAAGCCCTTTAAGATTATTAAATAACAAAGAATATGAATGTCTTGGCATCGAAGGTGGTTGGTATCGAATTGTTGATGAAACTGAGGAAGATTACTTATATCCACCTGAAGTTATACAAATCATAAAAGAATAAGCATCGCTTAGGTGATATGTACCCTCTTTACTGGACAACCAGTAAGGAGGGTACATATCAAGGCGTGCTTTTTTAATGCCTGAAAGGAAGGATCCATGAAAGAATTAAAAGAAACAATTGCGGATATGACCAGCACAGATTACAGAAGACGCATGGCAGCGGAATATCATCAATTGGAAGTCCGAGTGGAGAAACTTGAGAATATACTTGATGATTGGGACGCTGGGACACTGTCATTTACACCAAGATGTACACGCAGTCTGTTAGACTGTCCGTACCGCGCCATGTTGAAATATTTGAATGCACTGGAACTTCGCGCAGTGATAGAAGGGATTACGCTGTAACACGGCCGAGTAACAGGAGAGACATGAAACTATTCTTTACAATTGTCGCCGCAATTCTAGCGACCGACGCGATTAAATCGCTCATTGCACTGATTATTGGCATAATTGCCGCATTAAAAGATTGAAACTTCACAACGCTGAAAGGCGTTTTTTTATTGCCTGAGCATGGCGATTAAAAGGCTCAGCCCGACTCAGTGCCGGTCGTTTAAACGGCACTCTGAAAAAAGCGGAGTGAACCACGATTAAAAAAGAGCAAAAGAACATGAAGCTGGCAGAGATCATTTAGGTAAAAGCGGGCCTACCAGATCGAAGGGTTCAAGCAAGTTCCGTTTAAAGAGAACGACCAGCAGCGGCCTTCGGACGATCGATTACGCCAGCGGTTGGAGCAACCGAATGGCAAGGCGGCGTCTACACCAAAGACGAGCTTTATTCCATCTGCGGCCTGGACGACGCATTGGGCCTCTGCGGGATTAACTGTTATCACTCCTACGATCCATTTTTCCCAGGCATTTCAAAAAGGCGCTACACCGACGAACAGCTCGAAGCCCTCAAGGCTGAAGACGCCAAAGAGATTGAATTCAACGGGAAGAAATACAACAAGTATCAAGCCTTACAAGAACAACGCAAAATGGAGCGCCAGATGCGCAAGTATCGGCAGGACATTGATCTGTTCAAAAAGGGCGAAGCTGACTCTGAGACGATAGAAGCCAAGCAAATCAAATACCAGACCAAGTTCAGCCAGTACAAAGCCTTCTCCGATCGGATGGAACTACCGATGCAGCGGGATCGGATTTATAATGATGGGCTGAAGGTGAAAAGTTTTACAAGTTCATATAAAAGTAGTATAATAAAAATAAATAAAAGTAAGCCATTTGAAATGAATCTTCAATTGTTTGCATCTGGAAAAGAACGAGCAGATAAATACGCTGACAATTGGAGTACCGAGAGCTTATCAGAAGTGATAAAGAGATTTGTAGGAGCTAATCCTAATATTACAAAATCTAAAAGCGGGAAGGTTATTTATTCAAGTGATGGTTCGAATTACTCGGTAATATATGATACTGACGGTGACTATTTCCGTATTGAAAACATGAATAAAAAAGGAACAAGAAGATACGTTGATATTAACGGAAAAGATGTATCAAATGTATTAGATAATGGTAAATACAGAGGAAGAACAAAAGAAGAATATGAAAAAGTAACTCACTTTAAAAATGGAGATAAAGCATGAAATTTATATCAGTTCCATTAAATGATATTGGAGAGAAAGAATACGATCACGGCGGTGAAAATTCTCCAAACTTAATTGTCATAGAATTGCCTGAGCAAGAATTTACATACTTGAAAAATTCAAGTGTTTTTAATATGCTGAATGAAGATTTTGGATTAATGATTGATGATTATGAAAGTGAAGTTATTCCATTAAAGGCACTGAATAAGGTAAGTAAGAATATTGATGAGAAGAGCGCTCCTATTTTTGCTGAGGCAATACACAAAGCTCAAGAAAAACAAACTTTTGTTGGATTAGATTTTTGATCAACAGAATAGATATTTTAGAATGCTGCAATATAGCGACCTTCGGGCCGCTTTTTTAGTGCCTGAAAGGGCTTACCAAGGGCTTAGTAAGGTGTTACCAAGGGGCTTAGTAAGGGCTTGGCAAGGGGTTAGTAAGAGGTTGAAAGGAAGGATCCATGAAAGAATTAAAAGAAACAATTGCGGACATGACCAGCACAGATGAAAGTAAAGAGGTATTTTGATGAAAGTTAAATATCTAGGCGGAGAAAATGAGAGTCCGCTTGCATTGATTAAAGGAAAAGTTTATGAATGCCTTGGAAAGGAGCACGAACGTTTTCGTGTAATTGATGAAACAAATGAAGATTACTTATATCCGATTAAGGAATTTGAAATTGTAGAGGAATGATTTTAAACATTTGGCGACCTTCGGGCCGCTTTTTTAGTGCCTGAAAAGAGAATGAATGGATGAAACTTTTTTGGACCATCGTTGCGGCGATTCTAGTGACTGACTCCATTAAATCGCTCATTGCACTGATTATTGGCGTAATTGCCGCATTAAAAGATTGAAACTTCACAACGCTGAAAGGCGTTTTTTTATTGCCTGAGCATGGCGATTAAAAGGCTCAGCCCGACTCAGTGCCGGTCGTTTAAACGGCACTCTGAAAAAAGCGGAGTGAACCACGATTAAAAAAGAGCAAAAGAACATGAAGCTGGCAGAGATCATTTAGGTAAAAGCGGGCCTACCAGATCGAAGGGTTCAAGCAAGTTCCGTTTAAAGAGAACGACCAGCAGCGGCCTTCGGACGATCGATTACGCCAGCGGTTGGAGCAACCGAATGGCAGGGCGACATCTATACCAAAGATGAACTGGAAACCATCTGCGGCCATGGCGATCCGCTCGGCCTTTGCGGCATCAATTGTTATCACAGCTACGATCCCTTTATTCCCGGCGTATCGGTCAGACGGTACAGCGACGAGGACTTAGAACGCCTCCGCCAGGAAGACGCCGAAGAACACGAATGGAACGGGAAGCAATACAACAAATATCAAGCTCTGCAAGAGCAACGCAAAATGGAGCGCCAGATGCGCAAGTATCGGCAGGACATTGATCTGCTTAAAAAGGGCGAAGCTGATGCTGAGACGATAGAAGCCAAGCAAATCAAATACCAGACCAAGTACAGCCAGTACAAAGCCTTCTTTGATCGGATGGAACTGCCGATGCAGCGGGATCGAATTTATAATGATGGGCTGAAGGTGAAATCTGATAACCCTATTGAAAAGATTTTTGTTTCTAAAACAGATATTGACAACGATTCTAAAACGTCATATAATAACTCTCCTTTAGAAGACAAGCTTAGAAAGCAATATAGAAAAGACGTCAAAGAAGGATGGATCACAGCTTTGTTTTCAGAAGATCAATATGTAAAGCTATATTATGATCTATGATCTGCAAGATAAAGTTGTGGGCTTGAAAACAGTAAATGATATCGAAATAACAGATACATCGCCGCACTTTATGGCAAGAATGATCGGAACCTCCTGAGACCCTAAAATATACGCAGAAGAGCATCGAATCGTACATCGGAACGGTGTTGAAATGGAGGATATTATAGATGCAGTAAAAAACGGTAAAGTCTATAAATTTACGAAAAATGAAATAAAAGGAAAGTCAGTGACTTTCTTTGGCAAACGAGCTCAAGTAACTGTCAACTTACAAAATGGAATACTGGTTCAATGTAATTTGATCTGGAGAAAGAAATGAAAAGCTATAAAGCAAAGTTTGAAAAAAAATATTACAATGAATTAAAAAATATTGATTGGAGCCCTGCTGGTAATATTGTTAAATTTATTGATTCAGATAATTCTATTCTTATTGCTGACCTTGAGAAATTTCAAGCTTATTTAGCATGGCTTTCAGCCGAAATTGGGATGGATGAGCAAGGAAATATTAACAAACAGGGAATACAACTTGAAATGTTGTATGATATATTTTTAGATACTGATTTAGTTGAAATGGATTCATGATGCACGGGCAACCGTGCTTTTTTAGTGCCTGAAAGGAAGTGAATTATGAAAGAGAGAAGAAAACAATGGGATCCAGTAAAAGAGCTTGAAGACGCTTTAAAATGGGCAAGTAAGTACGGGTTTGACATTGAAAGAGTTATACAGGAGAATCATGAAACTATTCTTTACAATTGTCGGCGCAATTCTAGCGGCCGACGCCATTAAATCGCTCATTGCGCTGGCTATTGGCGTAATTGCCGCATTAAAGGATTGAAATCTCACAACGCTGAAAGGCGTTTTTTTATTGTTTAAAAATTTGGTTGGCGAACCTACAAACGCAGACTGCCGGTGAGTGATTACGCACCTAAAATAACCTAAGGGCAGAGAAAGGAAATGCAGATGAAAACGGAATTTTTAAAAGATTTGGGATTGGATCAGGAAGTGATCAACAAGATCATGGCATAAAAAAAGAAACTCACTTCTCAGTGAGTTTCTAATGTTTAAAATGGTGGAGATGAGGGGATTCGAACCCCTGGCCTTTTGAATGCCATTCAAACGCGCTCCCAACTGCGCCACACCCCCGCAAGGAACGATACTTATATTAGCTTATTATCAGAGCTTTGTCAAGAACTTTTAAAGAATTTATTGAATAAAGTGTTGAAGATCGCAAGATAAAATTGAACTGAAGGGCAAAATCGTCTATAATAAAATCGATTTTTTATGTAATCATGCCAAATTAAAGGAGAACTTTCCGATGAAAAAATTAACGTGTGCGGTTCAATCAAGTCATAAAACGGAAATTTATATTCACAATGGCTTGAGAGAACATCTTTATGAATTAAAAGATAAATTTGAAAAATACAATTCGATTGTCATCATTACCGATAAAAATGTCGCGAGCCATTATCTGCGCCTGGTGGTTCAGCAGCTGAAATCCTTCGGCGGCAATGTGTATTCGATCGTCATTCCCGCAGGGGAATCCTCGAAAAACTTGCACCAGGTTGAAAGCATTTATTATAAATTGTCAGAATTCAACATCACCCGTTCGGACGCCTTGGTCGCTTTGGGCGGCGGCGTCGTGGGCGACATCACCGGCTTCTGCGCGGCGACATATCTGCGCGGCGTCGACTATTTCCAGATTCCAACCTCTCTCATTGCCATGACAGACAGTTCCGTGGGGGACAAAACCGGCGTTGATCTGGATGTCGGCAAAAATCTGGTCGGCGCTTTCTATCCGGCAGAAGCGGTCTTTGTCGATCCGGACTGCTTAAAGACCCTGGAAGACCGTTATTACATTGACGGCATGGCGGAAGTGATCAAATACGGCTGCATCGCGTCGAGCAAGTTGTTCGTGCGCCTGGCCGGCTATCATTATCAGGAAGATCTCCAGGACGACATGGAAGACATTGTCGCCAAATGCCTGCAGATCAAGCGCAATATCGTTGAAGAAGATGAAAAGGAATCCGGCGTTCGCAGAATCTTGAACTTCGGCCATACCATCGGCCATGTCATCGAAAATTATTTTGGCTATCAGGGCTATTCCCACGGCGAAGGCGTCGCGGTCGGTATGTACAACATCACGCGCATGAGCGTGCGGGAAGGCATTACGCCCCAGGAAGATCTGGAAAATCTCGGCAAGATGCTCGTGAAATACGGCCTGCCGATCGATATGCCGGAAATGGACCTGGCGCGGGTCAAGGATATCGTCATGCGGGATAAAAAATTCACAGGGGATGTCTTAAATGTCTGCGTCATGCCGAAGATCGGCTCCGCTGAAATGGTGCGGGTCCAAAAAGACAAGGCCATCGACTTGTTTACGCCGGACGCGCTGGAACAGGCAGAACTTCCGGAAGAACAGGCAGATCAGCAGTAAAAATTTTATGGACATTACAATTCAACCTACACAACTGGGGGGTACCGTACAGGTGCCCCCTTCTAAGAGCATCAGTCACCGGGCGCTCATCTGCGCTGCGCTGGCAGCCGGGACGAGCGCCGTGGAAAACCTGCTGGTCTCCGAGGACATCACCGCAACCTGCGAGATTTTAAAACAAATCGGCGCAGGGATTGAAAACATCAACGGTTCAGAGCAGACGTTCCAAGTGACGGGCCGCAAACCGGCTGTCTGCGATGAATTGACGCTGGACTGTCATGAATCAGGATCAACTCTTCGATTCTTGATGCCCCTGGCGACCTTGTGCGCGAAGCGCGTGACCTTTGTCGGCAGAGGACGCCTGCCGGAACGGCCCCTCTTGCCGTATCGTGACATTTTTAAAGCCGCCGGCATCAAATGGGAGGCCCAGAGCGAAAAAGTCCTGCCGCTGACCTTGGAAGGGGCAATTCGCCCGGGTGATTATGAAATGTCCGGCAATGTGTCGTCCCAGTTTATCAGCGGTTTATTATTTGCCCTGCCTCTATTGGGCCAGCCGTCGACGCTGACCATTACGACAGTGCTGGAATCGCGGCCTTATGTGGACTTGACCCTCAACGTGCTGGCCCATTTCGGCATTGAGATCGAAGCATCTGAAGACCGGCGGCATTACAGCATTCCCGGAAAACAGCATTATAAGCCTGCCCAATATCAAGTCGAAGGGGATTTTTCTCAGGCCGCATTCTGGCTGGCCATGGGGGTCAACGGCAAGGGCATCCGCTGCACCGGGCTGCCCCAGAAATCCTTTCAGGGTGACAGCGCCATTATCGATTTAATCCGGCAAATGGGTGGAGAAGTCGTCTGGGAAGACGGCGCCTGGGCGGCAAAGCCTTCGGGGCGCCATGGCATCACAATGGACGTGGCCCAATGTCCGGATTTGATGCCGGTTTTGGCCGTCTTGGCGGCCACGGCGGAGGGCAAAAGCAAAATTACCGGCGCGGGACGGCTGCGGCTCAAGGAATCGGACCGCCTGACCGCGATGGCAGAACTGCTCAGACAGCTGGGCATTCGCGTCGAAGAAGCACCGGAAGGCATGACCATCTGGGGCAAAGCGCAGCTTCAGGGCGGCGCTGTGGATACGGTCAACGATCACCGCATCGCAATGGCGGCGGCTGTCGCGAGTGAGCGCTGCAGTGATCCGCTGACGGTACAGGGCGCGGAAGCAGTGCGCAAATCATATCCCGATTTTTGGGACGACTTTAAAGGAAGCGGAGGCATCATCGCATGACATCTTACTGGGGAAACCATATCCATCTGTCCATTTTTGGAGAATCCCACGGCGCAGCTATTGGCGCGGTCCTCGACGGGCTGCCGTCGGGTTATGAAATTGATGAAGAAAAAATTGTCCGTGAAATGGACCGCCGCTCGTCCAGAGGAAAAAATCTGGCGACGCCGAGAAAAGAGGCGGACCAGGTTGAAATCGTCTCTGGCTATTTTAACGGCAGGACGACGGGAACGCCGCTGACCGGCATTATCCGAAACGGCAACACCCGTTCCAAGGATTATGAAAAAACCAAAATGAAAATGCGGCCCGGCCACGCCGACTACACGGCATTTCTGCGTTATGGCGGGTTTCAGGATTACCGCGGCGGCGGCCATTTTTCAGGCCGTTTGACGGCGCCAATAGTGTTTGCCGGCGCCGTGGCGAGACAAATTGTCCAGCAGAAAAAGCCGGATGTGATGGTTGGCAGCCGGATTGTGAGAATCGGACAGATCGAAGACAAAACGGTCTTATCACCTAAGGATTACGCGGGACTGCGTTTCGAAGAACCGGATTTTCCGGTGGCAGATTCTAATTTGACCGAAAAGATGCGTCAGGAAATCGTCGAAGCCAGAGCCCAGAAGGACTCCGTTGGGGGCATTGTTGAAGGTTATATTTTAAACGTGCCAGGGGGATTGGGCTCTCCGATTTTTGATAATGTCGAAAGCCGGTTGTCCTCGCTGCTCTTTTCAATTCCGGCTGTAAAGGGTGTTGCTTTTGGAAGCGGTTTTGAAATGAGCGGGATGAGAGGCTCAGAAGCCAACGATGCCTTTCGCGTCGATGAAGCCGGCCAAATTATCACAGCAACCAACCACAACGGCGGCATCAACGGCGGCATCACCAACGGCATGCCGATTGTGTTCCGCGTGGCCTTCAAACCCACACCGTCGATTGCCAAACAGCAGCAGACTGTCGATCTCGAAAAACACGAAAATACAGCATTTTCGATTGTTGGACGCCACGACCCCTGCATTGTTTTGAGAGCCCTGCCGGTGGTTGAAAGCGCAGCGGCACTTTGTCTTTTGGATTTGATGATGGAGGCAGACGGATATCGTGAGTGAGCTGGATTTAAATCACATTCGAAAAGAAATTGACGCCATCGACCGGCAGATGATCGCTTTATTTAAAAAGCGGCTGGAATGCGTTTCTGATGTGGCGCGGTATAAACACGAAAACGGCCTGCCGATTTACGATGAAACCCGCGAAAAGGCGGTTATTGCGAAAAGACAGGCTCAGGTCGAAGACACCTACCGGAAGCATGTGGGCGCATTCATGCAGGCTTTAATGGATCAATGCAAAGTGGTCGAAGCAGAAGTGATCGAACAATTGGAAAAATCTCATTAAAAGCAAAAAAAAGATAGGATTTCTTATGTCCAATGCGGTACAATCAAGGACAATTGAGAAATGAGAGGTATACAAAGTGATCAAAAAATTCAAGAAAGTATTAATTGCCAACCGCGGAGAAATTGCCATACGCATTATCCGCGCCTGCCATGAATTGGGGATCGCAGCGATCGCGATTTATACCCAGGAAGACGAGATGTCCCTGTTCCGCACAAAGGCAGATGAGGCCTACATGATCAATTCTGCCGGCGGCCCGGTTCAGGCTTACTTGGATATGGACAAGATCATCGCGTTGGCCCTTGAAAAAGGCGCCGATGCGATTCATCCGGGATATGGCTTTTTGTCGGAAAATGCTGAATTTGCAAAAAAATGTGAAGAAGCCGGCATCACCTTTATCGGACCGACCCATGAAATGATGGAAAAGATGGGGGATAAAATTCAGTCCAAAAAAGTGGCGAAAGCGGTATCTGTTCCGACGATTCCCGGGGTTGAAAAGCCCATTACGTCCAATGAAGAAGCCATCGCTTTTGCCAAAAAAGCAGGCTATCCCGTGATGTTAAAAGCGGCATCCGGCGGCGGCGGACGCGGGATGCGCATCGTCAGAGAAGAAAAAGAACTCTTAAAGGAATATCACTCTGCTGTCAGCGAATCGACGAAAGCCTTCGGCGACGGGACGATCTTTATTGAAAAATATCTGGAAAATCCGAAACACATTGAAGTTCAGGTTTTGGGAGATCAATACGGAAATGTCGTCCATTTGTACGAACGGGACTGCTCGATTCAAAGACGCAACCAGAAGGTCATTGAATTTTCCCCTTCTGTTTTTCTGACCGATGAACAGCGCCGGTCAATCTGCAGCGATGCCATTAAATTAGCCAAATCGGTTAACTATTGCTCGGCGGGTACGATGGAATTTCTCGTCGACAATAAAGGCGATCACTATTTTATCGAAATGAATCCGCGCATCCAGGTTGAACATACGGTCACGGAATTGGTCACCGGCGTTGATATCGTTCAGGCGCAGATTCTGATTGCTGAAGGGTATGCCCTGGATTCTGATGCGATTCAGATTCACAGCCAGGATGAAATTTCGACACGGGGCTACGCCATTCAATGCCGGATCACGACAGAAAATCCGAAAATGCATTTCATGCCGGATACCGGACGCATTGACGTTTACCGGACAGCGAGCGGCCCGGGCATCCGTCTGGACGGCGGCAACGGGTTTACAGGCTCTGTCATTTCCCCTTATTACGACAGTCTCCTCGTGAAATGCTCAGCCTACGGGCGAACTTTTGAAGAAACGCGGCGGAAAGCGGTTCGGGCTTTAAAAGAAACCATGATCGAAGGCGTTGAAACGAATAAGGATTTCCTCATCAATGTCCTGGAACATCCGCTGTTCAAAACCGGCCAGTGCACTACGAATTTCATCGACCAGCATCCGGAATTATTTGATATTGAAGATCAGCAGAGTCCGGAAATGGACATTATCCGTTACTTCGGCAATATTGTCGTCAATGAAACCTTTGGTAAAAAACCGGTCTTATCAGAACCGAAAGTGCCAAAGCTGCCAAAAGAAGCGGCCATTTCTTCGCTGACGGGAACGAAGCAGATTCTGGATCAAAGGGGACCTGACGGTTTAGTCAACTGGATCAAAGCTCAGGACCGTCTGCTCATCACCGACACCACGATGCGGGATGCCCATCAGTCACTCATGGCCACCCGGGTGCGCACCCGGGATATGGCCCGCATTGCAGAAGATACGGCGTGGTATGGCCGGAATTTGTTCTCCCTTGAAATGTGGGGCGGCGCCACCTTCGATGTGTCCTATAATTTCCTAAGGGAATCCCCTTGGGAACGACTGGACATCCTTCGGGAAAAAATTCCGAATATCTGCTTCCAGATGCTCCTTCGCGGCGCGAATGGGGTCGGCTATAAAAACTATCCGGACAATCTCATCCGGAAGTTTGTCCAGCAGTCTGCCAAATCCGGCATCGATGTGTTCAGAATTTTCGACTCCCTGAACTGGATGGAAAACATGAAAGTGGCCATTGAAGAAGTTTTGAAAGCGGGGAAAGTCGCTGAAGTGGCCATGTGCTACACCGGCGATATTCTGGATACGTCGAAAACCAAGTACAATCTGGATTATTATGTCAAGATGGCCCATGAAATTGAAAAAACCGGGGCACATATTCTAGCCATCAAAGATATGTCCGCTTTGTGCAAGCCCCAGGCGGCAAGAAAACTGGTTTCGGTCTTGAAGAGCGAAGTCAAGATGCCGATCCATTTCCATACTCACGATACCGCTGGAAACGGCGTGGCTTCTGCATTAATGGCCGCTTACGGCGGCGCCGATATTGTCGATGCAGCTTTAGCCAGCATGAGCGGTTTGACATCTCAGCCCAACTTGAATTCTATTGTCGCTGCCCTGAAGCGCACCCCTTACGATACCCAGTTAAACGATCAGGAGCTTCAGATTTTGTCGGATTACTGGGGTCAGCTCAGACCGACTTACAGCAAATTCGAAAGTGGTCTCAAAAGCAGCACGACCGAAATTTACGACATGGAAATCCCTGGCGGTCAGTATTCCAACTTGAAAAAACAAGTTGAAAGTTTTGGTTTGGGACATAAATTTTCAGAAGTCAAGGAAATGTACAAGGTCGCGAACCAGCTGCTGGGCGATATCATTAAAGTGACACCGTCTTCAAAAGTCAATGGGGATTTGGCCATTTTCATGGTTCAAAATGGACTCAATGCACAGAATATTTACGAAAAAGGAAAAGATCTGGCATTCCCCAATTCAGTTGTAGACTTCTTCAAAGGGATGATCGGGCAGCCTGTGGGCGGCTTTAACAAACGACTCCAGAAAATTGTACTGAAGGGGCAGAAGCCCATTACCGTCAGACCAGGCTCTTTGCTTCCGCCGGAAGACTTTGACCAGGTTAAAAAAGACTATAAAGAAAAATACAACATGGACTTAACAGACCGTCAACTTGTTTCCGCGAGCATGTATCCGAAAGTCTACCAGGAATATCTGGACTTTAAGCAGGATTACGGCAGTCTGGAACAAATGGAAAGCCATGCTTTCTTCTACGGACTCAGAGAAGGGGAAACGACGGAAGTAGAAGTCGGCAAAGGCAAGAAAATCATTGTGACACTGATTCGCATCGGCGAACCGGATGAAGATGGCGAACGGACCGTGACTTTTGAAATTGACGGATTCCGCAGACGCATCAAAATTCAGGATAAATATTCGCTTTCATCCCAGAAGAAGGATAAAATGCTGAAGGCTGATCCGAACAACCCGAAGGAAATTGGCTCTGCGATTCCGGGAACGGTATTGAAAGTCAATGTCAATGAAGGGGATCAAGTGAAAAAGAATCAGGTTTTGGCGGTCGTCGAAGCGATGAAAATGGAAACGGAAATTGTCGTTCCTTCTGATGGCACGATTCAGGCCATTTACGTTTCAGAAGGGCAGACCGTTGAATCCGGCGAATTGATGATGACTCTAGAATAAGATCAATACAGCACAATAAAAATAAAGGCGGCGATCGATTGAGAGAGCCGTCTTTTTCTTTGTTTAAAAGCATAAAAAAAAGACCAGTCTTGCTCTCTTTAGAAAATTTCTTTCTAGTCGATGCAAGCTGGCCTTTTAAGCTCACTTAAACTTTGCACTTCTGGTGGTCCGTCCTCCTTTCGTTAGATTTAAAAGACGATGATAAATTTACTTACCTATCAACCACTATGATCTTCCGATAAACCTGCCTTATTAAATCGCTCTCCAACTAATTCATCATTAATTGCTAAACCTTCTATTTAATACGCTGGATTTTGGTATCGATCGGGTTAATATTTACCTCATTACTCTTGTATTTATCATCTGTTCTTTTATTTGTCTATAGTATAGCAGGATCAATAAGAAATGTAAAGGGTTTTTCAAAAGAATATTAAATGATATATATTTGTATAAATACATTATATTTTTTTAATAATTAGTAATTGCTAAATTCTATTATGATTCATACATTTTAGTGTATAATTACTATGAAAGTAATCAAAGGAGGCAACTCAATGGAAAGTTTTTTCGTTACGTTGAAATCGCAATTTTCATTTTCAAATATCATTGAGATCCTCGTCATTACGTTTTTAATTTATAAAATTTTAATGTGGATCCGAGGCACCCAGGCTGAACAAGTCGGGAAAGGATTGGTGATGGTGCTGTTTCTCATCCCTTTCAGTTCATGGCTTGGATTTACAACGTTAAATTATATCTTAAATATTGTCGTGACCTGGGCTGTTATCTTAATTGTCGTTGTTTTTCAGCCAGAACTGCGGTCAGCCCTGGAACAGCTGGGCAACAACAAATTATTTGACCGCATGTTTAAATCTTCAGGTGAACGCAAAATTTTTAACAGTGTGCAGGAAATTGTAAAAGCAACGGTTGAAATGTCAGATGAACGCATTGGCGCTTTAATGGTTTTTCCGGTGAATACGGGCCTGAAAGATATTGAGTCGACGGGCATTAAGCTCAATGCAGATATTTCGACGGAACTGCTGGAAAATATTTTCACGCCAAACCGTCCGCTGCACGACGGCGCGGTGATTATTGATTTATGGTCCGGAAAAGTTAAAACAGCGGGATGCCTTTTGCCCCTGACGGACCGTAAGACACTCAATTCATCGCTGGGAACCAGACACCGCGCCGGAATCGGCATTTCTGAAAAGTCAGATGCCATTGTTCTGATTGTTTCAGAAGAAACGGGGATTATTTCTGTCGCAGAAAAGGGTGTCTTACGCCGAGGGTTTTCTGGCGATGAACTGATCGAGCTGTTAAGCGAGCGTTTCATTGATATCGATAAAGACAATGATGAATTGGATGAAGTATTAGAAGAGGATGTCGATGATACCAAAATTTTTGATACGCCTGAAGAAGTCAACGATGAGGACAAGGATTGATGAAAAAACGCAAAAAAACAGAAAATGAGCGAACCGCCAGAGTTGTCCGTTTGATCATTGCGGCCTGTCTGGCACTCTTCTTATGGTCTTATATTAACGGCAATGACATTAACCTGATTACACAGAACATCAACAATATTCCGGTGACTTTAATCAATACTGAAAAGCTTTCTTCAAAAGGACTCGTCTTGTCGGATCAGAAAGATTATTACGTGAATATCCGAATTCGGGGAAGCGAGCGTAATGTGCGGCGTTTGAATGCTTCGCAGATTACGGCGACGGCGGACCTTTCGGGGGTCAAAAGTCCGGGGGTCTACACCGCGGATGTGGTGCTTCAGGGACTGCCGAATTCTGTGATTTTGCAAGAGACCCAGCCTTCTCAGCTTAAAATTAATATCGACGGCATTCGTCAGAAACGCCGCAAAGTCAATGTGAATATCAGCGGGAAGCCAGGCAACAATTTATCGGTTATTTCGGCGTCAACGCTGGACAAGGTGCGTATTTCCGGCGCCAGTCAGGCGATCGCGAAGGTGAAAAAATGCATTGCGACGGCAAATGTCCAGGATATCACAGACGATACCGATGTTTATCTTCCGGTTAAAGCAGTGGACGAAAAGGGCAAGGTGGTGCAGAATGTCGAATGCACGCCTTCAATGGTGAAAGTACATGTTAAAGTGGGTTCAACCAAGCGCATCAAAGTCAAAGTGCCGAAGACAACAGGCAGCGTGGGCAGCGGCTATAAAGTGTCGAAAATTGAAGTGACGCCGAAAACGGTATTGGTCGGCGGCAAGACCGATGTCTTGGAAAGTCTGCGGTCGATTCGGCCGGAAACCGTAGAGCTTAATGGCATTAAAAACGATATGACGGTTTTGAAAAAGCTGCAGCTTCCAAACGGCGTGGTCAGTTTAAGCGGAAACAAAAACGTGATGGTCAGCGTCAAAGTTGAAGCGTTGTCAAAAAAACAGCTGATGGTCGATGACATTGAGCAGAGAAATGTGCCGGACGATCTCAGTGTCGATAAAATTGAAAATGCGTCTGTATCTGTGAAAGTTGAAGGAACGAGCCGTGAAATGTCTAATATCGACAATAAAGATATTAAGGCATGGATTGATTTTTCAAATGCGGCCGAAGGAACAGGCACTTACAACATTCAAGTCTCAACCGATAAAGGAACGGTGAAGTCGGTTTCGCCGTCGAGCACAACGGTCACATTAAAAAATAAGGATAAATAATCCGTATGAATAAATTTAACAAATCTAAGCTCTTTAAAAGCAAAGCCTTTAAAAAGGCGATGCCTTACTGTATCGCGATTTTATTTTATTTGCTGATGACCCATCTCGATTTGATCGGCAGGATCATTGCAGCACTCTTTGATTTTATTCTGCCTGTGATTATCGGGATCATCCTGGCTTATATCATGGACCCGCCGATTCGGGCGATCGAAAGGCAACTCGGTCAGCGCAGTGTCAAACATCCTAGAGGCAAGGCGATTGCAATTGTGATTGCGGTCATTCTCATCTCTTTGAGCCTCTTGGTTGTTGCAGTTGTCCCGCAAGTGGTCAGCAGCATGGTCCAGTTCAGTACCAGCAAGACCTCTTATCATGGGGAGCTTCAACAGTTTGTAGATCAGCTGGCCCATCACCACGTGAATTTAAAATCTGTCTTTTCAACGATCGATAAAACCTTAGATAAAATGCAGAATCAAGTCAAAAATCAATTTCTGCTCACCACAAAAAGCAATGGACGCCATATTTTGAATTTTGCCGTTGATTTTATTCTCGCCATTTATTTTCTGGTCGATAAGCAAAGGGTGCAGCGCAGCGCACGAAATTGGTTCAAACTTTCCATGCGGGACAGCACGTATCAAAAGTTTTCCGCAGGCTGGAAAAGATGCGACCGTATTTTCATTAAGTATTTGATTTGCGAAGTGATCGACGCCTTGATTGTGGGCGGCGTAAATGCGGGCTTTATGCTGGTCTGCAGCATGGATTATGTGCCGATGATTTCTGTGGTTGTCGGACTGACAAACCTTGTGCCGACTTTTGGACCGATTATCGGAGCAGTGGTCGGGGCCTTCGTGCTCATGATCAACAATCCGCTGCATGCTCTTTTGTTCCTGGCTTTTACAGGCCTGCTCCAGACCGTAGACGGTTATTTAATCAAGCCGAAACTGTATGGGGACACATTAGGAGTTCCGGGGCTTTTGATTTTAATTGCAGTCATCATCGGCGGCCGTGTTTTTGGCGTTTTGGGGATGCTCTTTGCCATTCCTGTGATGGCGATTTTGGATATCTTAAATCATGAGACGTTTATGCCTTTCTTAAAGCGAAAGAAAATTGAACGGGAAAGCCGGACGAAAAAAAAGAAACCCGGCAGTGAGATTGAAACCGATGCCTTGGATTTGCTTTTAAGCCTTCAGGAACAAGAAAAAAACAGTGATTAGAAAGTTTTTCTAATCACTGTTTTTTAGTTCTTCTCAATAAAAGTTTATTTTTGATTTTCAGGTTTTTCGGCCCCGATGTGATTGATGGCTGAAACCAAAGCGCGGATAGAGGCGACGATAATATCGTTGTCAATGCCGGCGCCCCAGACTTCGCGGCCATCGTCAAGAGTCAATCCGATATACGCGACAGCGCGGGAATTAGATCCCTTTTCGAGGGCATGTTCGCTGTAAGACAAATCCTTGATCGGCGTGTGAATGTGCTGAATCACCGTATTGGTGACGGCGTCGATGCGGCCGTTTCCAATTTCACTGTAGTCGCCCAAATCTCCTTCGTTGTTAATGGTCAAATGCGCACGGATTTTGCCGTCCGAAAGCTGTTCAAAGTGCGCGCTTGGAATACTGAAGTAGTCTTCTTTGTTGACGTAATGATCCATGAAAATCTGATAGACTTCTTCAGGTTTTAATTCGCGGTGGCCATGATCTGAGACATTTTTCACGAGATTTCTCAAATGGTCGCGCATTTTCTTCGGCAGGTTGAAGCCGTAATTGTGTTCGAGAATAAATCCGATGCCGCCCTTCCCGGACTGGGAATTGATGCGGATGACGTCTTTGTCGTATTTGCGGCCTAAATCTTCAGGGTTGATGGTCAAGTACGGCACATCCCAATGATGATCTTCACTTTCTCTGGCCATCTTCATGCCTTTGGCGATCGCATCCTGGTGGCTGCCTGAGAAGGCGGCAAAGACGAGGGCTCCTGAATAAGGCTGACGTTCATACACGTGCATCCGGGTATCCCGTTCATAGGCTTTGATTAATTCAGGCAAGTGACTGAAGTCCAATTTGGGATCGACGCCGTGGGTGTACATGTTGAGGGCCAGAGTGATAATGTCGACATTGCCGGTTCTTTCGCCGTTGCCGAATAAGGTGCCTTCGACACGGTCGGCGCCGGCCAAAAGCCCGAGTTCGGTATCTGCGACGCCGCATCCCCGGTCATTGTGCGGGTGAAGGGAGAGAATTACATTATCGCGGTATTTTAAATGTTTGTCCATGTATTCGATCTGGCTGGCATAAACGTGAGGAAGAGAAAGTTCAACTGTAACCGGAAGGTTGATGATGGTCTTGTTTTCCGCTGTCGGCTGCCAGACATCCAAAACGGCATTGCACACATCACAGGCGTAATCCACTTCTGTTCCAGTGAAACTTTCTGGAGAATATTCAAATTGGAAGTTGCCCGGCGTTTCTTTAGCTAAATCGTTGAGCATTTTGGCACCGTCAACCGCCATCTGCAGAATTTCAGCTTTGGATTTCTTGAAAACCTGTTCCCGCTGCTGGCGCGAGGTCGAATTGTACAAATGCACGATGGCGTGGTGACAGCCTTTGAGGGATTCAAAGGTTTTTTTGATGATGTGTTCCCGAGCCTGAGTTAAGACTTGAACCGTGACATCGTCTGGAATTAAATCTTGTTCGATTAAGGTTCTTAAAAATTCGTATTCTGTCTCAGAAGCCGCAGGGAAACCGACTTCGATTTCTTTAAAGCCGACCTTAACGAGATATTTAAAATAATCGATTTTTTCTTCAAGACTCATCGGGATAATCAAGGCCTGGTTGCCGTCCCGAAGATCGACTGAACACCATATGGGGGGATGGTCGATGTATTCTTTATTCACCCAATCCGTGCAGGGTTCTGGGGGCATAAAATAATTCCGTTTGTATTTTTTTGGATTCATCATAGTAAAAGTCCTCCTATCAAACATTTTAAATTTTCAATCTTAGAAATAAAAATCGCCTCTATGCAAAAGCATAGAGGCGATCATTTCAATCTCAATCGCGGTACCACTCTATTTCACATTTTGAATCAACAAAATGCCTTGTTACAGATACGTCTTTGTCAAAAGATTATATCCTCCTGTGATAACGGACAGGAACCGGTGTGCCTACTTGAAATTCGTTCAGCCAACCGCTCGAAGGCCAGTTCAAAAAAATTCAGCGACTATTTCGCACCAACCAATAGCTCTCTGGACGCTTACAATTTTCTAATATTCCTCTTCATTGCGTTGTCCTAATAGTAACGGTTAGAAAAAGAGATGTCAAGTAAAAAAAGAAAATTCATGATCTGTGTTATAATAAAAATCAAACATCAGAAACGGTAAAGGAAATGATACGATGATATCTTTTATACATACAGGCGATGTTCATCTAGAGAGAACATTTCGTTTTAATAATCACAGCCGGGATTTTGGAAAAGACCACCGCTTGGATCTTTGGCTGACTTTTGAACAGATTGTCAATACCGCGGAAAAAAATCAGGTTGATTTTCTGCTGATCGCAGGAGATTTGTTCGATACGCCGGATATATCGATTAAAGCTTTAAACCGCGTGGCGGATAAGTTTGCCCATTTAAGCGCGACGAAAGTGGTCATCTGTCCGGGCAACCACGACTATTTTTCGTCTTCGTCGCTTTTTGGATTGATTAATTGGCCGGACAATGTCACGGTGTTTAAAAAAGGACAAATGGAATCTGTGTATTTTCCAGAGCAGAAGACTTGCATCTATGGCATTGGGTGGACGAAGGATACCTACCGTGAAATGCCCTACAACGGTGCGCACATCGATTTATCGGAAGACGATCATAATATTCTGCTCCTTCACGGGGATGCCTTTTCTGAAAATTCAGATTATATGCCGATCGATTTAAAGCAGTTTGATTATTTTGACTATGTCGCCCTGGGCCATATTCACCGCGGCAGTCAGCTCACACGGCGCGCCGCCTACTGCGGCTGCCCTGAGCCCTTAAATTTTAAAGAAATTGGAGAAAGCGGCATCTATTTTGGACAAATCGATCATCATCGGTTAACCTTAAAGAAAATTAAAACCGGAAAGCGCGCCTTCTTAAAAAAGACCATTCGCATTTCGCCCGAAATGACACAAAATGAACTGCTTCGGACTTGTCTTGATTTTGCAGATGATCACCAGAAGGCGGAAGATTATTTTCGCATTTACTTAAAAGGCTATGCGGGATCTGACGTCGATATTGATCAGCTGCGCATGCAGTTAGAGCAAATTTTTTACTATGTTGAAATTGACGAGACGCAGCTGCGTCCCAATATCGATGTCGATAAACTGCTTGAAGAAAATCAGGACAATATCATTGGACAGTTTATTCAGGAAATGCGGAGGTATGGAGATGATCCAACCGCAAAGAAAGCCCTTTATTATGGACTGGAAGGCTTGTTGAATACTGGAGATCAAACGTGAAAATAAAGACACTTCATTTAATTGCATTTGGAAAATTTAAAGATAAAACCATTGAATTGGATGACGGACTGAATTTGATTTACGGTCCGAATGAAGCGGGAAAATCAACCATTCAGGCTTTTATTGAAGGGATGCTTTTCGGCTTTTATAAGCCGTACCGAAAACGCCGGACTTATCGGGAGACCTTTGCACAGTACAAACCGCTCTACTCGGAGCAGTACCGCGGAGCGCTGGTTTATGTGGACGAGATGGGACGGGAGATCAGAATTGAAAGAGATTTTCTCAAAACCCGTGATGGGGTGCAGATGTTCGACAATATTACAGGCGAAGACATCACGTCGACCTTCCCCTACGATAGTGTCACGAAACAATATCTGCCTTTGGGATATCAGACGATTAACTCCTCTATCTACAACAATACTGTTAATTTCAGGCAGATGGCCTTAAAGACAAATGCAGATCTGGCCAAAGAAATTAACGACAGAATGATCGATCTGGCGAATGATGACCACGATGTTTCCGTTCATCATATTATTGATTACCTGGATCAGAAAAAGAAAAGCATCGGCACTTTTAGGGCGACGAAATCGAATTACGGCATGGCCGTTCGCCATCGAAGCGAATTGGAAGACCGTTTGGAACAGTCAGAAGAGGTCTATCAGAAACTGCGCCTTAATCAAAAGAAAATATTGGATCTGAATCAGGAACTGAGTGCGCAGAAAACCCAATATAAAGCCCTGCAGAACGAAGAAGAGCATCAAAAGGTCAAAGCCCTTGAAGCACAAAAATCAAAGCTTGAAGAGATCAAAAAAGAGGGAGAAGCTCTTGAAAAAAAACTGGCGGCTTACGAAGAAAAGACGCAGCAGTACAATGTCTCGACTTACAACACATTGCTGCTTCTGGAAGAAGACCGCAGGCAGTCTGAAGCCCAGATTGAACGAATCAATCAGGAGATCAGAACGCTTCAAACAGAAATCGAAAAGACCAGCAGAGAATCCGAACACTTCAAAACGCGGCTGCGTCATTTCAATGCGCTTCAGGTGACGAAAGATCTTGAAGATTTAAAGCAGATTCAAAATCAATACAGCCGGACAGAAAAACGCTCAGAACGTTATGACAATTTATTTCAGGCCTTTGGCCATCACAGAAATTCAAAGCTGTTGGATTTAATCTGTATTGTGGCTGGCGTTTTGATGATTTTATTTTCGGCCATCAGTGGTTCTGGGCATCTTCTTTTGGGAATCCGGGTGACATTGATGATCGTCGGTGCGGTTTTGGCCGCTTTTGGTTTTTGGATGTATTTTTCAAGGCACCACCGTATTGCAGATTGGGAACATACGGCGCTGAGTTTTGATCCTGAAGATCAGATGGCCGTGCATCTCTCGATATTGATGGAACGCTACAACGAAACCCGGAGTTTAGAGGCGCTGAAAGAAAAAATGCTGGGACTGCTAAAAGCGTTCAGCGAGTTGTCCGAAAGCGATCAGAAACTGGCCAATTTGGAAATGCAGAAGAACAGTTTTAAACAGCAGATTCAGACCCATCAAAATAAAATTAAAAATGACAATGCAGAAAGTGAAAAAATATTGAAGCCTCTGGGCCTTTCGAAATTGGAAGACTATCAGGCTGGACTTGATTACGAACGCCAGGTCATGGACATCAAGGCGAAACTTTCGGCAAATCAGAAACTTTATGAAGATTTAAATGGCGAAAACTTTGTCCGGGTTTCGGATCAGTCTGATATGCTGGAAGAGGGAAAACAACAAAAGCGTGCGGTCAATAAAAAGATCGAGACGATTCAGCGGGAAATTGCCAGATTAGAGGGCGAAAACAAAAGTCTTTCTGACGGGGTGAAGTCTCCTGTAGAGCTTCGGGAACAGCGCGATGCGCTCACTCAGCAGATTCGGGAATATGAAGATGAAATCCGGGCCTGCGATATGGCAGAATCGTTCTTTGTTCAATATAGCAAGCGCAGTCATGCCAATCAGGCAGGCAGTCTGAATGAGAAAATCGGCAGAATATTGTATAATATTACGCATAAATACCATGAAGTGCGCGTGGATGATCAGATGAATATCAAAGTGGTCGACCCGATTACATCCAATCTTCTGGAACTCGATCAATTATCCGGCGGCACGATTGATCAGATTTATTTTGCACTGCGGTTCGGTTTGCGGGGGATTATCGACCGTCAGCAGGTTATGCCTTTTATTCTGGACGATCCTTTTGTTCAATACGACGATCAGCGGCGAAAAGACGGCGTCGTGTTTTTGAGCAAGGCTGCCGAAAACGACCAGGTGATTTTGCTGACATGCAGCCAGAATGAAAAAATGATCTTGGATCAGGAAGGCATTTCGTATATGGGGATTAGTCTGGAAAGGTAAAGACATGATATCGTGGCTCTTATTTAAAGAAATTGTCGTCCTTTTTATCATGATGGGAATGGGATGGCTGATCGTCAAATTAAAATTTCTGAAGTCTGAGGATTCGAGAATCCTCTCTGTGGTCTGCCTGTACCTTATCGTCCCCTGCATGCAGATCGAAGCCTTCCAGATTCACTTTTCGGATCAGATTTTAAGAGGCTTTCTTTTAGCGCTGCTTTCAGCCTGCGTCATGCACGCGCTTTTGTTCGCAGGCACTTACGGCATCAGCCGGCCATTAAAATTAAACCGTGTGGAAAGGGGCTCTTTGATTTATACGAATGCGGGCAATCTCATTGTCCCTTTGGTGACAGCGGTTTTGGGGCGGCAGTGGATCATTTATGCCAGTGGTTTTATGTTTGTTCAGGCTCTTTTGCTTTGGTCCCACGGTAAAATGATGATGCAGCCGGGAGAAAAGATCAGCATTAAAAAAGTGTTGTTAAATATCAATATCTTAGCCACCCTTTTAGGCGCTTTCTTCTTTTTCAGCCGCATTGAAATTCACGGCATCCCGAGCTCGGTCTTATACGATGTCTCACAGATGCTCGGCCCGGTCAGCATGATTTCAATTGGTATGGTCATCGCCGGCGTCAAATGGTCTCAGATGTTTAAGAATAAGCGTATTTTTATGATTATTGCAATTCGCATGGTTGCTTTTCCGCTGCTCGCCATATTGATTTTGAAGCTGCTGTTCTCTCAAGTGCATATTGCGAACCAGAGCAAGATTCTTTTAATTTCTTTGCTTGCCATGGCGGCGCCGTCAGGGGCGACCATTCCGCAGATGGCGCAGATTTACGGCGGCGACGCCGATTATGCTGGAATGATTAATGTGGTGACGACTTTGTGCTGCATTGTGACGATGCCAATAATGATTTACATTTATCAATTATAAAAAATTATAATTTTAATAAAAACGATTTCAATTGACAGTATTTAACATAAATGTTAAGATTGTTATAAGGATAGCGTAAACCACACATTGCAGAGACAAAGGCGTCTGAAGCAATAGCTTCAGGCGCCTTGTTGATTTAACTGTTGCAGGAGGTGGTTGGCGTCAAAAATAGAGAAGGAGTGTAAAATGGAAAACACGGCAAAAAGTGGAAAAAGGGGATTTCACATCTCCCTGACGACGCAGATTTTGCTTGCGACGGTTGGAGGTCTGGTCTTCGGTTCGATTGTAGGAGATTGGGCTTCCAATATTAAATTTATCGGGACCATATTTCTACGGCTGATTCAGATGTCGGTCGTGATCCTCGTCATGACCTCTGTCGCCAGCGCGGTTGGGTCTGGAACAAAAGGCGTCGGAAAGATGGCCCTACACACTTTCAAGTGGATCATTATCTTTACGATTTGCTCCGCAGCCCTTGGAGTGCTTCTCTCTGTTCTGATTCAGCCCGGTGTCGGCGTTAAATTGACAGGGTCCGTCAAAGCGGCAAAGGTCCAAAATACATCACTGATCGATACGATCACGAATTTTGTGCCAACCAACGTTCTGCAGTCGATGGCCAACGGCGAAATGATTCCCTGTATCGTTTTTGCGTTATTCTTTGGCGCCGGGATGATGAAGTACAAGAAAGATACTGGCAAGACAAATATTGAAGAATTTCTCAAGGGCGTCAATGTCATTATCACCAATATTATCGAATTTGTCATGAAAATTGCCCCGATCGGTATTTTCTGCCTGCTCGCTGATGTTGCAGGGAGCACAGGCATGAAAGTGATCATCCCGATGATCAAGTTTCTTGGCCTGCTGTTAATTGGCGATTTGATCCAGTTTGCGGTTTTCACCCCATTGACCGCTGCGCTGACCAAAACCAACCTCGTTAAATATCCAAAGAAATATTCTAAAATGTCGATTATGGCATTAACGACGACCTCAAGTGCCGTCTGCCTGCCGACAAAGATGCAGGATGAAGTGGAAAAATTTGGTGTCAGCCGTCGCGTTGCGGATTTTACCGGCCCGATTACCATGTCCATGAACAGCTGCGGTGCGGCGCAGTGCTATGTGGCTGCAATTTTCTTCATGGCACAGTCTACAGGGGTGACCATGAGTGCTTATCAGATTTTTATGGCGATTCTTTTGTCCTGCCTCATGTGCATGGGGACCATCTCGGTTCCGGGCGGATCGATTATCGTCTACACCTTCCTGGCTTCGACGATGGGACTTTCCATGGATTCCATTGCGATTTTAATCGGGATTGACTGGTTTGCAGGCATGTTCCGTACGGTGATGAATGTGGATATCGACGTGATGGTGGGCATGCTGGTTTCCGGCAAGCTTGGTGAACTCGATCACGACGTTTTTGACGAAAAGAAGACAGTGAGTTACGAAGAACTGGCAGAGTAATTGTAAGAAGATAAAGTATTTGGCTTAAACAAAACCGGGTCGAAATCAAAAGATTTCAACCCGGTTTTGTGTTTTGTTTATACGAAAAAATAATATTTTATGGTTTTGCATTTATGTTACAATAAAAACTATGGAAATTTAAGGAGGTTTTGTTTTCATGGATATGCAGATGAAATTCTACCGGAAATTGCCGACCCCTCAGGAATTAAAGGCAGAATTTCCGTTGGATGATCATATTAAAAAAATAAAAGAGGACCGCGATCAGCAAATTGCGGATATTTTTACGGGGAAAGACGATCGCTTTCTGTTAATTATCGGGCCGTGTTCCGCGGACAATGAAACAGCCGTTCTGGATTATACCAGCCGTCTGGCGAGAACCGCAGAACAGGTTAAAGACAAGATTTTGATTATTCCCCGGGTTTATACCAATAAGCCCCGGACGACGGGAATGGGCTACAAAGGCATGCTGCATCAGCCCGATCCTGACGCTAAGGAAGATATGCTCGCCGGATTGATCGCCATTCGTGAAATGCACACCCGTGTGGTCAAAGAAACGGGTTTAACCTGCGCAGACGAAATGCTGTATCCGGAAAATCACCGTTATTTGTCAGATTTATTGTCTTATGTCGCAGTCGGTGCGCGGTCGGTTGAAAATCAGCAGCATCGTCTGGTCGCCAGTGGCATCGGAATTCCGGCAGGCATGAAAAATCCGACTTCCGGAGATTTTTCCGTGATGATGAATGCCATGGTCGCAGCGCAGAACAGCCACACGTTCTTATACCGCGGGTGGGAAGTTAAGTCGACGGGAAATCCTTTGGCACACGCCATCTTAAGAGGTTATGTCAACCGTTACGGGCGGTCCTATCCGAATTATCATTATGAAGATCTCCAGGCCTTGTTAAAAGCCTATCGGGAAAAACCGGAATTAAAAAATCCAGCGGTGATCATTGATACCAATCACTGCAATTCAGGAAAGAACTTTTTGGAACAAATCCGCATTGCCAAAGATGTGCTCCACAGCTGCAAACATTCGAAGGATATTCGAAAATTAGTCAAGGGTCTCATGATTGAATCCTATATTGAAGATGGGCGCCAGGAAATCGGGGAAGGCACTTACGGCAAATCGATCACCGATCCTTGCCTTGGATGGGAAAAAACAGAACAGCTCATCTATGATTTAGCCGATCTTGTCTAAAAATAACAACGCGTGATATTTTTGGATATCACGCGTTATTTTTATAAGTTTTCAGCGATGGTGAAGCCCTGTCCGATGAGATAGGCGGGGGTTTCAGGTTCTGAGGTTTTTAAGATCGCAATCGGTGTGGCCGCTTTTCTGTCATAGGAAATGTACAAGTAATCGATGTTGATCCGTCCTCGGTCAAGGGCGTCGAGAATAACGTGCAGTGAGCCGGGGGTATCCGGCATGTTCACCGCAATCACGTCGTCAAGGCGGCACATGTAGCCGGCGTCTAAAAGCGCTTTCAGTGCTTCATCAGGCTGATCGACGATCATGCGGATGATGCCGTATTCAGCGGAATCGTTAGAGAGCATGGTATTGATGTTGATGTTGGCCTGTTTCAGAGTGCCGGTAATCTGTTTTAACGCGCCCCGTTTGTTTTCAGTGAAGAGAGAGAGTTGTTTCGTCATGATAACCTTTCTGTACTTTTTGAATATTTTAATTAAAACATAAATAATTCTCTTTTAAATTTTCTGTTCTTATTCTATCATAAAATCATAAGAAGGAGGGGATGATACTTTGAAACCAATCATTTTATCGTGCGGAAATCTGCTGCCTCATGTTCTGGCAGCAAAAGAAAAATGTGGTGTCGATTTTCCGGTGATTTGTCTGAATATGAATTTGCACTCAGCTCCGAAAAAAATGCGTGAAGAGCTGATCATGACGATGTCGAAGCGCATACCGAGGGATTTTGATACGGTGCTGGTCGCTCAGGGGTACTGCGGCGGCGTGTGGGAAGATGTCGTCTTTGACCGCAAGGTCGTAATTCCCCGTGTCGATGACTGCGTCAGCATGGCCCTTCAAACGACAGAAAACTACAGTCCGGATTTAAAGAAGAAGGGGCATTATTATTTGTTTAATATCATGTCCGGCCTGTTTTCACCGAAAAAATTATTTCATAAATTTGCTAAACAATATGGGACTGAAAAAACCAAAGAGATTTTTGACGATTGGTTTAAGGATTATCCTTATCTCGATGTGGTGACTTCAGAATGCGAAGATACTGGAAATCAAAAATACCAGAAAGAAATCCAGGATTCTGCACAGCTTATCAAAGCGCAGATTCAACTGGTTCCAGGATCAAATTTGCTGATTGAAAAACTGATTACGGGCCGCTGGGACGATCAGTTTGTTGTGAAGCAGCCAGGAGAACGGATTACCATGGATAACTTTTTTGAAAAAAACTGGCTGGACTACCAGGCATCAAAATAATAAAAAATATGAAGATTACGGTTCTTGCGGTTGGTCATCAGAAATCGAAGGCATTGCGGGCGCTTCAGGACGAATACACTAAAAGACTTTCGGCTTTTGCAAAGGTCAGTGTCGTCGAAGTGAAGGATGAGCCAGACCGCCATTCAGAAAGATCAAAAGAAAAAGAACACATTGTAAATGTAGAAGCAGAACGGGTGCTCAAAAAAATAAATCCAAAAGATTTCGTTGTTCTTTTGGATTTA
The DNA here is from genome assembly GCA_945867155.1 of uncultured Eubacteriaceae bacterium. Classification (GTDB taxonomy): domain Bacteria; phylum Bacillota; class Clostridia; order Eubacteriales; family Eubacteriaceae; genus Pseudoramibacter. The sequence goes on along the minus strand of CAMBHL010000001.1, from coordinate 131,029 downwards.
CACGGCAGACAGTGGGATTCAGTGGCCTTTTCCAAAGTGATGGCTGACTGGCAGATGCAGGCTTCTCATATCGTTTTCGTCATAGCGGGATCATTGGGGCCAGGCGAAGCACTCGTCAAGCGGGCTGACGAAAGATGGCAGCTGTCAAAATTAACATTTACGCACCTGATGACTCGCATCCTCGTACTGGAACAGATTTACAGAGGATTTATGATTCACGCGGGGCGAAAATATCATAAATGACGGTCACGATTTAAAATTGCTCACCATAATGGTCATGATGCCGTCATGCCAGTTGGCTTTAATCTGGGTATTGTAAAAATCAGAGATGCCCTTCGCCATGGAAAGCCCAATCCCAGAGCCGGAAATTTTGTTGTTGTGGGAAATATCTCCGCGGTAGAACCGTTCGAATAATTTTGAGGTATCGATTTTGTCACCGTTTTGATAAGTATTCGAAACAGACAGGTATTTGTTGCTAAACCCTTTTGAATCGACATTGACAGTGATAATGCCGCCGGGGTCGCAGTATTTGACGGCGTTGTCCAGCAAAATATTAAGCAGTTCTTCTAATGTTTTTTCTTCGGCCTTCACTTTGACGTGCTCTTTAATCGTTGTACTCAAAGTGAGGCCTTTTTTGATGGCTGTGCTGCGGTACTCTTTTGCAATTTTCAGCGTGACTTGAGATAAATCGACGGTGGAGATCTGCAGATTCTGCTGCTCTTCAAGGCGGGAAATGGTCATCAAGCTGTTGACAAGATCATTTAACCGTTTGACTTGATTGAGGGTTGACTGGGTCCATTCATTTTTGCCGTTGAGGGCTTCGGTTACTTCCGTGTTGGCAGAAATAATGGAAAGAGGCGTTTTTAATTCATGTCCGGCATTGGTAATAAACCTTTTCTGCTTTTCAGTATTTTCGATGATCGGATGCAGAACTCGCTTTGAAAACAGGCTCACGATAATAAAGAAAGCGAGTAGGCAGAACAGTCCAAAAGTAGCTGAGAAGTTGAAAATCTCGTGATTTGAATTGTCAAAATACGAGGTGTCCATAAAAATGATCATTCGCTGTCCGCTGCTGTCAGGCTTGGAAATGTAGTACGCAAAAGATAAATGATTCTGCTGAAGGCGTTTTAAACGCTGAAATGGACTGCCTTTAATCCATTGGTAATTTTTTTCGAAAGCCAGAATTTTGCGCACCATTTTTTTTGCGGATGCACGATGAATTGAAGTGATGTGTGACAGATCATAGTGTACAGGCATATCATGACTATCGATAAAAACGCTGAAATAGCGAATCTGTGACGGTGATTCGTCGTTAAGCTGAAGCCGATTCATCGTGGTGTTTTTCAGGTTGATGTTCGAAGGCAGTTCCCCGTGATTCTGTGAAATATATTTGAGAACCTCCTGAATTTCATTGTTGGACTGCCGCATGTACATCACATTGATCAAACCAAGAACGGCGAGGAGGATCAAGGCGACGACACAAGTTGAGACCAGAATGAATTTTTTTTGCAGTGTTTTGATCATAAGCCGTTTGATTGATTTGAAACAAGGGAAAAAGGTCCAGATTCTTCTCCTGATATTTTGATATCAGCATCAATAGCATCGAGTTTTTGATTGAGATAAGAGATGTAAATCCAGACCATCTGTTCGTCAGCGTCTGGATTTTCCTTTTCGTTCCAGACATGGTGATACAAGGTTTCAGAAGAAATGGATTTTTGGGGATTAAGGAGCAAATAGCGCATCATCCGGCCTTCAGGTGAAGAAAGCTGAATCGAGCTTTTGCAGGTTAAGGTGTCATTATCGGCATCAAAATCCACATTCCCAAAAGTCAGTTTGGAAGGGGTGTATTCTTCTGATCTGCGTGTGACAGAGTGAATACGTGCCAAAAGTTCTTTCATGGCGAAAGGTTTGGTCAGATAATCATCGGCACCGGCTTCGAGCCCATGCACACGATCGTCCACTTCAACTTTTGCGGTTAAAAAGATGGCTGGTGTTTTATCGCCGCTGCCGCGCAGATGCTGAAGCGCGTCGATGCCGTTCATACCCGGCATCATGATGTCAAAAACGTAGCAGTCGTACACGCCGTTCTCTGCCATTTCCACAGCTTTTCGGCCGTCTGAAGCGAGATCCACTTCGCAGTGCTGAATGCTTAAAAAAGCTTGAATGGCCCTTTGCATGGCCGTTTCATCTTCAGCGAGCAGTATTTTCATGAGCATGGTCCTCTCTAATTAAATTCCGTATCGTCTGCATCGAAATATCACAGGATGCAAGTTCATCCGCACAGCGTTTGAGTTCCTGACGAATCAGTTTTTCACGTTTCGGATCGATATTTTTTTTATATGAAACCTGATGTTCCAGACTAGCCCAAGTGTCCATCGCGATGGTACGGAGCTGGATTTCTACAAAATAATGTCCCGGCGTGTGCCCACAGACATCTTCAAAAGGCGTCTCATAATCGAGAATGAGATGGTAGCTGCGGTAACCGTTGGGCTTGACATTGTGAATATAGTCTTTTTTTTCAATAATCCTGCAGTCTTCAAAATGCTCGATCGTTTCGATCACTTGATTAATATCTTCCCTAAACGTTGTGACAATGCGCAGCCCGATGGCGTCGGTCAGTTCATGCAGTGCCGAATAGGGCGTGCAGGGCAGACCGCGGCGTCTGCATTTGTCGCGCATGCTTTGTTCGCTTTTGATGCGCCCGTTGATATGTTCATATAATGCCTCACCGTTTTTCAGGCGGAAGGTTTCATTTGCTTTGCTTAAGCGATTTGTCAGAGTCTCGAGAATTTCACAAAGATGTTTTTGATAATCGCCGTAAATACTATTGATCGTTTGATTTTTTTGATTCGTTTCCATAATTAATATTATGACTTTTTAATCTTAAATTTCAGTTGAAAACTATTTTTTCCAAAAAAATCATCTTTTCCCACAAATATTTATGAGAAAAGATGATACTGAAGCGTTATGCGTTTTCGTCGTCGATGACTTGTGTCAATAAATTTTTAATTTCATGCTGATTGTTTTGAAAAAGTTTCCCTGCAGTGATTTGGAGCCGATAGATTTTCGCAGAAAGCGGCTTCACCGTAATGCCGTCTAATTTTTCCCAGGTATGGTGAAGCATTTCCCTGCCGATCACATTGCGGAAAAGATTGTGTTTCAGCGTAACGAAAGCGTGGTCAGATCGGTTGAACAGACACAGAATGACGGTCTGTTTATAGACTCTGAGGTAGGCTAAAAGATCAGCTGTGGTATTGATCGGGTACCATCTGCCGTGGATTAGGGTTTTGCTTTTAGCCCGGAGCGTTGTGATGGCTTCATACCATTTTAAGAGATCCCGGTCTTCATTGCCCCAGGGATAAGTACCACGGTTGTACGGATCACCGAAACCTTCACAGCCGGCCTCATCGCCATAATAAATACAGGGAACGCCAGGGAAGGTCATCTGAATGAGACTTAGTAATTTAAGACGGTTGACTGCGAGAGAACGCTGCTCAGGTTTTAACCTAAAATGCTCTTTCTCACTGTCCGTCATCTGTTGATCTTCGATGCCGGAAAGCACCGTTAGGGCTCGGGGTCGGTCGTGGGAATCAATGAGATTCATGTTTGCCATGAACTGTTCCTTGGGATAAGTTTCGTACAGCGACATCATTTGCCGAATGGCCGTTTTTGATGAGATATGGTATAAAAGAAAATCAACAAATGTCTGTCTGAAAGGATAATTCATGACCCCGTCGAGTTCATGTCCCATAAAATATTGCCGCTGGACGCCGTATGAGATTTTATTAGAAGCATTTTCCCACACTTCGCCAATCAGCACAGCATCTTCATTTTTTTTCATAAGGGCTGATTTTAAATCCGCGATAAAATCATCCGGAAGTTCATCGGCGACATCCAAGCGCCATCCTGAAGCTCCAGCCTGTGTCCATTTATTGATGACACTGTCTTCACCTTTAAAGATATAGTTTCGGTAATCCGGGTTGTTTTCTTCGACATCTGGCATATTGCCGATTCCCCACCAGGAATCGTATTGATCGGGATAATGGCTGAACCGATACCAGCTGTAATAAGGAGAATCCTGGGACTGGTAAGCACCGAGGGACTGGAAACGGCCATATTTATTAAAATAGATGGAGTCATCACCGGTATGGTTGAAAACTCCGTCTAATATGACATGTATATTCCGCTTTTGTGCTTCTGCGCACAGGCGTTTAAAAATGGTCTCGTCTCCAAATTCCCGGGCGATCTTTTTATAATCTGCCGTATTATATTTATGATTGCTGTTGGCCTCGAAAATAGGATTGAGGTAGAGAATCGAGATGTGAAGTGACTTTAAATAGTCCAGTTTTTCAATAATGCCTTCCAAAGTGCCGCCGAAATAATCCCAGTAATCAATCGAACCGTCCGCATTTCTAAAATAGTGGGGGGTATCATTCCAATTGCCGTGTATCATCGAGGCTGGAAAATAGCTGGGATGGAAGGTGGGATTTTGCGGTTTCGCAAATCGGTCGGGAAAGATTTGGTACATGATGCCGTTTTTATACCATTCCGGGACCGGCCTGCCCTGATCAAAAAGTGTGATTTGATAAGAGGGCACGTCGTTTTGACGATCGTAAATTTCACCTTCTCCGCCGAGATGATCAGATTGCGTCCCGTATTGATATTGGTGATTGTAGGCTTCAAATTGAAAATGGTACCAGAGCAGACCGGGCTCATTTGGCATTTGAAGGGTAACGCAGAAGAGATTGTCATGGCCTTCAGGTTCTAAGTTATACCAGCGTTCCATATTTTTAAAAAAAGTCTGAAGGCGGATGTTCATAACATCCTGCGCTTCGACTTTTATGGTAACAGAAGAGCCAGTTGGAACAGCTCCAAATGGCTCTCTTAATCTTAAATCAAATGAATCGTGTCTAAAGTACATACGCACCACACTTTAGTTCAATCTGCCGCAAATTTTCTTGTAGTAGTAAAGATAAGTGTCTGCGGAGTGAGACCAGTTAAAATCGCTTAATAAAGCATTCCGGGTCAATTGTTTCCAATCTTCTTTATAATCGTAAAATAATCCCACGGCCTTTTGAATTGTAAACAGCATGTCATGGGCGTTGTACGTTGCAAAAGAATAGCCGTTGCCTTCTTTTGTCTGGGCATTGTAGTAGTGAACGGTATCTTTTAAACCGCCTGTTTCCCGCACAATCGGGATTGAACCATAACGCATGGCGATCATCTGCGACAGCCCGCAGGGTTCAAATTTTGAAGGCATTAAGAACATATCTGATCCGGCATAGATCTTTCGTGACAAATCTTCATCAAATGTAATGCAGGCCCGCATTTTGTTCGGATAGTAACCGGCGACATCGCGGAGCATATTTTCGTATCCGGCATCGCCAGTCCCGAGAACGACGAACTGCAGTTCCATTTGCAGGATTTCATGAATGACCGCAGCGACGAGATCCAAGCCTTTCTGTTCGGTCAGGCGCGTGATCATGGCAATCATGGGTTTGTCCGGATCGACAGGAAGATTGAGATGACGTTGGAGTGCAGTTTTATTCTTTACCTTTTTGCGGTAATCCATGGTGTAGTTTTCCCAAATGTGCGGGTCTGTCTGAGGATTGTACTCTTTGACATTAATGCCGTTTAAAATCCCTACTTCATGATCAGCAATATCGCGGATAACGCCGTCTAAGTTTTCCCCGTAGTACGGATCTTTGATTTCTTCCGCGTAGGTGGGGGAGACGGTGGTGACCAGGTCCGAAGAATACAAGGCTCCTTTCATAAAGTTGACATCTTTGTAGAATTCCAGGGTGGACGGAAAATAATCAAAGTTAATGAGATTGGCGATGTCTTTAAAGCCGTAAACGCCTTGGAATTTTAAATTGTGAATCGTAAAGACGGTTTTCATATTCTGATAGTGCCAGCTGTACTGTTCCTTATATAAATAGGGGATTAAAGCCGTCTGCCAATCGTGACAGTGAAGCACATCTGGATAAAAATCAACGTACGGAATAAATTCCAAAACGGCACGGCAGAAAAAGATGAAGCGTTCTGCTTCATCATAGTAGCCGTACAGTCCTGGACGTTTAAAGTAATATTCGTTATCCAGGAAGTAAAACGTGACATTGTCGCTTTTGTATTCTAAGATCCCGCAGTACTGGTCATTAGAGCCGATATGGACATAAAAGGATGTGATAAACTTAAATTGGCGAGTATATGTTTCCGGAATACATTCGTATTTTGGAATCACAACACGAACATCTGTTTCTTCTGGCGGGAAAGCCTTTGGCAGCGAACCAATGACGTCTCCCAAGCCACCGCTTTTGGCAAAAGGGAAGGCTTCAGAAGCCGCAAACAATATTTTAAGCTTATCCATTACAGACTCCTTCCTTTCGTCAAAATAATGGGAGCATCTTTTGTGCCGATTAAGGTTGCTTTGTCACGAATGGTGCAGTTTTTATCCAGAATGACATTTTTTAAGGTCACATGGTCACCGATGACTGCATGCTGCATGATGATGCAGTTGTCAATATGGGAATCTTTCCCAATTTTAGAATCTCTAAATAAAACAGAATTGTTGATTTTTCCTTCAATCTTGCAGCCAGATCCGACAATTGAATGGTTAACAGAGACATCAGGCCCGTAATTGGTCGGATGGTTGTCTTTGGTTTTTGTATAAATCTGGTGTTCACCATGGAACAATTCTTCCATGACATCGAAATCCAACAGGTCCTGATTGACTTCGCGGTAACGCTGCATTGAATTGATACGTGAAAGATAGCCGGTATGGGGTGCGCCAAAAATGCGCAGGGTGTCGATATTGTCGCAGATGACGTCCATTAAATCCCATTCACCGGTTGCGTTGGCTTTTTCGAGCAAGTCCATTAATACAGATTTTTTAATAATCATCATGTCTGCGTAGACGTAGTCAGAATGCGCTTCATCGTAATGATGGATATCGCTGATGCGGTAACGGTTAAAGTCCAAGAACACGTCATTTTTGTTGATGCTGTATGAAGGACGAATTTTCTTGAAAATCATCGTGACATCAGCGTTGTTGGTCTTGTAGATCTTGTAAGCCGGATTAAAATCAAAAGAAGTGATTAAGTTCGGTGCAGAGATGATCACGTCTTCTGTTTCCGGATTGTGGTTAAGAAACATTTCATTGTAGTAAAGATCACGCACTGAGATTTTAACCGAATTGCCATAACGCACAGATGAAAAACCTGAAAGAATAGACAAGTCCTGGGTCTTTCTGGAAAGAGACCATTCTTTCCCGGTGCCCAAATGATCAATGAGAGAAGAGTATTTGTAGGAGCCGACGACACCGATGTGTTTGATGCCGGAATTGACCATATTGGACAGGGTGAAATCGATCAGACGATACCGTCCGCCAAAGGGAAGTGTAGACATTGAACGATATTCCAGAAGTGGTCTGAGATCTGTATTTTCTCCATCGATATTTAAGATAAACCCAATTACATTTTTCATTTATACCGCCTCCTTAACCGTTGATGACCTGAATTTGTGACGGATCGTCATTTTCGGATGCAACGATTCTGGTATCCGAATCCACCGTTCCTCTGGGTCCGACAATACATCGTTCCAAATGGGCCCCGTCTTTAATGACAGCGCCGGTGTGGATAATGCAGTCTTTGATGAAAGTATGTTCACCGATGGTGATGTCATGGGACAAGATGGAATGTTCCACATGCCCGAAAACGACACAGCCATCGCAAATAAGTGAATGGGATACTTCAGCATTGGGACCGATATATTGGGGATGACGGCTGTTGTTATTTGAAAAGATGCGGAAGTTTGGATCGGTCAAATCGAAATCACAGGATTCGTCGAGGAGATCCATGTTTGCGTCGTAGTAAGAATCAATTGTTCCGACATCTTTCCAATAATCCGAGAACATATAGGCGAAAATGCGTTTGTTTTCGTTATGAAGCGCAGGAATGACGTTGTTGCCAAAATCATTTTCAGAATTTGGATCTTGGGCATCTTCAATCAAGGCCTTTTTGAGAACAGGCCAGTTAAAGACATAAATGCCCATAGAGGCCTTGTTGGATTTAGGTTCCGGCGGTTTTTCCTGGAATTCTTGAATTCTGGATTCGTCGTTGGTCACGACAACGCCGAAACGGCTGGCCTCTTCCCAAGGCACTTCTCTGACTGCAATCGTCAAGTCGGCTTGTTTTGATTTGTGATAGGCGATCATTTTGGAGTAATCCATTTTATATATGTGATCCCCAGAAAGGATCAGTACATATTTAGGATTAAAACGGTCGATAAAATCAATGTTCTGCGTGATTGCATCAGCAGTACCGTTGTACCAGCGGCCGCCCTTTTGCCCCATATACGGCGGCAGAATACGAACGCCGCCGTGTACCTTGTCGAGGGCCCACGCGCTGCCGTTGCCGATGTAATTGTTCAGGATGTAGGGACGGTACTGGGTCAGGACGCCAACGACATCAATGTTTGAATTCATGCAATTGCTCAAAGGAAAATCAATAATCCGGTACTTTCCTCCAAACAATACAGCCGGTTTAGCATTGTTTGCGGTCAAAGCTTTTAAGCGAGAACCTTGGCCGCCGGCCAATAACATAGCTACGCATTCAGTGTTCATCATAACACTCCTTATCTCTCTTATTTTTCATCAATAAGGGAATGAACAGATATCAGGTGAAAGGTAATGATTAAAAGAGAGAACAATAGATAAATGTTTCCCTTATTGATTGATGCGAATAACAAATGAATTATTTAATTTTCCAAATATTCTTTTGATAATCCAATATCGAACGATCCGATGAAAAAATACCGGAATTTGCAATATTGATCACTGATTTTTTCAGCCAACTGTGGTGGTTCAGATAATCGGCACTGGATTTATCCTGGATGTTACAATAAGATTTAAAGTCCTTCAGGACAAAATAAGTGTCGTTATTGAGAACTAAAGCGTCATAAATTGTGTGGAAAGTATCCCCCCCGAGAGATCCATCTAGCAATTGGTTCATGACTTCCTGCAGTGCAGAATCCTGCTGGAGCACATCCACTGAGCGATAGCCGCCGTTGTGATTGAAATTAGAAACTTCTTCAGCAGAAAGTCCAAAGGTATAGATGTTGTCTTTCCCCACATGCTGCGCAATTTCGATATTTGCACCGTCCATCGTACCGAGGGTAATAGCGCCGTTCATCATAAATTTCATGTTGCCTGTGCCGGAAGCTTCTTTGCCGGCAGTTGAAATCTGTTCGGAAATTTCAGCTGCAGGGTAGATGATTTCAGCACTGGATACATTAAAGTTAGGAATGAAAACGACCTTTAATTTATCCTTCACACGGGAATCGTTGTTGATTTTGTCGGCGATGACGTTGATTAACTTGATGACTTGTTTGGCAAAGTAGTAAGAAGGTGCTGCCTTTCCTGCAAAGATGTAGGTTTTTGGAACAATGTCCATATTCGGATTTGCTAAAATCTGATTGTAAACATGCATAACATGCAGGGCATTCAGCAGCTGTCTCTTATATTCATGAATCCGCTTAACCTGAATGTCAAAAATGGTATTCGGATCGACGGTGATATTCAATTGGTTTTTAATATATTTCGTCAGCCGTTCTTTATTGTGATATTTTACTGTTTGGAGTTTTTCCTGGAACGCAGAATCAGAAGCATATTTTTCCAAATCTTTTAAAGCTTCCATCTGTCCAGGCTGGGTCCATTTATCACCGATGGTGTCGCAGATCAAGTCTTTTAATTCCTGATTTGAAGCCATCATAAAGCGTCTTTGGCTGACGCCGTTTGTGACATTGTGAAAGCGTTCCGGATAGATCGCATAAAAATCTTTAAAGGTTTCTTTGCGCAGTATTTCAGAATGGAGTTCAGCGACGCCGTTGACAGAATGAGAACCGATAATCGCAAGATGTGCCATGTGAACTTGGCCGTCTTTGATGATGGAAGTGTTGTAATTGCGCGCTTCTTCACCTGGGTATTTTTCGTTCATTTCAACCAAGAAACGACGGTTGATTTCTTCAATGATCATGTAGATGCGCGGCAACAGATTTTTCATCATGTCGACCGGCCATTTTTCGAGGGCTTCTGGAAGAACCGTGTGATTGGTGAAGCTCATCGACTGAACAGTCATTTTCCAGGCTTCATCCCAACCATAATTTTCTTCGTCGACCAGGATACGCATAAATTCCGGAACACACATTGCAGGATGGGTATCGTTAATGTGGATGCAGATTTTATCGGCAAAGCCATCCATCGAGCCTTGATGCTGTTTTTTGTACCGGCGGACAATTCTTTTCAGGCCTGCACAGACAAAGAAATATTCCTGTTTGAGGCGCAGCTGCTGGCCTTCAAAACCGTGATCTGACGGATATAAGACCTGAGAAATGGACTCTGCCTGAGATTTGCTCTGAACAGCTTTTAAGAAATTGCCTTCATTGAAAGCATTTAAGTCGAAATCATCGACAGGCTGGGCGTCCCAGAGTCTTAATGAGTTAACCGTCTGATTGTGATAGCCGCTGATTGGAACGTCATAGGGCACTGCGAGAACCGGTTCATAATTTTCGTGAATAAAAGTTAATTTTCCATTCACCATTTCGGTGCGCACATCGCCGCCGTATTTGACAATAACAGATTTCTGAGGCTGGGGGATTTCAAATGGATAACCGTTTCTCAGCCAGTTGTCAGCGGTTTCAACTTGTTCATGATCGACAATTTTCTGTTGGAACAGACCGTATTTATAACGGATGCCATTGCCGTGCGCCGGGAAATCCAGTGCAGCAGCTGAATCCAGAAAACAAGCCATTAAACGGCCTAATCCACCGTTGCCTAGGGCAGGGTCATGTTCGCAGGCCAGGATTTCATCATAGTCAAGACCAAGCTCTTTAAGACCTTCTGGAACGATTTTTTCAAGTCCTAAATTATTGATATAAAGTCTTAAAAGCCGTCCGATTAAAAATTCAATTGAGAAAAAGTAGATCTGCTTTTCTGAATTGATGCGGTTCACGCGTCTGTTTTCGGCCCATACCGGAGTGATATTTTCCATCACCATCTGGGCCAGTGCTTCGTATTGAAATTTTGTTGTCGAGTTTTCAAGTTTTTCACTTGAAAGTTCTTCAACTTTCTTTTTAAATTCTTTTTTGAATTTTTCCTTTGTTATTTTCTTTTCCGATTCTTGAAAGATATTCATAAGACTCCCTTCGAAAATAATGTGCCAAATGTGTAAAAATCTATAATTTCACTTCATTATACACAACAATTATAAAAAATTCGATAGAATCTTGTCGCTGTATCGTAATTTTAGTGTTGCTTCGGTCTGTGATGTGTTTTTACAAGCGCTTTTTTGTCTTGATTGATTTTCTTGGGCTTATGAATCGATGATTTGGTCGGAAGTTTTGCGGTCTTTTCTTTTTTGTAAATCAATGCGGTTAATCCCGGCAGTGCAATGGTGATGTTGTACGGCTGATTGTGGAAGGGGAGGGCTTCGGCTTTTGCAGAAGGCACAATGGTTTCACCGCTTCCGCCGTATTTCAAGTCATTTGAATTGAAAATGAGCTGCCATTCGCCTTTTTGCGGGACACCGATTTTGTAGATCGGATAATCCTGAGGACAGAAATTGATGATAATGACAAGATCATCATTTGGATCATCGCCCATTCTTCTGAAGATAATGACGCTCTGCTTTGCATTGTTGGGTTCAATCCACTGAAAGCCATCCCACGAATGATCGTCTTGCCAAAGGGCTTTTTCACTCACGTATAATTGATTTAAAGCCTTGATGAATTGATGAAAATCGGCATGTTTTTCATTTTCAAGCATGAACCATTCCAATTCTTCGTAGTAGCGCCATTCGATAAAAGGTGCATTTTCGTTGCCCATAAATGTCAGTTTTTTCCCGGAATGGGTATACATATAGGTATAGAGCAAACGCATTTCATCAAATTTTGCACCGTAGTCTCCGAACATTTTGTCGAGAATCGATTTTTTCCCATGGACTACTTCATCATGAGAGAGGGGCAAAATGAAATTTTCAGAGAAGGCGTAGCTCATTGAAAAGGTCAGTCTGTCGTGAAAATTAGAACGAACGTACGGATCTGTTTCCATGTACGCCAAGGTATCGTGCATCCAGCCCATATCCCATTTGTAATTGAATCCCAGACCGCCGTCCGAAACAGGCCAGGTGACTTTTGGAAAAGCGGTGGATTCTTCCGCAGCCATAATGGCATAGGGGAAGTATTTAAAGATTTCGGTATTCAGTTTTTGGAGGAAAGCGATCGCTTCGAGGGAAGTGTTGCCCCCTTCACTGTTTTTCCGCCATTCATTGTCGTAACCGTAATTTAAGTACAGGATGCTGGCGACGCCATCAATTCTTAACCCGTCGATGTGATAGAGCTTAAACCAGTAGTAGGCATTGGAAATGAGAAAATTAATCACTTCCGGGCGGTTGTAATCAAATTCCATTGTGCCCCATTGGGGGTGTTCGGTGGCTTCGTACAGGTTCGTACCGTCGAGTTTATAAAGACCGTGGGCATCTTTGCAGAAATGGCCCGGAACCCAGTCGAAAATCACCGAGATATTAGCCTGGTGAAGCTGATCGATTAAATACATCAGGTCCTGGGGTGTCCCATACCGGCTGGTTGGCGCAAAATAACCAGTGATCTGATAGCCCCAGGAACCGTCAAAGGGATGCTCCATAAGCGGCATGAATTCAACGTGGGTATAGTGCATGGCTTTTAAGTATGAAACCAATTCTGTGGCCAGCTCACGGTAGCTTAAAAAAGAACCGTCTTTGTGGGTGCGCCAGCTGCCCAGATGAATTTCGTAGATATTCATTGGGAGCGGAGCACCGGTTTGTTCGCTGCGCTGTCTGCACCAAGCTGCATCGTGCCAGGTATAATCCAAGGGCCAGATGACTGAAGCGGTATTGGGGCGTACCTCAGAGTAGAATCCATAAGGATCTGCTTTGAGGACGATTTCACCGTCGATTTGCGCAATACAATATTTATAAAGGGTGCCTTTGGAAACAACTTGATCACTCAGGGTCTGTTCCCAGACACCGCCGGAGTGAGGCAGCTGTTTCATAGGATGCGCACTTTGATCCCACCCGTTGAAATCGCCGACGATTGAGACGGCTTGAGCATGTGGCGCCCATAATCTAAACGTCACAAGGTGATCTTGTATATGAGCACCAAAAAATTCATAGCTTTGGAGATAATCGCCATGATGAAATAAATATAATGCGTCAGATCTATCCATCAATAAATCCCTTCCTTGTATGTGTTTTATCTTTATTTTGTCAAGTCAAGTTAACGAATTAAATGATAATTAAAGTTTAACATATAACAGATGAAAAGGAAATCAATTTCATAAACTTTTGTGAAAAGCATCAATAAAATCAATTAGAGAGCGGTGTTTTAAGAAGGCTTATGATATAATGATAAAAATCAAATGTTTTTCACAAAGGAGAAATTATGGGACTTACATTAACGGAAAAAATCATCAAGGAACATCTGGTTGTAGGAAAAATGGAAAAGGGAAGTGAAATAGGCATTCATATTGATCAAACCTTAACCCAGGATTCAACGGGGACCATGGCCTATATGCAGCTTGAAGCGATGGAAGTTCCACGCGTTAAAACAAAGCGGTCTTTGGCATATATCGATCATAATATGCTGCAGGAAGGCCCAGAAAATATGGATGACCATTTGTTTATCCAATCGATGGCTAAAAAACACGGCATCTATTTTTCAAGACCGGGAAACGGCATCTGCCACCAAGTTGAAATTGAACGTTTTGGCGTACCTGGCGAAACACTCCTTGGTTCAGACAGCCATACACCGACGGGCGGCGGCATCGGCATGCTTGCGATTGGTGCAGGCGGACTGGACGTTGCCGTGGCAATGGCAGGCGGTGAATACTACATTACGATGCCCCAAATTGTAAAAGTTGAATTGACTGGGCAGTTGAGAAAAGGGGTTGCATCAAAAGACATCATCCTGGAAGTCTTGCGTCAGTGCACGGTTAAAGGCGGCGTCAACAAGGTTTTTGAATATACAGGGCCAGGGGTTCAGTCACTGACGGTTCCTGAACGTGCGACCATTACAAACATGGGCGCGGAATTGGGTGCGACGACTTCAATTTTCCCATCAGATGACATGACACAGGCTTTCCTGAAGGCTCAAGGGAGAGAAGAAGACTATAAACCTCTGTCAGCAGATGCAGATGCACAATATGATCAGGTTGTAAAAGTTGATTTATCAATTCTTGAACCATTGGTTGCTTGTCCTCACAGCCCGGACGCTGTGAAAAAAGTTTCCGAGCTGGAAGGGATGACCATTAATCAGGTCTGCATCGGTTCCTGCACCAATTCATCTTATTTGGATTTAATGAAAGTGGCGGCGATCTTAAAAGGAAAGACCGTGGCAGAAAATGTCGAAATGGTGATTGCACCAGGATCACGCCAGGTTTTGACCATGCTGGCAGAAAATGGCGCTTTGGCTGATATCCTTTCATCAGGCGCAAGGGTGCTGGAATGTGGATGCGGTCCTTGCATCGGAATGGGACAGGCGCCTTGTACAAACGGTGTCTCCCTGAGAACTTTCAACCGTAACTTTAAAGGCCGCTCCGGAACTGTCTCCGGCCAGATTTACTTATTGAGCCCTGAAACAGCTGCAGTTTCGGCCATTGCAGGGGTGCTGACCAATCCACTTGGCAAAGTCGACTTCCCGGATATCAGCATGCCGCAGCATTTCAAAGTCAACGACAACGCAGTCGTGCCGCCGGCATCAGAAGAAGAAGCCAAATCCATTAAAATTATCAAAGGACCGAACATCAAGCCTTTCCCGCTGGGAAAAGCATTAGAAGATGAACTCAAGGGAATCGCCCTCATTCATGTGGAAGACAACATTACAACAGACCACATCATGCCATCAAATGCCAAGCTGCTGCCTTTCCGGTCGAATATTCCCCATCTGGCAAATTACTGTCTGACACCGTGTGATCCGGAATTCCCAGAACGCGCCAAGGCAAATCCAGGAGGATTTATTATTGCAGGCGCTAATTACGGACAAGGCTCAAGCCGCGAACATGCAGCACTGGCCCCGGTCTATCTCGGTGTTCAGGGCGTCGTAGCGAAATCATTCGCCAGAATCCATAAAAATAATCTGATTAATAACGGCATCCTGCCGCTCATCTTCAAAAACGAAAATGATTATGATGATATTGATGTGGGCGATGAATTGAGGATTTCGGACGCCCGTCACGCTATTGAATTGGGCAGTGTGACGATGGTCAACGAAACCAAGAATCACACTTATGAATTAGATATTGAAATTTCAGAAAGACAGCAGGAAATGCTCATGGCTGGTGGTTTGATTAATCGAATGAAAGCCAATCGATAAAAATTGAAATGAACCCATTATATGAAATTGAAGTGATATTAACCGAAGATGAATTCTGCAAATCGTGTCAGGTCCTTGCATCGAAAAAAATAAAACAGCTGCAGATGATTTATCTGATTATCGGTTCTGTATTTTGTCTGTGCGGGATATTGTTTATTCTCTCTCCGGTTTTTTCACTTCTCGAGGGATTGATCATTGCTGTCATGGGTGTGATTTTATCGGGCGTGCTGTGTTTTAATGTGACACGTCAAAATCAAAAAAAAATAAAAAAGACCTGGAATGAACATCCTGAGTGGCATAACATGGGCATTCATATTACGTTTTTTGAAGATCATCTGACCCAGACCACACCGACCGCAAGTAAAAATGCATACTATTCAGATTTAAGCGATATTATCGAAACAGACACTGATTTTTACCTGATGACGGGCCCAGAGGAAGGCTCGATTGTCGTAAAAGACCGCTGCTCTTCCGGATTGATCCAATTTCTTCGGGAATTAAAAGACGCCTCAAATCATGAAATCATGCTTGATAAAAATTAAAGATCGTATATAATATAATTATAAGCATTTTTCACCGTGGTGTCCTGCTCGAAAGAGCAGGGCATTTTTTTATGGACTAAATTGAAATATCATCAGGTTCGTGATATAATAAAGACGCCAAAACGATACGTTTTGTATATTTCCTAATTTCTTTGCCCCGCTAGATCGGGGCATTTTTTTGCATATGATGTAACGCAATGGAGAAAAAAATGAATCAGACAAAAAAGCAGGAAGACGATATAAAAAAACAATTGATTGAACAAATGGATAAAGAAAAACACGAAGCCCAGGAAAGGCGTGACAGTAAAAACGCCAGTGTACATACCGATAAAGATCATATGTTGGGATATAAAATTTTTTTAGGCATCTGGAATACGGTAGTCTTTGCAGTTGGATGGTATTTATTTTTTAATTATAAAATTTTTGAGTATTATTCCCGCCCGGGCTACATGGTTGTCGTGTGCTTGTTCGTAATTGCCTATATTAATCTAGTCGCTTTTTATCACGCTTTTGATTTTAAGAATAAGAGAAAATCAAAATTAATTTTTACCAATACGATATCGATATTAACGGTTGATTTACTGATTTATCTTGGCGGTTGCCTGTTCAATGCCGGTTATATCGACGTGAAACCAGGCATTTTGATCGCTGTTATTCAGACTGTTGTGACGTGGATTGTTGTTTTAATGGCTAAAAACCGTGTTGAATTAAAAGGATAAAAGCACTTTCTTAAATTAATAAAAAAACTAATGAAAAAGTTTACGAAAAGTGTTATAATCTAATTAGCAACAGGTAAAGGAGGCGCAACTCATGGGAAAAATCATTACAGTCGGAAGAGAATTCGGAAGCAATGGGAGAGCCGTTGCAAAAGCATTTTCAGAAGCTGTGAATATCCGTTATTATGACCGCGAGTTGATCGCGTTAGCAGCAAAAAAGAGCAAATTATCAGATGAAGAATTGGAGCATGTTGACGAAACCCGTGCAAATCCGTGGCTGTACTCCTCGGTGGGCTATCAGGTTGGCAGCGGGTATACAACCATAGAACCGATTAACGATATTTTGTTCAAAGCAGAGTCAGAAGTGATTGAAGAAATCGCAGCGAATGAGGATGCTGTAATTGTTGGCCGTTGCTCGGATTATGTCCTGCGTCATAAAGTTGACAGCCGTCATGTCTTTATTTATGCACCGCTTAACTATCGCATTGGTGTCGTACAGGCAAGAGATCAGATTGATGAAAAAGAAGCCAAACGTCTGATTAAGAAAATGGACAAGCAGCGGAAGCTGTATTATAATTTCTATACTGACCGCACTTGGAATGAACTCAGAAATTATGATCTTTCAATAGATTCCTCTATTTTCTCTAAAAAAGATATGGTTGAAATCTTAAAACAAGTGTACACAACTCTGGAAGATTAAATCAAAGTTAAATATTTATACCGACAGATTAAAATCTGTCGGTTTTTTTACTTGAAAATTGATTCTGTTACCGTTATAATAAATACGTTGTCTGGGTGTGGCGCAGTTTGGTAGCGCGCGTGAATGGGGTTCACGAGGCCGGAGGTTCGATTCCTCTCACTCAGACCATTTTAATTTAGGAGATAAATTAAATATTATGAGTCAGCAAATTCGGAAAAAGAAAAGACAAGCTCAACGAAAAAGAATATTGACGCTATGTCTTATTTTTTTGACCATAATCATATTAGGCCTGATCATACATTACAGGCGAACAGCCACTGGCTTATTGGAACAAAGTGAATATAAAAATGTGGTTTCATCCGAAGTGTATTTTTTTAAGCATTCCGATTATATTGAAATCAATAATTTCAGTGTTCAGGACCTCACCAGCAGCCAGGGAAGCAAGGTCAACGGCTATACGCCTCTAACAAAAAATAAAATGAGCATCAGTTTAGATTACCTCAATGCTCAAAGTTCAACAATTAATCAAATTTTAAAAAACAAAGATTATCTTCACTATAATAATATTGTCCGTCAAATCCAGAATAATTTTAAAGGACTGGATAAACTGACCAGTCAGATTTCTTCGACGCAGGGAAAAAAGAAAACCTATTTGGTCAATGCTTCAGCTTATTTTGGTATGAATCGAAAACAGCTGATTGAAAAACGCCAGCAGATAAAAAAGATCAAGAAAAAAAGACATCGGGAAATTGTCTTAAGCGATTTGGGCATGCTCTCTTCGGGTTACGTATATGGAACCGTCAATCCTATGGAAAAAGTCGTCACCGAAAATGTCCTGCCCTATATTGACAATAATTTCCTGGAAAGCATTCAAAAAATTGATCAGCAGGACGAACAGGCACTGAAAATTGTTGACAATGATCATCTCTATGCTGCCTTTACGGTTAGTCCCGATACAACTATACAAAATGAGAGCAGCGTAAAAAAATTAAAACAAAAAGTCATTGGAACCACGGGGCGCAAAAAAGATGTAGCCTACTACAGCAAACTGGTTAAACGGGTTGATTTACTTTGGCAGTATCCCCAGATTTCGATTGTGAAGAACAATAAAAGTTATCCCTGTTATGTGGTCAATGTCTTTAAATCCGGCAGTAAAAAAATCGTTGTCGTGATGCTAAAAGACTATATATCTGTCTTTGCTAATGATAATATATTAAAAAGCGACATCAATATTCAAAGCTTTCAATGTTATAAAGTGCCGAAATCTGCCATCAAGACAGAAGGAAAAAAGCAATACATCACGTTGCTCCAAAAGGGATACTTTAAAAAGAAAGTTGAAGTTAAAGTGCGCCGTTATGATGGTAGAAAAGCGATTCTTGCTGTTGAGGACAATCCTAATTTGAGTGCCAATTCGATGTACTGCATTTATCCATGATAAGATAGAAAGAAGGATGAAAATGGAAATTATTTCAGAATTGACTGATCCGGATTACAAAGAAAAGATTCAGCGCAATATTACAGCAATCAAAAAAGAACTGCCTGATTCTGTAACATTGGTCGCGGTTACCAAAAAACACACGGTTGATGAAACTCAGGCAGTGGTCGATGCCGGCGTTTACGATTTGGGGGAAAACCGCGAACAGGATCTGATGGCCAAAAAAGATAAAATTGAAGGGCCGGTGCGCTGGCATTTTATCGGACATCTTCAGAGCAATAAAGTGAAATACTTAATTGGGCAGGTTTATCTGATTCATTCTATTTCTTCAATGAAACTTATCAATAAAGTAGAATCGGAATCCGCAAAGAAAGACACTGTAACGGATATTCTGCTTCAATTCAATTTGGCAGGAGAAGATACAAAATCAGGTTTTGCCGCAGCGGATTTGAAAGCGGCTGCTGCGAAAGTCGAAAGCTGTCCCCATGTCAGATTAAGAGGATTGATGTGCATTGGACCGATGACTGAAAATTCTCATAAAATCCATGAAATATTTGCCCAATTAAAGAAAATGTATGATAAAATAAAAACAACGTATAATGGTGGGGATAATCATATCGATACATTGTCGATGGGGATGACAAATGATTATCCAATCGCTGTTGAAGAAGGTGCGACGATGATTCGAGTCGGACGAAAAATATTTCAACGCTAAGGAGTAACCGGAAATGGCAAATGAAAAATTTAAAGATAAAGTCGTGAGAATGTTCACTACAGGCGATGATGATTATGATGATGACAACTACGAAGATGAAGGCTATGAAGATGATGCGCCAGTAGCAGAAGCAGACGATCAGGACATGGTTTCATCGACTCAAAATAAAAAAGCCGACTCATACGATGCGCCTCTTACAGGCGGTGCACAGGTATTGGTGTTGAGCCCGGAATTTTTTAGCGATGCACCAAGCATTGTGAATAAAATTAAAGAAAATAAAACAGTTGTCGTCAATTTAAAAAATACAGAATATGAAGACGGTCGGAAGATTTTCGACTTTTTAAACGGAGCTGTATTTGCATTGGAAGGCACAATCAACCGGATTGCAGACAACGTCTTTATTTTAGCGCCTAAACAAGTTTCAGTGTCAACTGAAATGCAAAAGGACGAAAAAGATTTATCGGCAAAACCCATGCTTGATTTCGACGGTGAACCCACAGAAGAAGTCGATTAATAAATGGATTGCAAAAAAAGGCCGCAAGTTCTGCTTGCGGCCTTTTTGTATAAGGAGCACTTGAATACAGTGAAAGAGAAGAAGCAGGAAGTCATATTATCACGCCTGGAAGATGGCCTTTTCCGGGGAGACCGGCTTTATTTTTTTGGATTTTTTGATGAAGTGATGCAGCGCAAAATCAGAGACTTTTTGGATAAGAAACACGCAAATTATGTGGAGAATGGAGGATTTTCCGAGGCGTCCCGCAAAATGTTCTGTCTCATTCCGGAAGACTGGACCTCTTTTATGAATGTGAAAGAGGATTTAGAATGGCCGATGATGGCCATGCGCTTTAACCGTTCCTTTAACTTCAACCACCGCCATGTTTTAGGCACCTTGATGGGATTGGGGATTGAGCATCAATGTATCGGGGATATCAGTTTTGATGAGCAGGAATGCCAGGTTGTTTTTGATCAGAAGATTTTTCCTTTTTTAAAAAATGAATTTGTCTCTATTCGGGGACGCCGCATTGCCCCTGTGTATTTTAATTATCCGGATATTCGCGCTTTTCAGCAAAAGAAGAAACAAATGAATATTACCGTCAATTCCCCGCGCATCGATACCGTGATTGACAGAATCTGGGGATTGTCCAGGCAGAATGCAGAAACGGCGATCAGACAGTCGCGGATTCGGGTCAACTACTTAGAAATCGATAAAAAGAATTTTGTGGTCAAATCAGGAGATATTATTTCATTCAAAGGAAAGGGAAAAGCAAAAATTGTCGCGTTTAACGGCAAATCGAAGAAAGGAAAATACCAAATTCAGGTGGAAAAATATATATGATTGATGAAAATCTGAAGCCCATAAAAGAAAAACATCAGTTTTGTGTTCAGCAGAAAGAAGATCAACTGAGGCTGGATAAATTCTGCGCCAATCATCTGTCTCAATTTTCGAGATCTTATATCAAAGAAATGATTAAAAATCATTTGGTTCACGTCAATGGCGAAAATAAAAAATCTTCTTTTTTAGTGTCCGAAGGGGACAGCGTCGAAATTGCAGTTCCGAAAGCTGAAGATTCTCATATTAAGGCACAATCTATTCCCTTGGATATTGTTTATGAAGACGACGCCTTATTGGTCGTCGATAAACCATCAGGGATGGTTGTGCATCCGGCTCCGGGGACCCCGTCGGGGACTTTGGTGAATGCCCTTTTGGCACATACCAATCACTTGTCTGATATCAATGGCGTGAAAAGGCCCGGCATTGTGCACCGGATTGATAAGGATACCTCAGGACTGCTTGTGGTTGCTAAGACCGATCAGGCCCATCGGTTTCTGGCAGAACAACTGGCGGAACACCGGATGATTCGGCAATATCGCGGACTGGTCTGCGGAAATATTCAGGAAAATTCAGGGACCGTCGATATGCCCCTGGGCAGGCATCCTAAAGAACGGATCAAAATGACTGTTGTAGAAAATGGGAAACGGGCTGTTACCCATTTTAAAGTCATTAAACGTTTTGGCGCTTACACAGAGCTGATTTTTCACTTGGAAACAGGCCGAACCCATCAAATTCGTGTGCACATGCAGGCGATCGGCCACCCGCTGGCAGGTGATCCTCTTTACAGTCGGAATCATCATCTTCCCTTTAAAACCGATGGTCAGATGCTGCACGCTGAGAAGCTGGGTTTTATTCACCCGACGACACACGAAAAGATGGTCTTCACGTCGCCGCTGCCTCAACTTTTTAAAGCAGCTTTGTCGTATTGCAATCAGCACCGGTCCATTTAATTTGAAATTTTCGTGATTTGATCGACAAGTTCCTGTTTGGGTGTGACAAACATGGTGTTCTGATTGGTAAAAACGACCATACCTGGTTTTGCGTTTTTGGGTTTATGGACGTATTTGTAGTCGACATAATCGACGGGCACGTTTGAAGACGTTCTGGCTTTTGAATAAAAAGCGGCTAATTGTCCAGCTTCAAGCAATGTTTTTTCTGTGATGAACCGGCCGTCAGCAATGACCAGAACATGAGAACCTGGAGAATCTTTGACGTGCAGCCAGCAGTCTTCGGGATCACCGAGTTTGGTTGAAATTTCGTCATTTTGAAAATTATTTTTGCCGACGAGAATATCAAACCCCTCGGAAGAACGGAAATGCATAGGATGAGAAGCCTTGGGCTTCTTTTCTTTTGCATTTTTTTTAGTGTGTTTCACCAGATCCGAATGTCTGACTTCATAGCGGATTTCGTCTAATTCTTCATTTTCAGTACATTGTTCGAGGGCATTTAAAAGTGTACCCAGATAATAGACGGTTTCTTCAGTTTTGCGAATTTGGTCAGTGAGCTGTGTTTGCGCACGTTTGGCCTTGTTGTATTTTTTGTAATAGCGCTGAGCATTTTGTGCGGGATCTTCATTGACTTTGAGGGGAATGTGAAGAAGCGGCGTGTCCGGTTCATAAAAATTTTTAAGATCGACCGCATCCATTCCCTTTTGAATGCGGTAAATATTCGCGGTTATAAGATCACCATAAAGTTTATTTTTTTCTGCTTTTTGTGATTTCTTAAAATCACGGTGCAGATTATCTAATTTTTTAGTATCTTTTTTGTATAAAGTGTTCAGCTGATGCCTTAAATTCGCAGAATTTGCATTAAAGCGCAGTCTTTTGTCTCTCAGATAATAAAAAGACTCCAGCATATGCGAGACTGAATCGACAGAACGGTGTTCCAAGTCTTTTAAATAATGCAGCGGAATAGTCGAAAAATTCTGAATATGGCGATGGAAATAGTACAGCGTAGGGGTGCAGCGGTTTTTAATTTCATCTTGAATTTCGAAAAAGCTGTCGCTTAAATAGCCTTTCTCTTTGACTGTTAAATCGGCAAGGGAACTTTCACTGTCAATACCGGCTCTAAAGCAAAATTCCCGCGCCAGATCAGGAGAGATGCCAAGAAAGCCATTGACAAACACAGAGGCGATTTTCTGATTGGTCTGCTGTGAGAGCCAGTGATTAAATTCAGTTTGGGTTTGAACCCCGAAAAAGTCAGTTCTTCCCTTTTCAGGAGGCAGTTTGTAGTGAAGGCCAGGAAGAATGTGACGATACCTGCTGGAGGAGGGACCGATGCGTTTCAGCGCATCGATAATGATGGGGCCCTTTCCCGGATCGTCCTCGCTTTGAACGGTGAGAATCAGGTTGGCATTGCGGCCGGTAATTTCTGCAATGAGAGATTTGGTCGTTGGATCTCCGAAATCATTCCGTCCTAAAAGGTCAATGACAACAATGCGGTCCGAGTGAACCTGACGAATATTTAATATCGTTGTATTGACAAGGTGCTTGCGCAAAACCATGCAGAAAGTCGAAGGCTGCGGCGGATTCTTTTTCTTTTTTTCAGTGAGATGGACTCTGGGCTGATTTGCGTTTGCTGATATCAATAAAGTCGCATTGGCAGGACCTGCCGTTACAAAATGGACTTCGTCATTTTCAGGCTGATAAATTTTTCTGATCTTGCATCCCTTGAGTTTGGACTGCAATTCTTTTATGAGATGATAGGTAATGATGCCGTCAAAAGCCACTGTTTACCTCCTTTATTACATCAAGAAATATAAACTATATTTTTCTAATATAATCTAAAATGCCAATAAAATCAATAAATAGAGGCGCGGACTTGTAATTCTGAGGTGAAATAGGTATGATAAACAAAGAAATCATTCGGAGGAAACAATTATGAGAAGTATGACAGGATTCGGACGCGCAGATGAGCAGAGCCAGGACTGGCGTGTCTCAGTAGAAATCAAAACCGTCAATCACCGCTATCGCGACGATACGCTTCATATGCCTTCGATATTAAATGCCCTCGAGTTAAAAATAAAAAAAGAAATTGAGACCTATATTTCACGGGGAAGGGTAGACGTCTACATTCAACTTGCAAAATTAGGTAGTGATCAAAAAGATATTGAATTGGATGTCAATTTAGCACAAGCTTATATCCAAGTTCTGAATCATTTAAAAACCCTTGATCCGATGATGGGCAATGAAATCGGCGTCGGTCTGGTGGCACAGTTTCCGAATGTTGTTCAAGTGAGTGAGAAAAAGCAGGACGATGCATTCAATTGGAAAATATTAAAACCAGTTTTGGATCTGGCTCTTGAACGCGTTGTGAAAAGCAGAATTCAGGATGCGGGCGCAATGAGCCGGGATATGTCACAGCGGATCAAAAAAATAAAGGACAAGATGGCGCAGATTGCAGTCCGTGCGCCGGAGATGCTGAAACAGTACCGCCAGACGATTTACCAGCGTGTATCGGAATTCCTGAAGGGTGCTGCAATCGACGAAGGCAGGATTTTGACGGAAATCGCAGTGATGGCTGACCGGCTGGACATTACAGAAGAAATTAACCGCATGCAGAATCACCTTGAAAGATTGGAAACCTTTTTTGAAAAAAATGCAGAACCCATAGGCCGAAAATGTGATTTCTTAATTCAAGAGATGAACCGCGAAATCAATACGATTGGTTCAAAATCCTCTGATCTGGAAATTCAAAATCTTGTTGTCGATGTAAAGGCAGAAATTGAAAAAATCAGAGAACAAATTCAGAATATAGAATAATAGAAGATAGAAGAAGGTAAAAATTGAAACAAAAGCGTGGTCAATTGATTATTCTTTCCGGCCCTTCCGGCGCTGGAAAAGGCACCATTTGTGAAGCCGCATTGAATACCATTCCCAATTTAAGGGTTTCGATTTCAGCGACGACACGAATGCCAAGGGGAAAAGAACAAAATGGGGTCGAGTACTTTTTCTTGTCTGAAGAGACTTTTAGAGAAAAGATTGAAGAAGGAGCATTTCTCGAATATGCTAAAGTACACGACCATTATTACGGAACACCCAAGGCCCACATTGTACAGATGTTAGACGAGGGGGTCAATGTCATTTTAGAAATCGATGTTCAGGGTGCTGCGCAAATTAAAGAGCAAATGGGATACGGGATTACCATCTTTATTGCACCGCCTTCCCTTTCGGAATTAAAAGAACGTTTAGTGGACCGAAAAACAGACAGTTTCGAACAAATCGCCTTGCGCATGAAAAATGCACAATTGGAATTAAAACAGGCCCAAAATTATGACTATATTATTGTCAATCGTACAGTTGACCGGGCTGTTTCAGATCTGGCTGCAATTCTTCGCGCGGAACAGTGCCGGAGTTTGAATAATTTAGAAATCATCCAAGAAATGTTGATGTAAAAGTTCAATAAGGGTTATAATATAAAGTATTCTTAATAGAGAAGGAGCCGATGATATGAGTTGGAAAACATATTATGGAGAAAATGGAAGCGGTCTTCGCTATCCGCCGATTAACTTAATGATTTCAAAGGCAGATAATAAATATGAATTATGCGTTGCCACTTCTAAGAGAGCCCGTCAGTTGATCGATGGTGCAGAACCATTGGTGCGAATCAATATTGACAATCCGATTTCGACAGCAACCGAAGAAATCGCTGAAGATGAAGTGAAGATCATTGGTTTGAATGCACAAAAGGCGCAACAGGAAAAAGCACAGTCCGATGACGACAAATTTGCAGCGGCACAAAAAAATGAAGGCTTTTCTTTGGAAGATTTAGCCAATGGTGATGATATTATTCTTGAATAAGTGAAAATTGCCAGACTTTTTTTAAAACAGAAAAACAAGCGTCTCGATCATCTTTACGATTATCGCATTCCGGAGGAAATGACTGCTCTTGTCATCCCCGGCGTGCGCGTAGCCGTTCCATTTTCACGAGGAAATCGGATCGTAGAGGGGTTCGTTTTCTCAGTCGCGGATCATTCCCAATATGCAGACAAATTGCGCAGCATTGTGCAGGTCATTGATCAAATCCCAGTCGTAGATGCATTGCACCGCAAATTGTGCCTGTGGATGGTCAAAATATACGATTGCCTCTTTTACGACGCGTTGGCTTTGTTTGTCCAGACGGCCCGTGTGGTTAGAAGCGTCGATAAAGAAGGACGGGTTCAGTTTCACGTTTATCATCAGCGTGAAAAATATTTTAAGATCACGCCTCAAGGCAGAGAAGCGCGTGTGCGTGGGAAAAAGATGGCCCATATTCTCGAACTCTTAAAAAAAGGAGCAATGAGCGAAGATGCACTCAATGCGGCGGTGGGCCATTCTTCTGACAGCCGAAAAAGACTGCTGCAGCGCGGCTGGATCGAAGAGATTGACGAGCCTGTTTCCATTCATAAAGCGTGTATTTATTTTGACAGCTTTCATGATCATGACATCGACACAGCACATGTTGCGGAAAAGATTTTAAGAACCGGAAATAAACCGGTCTTTTTTTATCAAATGGATGATGAACGCCGTTTTGAAATTTTTCTGCAGGCAGCAATAGCTGTTGTCAATAACGGAAGAACAGCGCTGCTCATCGAACCCGAAATCAATTTAACGCAGAAACTGACAGGACACTTTCAATCTGTATTTGGCAATTCGGGTGCTGTTTTCCACAGTGGCTTAAGAAATTCAGAGAAAAACCATATTGGACAGAATATTCAAAACGGCCGCATTAAAGTTATTTTAGGATCCCGCGCGGCTTTATTTCTGCCCCTGAAAAATATCGGCATGATTGGTCTGGATGAGGCATGCAGTGATCTATATGTTTCAGACTCAGAACCTCATTATAAGCTGCCAGTTGTCGCGGCACAGCTGGCTAAATGGTCAAATGCGCTGTTTTTAATGTCAGATCCAGTTCCGTCGCTGGAGCTCAAGTGGCGGATTCAGCAAAATCAGATCGCAGCAGTATCCCCTGAAATTCAGTATCAGTCCGCTGAAATTATAGATATGCAAAAAGAAATGCGGCATGGAAATTTGGGCATTTTCAGCCATGCGGCAGAGCAGCATGTTGATAAAACATTCAAACAGGGAAAAAAAGTCTTGCTGCTTCACAACCGTCTGGGATTTCAACAAGTTGTTTTTTGCCGGGACTGCGGAGAAGTGATTCAATGTCCCGTTTGCGGCCGTCCCATGAAAACGGATAAAGGGCACCAGCTTGTGTGCATGACCTGCGGCGCAAAAATGGCATTTCCAAAACACTGCCCGAAATGTGGCAGCGCCCACATCAAAGGCATGGGCGTAGGCATAGAGCAAGTGGAGGCTGTGGCCCAGAAAAAGTGGCCGAAAGCGGAAATCTTAAAAATTGATGCTGAGGCAATTCAGCAGGAAGGATTTAAGACTTTAGAAAAACATATCGCTCATGCAGATCTCATTATCGGAACTCGAAGTCTGTTGCGTCATTTTGATTTTGGCGCT
Source organism: uncultured Eubacteriaceae bacterium (assembly GCA_945867155.1). GTDB lineage: Bacteria > Bacillota > Clostridia > Eubacteriales > Eubacteriaceae > Pseudoramibacter. The sequence goes on along the minus strand of CAMBHL010000001.1, from coordinate 103,740 downwards.
GTAGGCTGTGCGGTTGCCGTATTAATTGATCAGGATATTGATTTAAATGCTTATAACGCTGCAGAACAAACCTACCGGTTGTACCGGCTTTTTTTTGAAAGCACGCGCGCAGACTGCCGGCTGATACAAACTTATCAGCCCCATCATCCTGTTGTGAGGGCGTTGAGCGAATCACAGGATACGTCGTTTTATGAGGCAGAACTGCGCTATCGGGAGCGGATGCATTATCCGCCATTTGGCCATTTGGTCTATTTTAAAGTTTTTGGAAAGCATGAAAGACAGGTCAGAAGAGACAGCTACACACTGTATCAGGCGGTCAAAAAACAATTCAGCTCCTGGACCGTATATCAGCCGGTTTTTAACGGTGTTCGGCGGGAACAGCATCAAATCGAATACCGCATTATTCTCAAGGCATCAGCGGTTCCGCCTGTATCCAATGGAATTAGAAAGATGATTTGGGCTAAAACGTTTGAAAATATTTCGTCGAAAATCACGATGATGATTGATCCGATATAAGAATTAATGGAATAAGGAGGATGATTTCGATGGCAATTCGTAAGTTAAGATATAATGATGATCCGATACTCAGAAAAAGAGCGCGGGAAATCACAGAGATCAATGATAGAATAAAAACCCTTGCATCTGATATGTTAGAGACCATGTATCACGATGAAGGGGTTGGATTGGCAGCACCTCAGGTCGGTATTTTGAGAAGACTGATTGTGATTGATGTCGGACAGGGCCCGATTACGATGATTAATCCTGTGATCGTGAGCCAGAAAGGGAGCATTGTGGATATTGAAGGATGTCTCAGTTTCCCGGATGACGGCGGCTATGTTGAAAGACCTGAATATGTGACGGCACAGTATACAGATTTAGAAGGCCGCCACTGCGAAGTGAAAGGCCACATGCTGCTTGCACGCGCCATCTGCCACGAAATTGATCATCTCAATGGTGAAGTCTTCATTGATAAAAAAATTCCAAATGAAGAAGCACAAAAAATGATCCCAAAGCAGAATGAACGCCTTGCCAGAGAACAGAATAAAACCGTTCATTCATCAGAATCCGGAAGAGATGAAGTGACAAGCGAGGCCTACGAAGCACCTGCAGATCTGCAGGAGGTTGCGGTGATTGAAGAAGGGACAGATCATGAATAAACTGCGTGTCGTGGTGATGGGGACGACAGATTTTGCAGTGCCTGCTTTAGAAAAACTGAGTGCATCTGATGAATACGATGTGCTGTGTGTGGTTTGTCAGCCAGACCGTCCAAATGGACGAGGAAAGAAAATGCGGCCCCTGCCGATGAAACGCACGGCACAGTCTTTGAAAATACCTGTTTTTCAGCCTGAAAAAATATGTGATGCTGAAGCTGTGCAATATTTAAAAAATTTAAATCCAGATTTTTTTGTAGTTGCAGCTTACGGACAGATTTTATCCCAAGAAGTGTTGGATATTCCCAAATATGCCTGTGTGAATATCCATGGGTCATTGCTTCCAAAGTACCGCGGCGCTGCGCCTATTCACCACGCCATTATTGATGGAGAAAAAGAGACAGGGGTTTCCTTGATGAAAATGGACGCCGGCATGGATACTGGTGCCGTTTATCAAAAAGTAGCCATGCCTATTGATGAGCACACAACAGTCGGACAAATGCACGATCAAATGGCAGAAAAGGGTGCAGAAGCCCTTTTGCCTTTGCTTAAGTCCATTGCCGGCGGTAGCGTAAAGGCCATTCCCCAGGATGCAGAAGCCGCGACTTATGCTGAAAAAATAGACAAAGAAACAGGCCACATCGATTGGCGGCAAAGGGCTGATCAAATCGTCCGCCGTATCAATGGGACAGACCCGTGGCCTGGCGCGTGGTGCTGGTATGGCAAAAAGAAAATAAAATGCTTTGCACCGAAGCGGCTTGCACAAAAAGGCATGCCTGCAGAAGCTGGAACTGTGACAGAAGCTGATAGTGAAAAGGGCCTGATTGTTGCAGCTCAGGATCATCTCATTGAAATCGGAGAAATTCAGTTTCCAGGGAAAAAACGCATGAAAGCTAAAGATTTTCTGCGCGGCAATGCGATCGAAACGGGCAGCGTATTGAAATAAACTTTAGAAAGTATTCAGCCTTGCAGACTATAATGGCTCATAATTTATAAATAAAGGAGAATAACAATGCTTTTTTGGGATTGGACATGGATCATACTGATTCCAGGATTAATTGTTTCGGCCATTGCACAGGCAAAAGTGATGTCCTCTTTTAACGCCTACAGCCGGATTCCATCGCGTTCGGGAATGACAGGCTTTGAAACGGCAAGGAGACTTTTAGCTGTTCAAAACGTGCCGGTAACCCTCCACAGCATCGGCGGCAGCTTGACAGATCATTTTGACCCCCGGGATAAGACGATTGGTTTGTCTCAACCGGTGGGGAACAGTTCAAGCTTGGCGGCGATTGCGGTGGCAGCTCATGAAACGGGCCATGCTTATCAGGATTATGAAGGTTATTTTGGATTGAAATTCAGAAATGCCATTGTGCCCATTTGCAATTTTGCTACAAATGCAGCTTGGCCCATATTTTTTATCGGGCTTGTTTTTGGTGCGGCCAGTCAGTACGGGGTTGTGCTGATGAATTTGGGAATTCTGTTCTTTTCATTTGCCTTAGTGTTCAGTTTGGTGACCCTGCCTGTGGAATTTAATGCCAGTCATCGTGCCCTGATCATGCTGAAAGAAAATCAAATGCTGGAAGAGGATGAAATAAAAGGCGCCAGACGCGTCTTGTCTGCTGCAGCAATGACTTATGTTGCCGCTTCATTAATGGCATTTTTAAATCTGCTCAGAATGATCGCTTTGAGAGACAGCCGTTCTTAAACAATGAAAAAAGAAAAAATCAAACGTCCAAAAAAAATATCACCGCGCGAACAGGCTTTTTTAAGCCTGCTCGCAATAGACCGGGAGGGTGCTTTTTCGAATTTAGAAATTAAAAAAGTGCTTTCCCGTTCTCTGTTTTCAAAGCCAGACATGCATCTTTACACCGCATTGGTTTACGGTGTGATTCAGAACGAACTATACCTGGATCATCAAATTAATAAAATGATTAAATCCAGAACTTCTCTGGATTTTAAAGTTAGAGAATTGCTTAGAATGGGTGCTTATCAGCTTTTGATGATGGACCGCATTCCAGACTACGCTGTGATTTCTGAAGCTGTCGATTTGTGCGGAAGACATTGTCCCCGGGCAAAGGGATTTGTCAACGGTGTGCTCAGAAATATGGCAAGACAGAAAAAGCAGTTAAAAAAATGGTCTTGGTCGGATTATGAAAATTCAGTTCAGGCGCTTTCCGTTCGCGCCTCTGTTCCGAAAGCAATCCTTGAAATTTTTCTTCAGGTTTTTGGAACGAAGAAAGGCGTCAGTATTTTGATGCAGATGAATCAGCCCTCTCCGCTGACCTTGAGGACGAATGGTCTCAAAACGACACGGGAGAATTTAAAGCACCTTTTGGAACAAGACGGGATCGAAAGCGAAGAAACGGCCTTATCTGAAAGGGGGCTGCGAATTAAAAATGCATCAGTGTCTGAATTGAGCGGTACCCAAGCATATCAGGCCGGCTTCTACACCATTCAGGATCAAGGAGCTATGCTCATTGCAGAAGCTCTTGATCCAAAACCCGGTGATCAGGTCTTGGACATGTGCGCTGCGCCTGGAGGGAAGACGACTTATATTGCGGAAATGATGCAAGACTGCGGTCAGATCACTGCGAGAGATCTTTATCCTTCACGGTTGAAATTGGTGGATAATCAGGCCTCTTTGCTGGGGATTACCATTATTCATACAGAAGTCTGTGATGGGACGCAATTAAATCCCAAAGACCATGAACGCTACGACCGTGTGCTGCTGGATGCGCCATGTTCAGGCTTGGGGATTATCCGAAGAAAACCGGAAATCCGCTATCGCTTTAATCGAAAAGAACAAAAAACGCTTATTCAAATCCAACAAAAAATGCTGATTCATGCCGTCGATGCACTGAAACCAGGAGGCACACTGGTTTACTCGACCTGTACGATCGACCCAAAGGAAAATAACGAGCAGATTCAATGGCTCGTCCAAAACAAAAAAAATATAAAAATTGAAACGACGCGTCAAATCAGTCTTTTAGATGATCAATGCGACGGTTTTTTTATTGCGAAAATGAAAAAAATCGGAGCGGCTCAGGATTAAAAAGGGGGGAGTTTGTTGAAGCAAAAGCAAGCGCGTCGAAAAAGACGTCAATTAAATTTAAAGCAGCGGTGCGCCATGCTGTCGGGACAATCGAAATGGATGTCACAGGGCATTGAAGAAGCGCAAATTCTTCCCTTCACCATGTCAGATGGGCCCCATGGGGTAAGGCAGGAGCAGCCAGGCGGGACGAGTTTTCCGGCAACTTGTTTTCCGCCGGAAGTGACCTTGGCCTCTTCATGGAATCCTTCGCTGGTCTATCGTGTCGCAGCGGCGATTGCAGAAGAAGCTGGTGAAAAGGGCATTGACGTGATCTTAGGACCGGGATTAAATATTAAAAGAAGTCCGCTTTGCGGAAGAAATTTTGAATATTTTTCAGAGGATCCTCTGTTGTCCGGGCTCCTTGGCAAGGCTTATGTTCAAGGCGCGAAAAGCCGTAGGATTGAGACCTGCGTTAAGCATTTTTTCGCGAATAATCAAGAATATCACCGCATGACAGTTGATGCTCAGATTTCAAAAAAGGCCATACAGGAGATTTACATCCGGCCTTTTGAAATCGTCATTCGTGAGGCCGATCCTGGTATGGTGATGGCGGCTTACAATCGCGTGAACGGTGTTTATGCAACAGAAAATCAGACCTACCTGTTAACTTTACTCAGAGATCAATGGCATTATCAAGGCGTGACCGTTTCAGACTGGTCAGCAGTGCATAACCGGGTGGACAGCGTCAGGGCTGGCCTGGATTTAGAAATGCCGGATTCAGACGGCATCAATGATGAAAAAGTTTATCGAGCCGTTCAGCAATTCAGACTGCCGGTAGCATGTGTCAACCGGAGTGTTGAAAGGCTGATTGCTTTTAGCAGCCGCTGTGAGGAAAATCGAAAAAAAAGGAGCAAACGGTCTGCCTCTCATCTGCGGTCACATTGGGATTTAGCAAGAGAAGCAGGAGCTGAAGGTATTGTGCTTTTAGAAAATAAGCATCATCTGCTGCCTTTGCGCCCTGATCAGCTTTCTTCAGAAAGCCGCATTTTGGTTGTGGGTCAGTTGGCCAAAAATCCGAGAATTCAAGGCGGCGGGTCTTCACAAGTCAATGCGGACCGCGTTTGTTCGCCATGGTCGGCGATCAAAAAGACGTACGCGTCAGTCCAACTGGATTATGCTGATGGATATACCATTGAAGAAGACGTTTCGTCAGAAGTGCGGGAACACCAGAGAGAAGAGGCGGTGCGAAAATCAAAAGCAGCTGATATCGTTTTGCTCTTTCTCGGACTGCCGGATTCAAAAGAAAGCGAGTCCTGGGACCGGGAAAACATGGACCTTCCGAAAGATCAGATACAACTCCTTGATGAAGTAAATGCGGTGCAGAAGCATACCGTCGTCATGGTGCAGAATGGCGGAGCTGTCCTTCTGAACCACGCTGCACGATCGGGCGCCTTGCTTGAAATGTGGCTTGGCGGAGAGGCCTGCGGCTCGTCGCTCTGTAACGTATTAACCGGAGAAGCAGTGCCGTCCGGAAAACTTGCAGAAACCATTCCAAAACGGTTGGAAGACACGCCGGCTTATCTCAATTTTCCAGGAGATGGGCAGAAAGTCATTTATGGAGAAGACATTTATGTGGGATACCGGTTCTACGATCAAAAGCGACTAGCCGTACGGTATCCTTTCGGATATGGCATGAGCTATGCTGACTTTGAATACTGCGGGTTTAATGTTACAGAAGATCAGCGTCATCGCACGCTGTCCTTTGATGTGGCCGTGCATAACTATTCTGATTTTCCGGCTAAAGAAACGGTGCAGATCTATATGGGACTGCCGGACAGCGCGGTCTCAAGACCGCCAAAAGTTTTGGTCGCATTCCAGAAAGCCGAGATTCAGGCGGGAAGCACATATCATTATCATTTAACAATTCCCATAGCGCGGTTGGCTTTTTTTGATGTCAAAAAAAATCAGTGGCGTGTCGAAAGCGGGCAGTATCATTTTTACTGCGGGGCTTCCAGCCGTGACATAAAATTTGAAAAGACAGGGGATATTTCTTTCAAAGAGACAGAACCCCTAGTGACGATGGATTCAACTGTCGATGAAATATTAAAAACCCAGCGCGGCTCAGAGCTCTTTCAACTGGCATTAGACTGGTATCATCGTCTGACAGGCGTTCAAATGGACATGCAGGATGACTTTATGAAGCATTCGGTTCTTTCGACGCCTTTGTCGAAGGTCCCGATGCTTTCCGGCGGCATGATTACAGACCGCATGTTAAAGCGCATCATTCGCTATATTAATCACGACGTGAAACATTTAAAGATGGGATGGCTTGTCCTTAGAGAATGCCATTTGCCTAAAATCATGGCGAATCTTTTGAAAGCTCAGATTGATTATCAAGAAAATCAAGAACTGCCGTATTCGATCGATACGCCAATCGATTTGCTTTTGGCTTCACCGCCCGGTCACGGGGTGCTGGCATCGGCATTAGGGCCAAGTGGAGAAAAGATTCTATCATCGAAATATGTCAAAATGCTTACAAAAACTCATTTGACGCTTCGACAGATTCAGAAAATCACGCCGCTGCATTTATTTAAAGAATCAGAACTTGAAAAATTGAATAAGAGGATAAAGACGATAAACAATGAAATTACTGATGATTGATACTTCAACAATCGTGGCGACAGCAGCGGTTGTGGACGAAAACCGATTAATTGCTGAAACGATCGTAAATTATAAGAAAAAACATTCAGAAAAGATGCTTCCGGCGATTGATCATTTATTTCAGGATTCTGGGATGAAACTCTCGGATATGGATGCTTTTGGCGTCGTTAATGGGCCGGGGTCCTTCACCGGCCTGCGCATCGGGATGGCGACTGCCAAAGGCTTTGCACAAGCCCTTGAAAAACCAATTGTTACGGTCTCAACCCTTGAATCTCTGGCCTACAACGCATGTGTATACCCGCATTATATCTGCCCAGTGATCGATGCGCAGAGGGGTCAGGTGTATACCGCTTTATATCGTTTTGAAGGAAACACAACGAATTCAATCCTTACTTCATATTTAAGTGAAGGGGTATACGGCATCGATACATTAATTGAAGAAATTAAGGCAAAAAATGAAAAAGAAGAACCCGTTCTTTTTTTAGGCGACGGTCTGAAGAAGCATGGCCGGCAGTTGTCAGAAATATCACCTAAAATTCAGCTTATGCCCGCATACTTTGCCATGAATCGGGCATCCTCTGCAGCTGCTGCAGGTTATCAGAAATTGTCAAAAGGGGAAACAGTCAATTATTTCCAGGCAGGTCTCAATTATTTGAGAAAATCCTCTGCAGAAGAACAGATGGAAAAAAAGCAGGGGAAAATTGATGGCTGACGAAGAGCTGACATTTGATTTGAGAGAAATGCAGGGAAAAGATATTGACGCAGTGATGGCAATAGACCGAAGAGCGGGTCTTTTTCCATGGTCCAGATCTTCTTTTGAACAAGAATTGTCGAATCCAATAGCAGGTTATTTTATATTTACTGCAACCAATCAGAATGACCAAACAGCTGTCCCCATTGGCTTTGCAGGCCAATGGTACGTGGCTGGAGAAGCACAATTAATGAAAATTGCAATCGATCCTGATTTTCAGGGCAGGCATTTAGGCCATCTCCTTCTCGATGCCATGATCAAGCAAGCCCAGGTTCACGATTGTGCCAGTATGATTTTAGAGGTTCGTACAGATAATGAACCAGCACTCAATTTGTACCGCAATTTTAATTTCAATACATTAGATGTTCGGGAACATTATTATCCAAATGGCGCAGATGCCTATATCATGGAATTGGTGTTTCCGAAAAAGATTGGAGATCAAAATTAATGAAGATTTTATCGATTGAATCCTCCTGTGATGAAACGGCTGTCGCCGTTATTGAAGACGGCCGCCATATTTTAGCCAATCAAGTTTACACGCAGATCGCCATTCACCGCAAATACGGCGGTGTTGTCCCTGAAATTGCATCGCGCAACCACGTGATGAAAATGCCCTTTGTTGTGCAGGATGCTTTGGATGAAGCGCATTTGGACTTTCAGGATATTGACGCCATTGCCGTGACAAAAGGGCCTGGACTGGTAGGCGCACTGCTGGTCGGTGTATCAGAGGCAAAAGCACTTGCATATGCCCTGGATAAACCCCTCATTGGCGTCAATCACATCGAAGGCCATATTGCGGCGAACTACCTCGCTTTTCCTGAACTTGAACCGCCTTTTCTGGCACTCGTCGTTTCCGGCGGACATACCAATCTGGTGATTGTGAAAGATTATGGCCTGAATGTGATTCTGGGACGAACTCGGGATGATGCAGCTGGGGAAGCCTTTGACAAAGTAGCGCGGGTTTTAGGCTATCCGTATCCGGGAGGACCGGCGATTGACAAGGCCGCTCAGACTGGCGATGAACATGCTGTAGAATTTCCCAGGGCAATGCTTGAAGACGGCAGTTATGACTTTAGTTTTTCAGGACTGAAATCAGCGGTTCTTAATGAGATCAATCACAATAAGATGAAAGGCATTGATTTTCGAAAGGAAGATATCGCTGCATCGTTCCAGGCTGCTGTTCTCGATGTACTAACAGATAAAACGGTTCGCTGTGCTGAAGAAAATCATGTCAAGAAGATTGTGCTTGCAGGCGGGGTGTCTGCCAACAAAGGGCTGCGAAAACGCATGAGCCAGGTTGGCAAAAAGCACGGATGGCAGCTGTATTATCCGCCGCTAAGTCTGTGCACAGACAATGCTGCGATGATTGGCGCACGCGCCTATTACGATTATCAGTTAGGAAGAACCAGCGATTGGCATTTAAATGCGATGCCAGGTCTGGAGCTGCCGGGTGTAGTGAAATAGTCTAGGCTTAAAAGAAAATAAAATTAAAAAAACTCGCCGAAAAGTGTTGCAAAAAGCAGAAGTATCGTTTAATATTATATTAGCACTCAGAGATAATGAGTGCTAATAACAAACAAAGACTTTGGGAGGCTTTAGCAATGAAATTAAAACCATTAGGTGACAAAATTGTTATAAAAGTAAAAGATGAAGAAAAGAAAACAACAGGCGGCATCGTCCTTCCTGATTCCGCAAAAGAAAAACCACAGCAGGGTGAAGTTGTTGCAGTTGGGTCCGGCGAAATGATCGATGGTAAAAAAGTGCCATTGGACGTTAAAGTCGGCGATGAAGTCATCTATTCAAAGTATTCCGGTTCTGAAATTAAAATGGATGATGAAAAGTATCTGATTGTCAAACAAAGCGATATTTTGGCAATTGTTGAAGCATAATAGAGGCGAAATAGGCATAAGGAGGTCATTCAAATGGCAAAAGATGTAAAATACGGTGCAGACGCCAGAGAATTGCTGTTAAGCGGCGTTGACCAATTAGCAAACGCAGTTAAAGTTACTTTGGGACCAAAGGGCAGAAACGTTCTTTTATCAAAATCCTACGGTGCTCCAAATATTACAAATGATGGTGTAACCATCGCAAAAGAAATCGAATTGAAGGACCCGTTTGAAAATATGGGTGCCCAGTTGGTTAAAGAAGTCGCAACGAAGACAAACGATGTCGCCGGCGATGGGACAACAACCGCTACATTGCTGGCTCAGGCCATCACCCGCGAAGGCAACCGCAATGTCGTCGCAGGTGCAAACCCGATGGTCTTAAGAAAAGGCATGGAAAAAGCAGTGGAAGCCGTTGTTGAAGGTTTGAAAGAAATTTCACAGCCTGTTAAATCCGACAAATCCAAGGAACAGGTCGCTTCTATTTCAGCAGCTGATCCTCAAATTGGGAAATTAATTGCAGAAGCTATGTCAAAAGTCGGCGATGATGGTGTCATCACCGTTGAAGAAGGCAAGGGAATGGGCACTGAGCTTGACTTCACTGAAGGGATGCAGTTCGACCGCGGTTATGTATCAGGCTATATGGCAACAGATACAGAAAAAATGGTTGCCGAACTGGACAACCCGTATATCTTGATCACAGATCAAAAAATTTCTAATATTCAGGAAATTCTTCCGATTCTCGAAAAGATTGCACAGCAGGGTGCTAAATTATTAATCATTGCTGAAGACGTTGAAGGCGAAGCTTTAACAACGCTCGTTTTGAACAAACTCCGTGGCACTCTGAATACAGTGGCTGTCAAAGCACCAGGCTTTGGTGACAGAAGAAAGGCCATGCTGCAGGATATCGCTATTTTAACAGGCGGCCAGGTGATTTCCAAAGAAATCGGCCTTGAATTGAAAGACACGACGATCGAACAGTTAGGCCGCGCTCGTCAGGTGAAGGTTGATAAAGAAAACACCATCATTGTTGACGGACAGGGATCAAAAGAAGATGTCGAAGAACGTGTTGCACAGATTAAAGCTCAGATTCCGGAAACGGATTCCGATTATGACCGTGAAAAACTGCAGGAACGTTTGGCTAAATTATCCGGCGGTGTTGCGGTGATCCAAGTTGGTGCTGCGACAGAAGTCGAAATGAAAGAAATCAAATACCGCATTGAAGATGCTTTGAACGCAACCCGTGCGGCTGTCGAAGAAGGTATCGTCCCTGGCGGCGGAACTGCACTCTTAAACACAACAGACAAAGTCGATGCACTGATTGATACGCTCGATGGAGACGAAAAAGTCGGGGCACAGATCATCAGAAGAGCGATCGAAGAACCGGCAAGACAGATTGCTGAAAATGCCGGCGTGGAAGGCTCTGTTGTTGTCAATGAACTTTCTAAGAAAGAAAAGGGCATTGGTTATGATGCACTTCACGGCGAATACGTCGATATGGTTGAAAAAGGCATTATCGACCCGACAAAGGTCACCCGTACAGCCATTCAGAATGCGGCCTCTATTACCTCAATGCTTTTGACAACTGAAGTCGCTGTTGCAGATCATCCTGAAGAAAAAAATGACGCACCTGCAATGCCGGCAGGCGGCGCACCGATGATGTAATGCACACTTAAAGTGATAGACTTTTATCCTCGAATATCATTACCCCTTTGATATTCGGGGATTTTTTTATATAATATTAAAAGAGTACTGATCCAGGAGAAGCTTGTGAAGCAAAAAGATATTATTCGCTGTATGAAACAGAACTGGTCTGACCGCACGCCAGGGTATTTGTCACGTCTTAAAGATAAGAGCAAGGCGGTTCTTGTGCCTCTGATTCAGACTGATCAGGGGCTTGAAGTGGTTTATGAGATTCGCTCTTCGTCGATTGTCCAGCCGGGAGAAGTGAGCTTCCCTGGTGGAGGAATCGAAAAAGGCGAGACGCCCGAAGAAGCGGCAGTGAGAGAAACATGCGAGGAATTGCTGATTTCCGAGAAAAATATTGATGTGATTGCCCCAATGGATGGGGAAAACGCCCCAACAGGCGCACCGCTTTGGCCCTTTGTCGGGCAGCTTAAACATTATCAGAATACCTTTTCAAAAGCCGAAGTGCAGAAAGTTTTCACTGTACCGTTAAAATGGCTTTTGTCGCACGAACCGAGGAGGTATATGACGACACTGGTGACACAGCCAGATCCGGGCTTTCCCTATGAATTGATACCCCATGGCGAAAACTATAAATTTCGGGAAAAGAAGCATCCCATTTATTTTTATCAGTACAGCCCATCACCAGATCAGGAACCCATCGTGATTTGGGGTGTGACAGCCCAGATCACATGGTCTTGGGTACAAGGGTTAAAAAAGATGATGAATGCATCAAATGAGGAGGAAGATTGATGAAATTAACAATACTAGGAAACAATGGCGGTTATCCAAAGGGAAACGGCGCATGCTCAGGTTATTTGCTTGAAAATGAAAAAGTCCAAGTTATTTTTGATTTGGGTTCAGGCACATTGAGCAATTTGCTGTCTATTAATGACGGCACACAATTAGATGCGATTTTTATTACCCATTTGCATTGGGATCATATTTCCGATTTGTTTGTACTGCAGTATTTACTGGAAAAGCGCGGTCAGGTGCTGCCATTGTATCTGCCGCGAACACCGGAAAATATTTATGATATCCTGTCCAACATCAAAAATTTTGATGTGCATCCAATTGATGATGGAGATGAAGTGGCGATTAAAAACATGAAGTTTTCTTTTAAGAAAATGCGTCATCCTGTTGAAACTTATGCCATTAAAGCCATTGATGACCGCGGTCATTCCTGCTTATATACCGGGGATACAGGTATTTGCCAAGAATTAAAGGATTTTGCCCAAGATGCACACACGCTGCTGTGTGACTGCACCTATGTGAACAATCCTGACGAAAATAAGCATCTCTCAGCAGAACAGGCGGCAGAAATCGCGGAAAACGCCGGCGTGCGGCATTTGATCTTAACGCACTTTGATCCCGAGGTCAATCCAAGAGACTATGCGATCATTGCCGAACGTATTTTGCGCCGTGGCCGTGTGACAAAATCTGAAATCATGCTGACTTTTAATATATAAAGGGCTCCGGAAAATCTTTTAACGATTGTTTACAAACAATATTGACAAGTTTTATAATTTGAAATATAATATTTTTCGTCCACCTATATCAAAAAGGTTTCCATAGAGTAGTTTACATTCAGGAAGGGGGGATATTCGATGTCAGAAGTACGTGTACGAGAAAACGAGTCTTTGGAAAGCGCTCTGAGACGTTTTAAAAGAAAGACCGCGATGGCAGGTGTCATGTCAGAAATCCGTAAAAGAGAACACTACGAAAAGCCAAGTGTTAAACGCAAAAAGAAATCTGAAGCTGCCAGAAAAAGAAAAATGAAGAAACATAGATAAAGGATGTGTCATAAGGTTTGGCTTTAAAGAAACAGTTGTTGGCTGATTTAAAATCGGCAATGAAAGCGAAAGACAAAGTCCGCAAGTCGACGATCACCTTGATTCGGGCGGCGATTCTTCAAGAAGAAAAAGACAAACAGATTGAAAATCTTGAAGACAGCGACATTGAAGCGATCATTTCCAAACAATATAAACAGAGAAAGGATTCTTTAAAGGAATTCGAAAAAGCCGGACGAGAAGATTTAGTTGATCAAACTAAAGCTGAAATGGCGATAATAAAGGACTATCTCCCTAAGCAGTTGACGTCTGAAGAAATAGCATCAATTGTAGAAGATACCATTCAGGAAACCGGTGCTGAAAGCATGAAAGATATGGGTAAAGTCATGAAGTCAGTGATGCCGAAGGTTAAAGGAAAGGCCGACGGCAAAGTGGTCAATCAAATTGTTCGGGAAAAATTAAGTTAAATCCAAGCGCCGCGGATTAAAAGCTGCGGCGCAAATTTTATAATAAAATAATGATTGACAAAATGTAATTAGAATGTTAAAATATTATTCGTTGTCGAGGTGTAGCGCAGTTTGGTAGCGCACATGGTTTGGGACCATGGAGCCGGAGGTTCGAATCCTCTCACCTCGACCATTTTTTTGGGCCTTTAGCTCAGTTGGTCAGAGCATCCGGCTCATAACCGGCAGGTCCAGGGTTCGAGTCCCTGAGGGCCCACCATAGCATGAAAAGTGATTAGACAACAGGTCAAAAGCCTGTTGTTTTTTTATTGTAATGAATTACACCAAAAAGTTGTAACATTAAAACAAAAAGCTCATTGAAATGTCAGATGATAAAGCCTATAATGAATAAAACTATATTGATAATATGGTTTTATTTATTTTTTTGTTTTTTTATTTAATAAAAGGAGGAAAGTTTTGGAAAGAGTTTTTAACTTCGCACCTGGTCCATCTGCTTTGCCAGAAGAAGTCTTGAAAACAGCCCAAAAAGAGCTGCTCTGCTATGGAGACACAGGCATGTCTGTGATGGAAATGAGCCACAGATCAAAGGATTTTGCGGATATTCTGGAACAGGCAAAAGCTGATTTTAAAGAATTGATGAATATTCCGGATGATTATGACATTCTTTTTCTTCAGGGCGGCGGTTCGACACAGTTTTCAATGATTCCGCTGAATCTGATGGTTCATAACCATAAAGCGGACTACATCAAAACTGGGAACTGGGCTAAAAAAGCTTATGAGCAGGCTGTCAAAGTTGGCGATGCCAAGGTGATTGCAACATCAGAAGACAAGACTTACAGCTACATTCCGGACTACGATGTTTCGATGCTGCGCCCTGACGCGGATTATCTTTATATCTGTGTGAATAATACGATTTACGGCACCTATTTCGCGCCAGACCGTCTGCCGGAAACTCCGGATAATATTCCACTTGTCGGGGATATGTCATCGAATATTTTGTCCGAACCTTATGACATTTCAAAATTTGGCTTGGTTTTTGCCGGGGCGCAGAAAAATATGGGCCCTGCCGGTGTTACAGTTGTCATTATTCGTAAGGATTTGGTGGGACAGGCTGACCCCAGCATCCCGACTATGCTCGATTATAAAACGCATGTCGACAAAGATTCCTGCTTTAATACGCCACCGTGTTTTGCCATTTATATGTGCGGCTTGGTCTATAAATGGCTTAAGAAACAAGGCGGGATTTCAGCAATGGCTGAACGCAATAAAGCAAAGGCTTCTAAATTATATGATTTTCTGGATAACTCTAAATTATTTACACCGACCGTTTTAAATCCCAAAGACCGTTCACTCATGAATGTTCCTTTTGTGACGGGAGACAAAGATTTAGACGCAAAATTTGTTGCAGAATCAAAAGCAGCAGGCCTGGTTAATTTGAAGGGCCACCGCACAGTCGGCGGGATGCGCGCTTCTATCTATAATGCTATGCCGATGGAAGGGGTCGACGCATTAATCGACTTTATGAAAAAATTTGAATTAGCGAACCGTTAATCATACATCATGCGATGATGACTTTCAGGATCTTTAGGATACAAATAAGATCCGCAAATACGCGCGCAGTAAAGATCGGGGTAGTATCGAAGTTGGCCGGATTTGCTGCGGCATGAATAGAAGGAAAAAACATGAATTATCAAATCAAAACACTGAACAACATTTCGAAAAAAGGATTAAAACAGCTCACAGATCAATATATCGTCGATCAGGAAGGCTCTGATTCACCTGATGCGATTTTGGTCAGAAGTGCCAAAATGCATGACATGGCATTTAATGACAACTTATCCTTTATCGGACGGGCAGGCGCAGGCGTCAACAACATTCCACTGGACCGCTGTGCGGAACAGGGGATTGTGGTTTGCAATGCACCGGGCGCCAATGCCAATGCGGTTAAAGAACTGGTTGCAACAGCCATGCTTATTTCATCACGAAAAGTTGTTCAGGGGATTGAATGGACAAAAACATTAGATGGCGAAAAGACGGATATAGGATCAGCAGTTGAAAAGAATAAAAAAGCCTTTGCAGGTCCAGAACTTTATAAAAAGAAAATGGGCGTTATTGGATTAGGCGCCATTGGCCTGTTGGTAGCCAATATGGCAGTTGACTTTGGCATGAAGGTATATGGTTTCGATCCTTTTATTACAATCAAGCACGCCTGGGGGTTAAGCAGAAAAGTTAAAAGGGCCTCCAGTCTTGAAGCTCTATTCCAAAATTGTGACTACATCTCAATCCATGTTCCTTATATGGAAGCAACAAAAAATTATATCAATGCTGATTTACTGGCGCTGGCAAAACCGAATCTGCGTTTGCTGAATTTAGCACGAGGCGGTCTTGTCGATGAAGATGCGTTGGCAGATGCTTTAAATAATGACCGCATCGCAGCTTACGTCACCGATTTCCCAAGCCAGAAGACCCTGAAAATGAAAAATGCGATTAACATTCCGCATTTAGGGGCCTCTACCCCTGAATCCGAAGAAAACTGCGCCATGATGGTCGTGAATTCATTGAGAGAATATATGGAAAACGGTAATATTATCAATTCCGTTAACTATCCAGACTGCAGTATGGGCGAATGCGAAACCGCACACCGCATTACAGTTGCGCATCAGAATATTCCCAATATGATCGCCAGCATCACAACGGTTTTAGCGAAAGACAATGTCAATATTGCCAATATGACCAATAAAAATAAAGGCAAGTACGCTTACACGATGATTGACATTGACTCTGAAGACATAAAAGCAGAAATTCTCGATGATTTAAGCAAGATTCAGGGCGTCACCCGGGTGCGTCTGGTTAAGTAATATGGCAACAGTTAAAGCATTTAAGGCGATTCGGCCGACTCCGGAGAAGGCAGCTGATGTTGCGGCACTTCCTTATGATGTGTACAATCGGGAAGAAGCACGGGGGGCAGTTGCCGGCAAGCCGGATTCATTTTTAAGAGTGGACCGTCCGGAAACAACAATGGATCCGGAAATTGATTTATACGATCCGGCTGTTTACCGTCAGGCTCGGAAAAATCTCGAACGGTTGATTTCTGATCATATTCTGATTCAGGATGAGCAACCACAGTTTTATCTGTACGCCCTCAAAATGGGAGAACATGAACAAACCGGACTAGTTGCCTGCACGTCTGTTGATGAGTATTTGGACGGGACGATCAAAAAGCATGAACTGACACGAAGCGAAAAGGAACAGGACCGCATTCATCACGTTGACAGCTGCGATGCCAATACGGGCCCGATCTTTTTAACCTACCGTCATCAGGAAGAAATTGACCGCCGGGTCCAAAAGATTCGAAACGAAGCGCCGTTATACGATTTTGTGTCGGACGACGGCATTCGTCATCGGGTCTGGCATGTCCGGAATCAAGAAGATATTTCTGGATTCATTCAGGATTTTGCAAAAGTTCCGGCGCTCTATATCGCAGACGGCCATCACCGCGCAGCTTCAGCTGTGAAAGTGGCCCAGATGCGCAGAAAAGAACACCCCGGATATTCTGGAGACGAACCATTTAATTACTTTTTATCGGTTGTTTTTCCAGATAATCAACTCGATATTTTAGATTATAACCGAGTTGTAAAAGATTTAAACGGACTGACGCCACAGGATTTTATGGCAGCACTTCAGGAAAAATGCGAAATCGAAGCGGTAGATCAGGCCTATCGTCCGAACAGCAAAGGCCAGTTTGGCATGTATTTTGAAGATCAATGGTACAAATTAAAAATTCATGATGAATTGGTAGAAAAAGGTGATCCGGTCAAGGGGCTTGATGTTTCGGTTCTTCAGGAACAGATCTTAAGTCCGATTTTAGGAATTGGCGATCCCAGGGTGGATCAGCGCATTGATTTTGTCGGCGGCATCCGCGGTCTGAAGGAATTGGAACGCCGTGTGCATGCCGATATGCAGGTGGCCTTTTCGATGTACCCGACGTCGGTTGGGGAATTAATGGCCATTGCAGACGCCGGATTGTTGATGCCGCCGAAATCGACATGGTTTGAGCCAAAATTAAGAAGCGGTCTCTTTATTCACAAATTGTCAAAATAATCAAAAGAATGCTTTCACAGGGTGTGGAAGCATTCTTTTTTGCTTTTTAGAAATGATTTGCATATAATGAATAAAAAGGAGGTCCAGCGAATGAAACACGATGAAATGATCATTTATCATATTTTTACAATGGGATACTGCGACGCAGAGACGACACAGGATCAATGCGAAGGGATTCATCATCGATTGACAAAGATCGAAGCACAGCTGCCTTATTTAAATAAATTGGGAATCAATACCTTACTGCTTGGCCCATTGTTTTCATCGATTTCCCATGGTTATGATACGACAGATTACAGGCAGGTGGATCCTCGCTTGGGAACAAATGAAGATCTGAACCATCTTGTCAAAACTTGTCATCAGCATGGCATTGGGGTTATTTTGGACTGCGTATTCAACCATGTTGGCCGGAATTTTTTCGCTTTTCAGGATTTAAAACAGAACCGTGAACAGTCGAATTACAAGGACTGGTTTGATCAGGTTAATTTCTGGGATAATAATGAATATAATGACGGTTTTTCTTATCATAATTGGGCAGGATGCAACAATCTGGTCAAATTGAATCTTCATCATCCGGAAGTCAAAAAGTATTTGACCGAGACGCTGATGTTTTGGCTAGATCACTTTGACATCGACGGCGTCCGAATGGATGCGGCCAATGTGATGGATTTGAATTTTATTCGTGAACTTGGAGATGCTGCACGGGCCAAGAAATCTGATTTTTGGATGATCGGCGAATCGGTCATGGGTGATTATTCTCAAAT
Source organism: uncultured Eubacteriaceae bacterium (assembly GCA_945867155.1). GTDB lineage: Bacteria > Bacillota > Clostridia > Eubacteriales > Eubacteriaceae > Pseudoramibacter. The sequence goes on along the minus strand of CAMBHL010000001.1, from coordinate 85,458 downwards.
GGTTGAAGTCAGCAGACTGGACTCGGTTACGAATTATGAAGACTACAAAGGCATGTATTCCAGCTTAAACGACCGGAATTATTTTGAAATCGCTTATTCATTCAACCGCTTGTTTGCCCAGGGCGGACTTTATCAGCATTTCTTGACTTATAATTTTGTCGACAATCACGATGTTGATCGGATCGCTTCAACATTAAACGATGAACGGGATCTGGAACCGATTTATTTAATGCTTTTTACCATGCCAGGCATTCCAAGTCTCTATTATGGCAGTGAAGCTGGAATTAAAGCCAGAAAAGGAGCGAATACGGATGCACCGCTTAGACCGGCGGTGGAAGAGATTTCCTTTGATTTAAACAATCCGCTGACGCAAAAAATTCAAAAAATGATTGCAATCCGAAAGAACGTCGAAGCCTTGCGTTCAGGCTGCTATGCACAATTATTTGTACAGTCCTGTCAAATGGGATTTCTCAGAATGACAGAGCATCAAGAAGTGATCGCGCTTTTCAATTGCGATGCTGCTCCAGCTCAGATTCATCATGACCATTTAAATGGCGATTATTTTGATTTATATCATCAAAAAGCCTGGCATTTGTCAGGTAATGTGACGATTCCGCCCAAGAGCGGGATGATTCTCATGCCGATGCATCAGGCGGATTTGATTAAATCGAAATTTGAAGAAATCTCTGAGACTGAAACTGCAGTATATAAAAAACCTAAAAAAATGGAAGATTTTATGCAAATGGCTTTAGAAGAAGCAGAAATTGCAGAAGAGAAAAAAGAAGTGCCCATCGGTGCGGTCGTTGTCAGAGAGGGTCAGGTGATTTCACGGCAGCATAATCAAAAGGAAGCAATGCAGGACCCGACGGCTCATGCTGAAATGCTGGCGATTCGGGATGCCGCTCAAAAACTGGGCAAATGGCGTCTGGACGACTGTGAACTCTATGTGACAGCAGAACCTTGTCCCATGTGTATGGGCGCGATTATTCAGAGCAGAGTAAAAAAAGTTGTCTATGGTGCCTGCGAGCCAAGATACGGCGCTGTGGAATCAACGGTGCGTTTAGGGCAGCATGCCATGCTTGCCAACCACACGGAAATTTATGGCGGAATTTTAGAAAAAGATTGTGAAGAAATCCTCAGAAGGAACTTTAAACGCATTAGGAATTAATCACTTGACTTTTTATACCGGAATGGTATACTTGAAAAAAATACTTAATTACGATGAACGAGAGAAAAGCAGGGTCAATTTTTTTCAGCGAACTGTCAGTAGGTGTGAGGACAGGAAAAAAACCATGCAGAATAATCACTCGCGAGTAGCAGATTTGAAATGGCCATGGGCCGAGTAAAAGATGCCGAGAATCCCATCCAGCGTTAGTGGATTAGAGTTTAAAAAGATACTTAGACTTGAAGTGGATATGTGGTTTCATATCAAAAAGAGTGGTACCGCGGAGAATGAACTTTCCGTCTCTTTGAATTTTATTTCAAAGAGGCGTTTTTTATTAGGAGGAAGGATGATGACAGAAGCTCCCAAAAAAATAACAATATTTGATTCGACATTAAGAGACGGCGCACAGGCAGAGGGAATTTCTTTTTCAGTAAAAGATAAATTAGACATTGTGAAAATCCTTGATAAAATGGGGATTGATATCATTGAAGCGGGAAATCCCGGTTCAAACCCAAAGGACATCGCATTTTTTGAAGAATTGAAAACTTTGTCGCTGTCTCACGCTTCACTTTGCGCTTTTGGATCAACCTGCCATCCGAGAAAGAAGGCAGAAGACGATGCCAACCTTCAGGCCATACTCAAGACCAAAACAAAATATGCTGCGATTTTCGGAAAAGCATCCGTTTTTCACGTTGAATCTATCTTAAATACGACCCGTGAAGAAAATCTGCGGATGATCGAAGATTCCTGCCGCTTTTTGTCTCAAAACGGGAAAAAAGTGATTTTTGATGCCGAACATTTTTTTGACGGTTACGAACTGGATAGTGCTTATGCGCTGGCCACATTAAAGGCTGCAGAAAAGGGTGGCGCCGTCGCGGTTTCACTGTGTGATACAAACGGCGGGACGCTGCCGTCAAAGATCCAAACAATTGTGGCGCATGTCTGCAGCAGTCTTCAAATCGAAGTCGCCATTCACGCCCACAATGACAGCGGCTTGGGGGTCGCCGCCTCTTTAGCTGGTGTAGAAGGCGGAGCAGTTCAGGTTCAAGGCACGTTTTTGGGTTATGGTGAACGCTGCGGCAACGCAAATTTAGCGACAGTGATCGCAGATCTCCAGATCAAGATGGGGTACCGCTGTTTGCCGGAAGACAAAATCAAGAAGTTAACGCCTTCGGCCATTAAAATTGCTGAAATTTCTAATTATGCTTTAACTGGAAGAGAACCTTATATTGGAAAAAGCGCATTTGCCCATAAAGGAGGAATGCACATCGATGCGGTTCTTAAAGCACCTCATTCTTTTGAGCACATTGATCCCCAGTCGGTAGGCAATCAGCGGCGGATATTAATGTCAGAAGTCGCCGGCCGAGGAACGATTATTCAATTGATCCATGAAATTGATCCGGGGATTGAAAAACATTCTAAAGAAGCGACCCGCGTTATGGACCGCATTAAAGAATTAGAATATCAGGGTTATCAGTTTGAAGGGGCGGAAAGTTCCGTCAAACTGCTGATTCGAAAAGAACTTGGCAAATTCAAGCCCTTTTTCGAAATTGAGGACTTTAAAACCATTGGTGAAAAACCGGTTGAGGGACGCGCTTTATCGGCTTCAGCGATTGTGAAAGTTTCAGTTGAAGGAAAGGAAGCGATCAACGCAGCAGAGGGAGACGGGCCGGTGAACGCCTTGGACAAAGCCCTGCGAGCCGCCCTCGAAGGCTTTTATCCCAGTATCAAGTCTTTAAGACTGACAGATTTTAAAGTCCGGGTGATTGATCAGGGTGCAACGGCGTCTAAAGTACGCGTCTTAATCGAAAGCAGTGATGGCGACGATATTTGGAGCAACGTCGGCGTCTCCACCGATGTGATTGAAGCCAGCTTGATTGCACTGGTCGATGCCATTGAATATAAATTATTGAAGGATATGGAAAAGAAAATCAAGGATTATTATTTATAAGGATACTTTACAACCTGAAACAATTTAATTAAAATTATAAAGAATACGATATGAATATCGGTGTTTGTACGAGATTAAAGGAGAAATAATATGGGAATGACAATGACTCAGAAAATACTGGCGGCGCATGCCGGAACAGATACGGTTAAAGCAGGCGATTTGATCATGGCCGACCTCGATTTGGTATTAGGCAATGATATTACTTCACCAGTCGCCATCAATGTATTTAAGAATTTAAATACAAATAAAGTCTTTGACCAGAATAAAGTGGCGTTGGTACCGGATCATTTCGCGCCGAATAAAGACATCAAAGCAGCGGAACAATGCAAAGTGGTCCGCGAATTTGCAGGCAGCCAGAAAATTTCAAACTATTTTGAAGTCGGCCGCATGGGCGTTGAACATGCCCTGCTTCCGGAACAGGGATTGGTGACAGCTGGAAATTTAGTGATTGGCGCTGATTCTCACACCTGTACTTACGGTGCTCTGGGTGCGTTCTCAACCGGGGTCGGTTCAACCGATATGGCCGTTGGCATGGCGACGGGCAAGGCTTGGTTTAAAGTTCCTTCAGCCATTAAATTCAACCTGACCGGCAAAATGAAGCCCTATGTTTCAGGGAAAGATTTAATTCTGCATATTATTGGCATGATCGGTGTCGATGGAGCCCTTTATAAATCCATGGAATTCACTGGCCCTGGGGTGGCGAATCTGACGATGGATGACCGCTTTACCATTGCGAATATGGCCATTGAAGCCGGTGGGAAAAACGGCATTTTCCCAGTCGATGAACGCACGCTTGATTACATCAAAGAACATTCGACAAAACCGTATACGGTTTATGAAGCAGATGACGACGCCGAATATGATGCAGCCTATGATATTGACTTGTCAGAACTTGAACCGACAGTTGCTTTCCCGCATCTTCCTGAAAATACGAAAACGGTTGCCGAAATTAAAGAACCGGTGTATATCGATCAGGTTGTCATTGGCTCATGCACCAACGGCCGTTTTTCAGATTTTGAAAAAGCAGACCGTATTATCAAAGGAAGAAAAATTTCAGATCATGTCCGTGTGATTGTCATTCCAGCGACACAGAAAATTTGGGAACAATGTATGGAAGCCGGCTTTTTCAAAGATTTTGTTGAAGCCGGATGCGCCATCAGCACACCGACATGCGGTCCCTGCTTAGGCGGATACATGGGGATTTTAGCGAAAGGCGAACGCTGTGTGTCCACAACGAACCGGAATTTTGTTGGCCGTATGGGTCATGTGGATTCAGAAGTTTATTTGGCCAGCCCGGAAACGGCAGCAGCTTCGGCGATTTTAGGCTATATTGGTACGCCGGACGAATTATAAATAAAGCAATACGAGATAGAAAAGAGGAAATAAAATGAATGCAAAAGGAAAAGTCTTTCGCTATGGAGACAATGTAGATACAGATGTCATCATTCCGGCCCGCTATTTAAATACAAGTGATCCTTTAGAATTGGCGCAGCACTGCATGGAAGATATTGATAAAGATTTTGTGAACAATGTTCATAAAGGCGATATTATTGTGGCTGATGATAATTTTGGCTGTGGCTCATCAAGAGAACATGCACCGATTTCGATTAAAGCGTCTGGGGTCTCATGTGTGATTGCCAACAGTTTTGCACGCATTTTTTATCGAAATTCCATTAATATCGGACTGCCGATTCTGGAATGCCCGGAAGCTGTGAAAGTCATCGAAGCAGGTGACGAAGTGGAAGTTGATTTTGATTCGGGGAAAATAACGGATTTGACAAAAAATCAGTCTTTTCAGGGACAAGCATTTCCGCCGTTTATGCAGAAACTGATTCAAGCTGGCGGATTGGTCAATTATGTTAATAAGAATATGTTAAATGATAAAGAACAGTGAGGCATCAAATGGATTATAAAATTGCAGTAATTAAGGGAGATGGCATCGGTCCTGAAATTGTCGGGGCCAGCATGAAAGTTTTGGATAAAATTGGTGAAAAATACGGCCATCAATTTAATTATCAGGAAGTGCTGGCCGGCGGCATTGCCATTGACGAAACAGGGTCACCCCTTCCGCAGGAAACCGTCGATGTCTGCAAAAATTCGGACGCGGTTTTGCTGGGAGCCATGGGCGGTCCGAAGTGGGATGATCTGCCAGGGGATAAAAGACCAGAAGCAGGCCTTTTAGGAATTAGAAAAGCATTAGGCCTCTACGCCAACCTTCGTCCCGCAATGCTGTTTGATGAACTTCGGGATGCTTCTCCTTTAAAACCAGAATTGATTGGAGACGGATTAAATGTGCTGGTCGTCAGAGAACTGACAGGGGATGTCTATTTTGGAGAAAAACATCGTGACGGTGATGAATATGCATCAGATTTGATGAATTATTCCAGAATGGAAGTCGAACGTATTGCCAAAATCGGTTTTGACGCGGCGATGCGCCGAAACAAAAAAGTCACTTGCGTCGATAAGGCCAATGTTTTGGAAACATCCCGCTTATGGCGGAAAATCGTAACAGAAGTTGCCAAACAGTATCCAGAAGTTGAAGTGGATTATCTGTATGTCGATAACGCGGCGATGCAGCTTGTGATCAATCCCCACCAATTCGATGTGATCTTAACGGGCAATCTCTTTGGCGATATTTTATCTGATGAATCTTCGACGATTACGGGCTCTATCGGGATGCTGCCGTCTGCCAGCTTAGGCGAAAATAATTTTGGCATGTATGAACCGATTCATGGGTCTGCTCCGGACATTGCCGGACAGGATAAGGCGAATCCGATTGCAACGGTTCTGTCTGTGGCCATGATGCTGCGTTATACTCTGGGACTTGAAAAAGAAGCTAAAAATATCGAAGACGCCGTCGAAGCGACCTTGAAGCAGGGATGGCGCACAGGTGATATTGCGACAAAAGGCGAAAAAATCATTGGATGCCAGGAAATGGCGCAGCATATCATTGAAAATTTATAATGAGGCAAAAAATACGATGAAAAAGATAAAACGAACAGCTGCAGCCTATTCATTGTTTAATGCTTTAGGCTACACGAAAGAAGAAATGGAACGGCCTCTGGTCGGTGTGGTCAATTCCTTTAACGAAATTGTTCCGGGCCACATGAATCTGGACAAGATCTGTGAAGCGGTTAAGGCAGGGGTGCGTCTGGCTGGCGGAACCCCAGTTGAAATCCCGGCCATTGCCGTATGCGATGGGATCGCGATGGGCCATCAGGGGATGAAATATTCTCTGGTCACCCGGGAACTCATTGCCGATTCTACAGAAGCTATGGCGATTGCCCATCATTTTGACGCGCTCGTGATGATTCCGAACTGTGACAAAAACGTGCCGGGGCTGCTCATGGCAGCAGCAAGACTCAATCTGCCGACCGTGTTTGTTTCAGGCGGACCGATGCTGGCTGGCCATGTCGGCGGGAAAAAAGTCAGTCTTTCCGCGATGTTTGAAGCGCAGGGCGCCCATCAGGCCGGGAAGATCACGGACGCAAAATTCGATGAATTTGTCGCCCATACCTGCGAAACTTGCGGCTCCTGCTCTGGTATGTATACGGCAAACAGCATGAACTGCTTAACAGAAGCAATGGGTATGGGCCTTCGCGGCAACGGGACGATTCCGGCGGTTTATTCTCAAAGACTGCGCCTTGCAAAACATGCGGGGATGCAGGTTATGGAAATGATCGAAAAAGATATCCGACCATCGGATATTATGACAGAAGCGGCCTTTTACAACGCCTTGACCGTCGATATGGCCTTAGGCTGCAGCACCAATACCATGCTGCATCTTCCTGCGATTGCGCACGAAGCAGGTGTTGTGATCAATCCGGATATTGTGAACGAAGTTTCAGACCGGACGCCAAATCTCTGCCATTTGGCACCAGCAGGGGATACGCACATTGAAGATTTAAATGCCGCAGGCGGCGTTTATGCCGTGATGACGGAATTAAACAAAAAAGGACTTCTGAATCTTGACTGCATGACGGTCACAGGCAAAACCATGGCGGAAAATTTACAGGGTGTTCAGAATCTGAATCCTGAAATCATTCGCCCGATTGATCATCCCTTTATGGAAAAAGGCGGACTTTCCATGTTAAAAGGTTCGTTGGCACCGGAAACAGCGGTTATCAAACAATCGGCCGTATTGCCGGAAATGCTCGTACACGAAGGACCGGCAAAAGTCTTTAATTCTGAAGAAGAAGCGCAGGCTGCGATTGACAGCGGAAAAATTGTTAAAGGTGATGTCGTGGTCATTCGTTATGAAGGACCTAAAGGCGGCCCTGGCATGCGGGAAATGCTGAATCCAACTTCGGCCATTATGGGAATGGGATTAGGCGATTCTGTGGCTTTAATCACAGACGGCCGTTTCTCAGGCGCAACCCGCGGTGCATGTATCGGTCACGTCTCTCCGGAAGCAGCCGCAGGAGGACCTATTGCTTTTGTTCAGGATGGGGACAGGATTCGAATTGATATTCCGAACCGAACAGTTGACTTACTGGTTTCAGATGAAGAAATGGCGAAGCGCAGAGAAAACTGGACGCCTAAGACACCGGATATTACGACCGGATATTTGTCCAGATACGCGAAATTGGTATCTTCAGCCAATGAAGGTGCGATTTTAAAATAGTGAAGGAGTCTGAATAAATAATGATAGATCAGAATAGTCAGAAACTCAAAGGCTCGGAAATTGTCGTGAAATGCCTTCAGGAACAGGGCGTAGAATACGTCTTCTCTTATCCTGGCGGCGCTGTCATTCCGCTGTTTGATGCATTTTACAGAATGGATCACAATATTCATCAAGTAGAACCCTGCCATGAACAGAATGGGATTCACGCGGCAGAAGGCTATGCCCGCGCGAGCGGCAAGGTTGGGGTTGGCATTACGACTTCAGGCCCAGGGGCCACAAATGCCGTAACGGCCATCGCTGACGCCCACATGGATTCTACGCCGCTGGTGGTCTTTACCGGGCAGGTGACACAGCAGCTGTTGGGCCGCGATTCTTTCCAGGAAGTGGACATTACCAGCATTACACTGCCGATCACCAAGCATAATTTTATTATCAAGGATATCACCATGCTGGCCCCGACCATCAGAGAAGCGTTCCGTATTGCGCAGAGCGGACGTCCGGGGCCGGTGGTGATCGATGTTCCGAAGAACATCTTTTTGGAAGAAACCATTTATACACCGACACAGCCCTATTCCCTCGATGAAGAAAGTCCAACGCCCCAGCGGGATGCGCTGAACCGTGCTGCAGAATATATCAATAAAGCCGAACGGCCAGTTATTTACGCAGGCGGCGGCGTCATCAAAGCAGGCGCTTCAGATTTACTTGTAAAATTTGCGGAAAAAGCCGGCATTCCAGTGGCAAACTCTCTGATGGGGTTGGGCAGCATCCCACGGGACAATGATCTCTCTCTTGGTCTGGTTGGCATGCACGGATCTCAGGAATGCAATTTAGCTGTGATTAATTGCGATACGCTTATTGCCATTGGCGCCAGATTTTCAGACCGCGTAACGGGCAATATCAATGAATTCATGCGCGATAAAAAAATTATCCAAATTGACGTCGATGCCACTGAATTTGAAAAGAATGTTGAAGCGAATGTTCACATCTGTGCAGATATCGCAGATGCGCTTCCGAAACTTTATAATTTAGTTAAAGAAAATTCACATCCCAAATGGTATCAGCAGATCGCAAAATGGCCCCTTGAAGAAAAACCGGATACGGAATACCATCCCAGAACGATTATTCACCATATCAACAAAGTTTTCGAAGATGCCTATGTGGTCACAGAAGTGGGACAGCATCAGATGTGGGTCGGTCAGCATTGGCGCTTCAAGTTCCCGAATCAATACATTACATCCGGTGGTTTGGGGACCATGGGCTTTGGCATGGGTGCTGCCATTGGCTGTCAATTTGCCAAACCGGACCATCAGGTGCTTTTGATCGCGGGTGATGGTTCCTTCAGAATGAATTTCACGGAACTGACGACGATTCGCCGTTATAACCTGCCCATTAAGATTTTCTTATTTAATAACGAAACATTAGGTATGGTGCGTCAGTGGCAGAAATTATTTAATGACCGGCGTTATGCTCAGACAGACTTGACAGATCATGCTGTCGATTATTCAAAACTGGCAGATGCGTTTAATATCAAAAATTATGACGTCACAGATTTAAAATCTTTAGATCAAACATTGGAAGAAATCAAAGATCTTGATGAACCTGTTTTGGTTAACTGCCATATCGATCATGACGAAGGGGTCTACCCGATGGTTCCGGCGGGCAAACCCATTGACGAAATTTATTATGAATAAATACGGTTAAGCTAAGTCTGAAGCCACAGATTCTTGGCTGCTAAAGCACAGCGGTTGATCGCCGCTGTGCTTTTTTCTTTTATCTTTTATGGAGAGCTTTCTTTTTTGAAAAAATAATGTATAATAGACACAGAATTTATTAAGCAGGGTCAATCTCATGGTACAGGTTATCTTTTCAGGTATACTCGGATCGATTATTGGAAGTTTTGTGACCTGTTGGTGTGAAAGAAGATTAAACGGGGATTCCGTCGTATCAGGGCGGAGCCGTTGCAATGCCTGCGGCCGTGTCTTATTAAAACGGGATCTAGTTCCCATTTTTTCATACCTTGCACTGCACGGCAGATGTCGTTATTGCGGTGCGCCGATCCCAAAAACAAGCTTCGTGAATGAGTTGGCAGGGGCTGTTTGCTTTGTTTGCTTATCCTGGCAATGGGGATGGCAACTGTGGACACTGCGCAATGCGGTTTTAGTGATACTGCTGATGGCTGTAGCGACAATTGATGAAACTGCTTATATCATCCCTGATTTTTTAGTTGCTGCAGGGGTGCTTTGGTGGGGCTTCACGGCGTGGCTGCTTCATCAGTCTGTCTTCAAAAATCTGCTGGGTGCTTTTATTCTTGCAGCGTTGGTCTGGGCAGTGTCGATGGCGATGGACCGCGTGATGCAGAGGGAGTCCCTTGGCGGCGGTGACATTAAGTTGTTTTTTATGACAGGGTTGTTTGTTGGCCGTTATTTTGTCCTGTGGCATTTACTGCTTTCTGCATGTATAGGACTTGTGATGTATGGGATTCTCCGGTACCGGAGCTCAGATCAGAAAGAGGAAATTCCCTTCGGGCCTGCTATTGCACTTTCGACAATTTTAATAATTATTTTAGAACCGATTTTGGTACGATTTTTGATCGTAAATTATTAATAAAAGAGGAATCGATGATGATGAAGAAAAAAGGTATGCGAGTTGTTTTGGCATTATGTATGATGCTGGTTTTGACGTTATGCATAACGGGCTGCGGCGACGATAAAACCAAGCAGGCGCTGTCAAAAAATCACGATGTTGTTAAATCAATTGGAACGGCGACGAATGATTTAAATGCTTATAAAGTGAAAGTCCAGAATAAGACCGGCAAAAAAATTACGAGCGTGAAAATCTCTAATTCAATTTCGAATGATTACGGGGATAATTTGCTGGATTCCGATGATACTTTCAACAATAATGAAGTGCGCTACATGTATTACGATGCAACCGATGCTGTGGATACGGCGCAGGAAAAAGGGAAAAAGGAATCTTCTATTAAATATTATGTAAAGTTGACCTTAGACAGCGGGTCGACTTATGTCATCAGCGACTTTCCTTTCAAAAAAATGAAGGGGACAGCCAAAATATATTTTGATTCAAAAAAAGATGTTTGTTATTTGATTTATACGACAAAGGCCGGCAAGAAGATCAATACAAAGAGCAAAGAAAAGAAGAGCGGCGTGACCACGAAAACCAAATCGCGTTCTTCCTCGGATGAATCCTCATCGACTTCTAGCTCATCGAGTAGCAGTTCATCGTCTTATTCAAGCGGTACAACCAATCAAAACAGCGGACGGTATGGTGTTGGCGGCAGTGCTTCTAATGATTATAGCAATAATGGCGGTTCTTATTATAGAAATAATAATGGCGGCACAGGAACAGGTACAACAGGAACAGGGACAACAGGCACAGGGACCGGTACTGGCACTGGCACAGGGTCCGGTACTGGCACAGGAACAGGCACCGGTACAGGTACTGGCACTGGCACAGGGACCGGTACTGGCACAGGAACAGGTACTGGCGCACAGTAAGACAGGATATGAAATTGGTAATTAAAAAATTTTTGGCCACCATTGCCATCTGTGTTTTGGCAGTGGTGGCTTATGCTATGTGGAGCAGTGTTTATTTTAAACAGGTTACGACCTATGACCGTGTGGGGCTTCAAAGTCCGAAAATGCCGGCTGTCAATTGCTGGGGCGACAGCCTTACAGCAGGGGTTATGGGCGATGGCGTGACTTACCCTAAGACGCTGCAGCAGATTTTTTCTGCCCAGCTAATTGCAAACGGGAACAGAACGTCAACACCGATGGTGCGCAATCTGGGCATCAGCGGCGAGACCAGTCTCGAAATTGCCTGCCGGGGCGGGCTTAAAATGCATTTGCGTTCTGCTGTTATGATGAACCGGCCAGGACATCCCGAAACTTTTGAAATTGCTACGAAAGATGGACGGGCGGTGTCCATTTTGAGATTGGGAGATGTGGGGGTCGATCCTGTCCGCGTTAACGGAATTACCGGCCGATTAAACCGCGTCAATAACAATAATTTATATACCTTTACGCCAACCTATATCAAGCATCAGGATACGTTGGCTCCGGGTTCATCAGTGACGACTTATGCGGCGACACATTACAGATCTGCCATTCCCATTATTTTTATCGGCCAAAATGGCGGCTATCAAAGCAATGGAGATTTAATCCGTCAGCAGAAAGCGATCATTAAAAATCAGATTGGCGGGAATCGCCAGTATATAATTATTGGCCTTCACACTGGAACGGCAAAACAGCGCGCAGATTTGGAAAAACAAATGCAAAAAACCTATGGGAAGCATTATATTAACTTGCGGGCGATTTTGTCTAAAAACGGACTGAAAATTGCAAAAATAAAAGCGACAGCTCAAGATAAACAGATGATGGAAAAAGGGATGACGCCTGCCAGCTTATTAGCGGCAGACGCCCTTCACTTTAATGCCAAAGGCTATCGAACCGTGGCAAAAATCGTCTATGCACGAATGGATGCTTTGGGCATGATTCATTATCCTGTAGGTGCGCAGTCGATTCTTAAAAATTACTATTAAGGAGTTCGGAATGGCAAAGGCAAAAGTCGAATATGTATGCAGTCAATGTGGGCATGTCGTGCCGAAATGGATGGGCCGATGCGCGCAGTGCGGCGCGTGGAACACTTTTGAAGAACGTGCGGTCATGCCAAAGACCTCTGAAAAAAGCGCCAGAACGGGGAGAGAACGGGGTACATATCATCAGCCGAAACATCTCTCTGAAATTTCATCAAAACAAGAATACCGCATACACACGCACAATGTAGAACTGGACCGCGTTCTGGGAGGCGGTATTGTTCGGGGCGGCGTTGCGCTGCTGGGCGGAGATCCTGGAATAGGCAAATCCACTTTACTTTTGCAAATGACTGAAAATGTAGCCAGTCAGCATTATAAAATTCTCTATATTTCAGGAGAAGAATCGGAGCAGCAAATCAAAATGCGCGCTGAACGGATGCAGATTTATACTGAAAGCGCTTTGTTTCTGTCTGAAATTAATATGACATTCATTCGCCAAACGATTCTCGCAGAAAAGCCGAATTTGGTAATCATCGATTCCATTCAGACGATGTACAATCCGGAAATTACGTCGGCACCGGGATCAGTGACGCAGATCAGAGAAAATGCCAATGCATTAATCCAAATTGCCAAAAAGGATAATATCTCAATGTTTTTGGTTGGTCATGTCACAAAAGAAGGGAATTTGGCTGGTCCGAGAGTGCTGGAACATATGGTCGATACCGTTTTATATTTTGAAGGCGAAAAATACCATGCGTATCGGATGCTCAGAGCAGTGAAAAATCGTTTCGGATCGACGAATGAGCTGGGGATTTTTGAAATGACAGATCAGGGCCTCTTGCCAGTACAAAATCCTTCGGGCACCATGCTGATCTCCCGTCCGCAGAACACCTGCGGTTCCGTAGTTGTGCCAATTGTGGAGGGGACACGGCCGCTCCTGGTTGAACTCCAGGGGCTGGTCTCGCCGTCTGATTACGCCAATCCGAGGCGTATGGCGACAGGATTTGATTATAACCGCATGATATTGCTGATTGCTATTGTAGAAAAACGAGTCGGCATCAATATGAAACAAATGGATGCTTATATCAATATCGTCGGCGGGATTCGTATTGACGAACCGGCAGCAGACTTAGCTGTTTGCTGTGCGCTGTATTCCAGTTTTTGTGATTTTGAAATTCCACGGGATATGCTCATTTTTGGAGAAGTGGGTTTAACAGGAGAAGTAAGGAATATTCAAGATGCAGAAAAGCGTGTTTTAGAGGGAAAAAAGCTGGGCTTCAAACAGTGCATCCTGCCAAAGAGCAATGAAAACATCATCAAACAAAGCGGAAAAGAGATGACTTTTTTTCCGGTTGATAATATTGCGCAGGCTTTCCATATTTTAAAGGGCAAACATTGAAAACGTCAAGACTCAGCAATATTTTATCCTTCACAAAAAAAAGAAAGTAGATTATAATAGAACTATCCTGAAGTGTACGTTACCACACTATTTTTGAACCTACATCTTTTTACAGGGAGTCTGGATGTTCTTTGCTCGATGTCGAGCCACTACGAGTGGATGGCAAAGGATGCGAAGACAAGACACCCACCTAGCATCCGCTAGGCGTCAAAAATATGGGACGGCACATTCGGGATTTTTTTAATCTCTAATGATTTTATCATGTCAGTGAAATAAGTATATGAAAGCACAGTTAGAAAAAGATCAAATGATTCGCCTTTCCGGAACAGACAATACCCGCGATTTAGGGGGAATCAAGGCGGAAGATCATCAAATCATCAGATATCGCCGCCTGATCCGCAGCGATCATTTAAATCGATTGTCTCCGCAGGACTGTGATATTCTTGAAAATCAATATCACGTCAGAACAATTGTCGATTTAAGGAGAATCAGCGAGTCTTCGCGTCAGTCGGATGTCAAATTAAAAAACGTCAAAATATTAAATATTCCATTGGTGCCGGAACTGCAGCAGAAGCGGGCTTTTTCAGATCTTCACAATGTGGGCGATCTGATGATTGAGTCCGTTCATTATATGGATGACGATGTCTTGGCTTATCAGTCTAAACGTTACGCAGAAGCTGTTCAATCAGACTTTACAGCAAATGCCGTTCAGGAATGGATGAAAGCGCTGCTTGAAACAGATGATGGGGCGGTGCTGTGGCACTGTACGGCAGGCAAGGACCGTACAGGCGCTTTAACGGCATTGTTACTGCTTATCTTCGGTGTTGATCTGGATACCGTAAAGGCAGAATACTTGATAACGAATCAGATTATCAAAAAGAAAATTCAATGGATTGTGGAGCAAACGAAATTGCGTACTTCAGATCCGTATATATTGGAACAAGTTAAATTATTATGTTCCGTTCACAGCCATTATTTCGACAGTATGATGTCTGCCATTCATTCTCGTTATGCACATTTTTCTCAATACGTCAGTCAGCATCTGCATATTTCAGATAAAATGATTAAAACATTAAAAAATAAATATTTAATGCCTGGGAGGTAGAAGAAGTGACGCCAAATATTCTTTATGTTGTGATTGCAGTGGGGATTGTCATTGCGCTTCTGATTATATTGCTTTTATCAAAGCGCCGCCAGCCATCAGAAAAAACGGAGGCGCTTCTTTTTGATGAAAAGAAAAAGACTCAGGATGACGATTTATTTGAAGATGTTGAGATTATGGCAGACCAGGATAACGGGCCGTCACTGGAAGAACAGTTTATAGCGGAAACAGTCAAGAATATCACAGGAGATGAAAAACGTCTTTATAAAAACACCTACGTTCCAACACCGGACGGCGGGACACACGTCATTCACCTCATGTTAAGAGAAAAAAATGGCTTTTATATTTTCAGGTATTTAAGCATCCCTTATGGATGGATTGTAGGGCAGGAAAGTTCAAGATGGTGGATTCACTTTAAATCTCCTGAAGAAAAAAATTATTTTGACAATCCCATTACAGCGATTGACGATGACATTAAAACCATGCTCTCTTTTTTCCCGAGGACTTCACCTGAATATTATCACGGCTATGTGGTGGTTGATGACCGATGCGAAATCAGAGAGGTGGAAACAGACTCACGCATTCGCGTGATTTCTTTGAGTGATCTTCCGCATCTTTTAAAAGAAGATCTGAAACAGAATGAAAATGTCTTTTCAGAAAGCATGGACCGCATGATGAGCCGCGTTTTAGCGACGATGAAAAATAATGTTGGATTGGAACAGCGGTTAACCCATCTGAAAGAGGAAATGCAGGAAGAAAACCGGCAAATTCGAAAGATGAAAGATGCATCTGAACAAGCGGTTCAAAATACACGGGTATGTGATCCGTCACAAATGAGCGTCAGCCAGCACAAGTTTATCGATTCAGTTCGACAGAAAACCCTGGAGGATAAGAAAAACAGACCAGAAGATCATTTTACACGGGCAGAGTTGACGCTGCGGGAATCGTTAATTTTATGGCGCAAACAGCAGGCGGATATTGAAAAAAAGGAAGCAAAGGCTATTTTATCAGATGAAGAGATCATTCGCATTATTACCGTTAAACCGCGGACGTTAAAACAACTTCAGCAGATTTTAGGATTGACTCAGGAAGAAACTGAAAAATACGGGAATGATTTGCTGGCTATGATTAAACATATGCCCGTATAATGACAAAAGTTGCCATCCAACAAGGGAGGCAACTTTTTTATTTGCCAACTTGATTTTAAAAGGGATTATGTTATAATGAGAACCAATTCCAAGTGAAATACTGGGAATTGATTCTTTTGGAGGCAAAAATGAAACTATCTACAAAAGGACAGTATGGCGTATTAGCCATGTGCGAATTGGCCGAACATTATGGAAAAGGGCCAATGTCGATCAAAGAGATTGCTGCGCGTCAGAATATTTCTGACGCTTATTTAGAACAGCTTTTTTCGATGCTGAAAAAAGCCGGCTTGATTTCAAGCTTGAGGGGTGCCAGAGGCGGATATGTTTTAAATCGAAAACCATCGGAGATTGTGGTTGGAGAAGTTATCGATGCAGTCGAAGGGCCAATAGAGCTTTGCGGATGCAGCGGTACCGATGAAGCTGTGCATTGTTCACGGGAAGTCGCCTGCCCAACAGCGCAGCTTTGGGGCGATGTGCTTCACAGTATTCGAAATGTAGTAGATCATCGATCCCTTCAGGATTTAATCAGTCATTCATCAATCAACAACAAGACAAATGAAAAATAATAGGATTTATTTGGATCATGCAGCGACAACGCCGTTAGACTCAGACATATTTCAAATGATGACCCCGTATTTGAAGTTTGAATTTGGCAATCCTTCTGCTATTTATACGGAAGGCAGAAAGAGCCGAAAAGCTGTCGAAGAAGCCAGAGAAAAAGTGGCAAAAAGTTTAAACGTTCTGCCAGAAGAAATCTTTTTTACATCAGGTGGGTCTGAATCGGATAATTGGGTCATAAAGGGAACGGCTTTTGCCCAGAAAAAAATAGGCGGACACATTATCACCAGTGCCATTGAACATCCGGCAGTGTTAAACACCTGCCGATTTCTGGAAAAGATGGGCTGTTCTGTTACTTATCTGCCTGTGGATCAGTTTGGAATGATTTCTGAACAATCACTGAAAAATGCTATTCGTGAAGATACGATTTTAGTTTCAATTATGATGGCAAATAATGAAATCGGGACAGTTGAACCGATAAAAAATTTAGCGCGGATTGCCCATGAAAATCATATTCCATTTCATACAGACGCGGTGCAGGCATTTGGAAATATCCCCATTGATATTTCTGAATTAGACGTTGATTTTTTATCGCTTTCCGGGCATAAATTTTATGGCCCGAAAGGAATCGGCGTATTGTACTGCAGGAAGGGAATGAAACTTGAACCGTTAATTCACGGGGGCAAACAGGAACATAATTTGCGGGGCGGAACTGAAAATACTGCCGGCATTGTCGGCATCGGCGAAGCATGTCAACGCGCTTCGGACCAATTGAAAAATCGAGCAGCACATGAACGCAAGCTGACAGCGTTTTTGATTGATCAATTGACGCAGATTCCTGGTGTTCATTTAACAGGGCACCCCCATTTGCGCTTGCCTGGAAATGCAAGCTTTTGCTTTGATCATATTCATTCGGAAGCATTGATGACAGCCTTGGATTTGGAAGGGATTGATGTTTCAGGAGGATCAGCCTGCACGGCCGGTTCAATCAATCCGTCTCACGTTTTAAAAGCCATTGGACTAAATGATGAGCACGCACGCAATGCTTTGCGGTTGACGGTTGGAAAAGAAAATTCCTTGGACGAAATGAAAAGCGTTGTTGACACTATTCGAAATATCATTGAACGATTAAATTAGAAGAAGAAAAGAATGTGAAGTCAAGGATAAGATACAGGATATCGCCTTGACTTTTTTTCTCGTTAAGTTAAAATTAATGTGTTCTAAAAGTTAATTTGAAAGGATTACGATTGTTCAGTTATGGAAGCACTGGGATTAAACGAAATAAGAGAACGTTATCTATCATTCTTTGAAAGCAAGGGGCATTTGAGACTTAAAAGCTTTTCTCTCGTGCCTCATAATGATAAAAGTTTGTTGTTGATTAATTCGGGGATGGCACCGATGAAATCGTATTTCACCGGAGATGAAATTCCGCCGAGAAAACGTGTGACGACATGTCAAAAATGCATCCGCACGCCAGATATTGATAATGTAGGGAAAACTGCAAGACACGGCACATTCTTTGAAATGATGGGCAATTTTTCCTTTGGAGATTATTTCAAGCCAGAAGTTATTCCATGGGCTTGGGAATTTATTACAAAAAATTTGGAAATTGATCCTGAAAAGATCTATGTAACGATTTATTTAGATGATGAACAGGCCCATGATTTATGGCGGTCTGTTGGTGTAAAAGAAGATCATATCAAACGATTGGGAAAAGAAGACAATTTCTGGGAACATGGGACAGGACCGTGTGGACCATGCTCAGAAATCTTCTATGACCGCGGTGAAAAGTATGGCTGCGGGAAACCTACTTGCGGTCCTGGATGCGATTGCGACCGTTATGTTGAATTTTGGAATCTTGTCTTTACACAGTTTGACCGTAATGAAGAAGGCGAATATATTCCGTTAGACCATCCCAATATTGATACTGGGATGGGACTCGAAAGAATGGCGACCATCATGCAGGGGGTTGACAATATTTTTGAAGTTGACACCATCCGTCACATTTTGGAATATATTTGCAATCTCTGTGGTGAACATTATGGTGATGATGAACAAAAGGATGTTTCAATTCGTGTCATTACCGACCATATTCGTTCAGTCACGTTTATGATTGGCGATGGGATTATGCCAAGCAACGAAGGACGCGGCTATGTTTTGAGACGTATTTTAAGAAGAGCAGCTCGTCATGGACGTTTGCTTGGAATTGAAGGTGCGTTCCTCTATGACGTTGCAAAAGAAGTTATTGCCGTTTCCGGGGATGCTTATCCGGAATTAAGAGAAAAACAGGAAACGATTCAGAAAGTCATTAAAATTGAAGAAGAACGCTTTGATGCGACGATCGATCAGGGCCTGAATCAGTTAAACACCATGATCGAAGCGTTAAAGGAAAAAGATCCTGACAATCATATTTTCTCTGGGGAAGATGCATTTAAATTATACGATACTTTTGGATTTCCTTTTGATTTGACCAAAGAAATTGTCGGGGAACAAGGCTATACGATTCCAAAAGAAAAATTTGATGCTGCTATGGATGCGCAAAGAGAAAGAGCAAGAGCGGCCAGAGCAGAAAATGATACGGCAGTTTGGGCAGATGATCCTTTCAATCCATTGGGAGCCGATGCTGTGGACACGTTTTTCGGTTATCAAAGATTAAAGGGCGATGCCAAGATTATTGGTCTCATCGTCGACGATCAGCTGGTCCAAGAAGCACATCAAGGAGATAGTGTTCTCGTTCTGTTAAATCAAACACCATTCTACGCACAAAGCGGCGGACAAGTTGGAGACAGCGGACGCATCGAAAGTGAAGATGGCGAAGCGGTCATTACGGTTGAAGACTGTCGGTATGGCAGCTTGAAACGTCATATTCATTATGGAAAAGTTGAAAAAGGCGACTTTAAAGTTGGTCAGACCGTTTATACAAATGTCGACGAATTGAAACGTTATGCAACAGCAAGAAACCATACCACAACTCACATGCTGCAAAAAGCATTAAAAATGGTGCTTGGCGATCATGTTGAACAAGCAGGTTCCTTTGTTTCACCGACTAGACTTCGATTCGATTTTAACCATTTCCAGCCGATGACAGCTGAAGAAATTAAGCGAGTAGAAGAAATTGTCAACCAAGCCATATTAAAATCCATGCCGGTTGAAACATTTGAAACAGAAATCGACAAGGCAAAAGAAATGGGTGCGATGGCGCTGTTTGGTGAAAAATATGGACATATTGTCCGTGTTGTGAAAATCGGAGATTATTCGATCGAACTTTGCGGCGGTACGCATTTACAAAATTCTTCTCAGGCCGGGATGTTTAAGATTATCGGCGAAAGCGGTGTAGCTGCTGGTATTAGAAGAATTGAAGCGACAACGGGGATGAATACATTCCGTTGGGCAAATAAAATTGAAAGTGTCAATGAAAAGGCATCAGCTGTCGTTAAAGCGACTCCGGATCAGCTCATTGACAGGCTTTACGAATTAGAAGGACAATTAAAAGACAAAGACCGCGAAATTTCATCATTAAAACATCAGCAGGCTGATTCTGAAGTAAAAGATCTGTTGACGAAAGTGCAGGATATCGGTGGCGTCAAGGTCATTGTGGCTCAGATTGAAGCAGAAGATGTTGATGAAATGCGTGACCTGTCCGATATGATGAAAGATCAAATGGGAAGCGGCATTGCTGTATTTGGCAAGACGGATGGCGGCAAAGTCAATTTGATTGCGACAGGCACAAAAGATATTGTCAAGAAAGGTTTTCACGCCGGAAAATTAATCAAGCAAATTGCCAAAACGGTAGGCGGCGGCGGTGGCGGCCGCCCGGATATGGCACAAGCCGGTGGCAAAAACCCTGACGCTTTGGCCGAAGCTTTAGATCAGGCAAAATCAGTTATATCTGAACAACTGTCTGCACAGTAAATATTTATACTTGTTTTAATGTCGAACTTGCGTTAAAATAAATCAAGATCTAATGGGAGGAGAAAGGCATAATGAGCGAAAATAATCAACAAGATATCGAGCAAGGGACAATTATGTTTGATGCTGATAAACAAAGAGGCGAAGCTATCGATATGATTATGAAATCTGTGCGAGATGCTTTAATCCAGAAAGGTTATAATCCGGTAAATCAGATTGTGGGCTACGTTATGTCTGGAGATCCAACTTATATTACGAGTTATAATGATGCAAGGACATTAATCCAAAGAATAGAGCGAGATGAATTGCTGGATGAATTGGTCAAACGTTATTTGGATGAATTGCCAGAATAACAGATTTATATGATTTTAAGTCCCAGGATAAATTCTGGGATTTTTTTTTAGAATAGAATGGAAAGAATATTAGGATTAGATATTGGAGATAAGTACATCGGCATCGCGGTGTCTGATGCCCTTGGTATAACAGCCCAAGGTTATCGTACTTACAAAAGAGGGACGAGGGAAGACGACATTCGATTTTTTTTCGATGTCGTGACTCAATTTAACAGCCACACGATTGTTGCAGGACTTCCCAAAGATTTAAATGGTGAAGAACAGGTCCAGGCTAGAAAAACAAAAAATTATTGTAATTTTTTAGCAAAGCGGTTAAACTGTTCAGTAATTTATATCGATGAAAGGTTGACAACGAAAGCTTCTCAGTCTGTTTTGATTGAAGGCGGGGTTCATAATAGAAAAGACCGCAAAAAATATATTGATACGATGTCAGCGCAATTGATTTTGCAGATTTATTTGGATCGGTCTAAAACGACTGTCGAATAATTGCATCATAGATAATAATGGATAAAATTAATACTTTTCAATTTCATCATTTCGTTGAAAAAGATGGACAAACCTTTGCGGTTTTTATTGACAATAATCATCAAGAACAGATATTGAAAGTAACCGATTACGACGATGAAGGTGAAAGACATTTAATCTTTCAACCGGAAAATAAATAAATAAGGAAGTGAAAAAATGCAAAACGAAGACAACCATATCATTTTTCTAAAAAATGATGAAGGTCAGGAACAGCAATTCGAGTTGATCTGCACGTTAGATGTTGAAGAACGGGAATATGTGATTCTCGCAGATGTCGATTCTGATGATGCCGTCGCGATGAGAATTGAAGGAGAGGGCGAAACAGCTGAATTAATTCCGGTCGATGATGACGAAGAATTTGCAGAAGTTGCTGCTGCCTATGATGCGATATCGCCGGAAGAGCTGGGATATACTGAATAATTTTTGCATCGATGAAGATTTCACCATATCCAGTAGTTGATGGGCGATTTGTCAAAAGAAAGAATCGATTTGTTGCTGAAGTCCGTTTAGAAAAGGCAGAACAAATTGTTGAAGCACATGTTCCTAATACTGGACGAATGAAAGAACTTCTTATCGAGGGAGCTAAGGTAGGATTAGCTTATTCTCCCTCGCCAAAGCGTAAAACAGCGTATACGCTGATTACGGTTTTTCACCACAATGTTTGGGTTTGTATTGAAGCAGTTGCGGCAAATCGACTGGTTTATCAGGATTTGATGCATCGTCATGATATTGAAGATCTTAAACGTGAAGTGAAGTATCAGGACAGTCGGTTTGATTTAGCCAGAAAAGATCAAAATGGTTTCGGATTCATTGAAATCAAAAGTGTTAATTTTGTTATTGAATCTGCTGATCATCGCAACCGATGTGCCTGCTTCCCAGATGCACCCACAAAAAGAGGAACAAAACATTTAGAAGAACTCATAAACGGCTATAAAGAGCATTTTAATAATGCCCTTTATTTTGTCGTGCAGCGAAATGATGCAGACTGTTTAGTACCGAATCAGAAGACAGATCCTCAATTTTCAAAAATGCTTTTTCAGGCGCAAAGTGTGGGGATGGAAATACACGCTTTTTTATGTGATGTCGACAAAAATGATTTAGTAATCAGTAAGGAAATTCCAATTCGGAAGTTGGATGAAAAAGGAAATATATCAGTGAAAGGAAATCATATTGAAAGAACAAAATAACAACGAGAAAAAAAATAATCCTAAACATCGAGGATGGCATTTTAGGAAAAAAAGAAACAAAAAAAATAATAATGTTTCGGGAAAGAAACGTGAAAAACTTAAAATCGTCCCAATAGGCGGTTTGGGTGAAATCGGGAAAAACATGACGGCATTTGAATACAACAATCAGATTGTCATTGTTGATTGTGGTATGAAGTTTCCAGATGATGACATGTATGGGATTGATTCTGTACTGCCGGATTTTTCATATTTTGTAAAAAATGCCTCAAAAGTTAAAGGATTGGTTATTACCCACGGTCATGAAGATCACATTGGTGGAATCCCTTTTTTGTTAAAGCAAGTTAATGTTCCGATTTATGCAACGAAATTTACGATGGGATTGATTGATCACAAATTAGAAGAACATCGGTTGATCGGTCAGGCTAAACGGCATGTCATTTCTGCTGGAAGTGAAGTTACAATAGGTGACTTCCATATTGAATTCGTCCATGTTAATCACAGCATTGCGGATGCTGTTGCACTTTGTATTAAAACACCAGCGGCAACTGTCTTCCACACAGGGGATTTCAAAATAGACTTTCATCCTGTCGATGGGGATATCATTGACTTGCAGCGTATTGCAGCATTGGGCAATCGCGGGGTTGATTTGCTGCTTTGTGATTCGACGAATGTTGAAGAACAAGGATATACGTGCAGCGAAAGCGAAATCGGCAAGACTTTTTATGATTTATTTAAAGGCAATAAAAAGCGCATCATTGTTACGACATTTGCGTCTAATGTACACCGAGTTCAGCAGATTATTAATACTGCAGCCATATATAACCGAAAAGTGATTATCAACGGCCGAAGTATGGAAACGATGGTGTCCGTAGCAAAAGATTTGGGATATTTGGATATTCCGAAAAATCTTTTAATTGATATTCACGAAATGAAAAAATATAAGCCTTCTCAGCTGGTCGTCATTACGACGGGCTCTCAGGGCGAACCAATGGCAGCTTTAGGCCGAATGGCCAATGGCAATCATAAGTATCTTCAAATTGGAAAAGATGATACAATCATCATTTCAGCATCTCCAGTACCAGGAAATGAAAAAATGGTTGCAGAGATCATTAATAAATTGGTGGATCTTGGTGCAGAAGTTGTTTACAACAAATTCGCGAATATCCACACTTCCGGCCATGCAAAGCGAGAAGAACTCAAAATCATTCACACATTGGTAAAACCGAAGTTTTTCATGCCTGTTCACGGGGAAGCAAGGATGTTGAAACTGCACGCTAATTTAGCACAGTCTTTAGGGATGGACCCTAAAAACATTCGCATTCAGCAAAATGGTGATGTTATGCAGTTAAGTCATAAAGAATTCAAAAAAGTCAGTACAATTCCTGCGGAACCGGTCTTGGTCGATGGTTTAGGCGTTGGTGATATTGGCAATATCGTGTTAAATGACCGCAAGCGTTTGTCTGAAGATGGTCTGTTTATTGTTGCATTGACAATGAAAAATGGAAAAGCCGTTTCCGGCCCTGACATTATTTCAAGAGGTTTCGTTTATATGAAAGAATCCGAAGATTTAATTAAAGGAGCAAAAGCAACGGTTCAGAAAGCATTAAAGAATTGCGAAAATAAAAAGCAGTCAGATTGGAAGACGATCAAAAATGAAATTCAAGATGCGCTTTTTAGATATTTGTATAAAGAAACTCAGAGAAAACCAATGATTCTTCCAATTTTGATGGAAGCATAGAAGTTTTTAACCGGTTAACATATCAGTTGGAGATATAGAATAATGAATATTTACGACGCAATTAATCAGTTTGCAAATCAGCTTGAAGCCACACCGGAATGCATGCATTTTAAAGCCGCACAGAAAACGATCCAGGATTCACCGGAATTAAAAAATAAAGTAGAATCTTATTTAAAAGATCAAGCGATTATGCAGGCACGCCGTTCAGTAGGCATGTCGCCGTCTCAGGAAGAAATTGAAAGTTTTAATCAAAAAACTAGGGAAATGGTGAGTATTCCAGAGATAGCCGATTTTTTTCAGGCACAAATGCAGCTAATGCCGATATTAAAGACCATATCAGAAAGAATTACGGATGCAGCAGGTATTGATGCTAGTTTTTTAGGCGGTATGCTGAGCAATTTGATGGGGGAATAGAATGGCGCAGAAGGATAACGCTTCTTTAGAAGAAACAACCAAAGACCTTTTTGCTGATGATGAATTTAATTTAAAAGAGAATCGTCATGAAAACAGGAAAAGGCTGATTACCATTATCGTTATTTTACTGTGCGCAGTATGTCTTTTTGTGACTTGGCGTTTTTACTATAATAATCAATTAAAACCGGTAAGCAATAGTCATAAAAAGATTATCGTCGAGATTCCGGAAGGATCGAAAATAGATGATATTGCAAAAATACTCTACGACAAAGGCTTAATCCGAAACCGTATGATTTTTCAGAGCTATGCCGGACGGCACAGCCGCGGCATTAAACAAATAAAAGCCGCAAATTATCGCTTTGAACCTTCTATGTCATCTGTTGAAATCTTTAATGCCATGCTGAATGGAAAGGATTATGATGGGGAAGTCGCCATTACAATCCCAGAAGGAAAAAACATTAAAGAAATTGGTGCTATTTTGGAATCCCATCACATTTGTTCATCAGAAGATTTTATTAACGAAACGAAAAAAGTGTCGGAATATAAAAAACGATACACGATTCTCAGTTCTTACCCAGACAATGCAGATGGGCGGACACCTTTAGAAGGGTATCTGTTTGCAGATACCTATCAGTTCACGTCAAACAGCAGCGCCTCTACAGTTGTATCGCAAATGTTAGCGAATACCCAGAAGAAATTTTCAAAGGATATGCTCAATAAAATATCAGCTAACAATCAAAGCGTCGATCAAATATTGACGGTTGCATCTTTAATTGAGATGGAAACAAAGACAGATAAAGACAGACCAAAAGTGGCTTCTGTGATTTATAACCGCTTGGCAAAAAATATGAAATTACAATTGGATGCTACTGTACTTTACGCATTGGGTGAAAAGAAAACCAATATCACGAATGATGATCTCAAAACCAATTCGCCATACAATACTTACATCAATAATGGATTGCCAATCGGCCCCATTTGTTCGCCAAGTTTGAAGTCGATCAAGGCAGCCATCAACCCAGCACAGACAGATTATTTATACTATGTTTCAGAACCATCAACAGGAAAAATGCATTATGCGAACAATTTGTCTGATCATAATCAAAATGTCAATAAATATTTAAAATAATTTAAGCACGCGCTGCGTGCTTTTTTTGAGAGGAAAATATGAATCAAAAGAATTGTCCGGAATTGTTAGCACCAGCGGGAAATTTTGAAAAATTAAAATTCGCATTTGCTTATGGTGCAGACGCGGTTTACTGCGCGGGGAAAAAATACGGCCTTCGGGCAAAGGCTGATAATTTTGATGAAGAGACATTGAAACAGGCAGCTCAGTACACCCATCAATTAGGGAAAAAAATTTTTGTCACACTTAATATGATTCCTCATGATGAGGATTTTGAAGGTTTGGCAGAATATATTAGATTTTTGCAGGATATCAAAATTGATGAAGTTTTGGTGGCAGATCCTGGCGTTTTCACGCTGGTTCGGGAAACAGCGCCGGAAATGAAAATTTCTGTAAGTACGCAAGCAAATAATGTCAACTGCCGGAGTGTAAAGTTTTGGCATGATTTAGGCGCATCACGAATTGTGCTGGCTAGAGAATTGTCAAATAATGAGATCAAAAAGATTTGTCATGACAGACCGGAAGATATGGAAATCGAAACCTTTGTCCATGGCGCAATGTGTATTTCTTACAGCGGACGCTGCCTGCTTTCCCATTACTTAACGGGAAGAGACAGCAATCGCGGGGACTGCGCGCAGCCTTGCAGATGGCAATATCGTTTGGAAGAATCAAAACGCGCTGGAGAATATTTCCCCATTGAAGAAGACCGCACAGGAACTTTTATCATGAATTCAAAAGATTTGTGTTTGGCTAGAAAGATTCCTGAATTGCTTCGTTTTGGTGTCGATTGCTTTAAAATTGAAGGACGCATGAAAAGCGCTTTTTATGTCGCGACGGTGACTTCAATTTACAGAAAAATTATTGACGCTTCTATCCAAGATCCAGCGTTCGATGTTCCAGATGCCTGGATTGATGAGTTGACAAAAGTGAGCCATCGTCATTATACAACTGGATTTTATGAGCATCGTCCCACAGCTGATGCTGAAAATTTCGGCAGCAGCAGTTATACAAGAAATTATGAGTTTTTGGGTGTCGTGATGCAGGATTATTCCGGAAGTGGATTCATGCAGGTTGAACAACGGGGAAAATTACAAGCAGGAGATACCATAGAGATTATTCAGCCAGGAAGTCATTTGGAAGATGCGTTGTTTCATGAATGCAAAGTTGAGCATCTTTATGATGCGTCAGGCGTGGAAATTCAATCGACGCCGCATGCCAAAATGAACTATCAAATAAAGGTGGACTGCCCGGTCAAAGCGATGTCAATCCTGCGGAAACGGATGGCTCAATAATGGATAAAAAAGTTTTTGTCTTGATTGAAAAAAAAGCATATGGTATACTTTAAAAATTGAATAAGAGTAAATAATTAGTGGTTTGGAGGATAAAATGACTGCAAAGATTTTAGAAAATGAAAAAAATGTTGTAAAACTGGAAATGAGCATTCCTAAAGATAAATTCCAGGAAGCGATGGATCAATCTTACAAAAAAAATAAAAAATATTTCACCATCCAGGGTTTTCGGAAAGGCAAAGCACCGAGAAAAGTGATCGAAGCCCATTATGGAAAAGAAGTCTTTTTGGAAGATGCGATTGAATTTGCTTTCCCAGAAACATACCAGGAAGCCATTAAAGAAATTGAAATTGAACCTGTATCACGCCCTTCACTTGAAAAAGTTGAAAATGTCGGTGATGATGGGGCTACTTTTGTTGTAAAAGTAGCGGTTAAACCTGAAGTCAAACTGGGTGAATACAAAGGCGCAGAAATTCCAGTTTTAGAAGAACCAGTCAGCGATGAAGATGTGCAAAAACGTCTTGAACAAATGCAGAATCAGAATTCAAGGCTGGTCACTGATGATAAAGAAGCTGCTAAGAAGGGGGATACTGTCGTCATTGATTATGAAGGCTCAATTGATGGTGAACCCTTTGACGGCGGCAAAGATGAAGGCTACAGTCTCGAATTAGGAAGCAATACTTTTATCCCAGGATTTGAAGATCAGTTAGTTGGTGTCAAAGCCGGGGAAGATAAAGATGTCAATGTCACTTTCCCAGAAGACTATCATGCCGAAGATTTAAAAGGCAAAGCAGCACTTTTCAAAGTTCATGTTGTTGAAGTTCAGAGAAAGGAACTCCCGGCAATTGACGATGAATTTGCGAAAGATGTCAGTGAATTTGACACCTTGGACGAATTAAAAGAAGATCTCAAGGGCAAGATTGCAGAAGAAAAGAAGGAAGCAAAGCTGAACACAGCCAGACAAAAAGCCCTGGATTATGCCATCGAACATGCTGAAATGGATATTCCAGAAATGATGATTGACGAAGAAGTTGACCGTGATTACGAAAACCTCAAGCGTCAAATGTCAGGACAGGGTCTTTCAATGGAAAACTACTTTAAATTCACTGGGCAAAGCAAAGAAGTTTTCAGACAATCGATGGCGCCAGATGCTGAAAAGAATATCAAGGCTGATCTTGTTCTTGAAGCAATTGGTAAAGCAGAAAACATTGAACCTTCTGAAGAAGAAATCGATAATGAAATTAAAGAATATGCCCATGCATTTAATCAAGAATTTGATAAATACAAAGAATCTCTGGATGACCAGATGTTAGAATACATTACAGATACGATCAAACGCCGTAAAGCTTTAGATTTACTTGTCGATTCTGCAAAACAAGTAGAAGACGCGGAAGATGATCAATCAACGGCTGAAGAAAAGGAAGACTAAAATGAATTTAGTTCCAATGGTTGTTGAGCAAACGGGATTGGGAGAACGTTCTTTCGATATTTATTCCCGTTTGCTCAAAGAACGTATTGTTTTCTTAGACGGTGAAATTACAGATGAATCAGCTGGCTTAGTGGTCGCGCAGCTTATCTTTTTAGAAGGTGAAGATCCAGACCAAGACATCTTTATGTACATCAACAGCCCTGGCGGATCAGTGACGGCAGGCTTTGCCATTATGGATACCATGAACTTTATTAAATGTGATGTTTGCACGTTATGTTATGGTATGGCAGCATCTATGGGTGCCTTTCTTTTAGCCGCTGGTGCAAAGGGAAAACGTCAGGCACTTCCCAATTCTGAGATTATGATTCATCAACCGTTGGGAGGCGCTCAAGGCCAAGGATCAGATGTTGAAATTCATGCTAAACATTTGATTCAAACGAAGCATAAATTAAATGCTATCTTAAGCCAAAATACCGGACAGTCTCTGGAAACGATAGAGAAAGATACAGATCGTGATCATTTTATGACAGCAGAAGAAGCGAAAGCGTATGGTTTAATCGATCAGGTCATTGCTTCGCGTGAATGATTTTGATCTACAGAGGGAGATAACGAATGTCAGAATTTGATTATACAGATGGCATCAATCAAGTAAGATGCTCATTTTGCGGAAAAACTCAGGCTCAGGTCAAAAGAATGGTTGCCGGGCCTGGCGTATATATCTGCGATGAATGTGTCTCATTATGCCAGGAAATTATTGATAGCGAAAAAGAAGAAGAAACAGTATCTTATTCGGATATCCCCACACCCAAAGAAATTAAAAGTTATCTTGACAGTTATGTCATTGGGCAAGATGAAGCAAAAAAACAATTAGCAGTTGCTGTCTATAATCACTATAAAAGAATTAATTCTCTTGATGATGATGACGATGTTGAAATTCAGAAAAGCAATATTCTTTTAGTGGGACCGACCGGCTCCGGGAAAACGCTCTTGGCGCAGACTTTGGCAAAAATGTTGGATGTTCCTTTTGCAATCGCTGATGCAACGACATTAACAGAAGCAGGTTATGTTGGAGAAGATGTCGAAAATATCCTTTTGAAACTTCTGCAGGCTGCAGATATGAACGTTGAAAGAGCGGAAAAAGGGATTATTTATATCGATGAAATAGATAAAATTTCTCGGAAGAATGAGAACCCATCTATTACGAGAGATGTGAGTGGAGAGGGTGTTCAGCAGGCATTGCTGAAAATCCTTGAAGGAACAATTGCGAATGTTCCGCCTCAGGGAGGACGCAAGCACCCGCAGCAGGAATTTATTCAGATTAATACCAAAAATATATTATTTATTTGTGGCGGTGCATTTGATGGCATCGAAAAAATCATTGCAAAACGTTTAGAAAAAGGGTCTATTGGGTTCGGCGCAATTGTTCAGAGCAGATCCGAAATAGAATCGGATAAACTTATGAAACAAATTATGCCTCATGATTTACTTCGCTTTGGATTAATACCTGAATTTATAGGCAGAGTTCCTGTCATAGCAACACTCGACCACTTGGATAAAAAAGCACTTGTCAATATATTGACCGAACCGAAAGATGCGCTTGTGAAGCAATACAAAAAATTGTTCGCATTGGAAAATGTTGATCTCGAATTTGAAAAAGGCGCAATCGACGAAATTGCAGCGCAATCGTTAGAGAATAAGACTGGTGCGAGAGGCCTGCGTGGCATTATCGAAACCATGATGAGGGATTTAATGTACGCACTGCCATCTGATCCAGACATCGAAAAAGTCGTGATTACGAAAAAAATGGTTTTGGGTAAAGGAAAGGCGAAGATTTATCGAGCGAAACAAAAAGATAAATCAAAAGATGAAAAAGAATCCGCTTCATAATATTATTAATAGAGACAATTTAGGCAATCTTTATTTAAGATTGCCTTTTTTAGCATGAAATAAAAGGAATGCATAACATAATGAGTAAAGAACAAAATATCCAAGAGATGGATAAGGTATTAAATAGCAGTGAGAATAGCGGGCCATTAAAAGAGATTGCACTTATCCCAGTGAAATCAATGAATTTATTTCCTGGGATGATTTTGCATTTTGATATAAATGATGAACGCTCTTTAAAAGCTCTCGAAAATTGCATGCAAACCAATCAATTGGCATTTTTATGCGAGCAGAGGGATATCAATGCTGATGCTTTGAAACGTGATGATCTCTATTCAGTTGGCTGTATTGCAAAAATAAAACAAGTCTTAAAACTGCCAAATGATTATACACGTGTTTTAGTTGAAATCATCCAAAGAGGTGTTATCGATCATTGGCTTCAGGACGATCCCTATTTTGTTGTATGTGTCATCCCTCGGGAGTCTGTCTTTTCAAATACGCCTGAATGTCAAACTTTAATAAAACTCGTTGAAGAAACGTTTGTGAATTATATTCATTTAACGAAAAATACTTCTGGCAGTATTCAAAATACGATCGATTTATTAGACGATCCGGATCATTTAATTGATTTAATTTGTACGAATATTTCGCTTTCACATGAAAAAGCACAGGAAATTCTTCAAGAATTTGACGGAGATCATCGCTTGATTTTAGTTTATCAAGAAATGGTTAAAGAGCTTTCTGCGTACAAAATCAAACAAAACATTAATGAAAAAGTCCGCTCTGAAATTGAAAAGAATCAGCGTGAATATGTTCTGAGAGAAGAAATTAAAGTCCTCCAAAATGAATTGAATCAAGCTACCGGTGAAGAGAGTCTGATCGGAAAATATAAAAAGCAGATTGCTGAAAAAAATTTAGATTCAGTTGTGAAACAAAAAGCTGAAAATGAACTCCAGCGCTTATCCAAACTCCAGCCTGGTTCGCCTGAAGCAGGAGTGATTCAGGATTATTTAGATTGGATATTGTCTTTGCCTTGGAATGAATCAACAGTCGAATCACTTGATGTCAATCGTGTTGAAAAAATATTAAATCGTGATCACTACGCGCTAAGAAAAGTAAAAGAACGTATATTGGAATATATTTCAGTATTACAGTTGTCAAAATCTTTAAAGGCGCCTATTTTATGTTTAGTTGGTCCTCCGGGTGTTGGCAAAACCTCAATAGCTCGGTCCATTGCAGAAGCCCTCAATCGCAAATACGTGAGAATGTCTTTGGGCGGATTAAGCGACGAGGCGGAAATACGCGGTCATCGCAGAACGTATATTGGTGCTATTCCCGGGCGTATCATTTACCATATTCAGCAGGCAGGAACGAATAACCCACTATTTCTTCTTGATGAAATTGATAAAATCAGTCAAAATTTTCGCGGAGATCCTGCATCGGCGCTGTTGGAAGTGCTCGACCCCGAACAAAACAGCACTTTTACAGACAATTATCTAGAACTTCCCTTTGATTTGTCTCACGTGTTGTTTATCGCGACGGCGAATTCACTGGCAACCATTCCGCGGCCATTACTGGATCGCATGGAAATTATTGAAGTGAATGGTTATATTGAAGAAGAAAAGGAAGTCATTGCCAAAAAATATTTAGTACCAAAACAAATCAAAGAAAATGGTTTGTCAAACGCAAATATCCATATCAGTGAAGGTGCAATAAAAAATATTATTGCCTATTACACTAGAGAATCCGGAGTTCGTGAACTGGAACGGGAAATTGCGAAAGTTTGCCGGGTTGCAGCCAAAAATGTGGTAAGCGGCTCTAAAGCTAAAAATTTAGTCAATGTACGCAATCTCGAAAAATACCTGGGCCGGAGAAAATTCACTTTTGAAAAGGTTCAAAAGGGTACATCTGTGGGCTTGGTTAATGGGCTGGCTTGGACCGCTGTAGGCGGTGTTACGCTGGAAATAGAAGCACTCGCTGTCAAAGGAAGCGGCAAAACTTTTATTACAGGTAAACTTGGTGATGTCATGCAGGAATCCATAAAAGCAGCCATTGGTTATATTCGGTCAATAGCTGATCAGCTAGAAATTGATCCGGATTTTATTTCGACTAAAGATCTTCATGTTCATGTCCCTGAGGGAGCAGTTCCCAAAGATGGTCCATCTGCCGGCATTACGATGGCGACGGCATTAATTTCAGCATTGACAGGCCGCCCAGTGTCACAGGATATTGCCATGACAGGTGAAATCACATTATTGGGGCGCGTGCTGCCGATTGGAGGCCTGCGTGAAAAACTGACAGCTGCCAGCAGAGCTTCAATTAAGCGTGTGATTATTCCAAAAGAGAACGAGAAAGATTTAGAGGACATTCCGGAAAGTGTATTGAGTCAATTGGAAATACATCCGGTCACAAAAATGACAGAAGTCATCCAGCTAGTATTTGGGAAGATCAATGAAAATTAATAAAGCAGAAATTATTATCAGTGCTGTTTCAGAAGCACAATATCCAAAAGATAAATTGCCTGAAATTGTTTTGTTGGGACGCTCTAATGTGGGCAAGTCTTCATTGATAAATACGCTGATTAACTGCCAGCATTTAGCGAGAACAAGTTCTCGGCCGGGGAAAACGCAAACCATGAATTTTTATCAAATTAATGATCAATTTCGATTTGTGGATATGCCTGGTTATGGATATGCAAAAGTTTCCCGAAAAGAACAGGAAAAATGGGGACAGATGATCGAAAATTATCTGTTGAATCGAGATAATCTTAAAATGACTTTTTTATTAGTGGATAGTCGCCATGAGCCAACTGAAGATGATCAATTGATGTACAATTGGCTCAAATATTATCATCTGTCAACGCAAGTTATTCTTACAAAATTTGATAAGCTGTCCTCATCGCAAAAGAAACAATCCATCAAAAAATTGATAGGGACATTGAGCATTGAACCAGATCATATTCTGCCGTTTTCATCTGTGACCAAAGAGGGCGTTGAAACATGCTGGCAAATCATTGAGGACAGCATATCTCATGAATAATGGCGTCAATCCCCTTGAAGAACGGGCAGTGCGTCGGATTGCAAAACAGCTCCATATTCCGCTTCTCGGAATCATCGATCCAGAGCCTGTTTTAGAAGTGCTTCCTTATTCTCAAAAAAGAAGGCAAGAAAATCACGGTGTGATCCCTTATGTAGGAACCAAAGATGCACTCCGCGTAGACTATCAATCTGTTATGGCAGATGTAAAAACAGTTATTGTGATCGGGATACCTTATTCCCTGCGGTCAGAACAAATTCAAGACTTTAGCACTTTTGCCTATCTTTCTTCAGTTGCTTGTGGGTTGGATTATCATCAAATTCTCAGGGAAAAAATGGATGCACTTTGCGAGACAGTCTCATTGGAGTTTGGAGCGTCCGTTCATTTTAAAACATTTGTCGACAACAGTCGTTTAATGGATAAGGCATCCGCTTGGAGAGCAGGATTAGGATTTTTTGGAAAAAACAATTTGTTAATTAATCCTCATTATGGCTCGGCATGGAATATTGGACAAATTTTACTTGATCAAAAAATTTTGCATAATCAAGCTGTTCCAATGAAAAACCGCTGTGGAAACTGCACAAAATGCCTTAAAGCGTGTCCGAATCACGCATTAGGAGATCGTGGATTTCAGTTGTTTTATGAGCACTGCATCTCATACCTCACTCAGAAAAAGAAACTGACACCAGAACAAGAAAAAAAAATTCAGTATTTCTTGTACGGATGTGATATTTGTCAATGGGTTTGTCCTTACAATCGTCGTGCAGAAAAAATAGCGGATCAAGAGAGCATTATTCCGCTTGATGAGATATTAAATCAGTCTGAAGAAGAAATAAAAATGCGCTACAAGGCCCATTCGCTTTCATGGCAGCCGCCTTCTATATTGATACGAAATGCGCGAATATTAAAAAAACACTTTGCTAAGAATAATAAATGATATAATAACAGTCGATATTAATGGTTAGGAGAAATTTTTATGATAAGAGTTCGCTTTGCGCCAAGTCCAACTGGAAATGTACATGTAGGGAGTTTAAGGACGGCCTTATATAATTATTTATTTGCCAAACAAAATAAAGGTACTTTTGTGCTGCGATTAGAAGATACAGACCGTACACGTTACCAAGAAGGATCTGTAGAAAATTTGCTGCATGCCTTGTATACGACGGGCGTAGTTCCGGATGAAGGGCTGCAACTTGAAAATGGTCAGCCGGTAGAAAATGGAGAATATGGACCATATATTCAGTCAGAAAGATTGAGCATTTATAAGAAATATATTCAGCAACTCATTGATGAAGGAAAGGCCTATTATTGTTTTTGCAGCAAAGAAAGGCTTTCACGATTGCGGGATGAACAAAGAGCTGCTGGGGAAACACCGCGGTATGACGGTCACTGCAGAAACTTGACACCGGAGGAAGTTCAAGAAAAAATCAACAACGGAGAACCGTATGTCATCCGGTTAAAACTTCCGGAAAATACAGATATTTCTTTTGATGATGTTGTCAGAGGAAAAATTACGATCAATACAAAGGAAATGGATGATCAGGTATTGATTAAAGAAGATGGTTTTCCTACTTATCATTTTGCTGTTGTGATTGATGATCATTTGATGAAGATCACACATGTCATTAGAGGGGAAGAATGGCTGCCGTCGACACCGAAGCATGTATATTTATATCAGTGCTTTGGATGGAAGCCGCCGGTCTTTGTCCATTTATCTAATATTTTAAATGATGATCACAAAAAATTAAGCAAACGCCAGGGAGATGTGGCGGTTGAAGATTTCCTGAAAAAAGGTTATTTGCCAGAAGCTTTAATTAATTTCCTTGCCCTTTTAGGATGGAGTCCGGAAAACGAACAGGAAATTTTTTCGATGGATGAACTTAAACAATCTTTTGATATTCATCGCATCAGCAATTCTGGAGCTGTTTTTGACAGAGAAAAACTGAACTGGATGAATGGTCAGTACATTAAAAAAGCTTCAAACGAAGTCATTGTAAAGGGCATTAAACCTTTTATCGAAAAAGACAGTTTGATCCATGTTCCATCGGATGATCAAAAGGAAAGCTGGCTGCAGAAAGTCGCCGAATTGTTGAGAGATAGAATTGACTTTTTTGCTCAAGCGCCAGAAGAACTCGAACAATTATTGGATGATCATTATCAGATCGATGATTCAGAAGAAGCTCAGGACATCCTTCACGCTGAAACAGTTCCAATCTTATATCATGCATTGGAATCGAAAATAAAAGAAGCAGATCAATGGAACGCCGATTATATTCAAAAAGATATCATTAAAGCGATTCAGAAAGAACACAAAAAAGAAAAAATCAAGGGGAAAATGCTCTATATGCCGATCCGGTTAATTTTAACTGGCAGTATGCATGGACCGGACTTAGCTTTAATTATGGACGTTTTGGGTCAAGAAACCTGCTTGGAAAGGCTGCATCATTTTTCTGAATCTTTGAAAGAGGGAAAATAATTGAAAAAGCAAATTGACAAAAAAAGTACGATTGCATTTTTCTCTTTTATTGCGGTTCTTGTATTTTGTATGTATGTTCTTTTTCATGGCATTTCGATCGGCGTTTACGATATCGGCAATATAAAAGACAATATGCATTACGGACTGGATCTTACCGGAGGGGTAAATGTTGTTCTCCAGGCCAAGCCTTATAAAGGGAAAAAACTGACTGATTCAAAAATGGAAGGAACAATTTCCGCATTGAAAAAACGCGTTGATTCCCTTGGTGTTTCAGAAGCAACCGTGACACGGCAGGGAAAGAACCGAATACGGGTTCAAATCCCTTCAATACAGAATCAACAGGAGGCGCTCGATCTAATCGGACGTACGGCACAGCTTAAATTTGTCGGTCCTGACAACAAGGTAATCTTAACCGGGACGCATGTGGTGGATTCAAAGGCAGTTACTCAAAAAACAAGCAGTGGTGTCGAACAGCCGGTTGTTACGCTTAAGTTTGATGCAAAGGGGAAGAAGGCCTTTGCAGAAGCGACACGAAAATATATTGGGCAGCAAATCACAATTAAACTTGATAATGAAGTTATATCCTCTCCGACGGTCAATCAAGAAATTGACGATGGTGAAGCCGTGATTGAGGGCAGCTCAGATATGGATGAAGCAGGTAATTTAGCTTCTCTCATTCGTGGAGGTGCTCTGCCTGTAAAATTGACAACCATTCAAGCGACAACAGTGGGCCCGACTTTGGGTGCGAATTCTTTAGACCAGAGTATATTTGCCGGTGTCATTGGTGTTATTGCTGTTTTGGCCTTCATGCTCATTTTTTATAGGGTACTGGGTATTATTGCAGATTTGGCGTTGCTTATTTTTGTAATGCTTGATTTGATTGTCATGTCTGCCATGAATGTAACTTTAACATTGCCAGGTATTGCGGGGATGATTTTGACCGTCGGAATGGCTGTTGATGCCAATGTTATTATCTTTGAGAGAATTAAAGAAGAGTCGGTCAACAAAGGTCTTTCATTGTATCAGTCTGTAAACGCTGGATTTAAAAATGCCATGCGGTCGATTGTCGATTCCAATGTCACGACTTTAATTGCCGGGTTTGTCTTGTTTTTCATGGGAACAGGTTCTGCACAAGGATTTGCATTGACATTAATTGTAGGGATCATTTTGTCGATGTTGACAGCCGTTGTCATAACACGTCAGCTGATCAAATTATTTTTGCGTACGAATTTAGTCCAAGATACAAAGTATTATGGCATATAATGGAGGCTTGCAATGAATGAAAATTTAAGAAAAAAATTGCCAATTATTGAACATACAAAAGTTTGGCTCTCCATTTCGCTGATACTCATTATTATTGCTGTTGGAGCGATTTTGGTGCGGGGATTAAATTATGGCATTGACTTTATCGGTGGAAGTGTTGTGACAATCGATTTGCACCAGACATTTGATACAAAAGATATTAAGCAGATTACGGATTCGTTTGATAAATCTGCGGATATTACATATACAGGCAAACAAAAACATGAAGTTGTCATTAGTACAAAAGTCAGTTTAACCAATCGCCAGCAAAAACGTTTGTTTTCCAAATTTCAAAAAAAATATCATCTGGATCAAAAGGACCTGGTATCCGTTGAAAATATAACAGCCAGTGTAGGTAACGAAACTTCCCGCAATACAATTATTGCTTCAATTGTTGCGGTTGTTCTGATGCTTATTTATATTACAATTCGATTTGAATTTTATTTCGGGCTGTCTGCTGTTTTGGCGCTGGTTCACGATATTGTGATTGTCATTGGCGTGTATGCACT
Organism: uncultured Eubacteriaceae bacterium; assembly: GCA_945867155.1. Lineage (GTDB taxonomy): Bacteria > Bacillota > Clostridia > Eubacteriales > Eubacteriaceae > Pseudoramibacter. The sequence continues at coordinate 47,782 of CAMBHL010000001.1, read as the reverse complement.
TTTTCAAATTCAGGTCAATTCGCCTTTTATTGCGGCTATATTGACGATTTTAGGTTATTCAATAAATGATACAATTGTTGTTTTTGACCGAATCCGAGAAAATGAAGGACTGCTTGGTATAAGTACAGAGGCGGAATTAGATAATCTAGTGGATGTCAGCATCACGCAGACGATGCGCAGAAGTATCAATACAGTTGCCACGACACTTGTTGCCATCGTCGCTTTGTATATATTTGCTGTTGATGCCATCAGAGATTTTGCACTGCCATTGATTGTCGGAATTGCCAGTGGATGCTATTCTTCGATTTTTGTGGCAAGTCCGCTGTGGGTCATTTTTCAAAAAAAATCGGCCCGTTCCAAGTTTAATTCAAAATCACAAAAAAATAGAAATCGTCAGCGCACCAAACGGCGTCATGTTGAAAAAATTGAAGTTTAATAAATGATTGAAAGGCCGAACAATTGTTCGGCCTTTTAATTTTTGATTTCTGATTTGGAGGAAAATATAATGGAAGAAGTATGGTGTGAAAGAATCAACAGTGAGGATCCAAAAACATCAGAAAAAATACAAGAGATTGTGGAGGAATGCAATATTCCGGAACCTGTCGCAAAAATTGCTGTGGCGCGAGGATGCCAAAATGGATTCGAGACCATGGCTTATTTGGAGCCTAATGTTGAAGATTTTCATTCTCCTTGGGAGTTGCCGGACATGCAGAAAGCTGTACAGCGTATTCTGCGAGCGAAAGAAAATCACGAAAAAGTCTGTATTTATGGAGATTATGATGTAGATGGCGTCATGGCAGTTTCAATATTGATTGATTATATGCGAATGCTTAAAATGGATGTGAGCTATAAGATTCCCAACAGATTGACGGAAGGCTATGGCATGAATATGGCTGCAGTTGATATGTTAGGAGGAGAGGGGATTCAATTAATTGTGACCGTGGACAATGGCATTGCTTCTAAACAGGAGATTCAGTTCGCAAGAGATAAGGGGATGGACGTCATTGTCACAGATCATCATGAATGTCAGGGTGATTTGCCAAATGCAGCAGCAGTTATTGACCCAAAACGATTAGATTCAAATTATCCATTTCGGGAATTATGCGGTGCGGGGATTGCCTTTAAATTGATACAGGCTCTTGAAGAGGCTCAGCAGCAGACCAACGATTTACGGAAATATCTGGAATGTGCTGCAGTTGCAACGGTCGCTGATATTGTTCCATTACAAAATGAAAACCGGTTAATCGTAAAATTAGGAATTGATTCTATGAACGAAGGGTGCGAAAATCAGGGCATAAAAGCATTAATTCAAGTTTCCGATATTCAGACGGTAACTTCCGGCAATATAGGGTTCGTTTTAGCACCTAAAATAAATGCGGCGGGGCGTTTAGGAGAAGCGCATTATGGGGTTGATTTATTTATCGGTAAGAACCTCGAAATTGCAGAATTGCTTAAAAACGAAAATTTAAAGAGACAAGAAATTGAAAAGCAAATTTTTGACAAGGCAGTTCGTGTCATTAAAGAACAGCAAAAAAATAAAGATGTTTTTATTTGCGTTGCAGGAGAAAATTGGCATCCTGGCGTAATCGGTATCGTCGCGAGTAAAATTCAAGAAATCTGGTATCATCCTGTTATTGTGATGGGGATAGATCAGGATGGTTTGGCTCGGGGAAGCTGCCGAAGTGTAGAGGGCATTAATATTTTTGAAATACTCTCGGCTTGTTCTGAACTTTTTGAAACCTACGGCGGCCATGCAATGGCAGCAGGATTTTCAATAAAAAAAGAAAATATTCAAGCTTTGGAAGGGTTCTTAAAAAAGAAATCCAAGGAAAATCATTTAAAGAAATTTTTGGTTAAGAAAGTATACTACGACAGCATTCTTTCAGAAGATGAAATCAATTGGGAATTGATGGACTGTGTTCGCATGTGTGAACCTTATGGCGTCAATAATCCAAGCCCGATCTTTAGAATCAATCATGTTCACCCTACAGAAATCAAAACAATGGGACAAGAAAAAAACCATTTGAGTTTTCGAGATAAAAATTTTAGATGTATTGCTTTTTCGAAAGCAAAGTGGCAGAAGCCTCTCAGTCGGGAATATGCAGAAGGGGTTGATTTATTAGCAGTTCCTAAAATAAATCATTTTGCAGGCAAAGAGAGTATAGAATTAATGATTAAAAGCATTCGCATTCCATTTCTTTTTGATCATCAAAGATGTTGGAATACTTTGCAAATCATTAAATCAGAATCTTCAGAAACAGCACGGAAGACTTTAGATATCTGGAAATATGATCCAAATGATTTACTGCCAAGTCGTGATGAAATGGTTTGGGTGTACAAAGTATTAAAACAATTTTCCGAACAGGGCGCCCAGTTTGATGATTTGGTAGACAAAAACCCCAAATTAAACTGTTTTAAATTATTGTTAATTTTAGAAATATTTGATGAATTAAAAATCGTTTGCTGCAAGATAAAAAAAGGAATAATTTATGCAAAGATTCCAATAGATCATCAAAAAAAGGATATTAATAAATCTAAGTTAGTGATAAAATTAAAGAGAAATATTTTCTAGAATGTGGGGATTATGATGGATTTAAAAAGTAAAATTTCAATTTATCCGGACTTTCCAAAAGCAGGAATTAGTTTTAAGGATATTAACAGTTTAATTAAAGACGGCGATGCATTTCATGAAGTGACAGATCGTTTTTATGAAATTGCAAAGGCATTGGATGTCAATGTTGTGTGCATCCCAGAAGCTAGAGGATACATCTTTGGTTCAGCTTTAGCTTATAAATTAGACGTTGGACTTGTTCCCATACGAAAACCCGGAAAATTGCCAGGGGAAGTCATGGCAAAGTCTTACAAACTTGAATATGGCGAAAATACCGTGGAAATTCAAAAAGATGCCATTAATACCGGAGATCGGGTATTAATTATTGATGATTTATTAGCCACCGGCGGGACCATGAAAGCAGCAATTGATTTAGTTGAATTGCTTGGCGGAGAAGTTTGTGGGGCTTTGTTTTTGATTGAATTAACCGATTTAAAAGGACGGGAAGCATTAAAAGATTACTATGTCCAATCATTAATTCAATTTCCTATCTGACACAAAAAACGAATAACTGAAAGTTGGAGGTGCGCATGGCAACAGAAGCAGTCAAAAGAAAAATAAATAATATTATTAAAATCGTTGAAAAGAACGATCCAGATGCTGATGCTGATATGATCATGCGCGCTTTTAATCTAGCAGACCATGCGCATAAAGGTCAAAAAAGAAAATCTGGGGAAGAGTATATTATTCATCCTGTTGCAGTTGCTTATATTTTAGCAAAATACAGGATGGATACTGAAACAATTTGCGCAGCATTATTGCATGATGTGATTGAAGATACGGACACCACGCACGAACAAATTGCAGAAATGTTTAATCCTAAAATTGCGGATTTGGTTGAAGGTGTTACAAAAATAGGTAAGATTGATTATCAATCTAAAGAAGAAAGTCAGGCTGAGTACATCCGCAAAATGGTCATGGCTATGTCAAAAGACATTCGTGTAATTTTGATCAAATTAGTTGACCGCCTGCACAATATGCGGACATTAGAGTACATGACAGAGGCCAAACAAAAGGAAAAAGCAAGAGAAACACTTGATATTTATGCGCCGATTGCTAATCGTTTGGGAATTCAGGCTATCAAAGCCGAATTAGAGGATTTATCATTAAAGTATCTGGACCCAGAAGGATATTACAATCTTGTAAAAAGCGTTAAAACAAAAAAACAAGCGCGTGAAGAGTATGTTAATCAAGTCATCGAGATCCTCAAAAAGAAATTGGATGAAGTGGGAATTCCTTGTAAGGTGTATGGGCGATCAAAACATTTTTATTCCATATACCGTAAAATGAAGGCCCAACATCGAAAATTTGATGAGATTTATGACCTTATTGCGGTGCGCGTAATTGTCAATACAGTGAAAGAATGCTATGGCGTCTTGGGAACAGTGCATACAGAATGGAAGCCTATTCCAGGCCGTTTTAAAGATTATATTGCGATGCCAAAGCCTAATATGTATCAATCCATACACACCACAGTTATTGGCCCTAACGGCGATCCTGTTGAAATTCAAATCCGAACGCAAGAAATGCATCGAATTGCAGAATATGGGATTGCAGCACATTGGAAATATAAAGAGGGCAAAGGCAACGGGAAAAATGCAAAAGACGTCCATTATGAAAAGAAAATTGCCTGGCTGCGTCAAATTATGGAATGGCAGCAGGAACTAGATAATGCCGGAGATCTGCTCGAAACCATAAAAGTTGATTTATTAAACGAAGAAGTTTATGTGTTTTCTCCGAAGGGTGATGTCTTTGAACTTCCTGTGGGTTCGTGCCCATTGGACTTTGCTTATCGTGTTCATAGTGACATCGGCAACAACTGCGTTGGAGCTAAAGTTAACGGCAAAATTGTTCCGTTAAATTATAAGTTAAGCAACGGCGATATTGTTGAAGTCATGACATCCAAGCACAGTAATGGACCCAGCCGCGACTGGCTTAATTTTGTTAAAAGTGCCCATGCAAGAAATAAAATCAAACAATATTTTAAACGGGAAACAAAAGAAGAAAATATTGAAAAAGGCAAGTTGGCACTTGAAAATGAATTAAAACGTCAGGGCTTACAGGATACGAAATTAGGAAGTATCGCTGAATTAGAAATATTAAGCAAACACTTAAATTATAAAACTCTTGACGATTTATATGCTGCAATTGGTTATAACGGCATCAAGATGGGAACTGTTTTTACAAAAATGAAATTATTGTTCCCTGAGGTTTTTAAAGATCAAAAGCCGGATATTGCAATAAAGAAACGGCCGAAACCGGAAAAATCAAGCTCCAATATACTAGTTGCTGGCTTAAATGACATTGACGTTCATCTTGCAAAATGCTGCAGTCCTGTCCCAGGAGACCAAATTATTGGCCATATTACGCAAAGTCATGGGATTACAGTCCATCGTACAGATTGTCTCAATGTCTTGCATATTGATGCTTCCAAAACAGTCGATGTAGAATGGAACAAGTTCGGCGTTTCCGGAAACTTTAGTGCGGAAATTAGCATTCAGGCTGATGAAAATCCACATACACTGATTGAGATCAACAAGGTCTTTATCGATATGGATATTTCTTTAACAGCGCTGACAGCCAGAAATGAAAAAGGAAAATTCGACTATTTCGAAGCTGTTTTTGAAGTGAAATCAAGGCGGGAGTTGAATTTGGTTATTAAAAATATCAAAAAAATTCCATCCGTCCTTATTGTGAAAAGAATTTAGAGGCTGTGATATGCGAGCAGTAATTCAACGAGTGGTATCAGCGTCAGTGACTATTAATGAAGAATTATTAAGTCAAATCGGGCCTGGAATTTGTTTATTCGTCGGCTTTAACGCAACTGATAATGCTTCTGACATGGATTATATTATTAATAAAACATTGAATTTGCGCATTTTTGGGGATAAAGATGATAAAATGAACCTTTCTTTGAAAGATGTTCACGGCGATCTATTGGTTGTATCTCAATTTACGTTGTACGGTGATTGCAGAAAAGGAAGAAGGCCAAGCTTTTCACAAAGCGGTGATGTAAAGTCTGCAAAAATAAAATATCTGGAATTTAAAGAAAAAATTCAAGCAGCTTATGATCATCCAGTAGCTTTTGGACAGTTTCAAGCTGATATGTTGGTACATATTGATAATGACGGCCCGGTTACGATGTTGTTAGATAGCAGTAAAATTTTTTAAAAGTAACGATGATAAAAATAAAAAGATATATGATCGGCCCTTTGATGGCGAATTGTTATATTGTCTGGTCTGATTCAGATCATTCCGGTGTTATGATTGATCCTGGCGGATGGTCAGATGCAATTGAAAATGATATTCAGGAAGAACAAATTCGAATCAAAAAAATCCTGTTGACGCATGGGCATTATGACCACATTGCCGGATTAATAAATGCTGTAAATTACACAGAGGCTAAAGTATATATACATGAACAGGATGCTGAATGTCTGTCTTCACCCGGTAGAAATATCTCGCTGATGATGGGACAATCCAAAGTTTTTCCGTCAGCTGATATTTATCTCCACGGTGGTGAGAAAATTGAGGTTAATTCAGAACTTGTCTTTTCTGTACTGCATACGCCAGGACATACACCGGGCGGTGTGTGTTATATAACGAATGAAATGATGTTTACCGGGGATACTTTATTTTTGGGATCTGTTGGAAGAACTGATTTTCCAGGAGGTTCTTATTCGGAAATTATTCACTCAGTCAAGCAGCTGATGACTTTCCCAGAAGATACTGTTGTATATCCGGGTCATGGTGAAAAAACAACCATTCGTTTTGAAAAAATGAATAATCTATATGTGCAATAAATGATGAATGAAGTAACACAAATTGACAAAATAGCATTGGCCATGCCTGAAATTTCATCTTGGAAAGTAGGCGCGAGAGAATTAGTTCGTGCCTTTTTTCCAAATGCTGAGATTCAAATCAATAAAGATATCATAAAAGATATTTTAATTATTAACATCTCGTCGCAATCAGACACGCTTATTTTTAGTGCAGACCTTCTTGGAAAAAATATACAAAAAAAGTCATATGATATAAAAAGACCCATTGTATCTAAAAAGTTCAAGGGTTTTTTTTATCGCTTTTTATCAGGTCTTACAAAAAGATCTTTACCATGGGGATGTTTAACAGGCATAAAACCAGTTAAAATTATTCAAGAACTATTGGATGATAATGGGCATGACTGGGATCGGGCCAAACAATCTTTTCAAACTAAATATTGCGTCTCGAAAGAAAAAACAGATTTAGCTATTCATATTGCAAAGGTTGAAGCTCCTTTTATAGATTTGGAAGCGCATCATAAAGTTTCAGTTTATATTGGCATTCCAATATGTCCGGCAAAATGTGCTTATTGTTCTTTCGTTTCAACGATTGCTGATAAAAAGGGAAAGTTATGTGCGGATTATCTGGACGTGTTATTGCATGAGATTGACAGATTTTCTGTATTGTTTGAGAAACATGATTTAATCATTGATACCCTTTATATTGGAGGCGGAACTCCATCAGTTTTAACAGAAGATCAAATTCAAAAATTGTTGAAATTTCTTACGGATAAATTTGATCTGTCGCATCTTCGGGAATTTACGTTTGAGGCAGGGCGGCCCGAAACGACAACATTAAGGAAATTAGAAATTCTTCATGATTATCATGTTAACCGTATTTGCTTGAATCCGCAGAGTATGAACGATTCAACGCTTCAAGCGGTCGGCCGATTGCATTCCGCGGAGGATATTCGCAGAAAATTTTCAATGATCAAAGAAGTTGGATTTGAAAGTGTTAATATGGATTTAATTGTAGGATTAAATGATGAAACACCGAAGATGTTTTTTTCGTCATTAGAACAAGTAATAGCACTTCACCCTGAAAATTTAACCGTGCATAGCCTTGCCATTAAAAAAGGCTCACGACTAAGAGAAGAAAATGGATGTGGTCTTCATCAGCTCTATTCGAAGCAATTTTATGATGAAATATCCAAGAGATTGGCAAACAATGGGTATTATCCTTATTACCTTTATCGTCAAAAATATGCACAGGGCAATGGTGAAAATATTGGCTATTGTCTGAGTGGAAAAGAAGGCGTTTATAATATACTCATGATGGCAGAGAAACAAACAATTATCGGGATTGGTGCCGGTGCTACGGGAAAAATTTATCATTCTGAAAGTGACCGATTTGATAAAGTTTATACCGTAAAAGATTTAAGGACTTATAATCAACGCGCAACAGAAATTATTGACAAAAAATTAAGCGCGTATTCTCAGTCTTTTAAAGCCCATTAATTCAGTGATGGAATTCAGACGTTCTCTTGACGAGATAATTAATAATGAATATAATAAAAAAACATGAATTTATGCTATAAAAAGCTTAGATAGAGATAGGAGGAAGGTTGTCAAATGATGGAAACACATTTCAGGTCTGCCGTTTGCGGCGAAGTTAATGAAAATAAAGTTGGCCAAACCGTAAAATTAGCGGGTTGGGCTGACAGCCGGCGAGATTTAGGCGGCGTTATTTTTGTTGATCTTCGTGATCGTTCAGGAAAAGTTCAAATTGTATTTAATGAAAAAATTGTTGGAGAAGAATTTCCTACTGCAGAAAAAATTAGGGATGAGTATGTATTAAACGTTGAAGGTGTTGTTCAGCTGAGAACACCTGAAACGATTAATCCCAAAATGGAAACGGGAAAAGTTGAAGTGATGGTGAATCATATAACGATTTTAGATACTTCAGCCACTCCTCCTATCTATGTCAAAGACGATGATAAATCAGGCGAAAGTGTCAGACTGAAATACCGTTATCTTGATTTGAGAAAGCCTAAGAATCAGAAGATTTTAATGACGAGAGCAAAGGTGGCTTCAATTGTCAGAAATTATCTCAATGAACATGGCTTTTGTGAAATAGAAACACCAATTTTAGGCAAAACAACACCAGAAGGTGCACGAGATTTCCTGGTTCCATCGAGAGTCCAGAAAGGTAAATTTTTCGGATTGCCACAGAGTCCTCAATTGTTTAAACAGATTTTGATGATATCTGGAATGGATCGTTATTACCAATTGGCCAAATGCTTTAGAGATGAAGATTTACGACAGGACCGTCAGCCTGAATTCACTCAGATTGATATGGAAATGTCTTTTGTTACAAAAGATGACATTTTGCCAATTATGGAAGAAATGATTGCGAAAATCTTTAAAGAAGTTCGTGGCATAGAATTAAAACGTCCGTTTTTGAGAATGACTTGGAGAGAAGCGATGGATCGCTTTGGCTCTGATAAGCCTGACATGAGATTTGGAATGGAATTAAACGATCTTTCAGATATTTTGAAAGACTCATCTTTTAAAGTCTTTTCCGGTGCTATTCAGCGTGGTGGATCAGTACGTGCGTTAATTGCCAAGAATGCACAGGGAAAATTATCCAAAAAAGCGTTAAAAAACCTAGAAAAATTTGCGAAAATTTATAAAGCTAAAGGCTTAGCCTGGATTGATGTTAAAGACGATGAATCACAGATGAAGACGCCAATTCTGAAATTCATTTCAGAAGAAGAAAAACAGGCTATATACGATCGTTTGGGAGCTGAAGATGGCGATTATATTTTCATGATTGCAGATACAGATCAGATTGCTTGCACAGCGCTTGGGCAGCTGCGTCTTGAACTTGCAAGACGTCTTAAAATCGATGTTTCCAATCAGTTTAAATTCTTGTGGGTTATCGATTTCCCATTGCTTGAATATGACGATGAACAAGGACGTTATGTTGCAGTTCATCATCCTTTCACAGCACCGTTGGATGAAGATATTCCGTTGTTGGAAACAGCACCAGAAAAAGTTCGCTCAGATGCCTATGATATGGTTGTTAATGGTGTTGAACTTGGCGGTGGTTCTATTAGAATTCACAATGGTGATATTCAGGAAAAGATGTTTAAAGCCTTGAACCTGTCAGAAGAAACAGTTCAAACACAGTTCGGCTTTTTAATGGAAGCTTTAAAATACGGGACCCCACCACATGGCGGCCTGGCATTTGGATTTGACCGTTTAATGATGATGTTAATGGATATTGATAATATCCGAGATGTCATTGCATTCCCGAAAACTCAAAATCACAGTGATTTGATGACAGATGCTCCGGCGGATGCTGGACTGGATCAGTTGATCGATTTAGGCATCAGTGTTGATGAAGATATTGTTTAATTTGGTTGCGACTCCCAATTTATTTGGGAGTCCTATTTTTAAATAATATAAGAAGGAAATTAAGATGATTGAGTACGGAACAATAAAAAAGATAAAGAAGAATAACATTGCACGGGTTAAAATTACACGTCATGAAATGTGTGGCAATTGTAAAGCGTGTGAGTTAGGAACTTCAAATAAATCAATGACTGTTGATGCTAAAAATGAAATTAACGCTAAAGAAGGCGATCAGGTAGCATTAGAAATGGAATTTGCCAATTTAATGAAAGCGAGTAGCATTGCCTATGGATTTCCATTAATTGGATTTTTCATCGGAATCTTTATAGGCTATTCATTATTGGCTCAAATTTTTCATCTTGATGCCGTTTATTGCGGCTTTTTCTCAGGATTGATTGTCATGTTTGGTGCTTACGGTTTGATCCATTTAATGGATAAACGCGGTAAATTTGAAAAGGGAAAGTATGAACCTGTAATCGTCAATGTTATTCATTTTAACAAGGACAAGAAGGCACCCATAAATTCAAAATAAATTAATAAAATGAGCAGTAATAAATCATATAGTATATTTTTTGATATTGATGATACTTTGTATGATCAGTACGAACCTTTTCGACAAGCGTTTAAAACAACTTTTGATAATCAATTTGATGCGCTCAATATCGAAGATCTTTTTATCTTTAGCCGTGCTCAGAGCGACAAAGTTTTTGACATGGTTCAAAGGGGTGAGATGGACAGAGAATCCATGTACGCTTACCGAATCGGCAAGGCATTTGAAGAAAAAGGGATTCATCTACCCAAAAGTGATTGTTTGATTTTTCAGAGAAATTACGAACAATGCCAAAAAAATATACATTTATCCCAGCAAATTAAAAATTTGTTGACATTTTTATCGCAGCATAATGTTGAAATCGGCATTATTTCCAATGGTCCAGAACGACATCAGTGGTTTAAAATAAAAAATTTAGGTCTGGAAAAATGGTTTAATAAAAAAAACATCTTTATTTCTGAAACTGTCGGATACTCAAAGCCGAGCAGTAAAATTTTTCAATATGTTGAGAAACAAACAAGCCGGTCTTCAGATGAATGTATATATATTGGCGACGCTTTTCAGATAGATGTTGTTGGGGCCAAAAATGCGAATTGGAAATCAATCTGGTTTAATCGGCGCCATCATTTGATTCCGGAAAAAGCTATTGTTAAACCAGATTTTGTCGTACAGTCCGAATTGGAATTAAGTCAATTGCTGTTGACAATTTATCACATTACTTTTTCTTTTAATGAAAAATGATTTTTATCCATGCGGATTAAGCCTTCTTTTTGCATTTTGGATAATTCATGGGATAATGCAGAGCGATCCACATTGAGGTAATCTGCTAATTGCTGACGATTAAATGGAATGTCAAAATCTGCGCATTTTTTTTCTTTTGAAAGAAAAGAAAGATAGGATATGACGCGCCCACGAATCGTTTTGCTTGAGGTATGAAAAATTCGATGGGAAAGATGAAGGTTTTTTTTGCTGCATAAAATCAGAAGATTATGGATTAGTTTTTTCTGCCCAGAAATAACAAGTGGATTGTTAGTACTGTCTGGAAGAAAAATATTCTTCAAAGAAATGAATAAAATTTGACATTGTTTTTGAGCAATAACATCGACAGCTAATGCTTTTTTAGTTAAGGCATAACTTTCGGCGAAGATCGATCCGGCAGACAGATGCGCGATGATTGAAACATTTCCCCAGAAATCGATATTTTCAATACTTGCTTCTCCGTTTAATACAATTCCGAATTCTGAGGAATAGTCACCGGCGCAGCAAATGGTAGTCTTGCGTTGGAAAGTTTGTGTTCGATAATTTAAATAATGCAGAAGCGCGTCAATTTCATCTGCGCTCATGTGATTGAAGATATTGATATGAGTTAAGGATTCAAAATTTAATTGCATATGAGCCTCTTTTCACAAAATGGTTCTTTTTTTTTAAATTTGATTGTATTATACTAAAAATAAAATCCGAAAGAAAGAAGGATGAACGATGAAGTATAAAGTTAACGAAGGATGCATTGGATGTGGAGCATGTGAAGCAACGTGCCCAGAAATATTTTTTATTAATGACGAAGGCGTTGCAGAAGCAAAAGATATTGAAGTAACACCTGAATTAGAAGAAAGTGCAGAAGAAGCGATGGATGGCTGCCCTGTTGGTGTTATTGAACAAGTTCAATAATTGATGAAAAACAAGCCCGATCATAATATTGATTGGGCTTTTTTTATGATGAATTGAGTTTTAATTTAGATGGATAAAAAAATTTCATTTTCAGAACTTTACTTTACTTTTTTTAAGATTGGACTGATGATGTTTGGTGGCGGTTACGCCATGCTGCCTATTTTGCAAAGAGAGATCGTTGAAAATAAAGCATGGGTGTCAGAGGAAGAGATAGCGGATTATTATGCGATAGGACAGTGCACACCAGGTGCTATAGCCGTTAATACAGCTACTTTTTTAGGTTATAAAAAGCGCGGTGTTTTAGGCGGCATCATCGCAACTTTAGGCGTTATCTCACCGTCGTTGCTTATTATTATGCTGTTAGCAAATATCATCAGCCGTTTCGAACACTATCCCTTTGTAGAAAATGCTTTCAAAGGAATTCGCGTAGCTGTTTTTGTTCTCATTCTCAATTCAGTTGTTAAAATTGGAAAAAGCGCTATTATTGATAAAGTGACATTGTTTATTTTTCTTGTTGTTTTAATTGTATCAATTGTAACAAAGTTTTCTCCCATAATTACTGTGTTGGCAGCAGCAGTTTTGGGAATTGCAGTGCAATGGTATCGGCGAAAAAGGAGAAATAAATAGTGCTTTATTTAAAACTATTTTGTGAATTCTTCAAAACAGGATTATTTGCCGTTGGTGGGGGAATGGCAACATTGCCATTTTTAAGTGCGATTGGTGACACGACAAAATGGTTTAGTCCCATGCAGCTTGCCAATATGGTGGCTGTATCAGAATCGACACCGGGTCCTCTGGGGATAAATATGGCAACCTATGTTGGGTATACTATTTCCCACGCAGCAGGTGCGGTTATTGCAACCTTAAGTGAAGTCATGCCATCCATTATCATTATCAGTATTGTGGCGGCAGTGCTTCAAAAATTTAAAGATAACCAATATATTAAAGATGGTTTTTATGGACTGCGCGCAGCTTCAACAGGATTGATCGGAGCAGCTTGTTTTTCAGTTGCGAAAGTCGCATTATTAAAAATAAATGTCCATGTCAATATTCGAACTGTTTTGTCATTCATGAAAATGATCAATTGGAAAGCCCTTTTATTTGCTTGTATTCTTTTAATTATTACGAATTGGATTCCGAAAATTAAACAATGGCATCCCATCGTTTTCATAGCCATATCAGCGCTTGTTGGAATGATATGGAAATTTTGATCTTGATTTTTAATTTGTTAACGGATATAATATCCCAAATTGATAAGATAAAGCGATGAAGAAAAGAAGTAATTTATTGATTTCTTCCAGAGAGCGTTTGGGTGCTGAAAAAACGCAGAGGTCAGTATATGAAATACATTTCTGAGCATTTTGTCTGAAAGATGCCACAGTATCGAGTAGGATAAAACGGGATGCCCGATACAGCTTTGTATTATTTTAAATACGCCGAGGAGTCAGTTTGACTTAAAATTGAGGTGGTACCACGATTATTCGTCCTCTATCTGTAAATTTTGCAGATAGAGGATTTTTTTATGGAGGTTATTGAATGAAAATTTATGATGAATTAAAGGCAAGAGGATTAATTGCTCAGGTAACCGACGAGGATGAAATTCGCGATTTGGTGAATGCAGGCGGCGCAAAATTTTATATTGGTTTTGATCCGACCGCAGATTCTCTTCATGTTGGTCATTTTATGGCGTTGTGTTTGATGAGAAGACTGCAGCAGGCAGGCAATCGCCCCGTTGTCTTAGTCGGCGGAGGAACTGGTTATATCGGGGATCCTTCTGGTCGAACAGATTTACGTAAAATGATGACACCGGAAATGATTGAACATAATTGCGAATGCTTCAAAAAGCAAATGTCGAGATTTATCGAATTTGGAGAAGATAAAGCGCTTTTGGTCAATAACGCGGATTGGCTTTTAGACTTAAACTATATTGAAATGCTTCGGGATGTTGGCGTGCATTTCTCTGTGAATAACATGCTGAGAGCAGAATGCTACAAACAACGAATGGCAAAAGGTCTTTCGTTTCTTGAATTCAACTACATGATCATGCAGGCCTATGATTTTTATCATCTTCATCAGGCATATGGCGTCAATATGCAATTTGGCGGCAATGATCAATGGAGCAATATGCTTGCTGGAACGGAATTAATCCGCAAAAAAACGGGTGATGATGCGTATGCGATGACCATTACTCTGCTGCTCAACTCTGAAGGAAAGAAAATGGGCAAAACGGGAAAAGGCGCAGTTTGGCTGGATCCTAACAAAACAAGTCCTTTTGAATTTTATCAGTACTGGCGCAATGTTGATGATGCAGATGTGATGAAATGCCTGCGTATGCTGACATTTTTGCCATTAGAGACCATTGATGAAATGGAAAAATGGGATGATTCCAGAATTAACGAGAAAAAAGAAATTCTTGCTTATGAGTTGACGAGTTTGGTTCATGGAGAAGAAGAAGCTAAAAAAGCACAAAAAGTATCTAGAAATTTATTTACGGGAAAAGGCAACGATTCAGATATGCCAAAGGTAGAAATTTCAGAAGACCAGTTGACAGATAATGAAGTTGGCGTCGTCGATTTATTATTAATTTCAAAAATAGCAAAAAGTAAATCAGAAGCCAGAAGATTAATTAACCAAAATGGCATTTCAATTGATGGCAATAAGGTGACAGATCAAAATAAAACAATTTCTTTAGAAGAATTGAAAAAAGGCTTTGTCTTGAAAAAAGGAAAGAAAGTTTTTAAGAAATTTATTCTTAAATAAATTAAAATGGATGCTTGTTTGTTTATACAGACAGCATCCATTTTTTATTTTTTCTCAGAAGGCCCAGTTGCCGTTCTTGAAAATTTGAATTTTCTTTTCTTCAGAGTCAACGCCAACAATATTAAGGTCAGGAGCGCCAACCATAAAATCCACATGCGTGTCAGAAACATTTAATCCAGATGATCTTAATTCTTTTTCCTCCATAGCCTGACCATTTTCAACACAAGAGGGATAAGCAGCACCTAATGCGAAATGACAGCTTGCATTTTCATCAAATAAGGTATTATAAAACAGGATGTTCAGATTTTGAATTGGTGAATCATATGGGACAAAAGAAACTTCGCCGAGTTGATTGCTGCCAGGAGTAGATTCAATAAGGGTCTTCAGCGTATCATATCCCTGTTCAGCAGAGAAATCAGTTACTTTGCCGTTTTCAAATGTAAATTTGAAGTGATCAATTAATTGTCCATTGTAAACTAATGGGTGTGTACTTACAAGAGTCCCATTGATGCGATCTTTATGGGGTGCACAGAAAATTTCTTCTGTGGGGATATTTGGGAAAAAGGATACACCATCCTGGGCTATTTCCGAGCCGCCAGACCAAATATGATTTTCAGGAAGACCGACATGTAAATTTGTACCGTTAGATGAAATGTAAATTAATTCTTTAAATTGATGATGATTTAAAAATTCGACTTTTTGTTGAAAATGATTATTATGGGACTGCCAGGCACCAATGGGGTCTTTTATATCTGTTCTTGTACAGTAAAAAATAGCATCCCACAATTTTTCAATGGCCTTATCAACAGACACATCCGGAAAAACTTTATGAGCCCAGCCGGGTGTGGGAATAGAAATGACACACCAGCGGATTTGGTCGCTTAATATGGCATTTTGATATTGCTTTCCTGCTTCCTGCATCGCTTTGTTGGCAGCAAGTATTTTTGCAGGATCTACATCACGCATTGCTTCAGGATCTTCCGCATAAATTGATATGACAGCGACCTGTTGATTGACATAATCGTTCATTTTTTCCTGCTGCCAATTTGGTATTGATGATAATGTTTCTAATTCAGCATTTTGATATCGTATTTTAGAAAAATATTCATCGTGATATTGAACCATTACATCCTTTGCTCCGATTTCAAAAGCTTTTTTTGCAATAAGCCGTGCAAAATCAGAACAAGCTACAGGGGAATTAATCAGCAGCTTTTGGCTGGGCTGAAGATTGACCCCTAATACACAGGCTATTTTTGCTAAATTGTTTAATTTTTCATTAAATGTTAATTGTTTCATTGGAATATAAACCTCGTTTCTATTTGATTATTAAAAGTTTAGAATAGGCAGATGACGGTAATCTTGAAATAAAGAGGTGTCTTCGTTTAAGAAATTCCATAAATTTTGAGCACGCACATCTAAATCTAGGATTTTCCTAGCTTGCTTATCTAATTGCACTTGATTGCTTCTAAGATTAATCAATAAAGGAACTGAAATATCCTTTTTGATAGATGAGAGATAATCTCGTCCGCGTTGGTTCATTCCTAAAATTTTAATATAAGGAACTTCATCATTCCAATATTCTTTAATGATAGAATTTGAAATGTTCATCGCCAGATAAAAAAGAATACGTCGGATTCTGCTTTTGGGGATTCGTTTTGAAGAAGTAGAATTGATGATCTCGTTGTATGATGGAAAAGGGGTTTGTTTAATCGCATTATAAATTGAAAATTCAAGACCTTCTGAAACGTCTGGCAATGCCTTTAATTGTGAAATAGATGAAGTGAGAAGTTTTGCTCTAATCAAATTTTCATAATTTTTTTCCAGATGAACAGCATTAGTGCGCTTTAAAATTTGAGTTGAATAGGGCAGATAGTTCTTCGCTGAATCGATCGTATTGTCTTTTATTAATTTGCGAAGCGCCGATGAAGAAAAAGAATCCCTGGATTGATCATCATGATGAGCGCCATAACGCTTAATCGTAACGGGTGAAATATTAAGCTGTTTGCGGTCAATTGCTTTTATGTATTCAATACCAAGGATATTATTGGGTTGAGATAAAATTTTGGCATCAGCAGGGTGCAATATGGCGGCAACACTTTTTTGTCGAGCTTTTGCGAAACTATTGCCGCGAGAAAGTTCAGTTTTGAGAATAGTTTTGAATTGTGGGGGCTCTGATGATAATAGATGAGCAATATCCATTAGAGGTTGTATTTTTCCTGTTTCAGAACCAAATGAAAGATAAGCGCATTGCAATGCGTCTAGCATTGAAACTGCGCCTTTTGCAAAAATTTCAGCATTTGCTGTCGCCCAAGTAACAGGAAGTTCACAGATTAAATCAGCACCGTTTAATAAAGCTGTTTGGCAACGGGTCCATTTGTCAAGCACCGCAGGAGTTCCTCGCTGAACAAATGGACCGCTCATGACGACAATAATGACGTCGGAAACGGTAACTTTTTTCGACATCTGAATATGAAAACGATGGCCGTTATGAAAAGGATTGTATTCAGCTACGATACCTAACGCTTTCAAAGAAAATTCCCTCCAATGCTATGTCTCGAAATTAATTTTTTTATAATATATCACAAAATAATTTAGGACGAAAGTATAAAAAAATGATATAGTTATTAAAGTAAGTTTGTAATAAAGCTAAAGGAGAAACAATAAAAGATGAAAGTACTTGTAATTAATGCTGGCAGTTCTTCATTAAAATATCAGTTGTTAGATATGGATACCGAAACCGTTATGGCAAAAGGATTGGCGGAAAGAATCGGTATTGAAGGTTCAGTGGTAACACATGAACCAATTGGAAAAGCTAAAGTCCAGTTTAAACGTCCAATGGACACGCACAAGGAAGCATTAGATATTATTTTTAAAGCTTTAGTTGATGATAATCATGGTGTTATTAAATCCTTAGATGAAATTGACGCAATTGGTCATCGTACAGTTCATGGCGGAGAAGCTTTTGCTTCTTCAGTAGTGATCAATGATGAAGTGATTAAAAAGATGGAAGAAAATTCTGTTTTGGCACCACTTCATAATCCGGCTAATTTAATTGGAATTCGCGCTTGCCAGGAAATGCTTCCAGGCGTTCCGATGGTAGCCGTTTTTGATACCGCTTTTCATCAAACAATGCCGCCTAAAGCCTTTATTTATCCATTGCCGTATGAATTATATGAAAAGTATGGCATTCGCAAATATGGTTTTCACGGAACATCACATCGTTTTGTAACGTCTCAGGCAGCAAAACTAATGAACAAGCCTCTTTCTAAACTTAAATTAATTTCCTGCCATTTAGGAAACGGCGCTAGTATTGCTGCAGTCTGCCATGGTGAATCTATTGATACATCAATGGGGTTAACACCGTTAGCAGGTCTTGCAATGGGAACAAGATGCGGCGACATTGACCCAGAAATTCTTGTATTTCTGCGCCAGAGAGGTTATACCACTGAAGAATTGGATCGCATGATGAATAAGGAATCTGGTGTCTTAGGTATTTCAGGTGTCAGTTCAGACTTTAGAGATATTGAACAAGCTGCAGGAGAAGGCAATAAACGGGCAAAATTAGCATTGGATGTTTTCCAATACCGTGTTAAGACAACGATTGGTGCCTACGCTGCCGCGATGAATGGGGTAGATGGCATTATCTTCACTGCAGGTCTTGGTGAAAATTCCAGTACAGCAAGAGCAGCGATTTGTGATGGTTTAAGCTATTTAGGTATTGATCTTGATTCTGAAAAGAATCAGGTTCGTGGAAAAGAAATGATTATTTCAACTGATGAGGCCAAAACAAAGGTAATGGTCATTCCAACAAATGAAGAATTGATGATTGCAAGAGATACTGTTGAATTAGTAGAAAAGGCAAAATAAACCATATTAAATAAAAATCAAGAATTTTTCTTGACAAAAAGGGCATCTCTCACTTATAATGAGTCATGCCCTTTTGGAGTTATCCTATGAAGATAGAAGTTTCACAGTTACATGGTAAGACTCCATATCAAGCTGATTTTCGAGTCTATTCAGAAGATATTGTCGATGACAATCATGAATTAAGTGGTGAGATATCAGATCAGGGTTTACACGTAACAGGACAAATCTTTTTATTAAATCGGCATCAAGTAATGTGTGATTTACATATTACTGGGATCATGCTTTTTAAATGTGCGAGATGTTTAAAATTAACGCCTTATTCCTGCGATTATGGATATCATGAACCGGTTGATATTAAAGATTCGGATTCGTATTTTGACCTCATTCCTTGTGTAGAGGAATGCCTTTATATCAATGAACCCTTCCGAGTCTTATGTAAACCAGACTGTAAGGGTATTTGTCCGAAATGCGGTGCAGATTTGAATGTTCAAACGTGTCAATGCAAGAATGAAGCAGATTCTCAAAATAATAGTGAGATTGACCCTAGAATGGAAGTCTTGAAAAAACTGTTATAATTTAAAATCTGTAGTACAATAGAATAGTTATAGTATAAATGTTGGGAGGTGTTAATCATGGCAGTACCAAAGCATAGATCTTCTAAAGCAAGACGCGATAAGAGAAGAACACATTATAAATTGAGCGTACCAGGTATGAGCGTATGCCCAAAATGTGGTGAAATTAAATTGCCTCATCGTGTTTGCAGAAATTGTGGAACATATAAAGATACAGAAGTATTAGCTGAAGACTAAAACAGAGCTTTGTCTCTGTTTTTCTAATTTTTAGGAAGTAATTATGCGTATCTTTGTTGATGCAATGGGCGGGGATAACGCCCCGAAAGAGATCGTAAAGGGTTGCATCGATGCGGTGAATGAATATCATGTTCAGCTAACCCTTGTTGGAGATGAAACTCAAATAGCTCAGACGTTATCCCTTGCAAGTTATCCAAAACAATTAATTAATATTCTGCCATCTTATTCAGTTATTAATTTTAACGATGAACCGGTTAAGGCTATTCGCGAAAAAAAAGATTCTTCAATAGTCATTGCCTTAGAAGCCGCTAAAAAAGCAGGAGCCGATAGTGTTGTTGTTTCTGCTGGCTCAACGGGCGCTCTTTTAGCAGGCGGACTCTTCAAGCTTGGACGTATTAAAGGGATAAAGAGACCAGCGTTGGGAACGCCTATCCCAACAAAAAATCATATTACATTATTACTTGATTCTGGAGCCAATGCGGATTGTAAAGCAGAGTATTTACAGCAGTTTGCTATTTTAGGATCAATATATTATCAAAATATTTATCAGCAAGTCAATCCGAAAGTTGCTTTGTTGAATATTGGAACAGAGACAGAAAAGGGTAACATCTTAACAAAAGAAGCATTCCAATTATTATCAAAGACGAGAGCAATTAATTTTATTGGCAATATAGAAGCCCGTGATATCATGAATGGTAAGGCAGATATCATCGTGACGGATGGATTTACAGGTAATATTGTACTCAAACAATTAGAAGGACTTTCAAATTACTTGTTAAACGGTTTAAAACAAGCTATTTTGAGTTCATTTAGAGGGAAAGTTGGAGGTGCATTAATTCAAAAAGATCTCCAATCTTTTAAACATGAGTTTAGTTCCGATGAAATAGGTGGGGCTCCTTTTTTAGGTGTTCGCGGTGGTCTTATTAAAGCCCATGGAAGCTCAAAGGCTTATGCGATTAAAAATGCAATCAAACAAGCAATAGCATATATGGATCGCGATATTATTGCAAAAATAGATAATACAATTAATACGAATACTGATTCGATAAAGTTTTAGGAGGATAAAATGGACGATAAATTAGATAAAATTAAAAATATCATCGCTGAACAGCTGGGTGTCTCTGAAGATGAAATTCAGGAAGACAGTAATTTGGTAGAAGATTTAGATGCAGATTCATTAGATATTGTTGAATTGGTCATGGCTTTTGAAGATGAATTTGGAGTAAAAGTTCCTGACGATCAATTAGAACATATCAAGACAGTTGGGGACATCTTGAAGATCCTCGAAGCTTAAAAGAAATTACGAAGCTCCCTTGTTAGGGAGCTTTTTCGTTAATAAGGGAAAATATATTTGGTTGGGAAATAAATGAATATATTAAAACTGGAAGAAGAAATTAATTATTTCTTTAATGATAAAAGCCATCTTTACGAAGCACTTACACATAGCTCATATGGTAAAGAAAAAAACAATGAACGATTAGAATACCTTGGGGATGCTGTTTTAGAACTATCGATTTCCGAATATTTATTTAAAAATTATCAGCTTTCTGAAGGACAAATGACACGTCTGCGTGCGAGTATCGTATGTTCTGAATCCCTTTCAAAAGCAGCCATGAAGTTGCATTTAGGGGACTACTTATTCCTTGGCAAAGGAGAAATCGCATCTGGAGGAAGATACCGTCAATCTATTCTTGAAAATACTTTTGAAGCATTAATAGGCGCAGTTTTTATGGATTCCAACTATGAAAATACAAAAAAAATCATATATTCAACTTTAAAAGAAAATATTAAGTTGGCTTTAGATGGACATTTAAATAATGATTATAAGACTGCATTACAAGAGTTTATTCAGCAAAAACAGAATCAGAGTATTGAATATATATTAGATCGTACAGCTGGTCCGGAACATGATAAAATATTTTATGTAACATTATCTATTAATGGACAAAATTGTGCTTCTGGAGTAGGAAAAACTAAAAAAGAAGCAGAACAAGACGCTGCAAAAAAAGTATTGTACAAAAAATTGGAATCGGCGCAAGATAAAGGATAATGTTACTCTATGTACTTGCAATCTTTAAGAATAATAGGATTTAAATCTTTTGCGCATCCAGTTGAATTAACATTCGATCCACACATCACGGCAGTAATAGGTCCCAATGGAAGCGGAAAAAGCAATATTATTGATGCGGTTAAATGGATACTGGGAGAACAAAACAGTAGATCACTACGCGGACAGCAAATGGAAGATATCATCTTTTCGGGTACACATTTTCTCAAACCGATGGGATATGCTGAAGTTGTTGCTACATTAAATAATGAAGATCACTATTTAAAAGATTATCCCGATGAAGTTTCCGTTTCCAGAAGATTATTTAGAACAGGAGAATCTTCTTATTACATTAATAAACAACAAGTTCGATTAAAGGATATCCGTGCGCTTTTTGCAGACACTGGCTTGGGAAAAAATGGGTATTCTGTTGTGAGCCAGGGGAGTGTTGAGAATATCGTAAAGAGTGATCCCCATCAATTAAGAAGCATTATTGAAGAGGCAGTAGGAATTGTTAACTATAGAATTCGTGAACACGAAGCGCAAAAAGAATTAAATTCGGCTCAGAGAAATATGGACCGTGTCAAAGATATTTTAAGCGAACTTGAACGACAGCGGCAGCCTTTATTGAAACAATCAGAAAAAGCACGTCATTACTTGAGTTTAAAAGAACAATTAAAAGAGTTAGATCTTTACAAATATACGAGAGACAGCAAAATTTTTAAAGAAAAAGAGAGCAAAAATCAAAAAGCAATTTGTGAGTGCAATAAAGAAATCGAAAATATTAAAATAAAAATTCACGATGCAGATGCTCATTATCAAAGGTTAAGGAATCAGAAAAAAACGATTTCTGATTTAAGACATGAATCCAATCAGAATGATAAAGATTATTCATTACGAAGTAATCAAATTGAAAAAAAGAAAATTCGTATTGAAGAACAGATCAAAACCAATCAGGCTGAGCAGAATCGGTTGGAAAAGTCAATTTCCGAAATTGTTAATCAAAAGAATAAATATATTAACAATATAGCTATTCTTCATCATTTGCTGAAAGAAGTCGAACTACAAAATCGTCAGCTCGCAGAAGAACAAATGCCTTGGCAGAATCAATCAATAGATTTTACAGAGAAGATTAAAACAATGCAGGAAAAGCTGTCAGGTTTCCGCAGTGAAAGAGAAGATGATAAAGCAAAAAAAGATGAATACTTTTCACAATTAGCTGCTCTTGATGAAAAAATAAAGATAAGACAACAAAACGTAAGTGATTCTATAGCTCATCAAGAAGAGATTAAGCAAAAAATCAGGAATGAAAAATTAAAGATTGAGCAAGACCAAAAAAAATTTAATGAGCAAAAAGAAAATACAGACCATGAAAAAAAACAGCTAGATGATTTATTAACTAAAGCTCATGCGCTTTCTTCTCAATTAACTCAGTATGATCAACAACTTGAAAAAATAAAATCAAGAATTGAATTTTTACAATCTCAGCGCTATAAATTTATTAATTATTCACCTGCTGTAAAATGGATGATGAATAAAAAAAATTCAATGCCTGAACCAATCAAGAAGAAAGTATTGGGAACAGTTGAAGAATTAATTAAAATACCAGATAGTCTTGTCCCTTCGCTTACCTTTGCGTTAGGCAAAAAAAGTCAAAACATTGTTGTTTATGATACAGAGACTGCAAGATTTTGCATTCAAATTTTGAAGAAGCATAAAATCGGGCGGGTCACCTTCTTACCTTTAAACAATATAAGAGTAAATAAACTTCTGAAGAAAGAGAAATCTGTTCTCAACCGATGTGATGGATTTATTGGCGTAGCGTCAGAATTAATAAAATACCCAGAAGTGATTCAACCTGCTGTAGAAAATTTATTGGGAAAAGTAGTTGTGGCACAAAATTTTTCATCTGCCCAAAACATTAGACAGTTGAAGAAAAATGTTACAATCGTGACAATTGATGGTGAACTGTTTTATCCAGGAGGTGCAATCTCTGGAGGAATCGCTAACAATGAAAATTCCCAAATACAGTTGCATCATAAGAAGACTTTAGATAAGTTGCAGGAAGATCAAAAGAGGATTCTGGCTGAAATAGCTGCAAAACAAAGGGAATACGATCAAAATAAAAAAAAGACTGAGAAGCAGCAAAATACAGTAAAGATTTTAAGTTTAAAACAAAAATATTTTGAGCGGGAACTTTATAAGCACAGACAGTCATTAGTTTCCTTCCAAACCATTAATTCAAATTTTCAACAACAGATTATAAGAAATCAGCAGGAGTATGAGGGTTTAACAAAACAGCGAGATGAAATCAGTGAATTTGTTAAAAATTTTAATAATAGCATAGATGAGAATGGTGCACCCCAGAGTATTGAAGATCTTCAGAAAAAAATCAATACTCTTTTCAAGAAGCAAAGGGAATGTGATCAATCCATTTCGCAATATCAGATTAAAATTGAAAAAAATAAAGAAATTATCAAACAAAAAAGTATTGAACTTCATCAGACGATTCAAGAGAAAGAAGCATTAAGTCTTCAGGTAAAAGAGAAAAAAGCGGATCTCGAACATTGCAGTCAAAGAATTCAGCAATTACAGCAACAATTTTCAGATTTAGATAAAATGCTTCAGAAATATCAACAAGGTTTAAGTGAACAAGTAAAAAAATCTGAACAATACGAATCTAAAGAAAACAAAATTGAATTGGAAATTGAGAATGTTGAAAAAGAAATTCGATTGTTAAATCATCAACAGATTTTGCAAAATGATGAATTAAATAAATTAACCCTTGCATCAAATCGTATCGAATCTGTTAAAAATAATATTAATAATAAAATGCAAAGCCGCTATGGCATGAATGCTACAATGATTGCAGATTGGATCAAAACGCATGAAATCAAAGCAGTAGCTGACTTAGAAATTTCGATCCAAGCATTAGAACGACAAATTAATGAATTAGGAGCCGTTAATGTTAACGCTATTGAAAGTTATGAAGTGATTGATCAAAGGTATCGTTTTATTAAAAAACAGTATGAAGATTTATTGGAATCAAAAGAAAAAATTAATCAAATTATTTTAGATCTTCAAACTTCAATGGCAAAGAAATTTGATAAAGAATTCAAACAATTGCAAATCTATTTTTCACAAATTTTTAATGTATTGTTTGAGGGTGGAAAAGCTAGATTATTTTATAAAGATCCCCGCAATATATTACAGAGTGGAATAGGTTTGGAAGTTCAGCCGCCTGGAAAAAATGTGAAACAACTGTCGTTATTATCCGGTGGCGAGAAGGCTTTGACTGCAATTTGTTTACTGTTTGCTTTTTTAAAACTGAATCCAGCCCCTTTCTGTATCGTTGATGAGGTTGATGCAGCATTAGACGAACAAAACATTTATCGCTTCACGGAATATTTGAAAGGGACAGCCTATCAAACTCAGTTTATCATTATTACGCATCGAAAAAATACGCTAAAAATTTGCGATTCGATTTACGGTGTTTCGATGTCTAACATTGGAATTTCTAAGATCGTTTCAATGAAAGTATCAGATTATTTGTGAAACATTAAATAATGAGGAGGAAAATATGGCGTCAATATTCCAAAAAATGAGAGATCGCGTATCAGAGACGACAAAGAAATTTTCTGACAAGATTGATCATTTATTTTATTATAAAGAATTAGATGATGATTTTTTTGATGAATTAGAAGAAAATTTGATTTTATCAGACATTACTGTAGATACCACGGAAGAAATCATAGATAAATTGCAAGACAATATCAAAACGAAGAAATTAAAGAAAGTCGAAGAGGTCATTGATGAATTGCAAAATATTATGATTCAAATGGTTGATGTCCCAGTAGAACCGATTAGCTTTCCGGTTATATCTCTAATTGTTGGTGTTAATGGCGTTGGGAAAACGACAACAATAGCAAAACTGGCAAAAAAATATCAAGATGAAGGAAAAAAGGTATTGATTGCGGCAGGGGATACTTTTAGAGCAGCTGCTGTAGAACAACTGCAAACGTGGGCAGAACGGCTTGATGTTGATATTGTATCGAGTCGTCCAGGCGCTGACCCTGCGTCAGTTATTTATGATGCTATACATTCTGCGCAAGCTAAGAAAGCGGATGTTTTGATATGTGACACGGCAGGACGACTTCACAATAAAGTCAATCTTATGAATGAATTGAATAAGTTGAGCCGCGTCATTGAAAAGGAAAAAGGGGATTATCAGATTCACAACTTGCTCGTTGTGGATGCAACTACAGGACAAAATGCGTTAAATCAAGCAAAAACTTTTAATGATGCTGTGAAACTTCAGGGTATAGTTATGACAAAATTGGATGGAACAGCAAAAGGCGGCATTGTGATTCCAATGATAAATGAATTAAAAATTCCAATCGAATATGTTGGTCTTGGAGAAAAAGCTGAAGATTTAGTCCCCTTTAATGCGAAGGATTTTGTGAAGCTACTGTATGATCCCAAAATAAAATAAAATTGTAAAGAAAATAACTTGACATTCAAACAAAAGACTTGTAAAATAATAAAGTCTTTCAGGATAAAATGATGTTTCGAGATGAAGTTTTTAAAACAAAGTATAGAGAACAGCTATTATTTGATTTTTACGGTGAGTTATTATCTAAAAAATTAAAAAAAACATTATTATATTATTATAACGATGATTATTCAGCGTCAGAAATAGCAGATGTTATGCATTTAACTAGGCAGGGCGCCTATGATGCGATACGACGAGGTAAAGAACAGCTTCGCCAATATGAAGATAAATTAAAACTTGTTGAAAGATTTGAGAAAACACAGCGTCTAATTTCAAAAATCGAAAATGAATTGTTAAAATTAAAAGAAAATAAACAAGTTCAAAGTTCATCAGAAGCAATGGCTGTATTAAACAATATTTCCGAGCAAGTTGAACGCTTCTCTTATGAAGATTAATAAGGTGGAAAATGTTTGAAGGGTTAAGCGAAAAATTTCAAAATATTTTTTCTGGCATGCGGAAAAAAGGAAAACTTGATGAAGCTGATATAAAAGCAGCAAATAAACAGATCAAGCTTGCCCTTTTAGAAGCCGATGTCAACTTTAAAGTAGTTAAATCGTTCACTAAAGCGGTTGGTGAACGGGCAAAGGGAGAAGAAGTTTTAAAATCTCTTACACCAAGCCAACAATATATAAAAATTGTTAAAGATGAAATGATCAATATGCTTGGTGGCGAAGAACAGCATTTGAATATTAATAAAGATAAAATGAATATCTTTATGATGGTGGGGCTGCAGGGAGCTGGTAAAACAACAACAGCAGCAAAAATTGCTAATTTGCTTCGCAAGGAGCAAAAATTATCTCCGCTATTAGTAGCTGCCGATATTTATCGTCCGGCGGCTATGGAACAGTTAAAAGTGTTGGGTAAAGAACTGGATATACCTGTTTATTGTAAAGAAAATTGTCATGATGCAGTTGAAATCGCATTGGAAGCCAAGAAGATTGCCGAGAAAGAAGGTCACAATTTAGTGATCATAGATACAGCGGGACGATTGCAGATTGATGATGCCTTAATGCAGGAGCTATCTGATATTGATCAAGCTGTTGAGACAACCGAAAAGCTTTTAGTTGTAGATGGTATGGCAGGACAAGAATCAGTCAATATTTCCAAGACATTTGATGAAAAGATTGGAATAACCGGTGTTGTTCTTACAAAATTAGATGGTGATACACGGGGTGGTGCAGCTTTATCCGTTGCTTACACGACACAGCGACCGATCTATTTTATTGGAACAGGTGAAAAACTATCAGATATTGAATTATTTCATCCTGATAGAATGGCATCTCGTATTTTAGGAATGGGAGATGTTCTATCTTTAATTGATAAAGCTCAAGATATGGTTGATGAAGAGCAAGCTAAAATTATGGAGCAAAAGATACGAAATGCTTCATTTGATCTAAATGACTTTGTTGACCAGTTGCATCAAGTTCAAAAGCTTGGTTCACTTTCAAATATATTAGAGATGCTCCCTGGTGTTAATAAAAAAGCATTAGCAGGATTAGATATGGCTGCTACTGAAAAACAAACAAAAAGAACAGAAGCCATTATCTTTTCAATGACGCCAGAAGAAAGAAGCAAACCTGATATTATTAATGGCAGCCGCAGAAAAAGGATCGCTAACGGAAGCGGTACTAGCGTAGCCGATGTAAATCGCCTGTTAAAAGGATTTGAACAAAGCCGAAAAATGATGAAACAAATGGGCAATATGGGAAAGAAAAAAAGAAATAAAATGAAGTGGCCTTTTATGTAATTATAATATTACTGAACATAAAGACAGCAAGTATGAAAGGAGTAAAAAAATGGCAGTAAAAATCAGAATGAAACGTATGGGAAAGAAAAAGAGCCCATTTTATCGTTTAGTTGTGGCTGATATCCGTGCACCAAGAGATGGAAAGTTTATCGAAGAAGTTGGTTACTATAACCCAACTGTTGAACCACCAATTGTGAAAATTGACGGTGATGCTGTTAAAAAATGGATCTCTAATGGAGCAAAACCATCTGCTACGGTGAAGGCACTTTTGCAGAAAGAAAATATCATCGAATAATCAGGAGTAATATTTTATGAAAGATCTGGTTGAGGTGATTGTGAAGGCGCTTGTAGACGATCCTGATGCTGTTGAAGTGACTGAAAGTGAAAAGAATAATGAAATTATTCTCGAGCTGCATGTCGCTGATCATGACATGGGAAGAGTAATAGGTCGGCAAGGAAGAATTGCCAAAGCCATCCGGTCCGTATTAAAAGCTATGGGATCGAAAGAAAATAAGCGTGTTATGCTCAACATCGTGGATTAATTTAAAATAATGATTCGTGTAAGCGGATCATTTTTTTGTATCTGAGGAATTTATGATTATGAACCAGTTATTAGTTATAGGAAAAATCTCCAGCGCTCATGGAATAAAGGGAGAGGTAAAGGTTATTCCACTTCTTGATGATATTGAACAATTTTTATCTTTCAAATCAGTTTATGTAAAAAAAAGTAGGGATTCTATAATAAAATTAAAAGTTCAGCATGTACGTATCCATAAAAAATCTGTTTTGATGATGCTACAGGGTATTTTGAATCGAAATGATGCGGAAGCATTAATCAATGCAGAGATTCTCATTGATCGCGAACAGGATCAGTTGGCAGATAATGAATTCTATATCGCGGATATTATTGGTCTGCAAATTGTAGATAAATTAGGGCAAGACGTTGGTATAATTAAAAATGTATTAACAACGACAGGTTCCGTTGATACATTAGAAATCCAAGTAGCAGGGAATGCAAAATTGATTTATGTTCCTTTTAGAAAATGCTATTTTAAAGATATTGATCTCGAAAAGGGAACTTTAATTGGTGACATCCCGAATGATTTTTTTGAGTTGTAAGTATGTATAATTTTTATTATTTAACTTTATTTCCAGCCATTATAAATACTTATTTTTCTGAAAGTATCATGAGGCGCTCGATAGACAATCACATTTTGCAAATACATTCGATTGATATTCGTGATTTTTCTAGTAATAAACACAATAGGGTAGACGATTATCCTTATGGCGGCGGTGCTGGAATGATAATGCAGGCACCACCAATTATAAAAGCTATTGAGAGCATTGAAAACCATCAAAAGACACCGGTCATTTTTTTGACACCTTCTGGTATTCCTTTTAATATACAGGAATGTAAGAAACTAGCATTAAAATTAAAAAAAAGCAAACAATTTATTTTTTTATGTGGACATTATGAAGGAATCGATCAACGGGTAATTGACCGTTATGTGACAGATGAATATTCAATTGGCGATTACGTTTTGACTGGAGGAGAATTACCAGCACTTGT
This sequence comes from uncultured Eubacteriaceae bacterium, assembly GCA_945867155.1. Lineage (GTDB taxonomy): Bacteria > Bacillota > Clostridia > Eubacteriales > Eubacteriaceae > Pseudoramibacter. Next base: position 18,423 of record CAMBHL010000001.1, on the reverse strand, counting down.
CATGTCCGACAGCATCATGCGGCAGATAGGCGGCGTGCTTGGCAATAATGAAAGTTTGAAAGAGGAGTCTTTTGAAAATAATTTGCTTGAATATCCTCAATATACACGTCCACAAATGGTAGAGGACATGCCTGTCCCCGATGTACTGCTCTCGGGAAACCATGCTAAAATAAAAGAGTGGCGAAAAAAGAGAGCAACAGAAATCACAGAAATGAAAAGGCCAGACCTAATAAAATTAAAAAATAACTTGAAATCATAAGCTTCTTCAATTAAAATAAGAAGGCAATCTTGATGATCCTCTGGTAATGATTTTACGAATGATCTTCAAATTTTCAGTTAAAGGAGTAGATAGTTATGGATTTATTAAAAAAAGTTCAGGAAGATAATATGAAAAAGGATATCACCCCGTTCGATGTGGGGGATACCGTTCGTGTCCATGTACGAGTTATTGAAGGCAAAAGAGAAAGAATTCAGATGTTTGAAGGCATTGTTCTTAAAAAACAACACGGTGGAATTAATGAATCTTTTACGGTTCGTAAATTATCTTCCGGTATTGGTGTAGAAAGAACTTTCCCTGTGCATTCTCCAAAAGTTGCACAAATTGATGTCATTCGTAAAGGTAAGGTCAGACGTGCAAAATTAAATTACCTTCGTGAACGCGTTGGTAAAGCGGCAAAAGTTAAGAGCAGAGATTAATTTATTTAATTGATCAATGAAAAAATCTAAGGGTCCTTTGTGGACCCTTATTTTATATGAACGAGGAGAAAATATGGCAAATCAATCTGAACATTTAGCGGGCAATGATCAGGCCAGTCCAAAGGATTGGGTCATTTCTATTGCAATTGCAGTCAGTATTGCATTGATCATAAAATTATTTTTTATTGATTTTGTAGTAGTTCAGGGTCCTTCAATGAAGCCAACGCTGCATCAAGGACAGAGACTGGTGCTTAATAAGATAGAATATAAAATCGGCAATCCAGATTATGGTGATATTGTTGTTTTACGCTATTCACCTGGTGTGGATTATGTCAAACGCGTTATTGCAAAGGGCGGAGATACGATTGAAATTAGAGATATGAAGGTGTATCGCAATAATAAATTGTTGAAAGAGCCTTATATAAGCAAGACACCTTATGGCGATTATCCAAAAACAAAGATTCCCAAGGGAAAATATTTTGTCATGGGCGATAATCGAGCAAACAGTTCAGATAGCCGATTCGCTGATTTAGGATTTGTTAAAAGAAAAGACATTATTGGTCATGTCGTATTTCGATTTTGGCCATTTAGTAAATGGGGAAAAGTAGAATGACACAGTCGAAACAATTGCAGTGGTATCCGGGTCACATGGCAAAAGCAACACGGCAAATTAATGAAAAAATCAAACTAGTAGATACCGTTATTGAAATATTGGATGCTAGAATTCCAAGGGCAAGTCAAAATCCTAAAATTGCTGATTTGTTAAAAAAAAGGAAAAAAAATCATATTATTTTACTGAATAAATCTGATCTTGCAGATCCAGTTATGACTCAAAAATGGATTGATGAGATCAAAGCAAAAAATAACACTACTTTTGTATTGGCGTTTACTGCCTATACCCGGCAATGTCGAACTCAGCTATTAAAAATATTGCAAAATATTCAATCCAGAAGGTGTTTAATCTGCGGTATTCCTAATGTTGGAAAGAGCGCTGTCATTAATACGTTAGCTAGCAAAAAGAAGGCTGTTACTGGCAACAAACCCGGTGTGACAAAAGGGCAGCAGTGGATACAAGTTGATGCTAAAACAATGCTGCTCGATACACCTGGAATTTTATGGCCTAAATTTGATTCGGAACGTGTTGGCAATGAACTTGCATGGATTGGATCGATCAAAGATACAATTTTTGAGACAGAAAATTTAGCAGGTGAGCTTGTAAAGTTTCTTTGTGAGAGATATCCGGATCGTCTTCAAACACGTTATGAGATCGATGATATTTCTCAAAAAAAACCGTGGGAAGTTTTTGAGATGATTTGCGATAAGAAGAACTTGAAGTTACGGGGGGGCGTTTTTGATTACGAACGTGCTGCCAATATGCTCTTAAAAGATTTTAAAGATGGTAAATTTGGAAGAATTACGATTGATACCTTTGGAGCGTAATGCAAATGAGGGCTGTGTATACCCAAGATCAGCTTTTTCAAATGACTATTGCTCAAATAAAAAAAATATATGAGCAAAGTGATGATCATGGAAAAAATCAATTAATTGCTTTTTTAAGAGCAGATCCACGGAAAGGTATTCAAAGTTTTATAAAAAAAGTAGAGAAACAAGCGCTTGCTCGGCGACAAAGTATTCAAAAAATATGTCTCAAGAAAAAAAGAGAAAATATTCTTTATGCAAAAGGATATAAGATGATTGCAGGAATAGATGAGGTTGGCCGAGGACCTCTAGCAGGTCCTGTTGTTGCAGCAGCAGCCGTCTTACCATCAGATTCTTGGATTTTAGGGATCGACGATTCAAAAAAATTACCAGAAAAGAAAAGAGAAGCATTAGCTAAGAAGATAGAAAAAGAGGCAATTTCAATAGGAATTGCCCAGATTGGTCCTCGTACAATCGATCAGATCAATATCTACAATTCTACAAAGTTAGCGATGTATATGGCAGTTAAAAATCTTTCCTTGATTCCGGATTTATTGATAATAGATGCTGTTAATCTCGAAATGAAGATCGCAAGCAAATCCTATGTTCATGGAGATGAAAAATGTTATTCAATAGGGGCAGCCAGCATTGTAGCTAAAGTTTACCGCGATCAGTTGATGAAGAAGTATGCAAAACTTTACCCGCAGTATGCTTTTGATAAAAATAAAGGTTACGGAACATCAGAGCATATACAAGCCATCCGTCATTGTGGGCTGACACCTATTCACAGAGTGTCCTTTGTTCAAAATATTATAGATAAAAATGGATAAAAAATATAATCGAAAAAAGGGAAATTGGGCAGAAGATATCGCGGCTTATTATCTTGAAACACATAAGGGACATAAAATTATTGCACGGAATTATTCGGACAATACAGGCGAAATTGATATTATTTCATCCGTCCATAACCTTTATGTTTTTACTGAAGTAAAATACAGAACAGATATGAAACATGGTACGCCAGGTCAAGCAGTTAATATAAGGAAACAACAGCACATCATTAAAACTGCCATTTTATTTATGCAAAAAAAGAAAATTCGCAATAAGGGGATGCGATTTGATGTGATTGAAGTTGTTGGAAGACGAGGTGAAAAAATATATATAAAACACATAGAAGGTGCTTTTACGTCTGCCGGTTATTATTTATAAAATACCAATGAAAAATTTTGTTGACAAAAGAATAAGGTAGCGTTATTATGAACACCGCGTAAAGATGAATATTAGCCTATCTAGAGTGGTGGAGGGAAAGGCCCAATGAAGCCCGGCAACCAGCAATAGCATGGTGCCAATACCTTCAGGAAACTGAATGATGGGAAAAAGATCCCACATTATTATTAAAAGTGGGATTTTTTAATTAATAGAAAAAGGAGAAACTATGAAAAGATTATTTACTTCTGAGTCAGTAACAGAAGGGCATCCGGATAAGATTTGCGATCAAATTTCAGATGCAGTTCTGGATGCAATTATGGAAAAGGACCCTATGGGACGTGTAGCATGTGAAACATCTGTTGCAACTGGCTTAGTTCTCATTACGGGTGAAATTACAACTGATTGCTACATTGATATTCCTAAAATTGCACGCGAAACAATTAGAGAAATTGGATATGACCGTGCAAAATATGGATTCGACTGCGATACTTGCGCTGTATTAACATCGATTGATGAACAATCCAGTGATATTGCGATGGGTGTCGATGAATCTTTGGAAAGCAAAGAAGGCGGCGATATGAATACCGGTGCAGGAGATCAAGGCATGATGTTCGGGTTTGCTTGCGATGAAACCCCTGAATTCATGCCCATGCCGATTTCATTGGCACATAAATTGACTAAACAGTTAGCTAAAGTCAGAAAAAATGGCGAACTTGATTATTTGCGTCCAGATGGGAAGTCGCAGGTAACCGTAGAATATGACGGCAATACACCAGTACGCGTTGATACGGTTGTAATTTCAACTCAACACAGTGCAGAAGTAGATTCAGAAACCATTCGCCAGGATATTATTAACCATGTTATTAAACCAGTGATTGATAGCAATATGATGGATGATGAAACCAAAATCTTTGTCAATCCAACAGGGCGTTTTGTCATTGGAGGCCCGCAGGGTGATGCAGGGTTGACAGGAAGAAAAATAATCGTGGATACCTATGGCGGCGTTGGACGTCATGGTGGCGGAGCTTTTTCCGGAAAAGATCCAACAAAAGTTGACCGTTCTGCCGCGTATGCAGCAAGATGGATTGCTAAAAATATCGTCGCAGCGAAATTAGCAAAACGTTGTGAAGTACAGCTTGCGTACGCAATTGGTGTCGCAAAACCAGTTTCGATTTTTGTTGATACATTTGGAACGGGCAGCATTCCCGATGATAAGATTGTAGAACTCATTGAAAAGAATGTTGATTTGCGTCCAGATGCGATTATTAAGAATTTAGACTTAAGAAGACCGATTTACAAACAGACTGCAGCATATGGTCATTTTGGAAGAGATGACTTAGACTTACCGTGGGAAAAACTGAGTTTAGTTGACTGCTTTAGTAAAGCTCTGTAAATCATCATTTTATGAGGCATACCAAATATTTTGGTATGCCTTTTTTTAAAGAACACTGAAATAATTTGTATAAAATGAACTCTTGCGTTATACTATGTTAGAAATTGAATGATTAATTTTAAAATAGTATAATCTTAAAATAGAAAGAGAACACTATGATTGAATTTGATAATGTTACAAAAACATATGAAAAAAACGAAAAAGATGCTTTAAAAGACATTAATCTTCGTATTGAAAGCGGAGAATTTGTATTTTTAGTTGGTCGCAGTGGTGCAGGAAAGTCCACTTTTATTAAATTGTTATTGCGCGAAATTGATGCAACAAAAGGAGTTGTACGCATTAAAGGACATGACATTTCGAAATTATCAAAATCTCAAATCCCGTATTTAAGAAGAAAATTGGGAGTTGTTTTTCAAGATTTTCGTTTACTGGAAAATAAAAATGTATACGAGAATGTAGCTTATGCAATGGAAATAATTGGCCGTCCAGAAAAGAAAATCCGAAAAAAAGTCCCATTGGCTTTGAGTATGGTTGGACTGTCAGATAGAATGTATCATTATCCACATGAGCTTTCAGGAGGAGAACAGCAGCGTGTTGTTATTGCTCGTGCAATTATTAATAACCCCAGTATTTTGATTTGTGATGAACCGACTGGGAATCTGGATCCAGAAACATCGAAGGACATTATGCGCATTCTTCTTGAAATTAATAGACATGGGACGACCACCGTTGTTGTTACCCATGATATGAATATCGTAAGATTGTTGAATAAACGGGTATTAACTCTTGAAAATGGCATCTTAACAGGAGATAGCAGTAAAGGTGGAATAGCGAATGTTTAATCTTCGTAGATCGACAATACGCGATGCAGGACAGAGTTTACGCAGAAATTCCCTAATGAGCTTAGCCTCTATTATTTCAATGACTGCAGCTCTGGTTATACTAGGTATTTTTTTGGTCATTACGATGAATATCCGTCAAGTGACTCAACATGTTGAAGGAAATCTGCGGATTCAAGTTTTCATGACTCAAAATTGTACACAACAACAGAAAGATGCTTTAAAAAATTATTTAGAACAAAATAATTTGATTAAATCAGTTCAATATGAATCAAAAACAACAGCATTAAAGAATTTTTCAAAACAATTAGATAGTTCCTCCAGTTTAGCCGGAACTATTAATTCGAAAAATAATCCTATGCCTGAATCCTACATTGTCAGAGCAAAAAATGCCAACCAGCTCGGTAAAATAAAATCACAAATTGAAAAGTATAATCAGCAGGGCAATACTGGCATAGAATATATTAAATATGGCAGAGATTATATCCAGGCATTAACTAACTTCAGTCATTTTATTAATATGTTCTGTCTTTTCGTTGTAATTGTTTTGTCCGTTATTTCATATTTCTTGATTTACAATACAATTAAACTGACTGTATTTGCCAGAAGAAAAGAAATAGGAATTATGAAATATGTAGGTGCGACTGATAATTATATACGGGCTCCTTTCTTATTAGAAGGTGCTTTTTTAGGAATCATTGCGGCATTGGCAGCAACGTTGGCTGTACGAACGGGATATTATTATGTCCTTGGATATTTAAGCGGTAATGCGCTGCTTCCGATTACAGCTAATTTGGCTTCACCTTCTGCATTGATAGGAAAGATCGTTATTTTTTTCCTTGCCTATGGCATTCTTATAGGAACAATTGGAAGTCATGTCGCAATTAGAAAATTTTTAGATGTTTAATAAAAATCGAACAAAAGTCTTAAACGTAATAGACGTTTAAGGCTTTATTTCTTTCTCTATAAGAGACAGCTATGATAGAATAAATTACTATATTATTACGAACAATGGGGAAGATTACAGATGAAGACTAAAAAAAGAAATATTATTATTATTGCGATTATCATTTTAACCAACTTATTCACTTTTTTATTAACCGGAACCGGGATTTTAAGACTGAAGCACCATTATGTATACAAAGCTGATACGTCAGAAATAGCGGCATCAGTTGATAAATTTGCATTATTAGAAAATTCGATTCAAAAGAATTTTTATAAAAAAGTAAATATTCAAAAAGTATCAGATGAAGCTTATAAAGGAATGTTTAAATCACTTGGAGATAAATATTCCATTTATTATGACAAGCGGGAATATAATAAACTTAATGAAGAAATTTCGGGCTCGTATTATGGAATTGGCGTTGTATTAAGTGAAGATGAACAGAAAAATGCCTATATTGCATCCGTGATGAAGGATTCACCTGCGGAAAAGGCCGGATTAAGATCCGGAGATGTCATAAAATCGATAAATGGAAAAATATATTTAAAAAAGGGTGCTTCTGCAGTTGCTAAAAAAGTTAGGAGTAAAACATCGTCCTCTTATGTTAATTTAACGGTACTGCGAAATAATCAGGAAAAGAATTTTAAGATTCGCCGTACTTCTGTTAAAAACGCGACAGTAGCATCGCAAACATTTGAACGTGATGGTAAAAAAATAGGTTATATTTATATTACTGAATTTGCCAAAAATACAGATAAAGAATTCGCAACGCAATTAGCATTATTAAGAAAACAAAAAATCCAGGGATTAATTATTGATTTAAGAGAAAATGGAGGAGGTATTGTTGATACTTCTGTTAATATTTGCGATCAATTGATTTCCAAGGGAAAAGTTGTCAGTACCAAGGGAAGAAACGGTAACGATGAAGACTATCAAGCAACAAGTAAGAGCCAAGTGAAACTGCCAATGGTTATTTTAGTTAATGAGCATACGGCAAGTGCTTCAGAAATATTAACAGGTGCTATGCAAGATTATAAAAAAGCTACGATTATCGGCACCCAGACTTTCGGAAAAGGTATTGTACAAGGTGTTACATCACTTCAAGATGGAACGGGATATCAATTGACGATTGCACAGTATTATACGCCAAAAGGAAGAAATATTAACAAAAAGGGAATAACACCGGATATTGTTGTTTCACAGGAAAATACATCCACAAACTATCTTACTCAGAATGATTTGCCATTTGAAAAAGCAATAGAAGTTTTGACTTCAAAAATATCTAATAAATAATAATATGAATAAGATTAATAAACTCACAAAACCGTTTAAAGTAATATCCAAATTTACACCAAAGGGAGACCAGCAGCAAGCCATTGATAAGCTGGCAGATGGCGTAAAAAAAGGATTAAAATATCAAACTTTACTGGGTGTTACAGGCTCAGGAAAAACTTATACCATGGCAAAAGTCATTGAAGCAGTGCAAAAGCCTACGCTTATTTTGGCCCATAATAAAACCCTAGCAGCGCAATTGGCCAATGAATTTAGATCTTTTTTTCCTGAAAATGCTGTTGAATATTTTGTGTCTTATTATGACTATTATCAGCCGGAAGCATATGTGCCGGGAAGAGATCTATTTATTGAAAAAGATGCTTCTATAAATGATGAAATCGACAAGCTTCGTCATTCCGCGACTGCTGCATTATTTGAAAGAAATGATGTCATTATTATTGCGTCGGTTTCTTGTATCTATGGTTTGGGAAGTCCGATTGATTATGAAAATTTAGTCATTTCATTGCGGCCGGGGATGAAAAAAGATCGAGATGAAATTATACGAAAGCTAGTAGAGATTCAATACGTTCGCAATAATATTGGATTTGAACGAAACAATTTTAGAGTACGAGGGGATGTCTTGGAAATTTTCCCTGCATCTTCCACGGACAAGGCAGTACGTATTGAGTTTTTTGATGATGAAATAGATCGAATCACAGAGATAAATGTTGTTACAGGAGAAATTCTGGGTGAATTAAGTCACGTTGCTATTTTTCCAGCTTCCCATTATACGACAACCCCTGATAGACTTGAAAATGCCATCAAGGACATTAGGAAAGAACTTGGTGAACGATATAATTGGTTTAAGGCGCATGATTATTTAGTTGAAGCCCAGAGAATATTACAAAGAACAAATTACGATTTGGAAATGCTTCAAGAAATGGGGTATTGTACAGGGATAGAGAATTATACCCGTTATATTAATGGCTCAAAACCAGGCTCTCCCCCATACACATTAATTGATTATTTTCCGCAGGATTTTTTAATGTTTGCAGATGAGTCGCATGTTTCGATCCCACAAATTGGCGGCATGAGTGCAGGAGATCACGCTCGAAAGAAAAATTTAGTAGATTATGGATTCCGTCTCCCATCAGCGTATGACAATCGTCCTTTAACTTTTCAAGAATTTGAAGGAAAAATCAATCAAATTATTTTCACGTCTGCAACACCAGGACCGTACGAAAAAGAACATAGCCAACAGGTAGTTGAACAGTTGATTAGGCCTACTGGATTATTAGATCCAGAAATAACGATACATGGCACTCAGGGTCAAATTGATGATCTTATAAGTGAAATTAGGAAAACCGTGGCTCAGTCAGAACGTGTACTAGTGACTACATTGACTAAAAAAATGGCAGAAGATTTAACAGATTATTTAAAACAAAATCAAATTAGAGTGAGATATTTACACTCTGATATAGATACCATCGAGAGAATGAAAATTTTGAGAGAGTTGCGACTTGGTAAATTTGACGTTTTAGTGGGGATTAATTTACTTCGTGAAGGATTGGATTTGCCGGAAGTTGGTCTTGTTGCTATTTTGGATGCAGATAAGGAAGGTTATTTAAGAAGTGAAACGTCATTAATTCAAACTATAGGACGTGCTGCAAGAAACTCGGACGGTCATGTCATTATGTATGCAGATACGATTACAAAATCGATGGATGTTGCAATTAAAGAAACGCAAAGAAGAAGAAGAATTCAAAGGGAATATAATCAAAAGCATCATATTATTCCTCGTACAGTTAAAAAAGACATTCATGATATTATTGAAGTCACAAAAGTTGCTGAAACGCCATCTGAATATAAAAAGAAGGATTTCAGTCCGAGCAACAAAGTATCGCAAATTGATTTAGAAGAACTCAATAAAGAAATGCTGTTGGCTGCGAGTCAGTTAGATTTTGAAAAAGCCGCAAAAATAAGAGATTTAATCAAAAAATATAAAGGTAAAAAATGAAATATATATCTGTAGTCGGTGCAAAAGAACATAATCTTAAAAATATTAGTTTAAAAATTCCACGAGATCAATTAGTTGTTTTTACAGGTGTTTCAGGATCTGGAAAGTCAACTCTGGCATTTGATACAATTTATGCTGAAGGACAACGAAGATATATTGAATCATTATCATCATATGCCCGAATGTTTTTGGGCAATAGTAAAAAGCCGAATGTTGAAAAAATAGAAGGGCTTTCACCAGCTGTATCGATTGATCAAAAAACGACAAACAGAAATCCACGCTCAACAGTGGGAACAGTAACGGAAATATTTGATTATCTTAGATTATTATATGCAAGAATTGGTATTCCGCATTGCCCGAAATGTGGTAAAGAGATTGCATCGCAAAGCATTGATCAAATAGTTGACCGTATTCTGGAATTGCCAAGCGGAACAAAATTTATGATTTTATCTCCTCTTGTTAGGGGAGAAAAAGGACAGCATAAAAAGTTACTTGCTAGATTAAAAAAAGATGGATATGTTCGGGCTGTTATTGATGGACAGCTGCATCTATTATCAGAAAAGATTGAATTAAAGAAAAATGTCAAACACCAAATTGATGTCGTTGTTGATCGCTTGAAAAAACGAGACAACATGAGAGAAAGATTAACTGATTCGGTTGAAATTGCATTAAATATGTCTGATGGATTGGTAAAATGCCAAATCATTGATGGGAAAAGTCATTTATTTAGTGAAAAGTTATCCTGTCCAGACTGTGGATTTTCTATGGAAGAATTGGAACCAAGGTCTTTTTCTTTTAATAATCCATATGGTATGTGCCCCGTATGCAATGGACTGGGTTTTCATAAAGAAGTGGATCAAGATCTGCTCATTCCAGATCAATCACTTTCAATTAATGAGGGTGCCATTAAATTTTTTGGACTTAAACACGATAACCGTCATCTTCAATCGATGTTAAAGAGCTTATTAAAAAAATATGGATATGATTTTGATACGCCTATTCAAGACATGACGGATGCATGTTTAAATGAAATCTTATACGGCTCAGACGATGAGATGACTGTCGTTTACGATGGGAAATTTAAAGGAACTTATACATCAAAGTTTGAAGGTTTAATTAATAATATGGAAAGACGTTTCCGCGAGACAAAGTCAAACACGATGCGTGGTTTTATAGAACGTTATATGTCAAATATTCCTTGCCCTGCCTGCCACGGAAAAAGGTTGAATGATACGATTTTATCAGTTACAGTTTCAGGAAAAAATATCATAGAATTTACGGAATTACATATTTGTGATGCTTTAAAATTTCTCAAACATCTTTCTCTAACAGAACATGAAAAACTTATTGCACATCAAATTATTACAGAAATTAAAAATCGTCTTCAGTTTTTGATCGATGTAGGATTAGATTATTTGACGTTATCCCGTTCAGCTGAAACGCTTTCTGGTGGTGAAAGCCAAAGGATTCGCTTAGCTACACAAATCGGAACGGGATTAACGGGTGTGCTTTATGTATTAGATGAACCGAGTATTGGTCTTCATCAGAGAGATAATCACAAACTTTTAAATTCCCTAAGAAAATTGACAGACTTAGGCAATTCACTGATTGTCGTCGAACATGATGAAGAAACCATTAGAGAGGCTGATTGGATTGTCGATATTGGTCCTGAAGCAGGTGTACACGGCGGTGAAGTTATTGCAGAAGGAAAAGTTGAAGATATCGTGAAAGCGGATAGATCGATTACAGGAAAATATCTATCTGGAGAAAAACAAATCCCAATTCCATCTAAAAGAAGATCTGGAAATGGTAAATTCCTTACGGTGTTTGGTGCAGAAGAGCACAATTTAAAAAAAATAAATGTTAAATTTCCTTTGGGAAAACTGATTGTCGTAACAGGCGTGTCAGGTTCTGGAAAATCCACATTAGTTAATGAAATATTATACAATGGTATTTCCAGATATTTGTATCATAGTTATAAAAGACCGGGAAAACATAAACGTATTTCAGGTATTGAAAATATTGATAAAATCATAGCGATCGATCAAGCGCCAATTGGAAGAACCCCAAGATCTAATCCTGCAACGTATACAGGGCTTTTTGATTTGATCCGCGATTTGTTTGCAAGCACAAATGAAGCGAAAGCACGTGGCTATAAAAAGGGACGTTTTAGCTTTAATGTCAAAGGTGGAAGATGTGAAACTTGTCATGGGGACGGTATTATTAAAATAGAAATGCATTTTTTACCAGATGTATATGTGCCTTGTGAGGTTTGTAAAGGGACACGCTATAATCGGGAAACATTAGATGTAAAATATAAAGGTAAAAATATTGCGGAAGTGCTGGATCTAACAGTCGATGAGGCCCTTGAATTTTTTAGTAATTTACCTCGGCTAAAAAGAAAATTACAAACACTTCATGATGTAGGACTAGGCTATATTAAATTAGGACAGCCCTCTACACAATTATCCGGAGGAGAAGCACAAAGAGTTAAACTTTCAACAGAATTATCAAAACAAAATACAGGAAATACCCTCTATATTTTAGATGAACCAACGACAGGTTTGCATATGGATGATGTTGCAAAATTAATTAAAATCATGCATACTTTAGTGGATCGCGGAAATAGCGTTGTGGTCATTGAACATCAGATGGATGTGATTAAGGTTGCAGATCATATCATTGACTTGGGACCGGAAGGTGGTGAGAATGGCGGCAATATTGTTGCGGAAGGGACTCCAGAGGAAGTTGCAAAAAATACGAAGTCTTATACAGGGTATTATTTAAAACAGATACTTAACCATTAGTACTAGTGAGATCTTTAATAACTTCACTGGCTAGAATCAATCCAGCCACGGAAGGAACGAAAGAAATAGAACCGATGATTTTTTCTGATGAGTCGGAAGACTTGATTTTTATTGGTCTTTCAGTAGAATATACGACTTTTAAATGATCAATGTCGCGTTTTCGAAGTTCCTTCCGGATTATTTTTGCCAGTGGGTCTATCGAAGTTTGAAAAATATCGGCTACTTTAAATTTTGTCGGATCAAGTTTGTTTCCAGCCCCCATTGCGCTGATAATTGGAATGTTGTGAAAATAAGCTTCTTCAATAAGTGTTAATTTAGCTGTTACCGTGTCAACTGCATCAATAATATAATCATATTGGGTAAAATCGAACATTTGCTTTGTCGATGGAAGATAGAATACAGGGAAGGTACGGACTACAGTATTGGGGTTGATATCCCTTATCCGTTTTTTCATAACATCAGTTTTGTACTGTCCGATGGTACTTTGTGTCGCGATAATTTGACGATTAATATTAGTTTCATCGATTGTATCTTTATCAATGAGATCAAATTGACCAACACCAGATCGTGCTAATGCTTCAACAGCAAATCCGCCGACACCACCAAGGCCAAATACGGCAACACGAGATTTTCGAAGTCTTTTCACTTTTTGCGGTCCGAGAAGTAATATTGTTCTTTCTAATCGTTTCATAAGGGCCTCTTTAAAATTTATTCATGAAATATACTATTTACTATCATATATCAATTTTTATATTTTTTCTATTCATTTCCTTAAATTGGCTATAATAAATCATTTATAAAGTGTATAATAATTAACATCATTTATTTTTAAGTGAGGGATAAGTGTGAGGAAAATTGAAAGATATGCGCTTTTTATCATGATCTGTTTTGGCTTAATTATCGCGTTGCCATTATCCGGCTGCAGTAAGCAATCAAAATCATCTGAAAGTGCTTTAGCCGATAAGACTTTAACGATTGGCGTTTGTGCAAATCATGAGCCCATGTCTTATACTGACAATAAACAAAATGTCAGAGGATTTGAAATTGATTTAGGAAATGCAATCGCAAAAAAACTAGGAGTAGATCCTTTTTGGATCAATACATCTTGGAATAGTATTTTTGATAGAATGAATAAAAATAAATATGATTGCGTCATTTCTTCTGTTACACGTACATCCTCCAGAAAAGATAATTTTAGCTTGTCTGATAATTACTTTACAAATAATATTGTGATTGTCGAGAAAAAAGGACAAATTGATTCTAATGATCAAAATGAAAATATAAAAGATATTCAAGATAAAAAAATTGGTGTAGTAGTTAATAGTGGCGGAGCTGGAACGGCAAAGGCGCATTTAGATCATTCAAATGTTCAAAAATATAACACTATTGATCTTGCATTTGCAGCATTAAAAAATAGTAGTGTTAATTGTCTGCTTATCGATGAATCTGAAGCGATTTATTTCTCAAAAAAATATCAAAATCAATATCAAATAGTTTCTAAACCCGTAGCCAGTGAAAACTATGTTGTGGTCTGCAGAAAGAATAACAAGAAATTGACAAAACAAATTAATCATGCACTGCATCAGATTAAACAAGATGGTACTTATGAAAAATTAGTAATAAAATGGTTTGGACAAGATATGTCACCAGCACTTAAATAAAAATGCTAAATATAGATATTTTAACGATAGCCCCGGAAGATTTTGCAGGATTTTTATCTTCGCATATTGTACAACAGGCGATCAAGACGAAAACGGCGCGAATAAATATTGTGGATATTCGCAATTTCGTTGAAGGATGTTATCGTAAGATAGATGATTCACCGTATGGCGGTGGTGCAGGACTGATACTGCGATATGAACCTATTGTGAATGCGTTGAAATCCCTTCAAACAGAGAATACTTATACGATTATGATGACACCTTCTGGATATCCGTATAATCAAAAAATTGCGCAGCAATTCGCTTCATCTTTAAGTCACATTGTTTTAATATGCGGACACTATGAAGGTATAGATGAACGTGTTATGCAACATGTTGATTTAAAACTTTCTATTGGAGATTATGTGTTGACAGGAGGGGAGCTTCCGTCAATGATAGTAGCCGATACTGTACTGCGTCAACTAGATGGCAATGTTAAAGCATCAAGTTTAAAAGAAGAATCTTTTAATACTGAGGGTTTACTTGAGTATCCTCAGTATACGAGGCCGCGGGAAATTGATGGATACGGTGTTCCTGAAATCCTTTTTTCTGGCAATCATAAGAAAATTAATGAATGGCGTTACGAGCAGTCGGTAATTATGACAACTAAATACCGTCCCGATTTATTAATAAATAGCGAAAGACAAAAAAATTATTCTAATATTATTACGAGGAGTATTAAAATGACAGCAGAAAAACAAAAGGGTCACAATAATTTTGATATTTCAAGTTTATCAAATGAATTGATTTATCGTCGATTTATGTTAATCAATAATAATGAACTTTCTCATTTTTTTAGTGAAATGACGATTCCTGAATATATTGCATTGAATTTAATCTTGAAAAATGAGAAGAACGACCCAATTTACGGTGGAAAAACCTATTTGTCTGATTTGGCTGAAAGTTTACATCGTCCAATGCGCTATGTTTCTAAATTATCAAGAACACTTCAAGATAAGGGATTAGTTATTTGGAAGCATGACGGTGACGGTGAACAAGGGACCTACGTCATGATTACTGATGATGGAAAGGCACTGATTGAAAAACATCAAAAAACGACACAAGCATTTTATACCCATGTTGTTGAAAAATTTGGCCAGCAAAATATGATAAAATTGCTTGATTTAATGAAACAACTTGACACGGTTATTACTTCTGAATTGGAAGGAGAAAAATAGTGAGTTTAAAACAGTCGGATTATTTAGATCATCAAATTAAGATATGTCAAGAAAACGATGAAATTGCGCCGCGGCTTTACAGCGAATATGGGATAAATTTAGGATTAAGGGATCCAGATGGAAAAGGTGTTTTAACAGGATTAACAAATATCTCAGCTGTAAATGGGACAAAAGTTGTGGGCGGGAAACGGGTCCCGTGTGAGGGCGAATTGTGGTATAGAGGATATCGTATTGAAACACTTATTAACAATTTGCCAGAAGACGCGATGGGATTTGGCAAAATCGCCTACCTCTTGTTAATGGGAGAACTGCCATCAGATGAAGAGTTAAAAACTTTTGTTTCGGCAGTAAGACATTACCGCAAATTGCCGACTAATTTCGTACGGGATGTCATTATGAAAGCACCAAGTTCTGACATTATGAATAGTATGTCACGATCTATTTTGACGTTGGCCTCTTATGATCCAGATGCAAAGAACCCTTCTCTTAAAAATAATTTGCGGCAATGTATACAACTCATTGGACAATTCCCTATGTTGGCAGTGTATGCTTATCATGCACATGTTTTTACAAATTTAGATGGCAGCATGTATGTGCATAATCCAAAATCGGAATTATCTACTGCAGAAAATTTTCTCATGATGTTAAGACCGGATCAGTCTTTCACTCCAGTAGAAGCAAAAACTTTGGACACGGCTATGATTTTACATATGGAACACGGTGGTGGGAATAATTCGACTTTTACGACAAGAGTCGTTACATCGAGTGGCTCTGATACATATTCTACGATTAGTGCAGCGATGTCTTCATTAAAGGGGCCGAAGCACGGCGGTGCAAATATCAAGGTTATGAATATGATGAAAGACATTCGTCAAAATGTGAAAGATTATTCGGATAAAGATGAAATTGCATATTATTTGAGAAAAATATTAGCAGGAGAAGTTTTAGATCACAAAGGACTTATTTATGGCATGGGACATGCTGTTTATACTTTATCTGATCCAAGAGAAAAAATATTTAAAAAATACGTCAAAGAACTAGCGCAAGAAAAAGGACGGGAAAACGATCTTCTGTTATATGAAAATATTGAAGAAATTGCGCCGAAGATTATCAATGAAAAACGTAAAAATAAAAAGCCAATCTGTGCCAATGTAGATTTTTACAGTGGATTCGTATTTAATATGTTAGATATTCCAATTGAACTTTATACACCTCTTTTCGCGGTGGCTAGAATTGTTGGTTGGAGCGCGCACCGAATGGAAGAATTGATATGTACAGATAAAATTATTCGTCCAGCGTATATGAGCGTAATGGAAAAGCACGAAAAATAAAAATTAAAGAGATGGCAGACAAATACGTTGTCATCTTTTTTTATTTATAAAAGCTTTAATAAAATAAGGACTTATGATATATTATAAATTATTTAATCTATAGATTAGAGGTGAGGAATTATGATACAAAAAAAACAATCGCACAGCAGTTTTAGTGGACAACTTGGATTTATAATGGCAGCTGCCGGTTCAGCAGTTGGGTTAGGAAATATCTGGCGCTTTCCGTATTTAGCAGCAAAAGATGGGGGAGGTGTATTTTTAATTATATATCTTGTGCTTGTATTGACTTTTGGCTTTACTTTATTAGTAAATGATATCGCAATTGGTCGACATACCCAGAAAAGTCCTATTCAAGCATATGAGATGGTTAAACCGGGTTGGGGATTTTTGGGCCGGATTACTTTTCTGGTTCCAGCCATTATTATGACTTATTATGCTGTTATTGGAGGATGGGTATTAAAATATATTACCATTTATTTTGTTGGGGAGTGGCATGCCGCTGCTTCTAGCAATTATTTTTCATCTTTTATTACTTCTCCAATATCGCCTATTATTTATGGTCTTATTTTTATGATATTAACTTCAGTTATTGTTTATAGAGGTGTTCAAAATGGAATTGAAAAATTCTCAAAAATTTGTATGCCTATATTATTATTTATGATTATAGCAATTGCGATTTTTTCATTAACGTTAAAACATACAGAAAATGGTGTAACTAGGACGGGATTACAGGGATTGGCCGTGTATGTTATTCCCGATTTTAGTGGGATGACAGTTGGAAAATTCCTTTCTGTACTGCTTGATGCGATGAGTCAGCTCTTCTTTTCTTTATCTGTTTCAATGGGTATTATGGTAACTTACGGTTCTTATGTGAAGAAAGATATTGATCTTAATCATTCTATTAATATGATTGAAATATTCGATACCTTGATTGCATTTTTAGCAGGCCTTATGATTATTCCCTCTATTTATGTTTTTGCAGGAAAATCTGGAATGTCTTCGGGACCGTCTTTGATTTTTGTATCGTTGCCAAAAGTATTTAATGCCATGGGAAAAATTGGCGTGATTTTTGGAGCAGCGTTCTTTATTATGGTTGCTTTCGCCGCTTTAACTTCATGCATTTCAGTATTAGAAACACTTGTTGCAGATTGCTCTGAGATTTTTAAAGCGCCAAGAAAAAAAGTGACCTTAATACTTACTATTATCTATAGTATTGCAACTGTTATTATTACTTTAGGCTATACTGTATTTTATTTTAAATTAAAATTACCTAATGGGACTGTTGGACAACTCTTAGATTTAGCTGATTATTTAAGTAACAGTGTGTTGATGCCAATCACATCATTTTTATCTTGTGTATTGATTGGATGGGTTGTAAAACCCAAGTTGATTATTGACGAAATGGAATTAAATGGAAAGAGTTTTAAAAGAAAAAATATTTATAAGGTTATGGTTAAATTTGTTGCGCCTGTGATTATGGTTATTTTGTTTTTACAATCAACGGGATTCTGGCAGTGGTTATTGCGGTTTTGAACATAAAAAGAGAACATTTTTATAAAATGTTCTCTCAGACTGTCGACAAAGTCCGAAGATTTTACTTCGGACTTTTTTCTTTGCAA